>JAPLOU010000097.1 GCA_026400535.1 Hyphomicrobiales bacterium
ACCATTCCACCGTGATCACGATCCGGGGCGACAGCTACCGGCTCCGCGAAAAGCGTCGCTCCGGCCTTCTGCAGAAGGCCGGAGCGACCGAAACCAACCCAACAGCACAGCAATGAACGGGGGGTCAGTTCTTCAATTCGCCCAGGGGGGCAAAACTTCGATTCGCTTGACACCAGCCGCCGCGTTCTTCTGATCTTTCCCTAAAACTGCGGGCTTTGTGAGCGGCGTTTCCAGCATCCCGGATAGCGGCTTTGCCTTGCTCAAACCAAGGCTCTTGGGAGCACTGCGGGCACACGACGAGAAATCAAGTGAAACTTCAGGACACTCTTTTTCTGCCAAGCCTTTGTTCTCTCGAGTGAAAAGACTGGAGCGGGCGATGGGAATCGAACCCACGACATTCAGCTTGGGAAGCTGACGTTCTACCTCTGAACTACACCCGCGCACTTGTCCTATACGGCGATTGGCGGGGCTGGCGCAACGGCTTTCAGATGCTGTCGGCGACCCGCGAACGGTAGGAGAGCGCCTCGGCGAGGTACAATCTTGCCAAGTTGGCCTCGGCGTCGAGGTCTGCGAGCGCGCGCGACCTTCAGCATGCGGTGATAGCCCCGCGCCGTCAGTTTCATCGACGGCGCCGACAACGTCGTGCTGATCAGAGGGCCCGGCACAGGCAAGAGCCACATCGCCACCGCACTCGGCGTCCAGGCCATCGAACATCACCGCAAGAAGGTCAGCTTCTTCTCGACCGTCGATCTGGTCAACGCGCTCGAACAGGAGAAGGCCGCGAACTGGGCGGGACAGCTGGCCGACCGCCTGCTGCGGCTCGATCTCGTCATCCTCGATGAGCTCGCGGCCTGGTTCCAGCAGATCGACGGAGAACGGATCGACGTCATCAAAACGCCCTTCCTGGCCATGTGGAACGATGCGGTCGCGAAGGAGGTGGCGGGCGATACGACGTTCCCCTCTCGGCAGATCGGCGACGCAACGCAGACCTTCGTCATGTCGGGCATGTCCGCCCGCGCCAGCCACTTCGAACACCTGCTTGGCCATGTCCTGGGCCTTCATGTCCTGGGCCTTCATGTCCTGGGCCTTCATGTCCTGGCCCTTGATGTCGCGCGACTGGGCGGGGTTTTGGCGATCGACCCGACGGGACGTGCCATGATCTGCGTGCCACGCATGTGGTTGGCAAGCTGGATCAGGTTGACGGGGGGCCAGCACCTCAAGATCGGACGAGGCCCAGGCTGCTTCAGGCCCGCAGGCAGCAGGGCAGATCAGCCCATGGCCACGCATGTTTGCGGCCATGGCGGCCGGCAGGACGCCGGTGACGGCGGAGATGGTGCCATCCAGCGTCAGTTCCACCCAGAACGGTGAAACCCTGCAAGGCATCGGGCGGTATCGCGCCGATCGCGGCCATGATTGCCCAGGGCGATCGGCAGATCGTCGTGGCTGCCTTCCTTGGGCATGTCTGCCGGGGCGAGCTTGACCGTGAGCCGTCTGGCCGGCAAGGCGAGGCCCGCTGCGATCAGCGCCGAGCGCACACGCTCCTGGTTGTTCGCCACCGCCTTGTCGCCAAGGCCGACCAGCACGACGTTCACGCCGCCGGCGCTGAGCTGAACCTGCACGTCGACAGCGCGGGCCTCGATGCCCCCGAACGCAACAGTAGCGACACGTGTGACCATATCCCAGCCCAGCCCTGCTGCACGGGCCGAGGCCTCGCAACGATCAAAGCTGCAAACGACTGGCGCGCGGCCAGCCTGTCAGCCCCGGCGATGTCTTGCGGCCTCGGACCGGCCAGAACAAGAACAGGAGAAGAACATACGGTGTTGGGCTTCACAAGGCTGCCGCTGTTCAGGCAGTGTTCACAGCTGCGTGACTAAAAATGGCGTGCTTATGCGTATCTGTCTGCTGACGTCCCAGCTGTGGCGGCTTCTCGCCACTTGCGGCCCGCTCGTTATCGACTGGTGCCGCGCCAACGGCATCGACTTCATCCTCGGCGTCGCGCCGACCTCCACCCTGTGCCGGCATGTAGCGACCATAGAGGCCAGCACGACCGCGCGCTTCACGGCGTCGGTCGAGGCAGGCGCACCCAAGGTCCGGCGCTTCAAGGAGTTCTTCGACGGGGCCGCCAGCTGGAGCCGGACCGAGCGCATCATCGCCCGCGTCGAGGTCGGCCCGCAGGGTGCCGATACCCGCTTCATCGTCACCAATCTCGAAAGCGGCAGGGCGAAGGCGCTCTACGAAGAGGTCTATTGCCGGCGCGCAATGGCCGAGAACCATATCAAATCATGGAAGACGCACCTCGCCGCCGACCGCACCTCGTGCACGCGAGCGACGGCCAACCAGTTCCGCCTCTTTCTCCACGCAGGAGCCTACTGGTTGATGTGGGGGCTGCGCGCCGCGATGCCCAGGCGCTCGCGCTTCAGCGTCGCCCGGTTCGACACCCTGCGTCTGCGCCTCATCAAGATCGCCGCCCGCGTCGTCAAATTGAAGACCCAGATCCGCCTGCACCTTCCAACGTCTTGCCCGGATCAGCATATCCTGCGCATCGTCCTCGAGCGAATACCCCGCCTCGTCACCTGAACGACGGGGCCTTCAGCGCCCCTCACGAACCCCTCCACCGCAACCCGCAAACCCCGCCGATCCTCACTCACCCCACCAATGCGGGAGGAGCGGCGAGGCATGGTCGAATGAGCCGCTTCACGCCTTCAAAGGGCGAAAAGCGCGGGCTATAAAGAGCATCGATGCATTAAGCGGGATAGCTGGTCCGCGTCCATGCAACAGAGCCGTGCCGTCTGCATGGCTTTTCCTGTGCGTTGACCAGCAATGCGGAATTTGACGATACCGATACGAACCGAAGCATTTTTCGTTCAGATCAGCTTTTCTGCGAGGTTTCGGATGTCCTCCAGCGTCTTTTCTGGCAGCAGCAGTCCACGAGCAAGATTGGCCTGTCTTGCATCGCGTTCGCGCTCGCCCGGCACGAGAACCTGCTCGAACCCGGGCGCGGGCGGGCAAGCGCGGAGCTCCGAGAGCACGTCTTCCGCGGCCTGGGTCATGACGGAGCGATCACGATGGCGGGCCGTGTCGATCGCCAGGGTCAGCCAGTTGCACTCCGTCGACGCCGGACCAAGCATGGCATCACAGACCATCTCGGCCATCACGGCCAGGCCATACCCCATCGGACCGCCCTTCGGCAGAATCGCGCCACCATCGAAATAGGCCTTGGGATCGCGGCTCGGATGTCCGTCGGCGTCGATAATCGCGCCTTCGGGAACCAGTGCGCCGGCGGCTCTGGCGGAATGCAGCCAGCCGCCGGCAATCATTGAGGTCGCGAAATCGATGACGACTGGCCCGCACGCACCACCCGGGATCGCCATGCAGTAGGGATTGGTCGGCAGGATCGCCTTGCGCCCGCCATAGGGCGCAGCCTGGCGCCAGCTCTGGCGTCCGCCGCCGCCGATGATGATGATGAACATGCCGCGCATGGCTGCAGTTTCAGCGAAAGCACCGATACGGCCGGTATGTCCGACATTGCGGATCGGCAGGACGGCCATGCCACTGCTGCCGGCCATGTCACAGATGTGATCCATGGCAAGGTGCATCGCCGGGATGCCGATGCCGCCGCGGCCATCAATGAAGGGCAATCCCGTCTCGCCTTGGGCCACTACAGGGCGCGCCTTTGCTGAAATATACCCTGTTGCGAGCTGCTCGACATACTGGATCACGCGCATGATGCCGTGGGATTCCACCCCGCAAAGCTCGGCATCGACAAGATGCTCTGCCACGCACTGGCCGATGTCGGTGGGCAGCCCTGCCTTGTCGAGAATCCTTGTCACCAGTCGAAGCGCCTCGTCGACCGCCAGAGAGCGTCGTCGATCCGGCAGGGTCAGCTTCGAGCCCTGCATTTGAGTGCCTGTCTCACTGGACATGGGGCGGACCTGCGTTGTCCCAGGTCCTTACAATCTGAGCCGACGCGAGGTCCTCGATCGGCATATGGCAGTGGATGACATGTCCTGCCCCGGCATCTTGCTGTGGCGGAGTGGTGCTTTCACAGATCGGTCCGACCTTGCGGTGACAGCGTCGCTGGAACGGGCAACCCTTCGGCGGTGGCGACAGCTCCATGATGTCTTCGGCCATCAGGACAGGACGCGCACCCGGTTCCGGCTCCAGCACAGCGCCCATGAGCGCTTCGGTGTAGGGATGACACGGCCTGCTGTAGACAGCCGCAGCCGGCCCGATTTCGCAGAGCCTTCCCTGGTAGAGAACGGCGACCCGATCCGACAGCGCGCGAACAACCGCCAGGTCATGCGAGACGAAGATATAGGTGGTGCCGCTGTCGCGCCGGAGCTGGTCGAGCAAATCAAGGACAGCCGCTTGCACCGACACATCAAGCGCCGATGTCACCTCGTCACACAGTACGAGCTTGGGCTCGGCGGCAAAGGCGCGCGCGATCGCGACACGCTGTTTCTCGCCGCCCGAAAGCTGGCTTGGCAAACGGTCAAGATAATGCGCGCCAAGACGAACGCGCTCGAGGATGCCGATGCTGCGCTCCCGGAGAGCATCGCCGGACAGCCCGAAATAGAGCTGTAGCGGCTGGGCAAGGATCTGCTCAATGGTATGGCGCGGATTGAGGCTTTCGTCAGGATTCTGGAAGATGAGCTGAATGTCGCGCAACTGCTCCGGGCGCCTGTGCTCGACAGTTGCTGGCAACGCGCCAGACCTGTCATAGGTGATCTCGCCGCCAGCCGGGGCCACCAGACCGGCAATAGCCTTGAGGATGGTGGACTTTCCGGAACCGGATTCACCGACAAGACCGACGACCTCGCCTTGCCGGATGTCGATATCGACCCTGTCGACCGTTGGCACGCCCTGCGGCTTGCGCCCCAGAAGCTGGTCGACAAGGCTCTGCCGCGCATAGCTGATCGCAAGGTTCGACAATCGCACCAAAGGCTCACCAAAGCTTCCACTGGCCGATCCCGGCTTGCCATCCCGCCTTGTCGGGATCGACCCGGCCCTTTCGGGAAGACGACAGCGAACGCGCCCGCCCGCAAGGAGCGGCTGAAGGCCGGGCCGTTCGGCGCGGCATGCCGCCTCAGCAATGGCGCAACGCTCCACAAAGGAGCAACCAGGCCCGACACCGCCCGGCGGCGGCGGACGACCTTCGAGCGCCAAGGGGAGACTTGGGTTAGCAAGCCGCGGGATCGACGCGAGCAGACCGCGCGCATAGGGATGGCCGGGATTTGTCAGAACCGTCGCGGCACCACCATCAAGGATGATCTCGCCGGCATACATGACGACGACGCGGCTGCAGACGCGTGCGATGGCTCCGAGATCATGGCTGACATAGACCATCGCCTTGCTGTAGCGCGCAGCAATATCGCTCAGAAGTTCGAGGATGTGCGCCTGTGTCGTGACATCAAGGCCGGTGGTCGGCTCGTCAAGCAGCAGGGCCTCAGGATCGCCAGCCAGCGCCATTGCGATCGCGACGCGCTGCTGCTGCCCGCCGGACAGTTCGTGCGGATAGCGGCTCGCAATCGCCGCAGGATCGGGCAGCCGCACCTGCTGAAGAAGCTCGGTCACGCGCTGCGGAAAAGCCGATGGTGCAACTTTGCCATGAAGCGCCAGGGATTCAGCCAACTGCGCGCCAACGCGCAGGTTTGGCGACAGCGATTGTCCGGAATTCTGCGGAATCAACGCGATCTTGCCCCCGCGGATGCGCTGCAATTCGCGCGCTGGCATCGCCAGCAGATCGTTCCCGCCAAACAGCGATTGGCCGGAGATCACGCGCAGGCCATGCTTGAGATAGCCCATCATGGCGAGCGCGAGCGTGCTCTTGCCGGAACCACTCTCGCCGACGATACCAACAGTCTCCCCGCGCCGAACGCCAAGATCGATGTTGCGCAGAACGGGCAGGAGTTTGCCCGAGCGACCTTTGAAACCGATGCTCAGGTTCTGGACATCAATCAGGACATCGCCCGTCATCTCAATGCACCGCCGCCTGCGCGCGGTCGATGCCGAGCGCCTTGGCGAGCGCATCCGCGGTCAGGTTGATGCCAATGATGAGGGAGCTCAATGCGATCACCGGCGCGAAGGCAGGCCAGGGCGCGATGGCCATGAAATTGCGGGAATCCGCGATCATCAGGCCCCAATCCGGCGTTGGCGGCGAAACGCCGAAGCCAAGAAACGAGAGGGAGGTGAAGGCAAGCAGCATCCACGACCAGCGCATTGCGCCTTCAACCATCAGCGCGTCGAGCACATTGCCGAACAACTCCCTTCGCATGATGGAGACGCGAGAGTGACCACGTGCCCGCGCTGCAAGCACAAAATCACGGGCGACGATGTTCTGCGTCGCTGCGCGCGCGATGCGGATGACGGGGATGCCGTAGAAGAAGGCAAGCGTCGGAATGAGCACGCCGACACCTGTTCCGAAGGTGACGATCATCAACAGCATCTTCAGGATCCACGGCAAGGCGAGGAACGCATCGACAACCCGCATCAGAATGTCATCCAGGCGCCCGCCGGCCAGGCCCAGATAGATGCCGAGCAGTCCGCCCCAGGCGACAGCCAGCGGCGTGGCGATCGCGGTAACCAGGATCGCCTGTCGTCCGCCCATGATCGTGCGGGTCAGGATATCCCGGCCGAGCTGATCTGTGCCGAGCCAATGCGTGGTATCAGGCGGAGCGAGGATCGCGTTCGCGTTCATCGCCTTGAAATCGAACGGCGCGAAATAGGGGCTCAAGAGCGCCAGGATCACATGCGCGACGACCAGAAACAAGCCAATGCAGCCGGACGGGCGCGACAGCATCTCCCGGATGACGGCAACAAGACGCGAAGGGCGAGCCGGGATTGCATCAGGGGTTGTCGGACCGGCCCTCATGGCGACCGTGCCTTGAGCGTTCGCAAGCGCGGGTTGAAAGCCATGGCGAGGAGATCGGCCGCCAGATTGACGCCGACATAGGCTGTCGCGACGATCAGCGCGATGGCCTGGACAACGGGCAGATCGCGGTCTGAGATCGCGTCGATCATGTAGTGCCCGAGGCCCGGATAGTTGAACACCTTCTCCACGACGACGACACCGCCAAGGAGCCAGCCCACGGTCAGGGCAATCACATTGATTGCTGGCAGCAAGGCATTCGGCAGCGCATGGCGCAAGACGATCTGCCGGTACGGCACACCCTTGAGTGTCGCCATCTGGACGTAGTCACTGTTCATCACATCGATCACGCTTGAGCGGACCGTCCGCATGATATGCGCGGTCATCACCATGGTCAGCACGATGACAGGCAAGGCGATGCCTGGAAAGAATGCCGAGAGAGGCGAACTTGCCGAAGCCGTCACGATCCCTGGCACCCAGCCAAGCCAGATACTGAAGACAAAGATCAACACTGTGGCGGTGACGAATTCGGGGATGGTCATGGCAAAGATCGCGATTGTGGACAACGCCAGATCTGAAGCCTTGTCGCGCCGCAACCCGGTCAGCACACCCAGGAACAGGGCAAGCGGTATGCCAAGCGCCAGCGAACAACCAGCCAGGAGCAAGGTATTTTTCAGCCGGTCTCCGACCAGCAAGGCAATCGGCTTGTTGTTATGGGCGGAAATGCCGAGATCGCCGCGGACAGCGCCGGATGCCCATTCAACAAAGCGCGTCACTGCCGGTCGATCGAGACCGAGCTCGCGTCGGCAATTGACCAGACGTTCGCCGGATGCATCGCGCTGCAGAATGGCCGTGCAAGCATCGCCGGGCAACGCTTCGACCGCCGCAAAAATGATGCCGGAAACGATCGCGACCGTGGCAATGCCCAACAACAAGCGGCGGATAAAGATGCGGAGCATGGCACCACTGGAGGTCGTCTTGAGCAGTCGGTCTGCCGGCAGGTTCCGCCTGATGGCGTCACAGGCCGGCAGTGACAAACATCAGTCCACCTTGACGAGGTGCCAGCGGATCGAAAAATTCTCGAGCTTGTCGAGGTCCTTGACCCGCGCCGTCGTCGCAACATTGTCGACGACATGGTAGGTGACGAACGTTCCGGCATTATCCGAAAGATAGTCCTGCGCGGCGATGTAGAGCGCCTTGCGCTTCTCGGCGTCAAGTTCGCGGCGTGCAGCGTCGAGCATCGCGTCGAATTTCTCGTCCTTGAAGAAGGATTCATTCCAAGGCGTACCGCTGCGGTAGACTTCGTTCAGGATGGCGTCTGCCGGACGGTCATTGAACCGCGTCATGACCACGTCCTTCTTCATCCAGATCTGGCTCCAGTATCCGTCGGTCGGAACCGGTGTCACCTTCACGCGGATACCCGCCGCAGCGACCTGCTGCTGATAGGCCTCGGCAATCGTCGGCCAGACCGACTCGATCGTGCTGGTATGGACCTCGACATCGATACCGTTCGGGTACCCGGCATCAGCCAGAAGCTTCCTGGCACCAGCGATGTCCTGCGCGCAGGTCTTGGGCGACCGATACTGGTCGACCGGGCTCACGGGCGTATCGCAGCCGATCACGCCGCCATCCGCTCCGGCCACGAGGTTGAGAAGCGCCTGCCGGTCCACTGCCATCCGCACCGCGCGCCGGACGCGCACATCGTCGAAGGGCTTGACGTCGGTCCGGAACACCATGCCGCGCCAGTTGCCTGTCTTGACCTGCCAGAACCTGTGCCTGTCGCTGCGTTCAAGCAGGGTGCGCTGTTGGCGTGTCAGGCCGGGAAGGAAGTCGATCTGACCGCCGAGCAAAGCCTGAACACGCGCATTCGCATCGGCAATACCGATGACTTCGACCCGCTCGACTCCTGGCGCGCCGAGGAAATAGTCCGTGTTTGCGACGAGCACGGACGTGCCACGGGGCTCGAACCTCTCGAGCTTGAACGGCCCGGTTCCGATACCGGTTGACTTGATTGTCTCACCTGAGCCATCCGGAATCACAACGACGCGATAGTCTGTCAGGACCAGCGGCAATTCCGCATAGGGCGATGTCAACTTCATGACCACGGTTTGCGCATCAGGCGCATCCACTGTGTCGATCACAGCGATCGTGGAGCGCACCGGGGAATTTTCCTTCGGGTCCTGGATCCGCCGGATCGAGTAGACAACATCGGCGGCCGTCATCACCTTGCCGTTGTGAAACTTCACATTCGGGCGCAGCTTGAAGGTCCAGGTCTGTGCATCAGGCGTCGTCGACCAACTCTCAACCAGTTCACCGGCAGGCTTTCCGTCAAGACCAATGCGAACGAGGCGGCTCATCAGCTTTTCGGTCAGCTGGAACACGCGACCGCGCGAGATCGGATCAAGGCTGGACGCATCGCCGAAACCGATGTCGTGCGCCTGCCGAAACGTTCCCTTGGGCTGGGCCATGACAGCGGTTGCTGTCATCGAGACTGCGACGATGGTCATCGCTCCGAGCAGTGTCTTCATGCCGATCCTCCCTCCCAGGATTGGGTGTTGGCCTTCAGCACCGCCGAGGCCATGTGGTTTTTACCCATTGTTTCATGGCAGACTGCGACGCACGCTCCGGGGTTACAACTCAATTTTCTGGGGTTTATGCATAAGAAAAATCTTATTCATACGGTCACGGACTGTGCTCGATTGAGGCCAGCACCCGCAGCGGGCGTCGATCCGCGCCCTGGATGGAAGGAAATGAGGCCTGTATGGCTCGAATCATCGCGATCGGTGGCGGCGGCTTCACATCGGCGAGCAGCCCGGCTCTGGACGACTTTCTTGTATCGCAACTCGATGGCACCGCCCGCCGTATTGGCTATGTGGGGACAGCCAGTGACGATGATCCGGTCCGGTTGAGGCATTTTCACGCGTTGATCGCGCCACGCGTCAGCGACGCGTCCGTCTTGCCTTGCGGCTCCAACGCAGACGAAGCCCGCCGATGGGTTGCACGCCACGACATGATCTATGTGGGCGGCGGCGATACCGCGAGACTGCTTGCGCATTGGCACCAGACCGGTTTCGACGCCGTGCTTGCCGAGGCCTATCGCGGCGGCACGGTCCTCGCTGGTGTCAGTGCCGGTGCGGCGTGCTGGTTCGAGTGCGCACTGGTGCGCGGTGCGGCCGGCACCTTGGAGCCAATCATTGGCCTCGGGCTGCTGAAGGGCAGCGTATGCGCGCATTTCAATGCGGAGCCAGACCGACGCCCCGCTTTCCTGGACAGGATTGGCGCGGGCCTGTTGCCATCGGGACTGGGCATTGATGACGGCGTCGCGGTGGTGCTTCGCGATGACGCGCCACCTGCGGCCTGGTCGGCCGGGCCGAGCTGCTGGGCCTATGCCCTCAGCGCGGGTTCCGGAGGTTCGGTATCGTCAATCGCGCTCCCGGCCTTCGTGTAGGGCCAGATCTTGGCATATTCCGCCGCCTCTGCGTGAAGCCAGTCACAAACAGCCTTGACCTCCGGTTGTCGGCGCGCTCCTGGTCGCATCAGCACATAGTAGCGCCGTGCCGGCGCCAGTTCATGCTCGAACGGCTTGATCAGGCGACCCGCGTCAACCTCGTCCTGCACGAAGGGAAAGGAGCCGAGGGCCACGCCTTGTCCAGCCAAGGCGGCCTGCATGGCGATATTGGAATCTTCGATGATGGTCTCGTCCGGAAATCTCACGCTTTCGGCACCGACCTCAGTCAGCCAGGCATTCCATTCCGACCGGTCATGCTGGTGAAGCACCGACATCTTGGACAGGTCGGCCGGGGTTGACACACCACCAACCGACTCTGCCAGGCTCGGGCTGAGCACGGGCGCATAGCGGATGGACAAGAGTGGCTCCGCCTCAAGACCGTGCCATTGGCCGGTGCCCCAATCCACGACAATGGCGGCGGGCATGTCGGTCGGGCTCGTGATGCGCCGCCCCCTGCGCAGAGACAGCGCGATGCGCGGCAGGTCCTTGCGGAACTTTCCGAGCCGCGGCGTCAGCCAGCGCGCACCGAAGATTGCGCCGACAGCCATCGACGTGGAATGACGCGTGGTGGTGATGTGGTAGTCGATCTCGCGCGCGATGGCGTCGAACGATTGGGCAATGACCTGGCCGAGGGCCTGGCCGGTCTCGGTCAGGACGACCTGTCTGGTCTTGCGAACAAAGAGCAGGCAACGCCAATCCCGCTCGAGCATCCGGATCTGGTTGCTGACCGTCGTGGCGCTGACATTCAGCTCCTGTGCCGCATCCTTGAAGCTCTGCAGGCGCGCAGCGGCCTCGAATGTGCGCAACGCGGTCATCGGCAGACGCCTTCGGATGCTCGCCATGCCCGATACCCTTCTTCATGCACAAAGTCTTCTTTATGTATAGGAGACGGGATAAGTGCTTGTCGATGGCCGGTGTGTCCATCAGCCTTGTGGCCATTGCACAGATTGCCTGACGGCATGGGCTGAGAGATGTTTGGACGATCATTGAACGGGCTCGGGGGCTGGGGTCTGCGGGATGGCAAGGCCCACCGATCGATGCCGACGACGGCGGATGCCCGCGAGCTGGCTGCCCGGCGGCTTCCCAATCTCATTTTCGACTTTATCGACGGCGGCGCGGGCTATGAGACCACGATCGCGTTGAACCAGGCTGATCTACGAGCAGTGCGCCTGATGCCACGGGTTCTCGTCGATGTGCAGGGCGAGGATCTCGGCACGACGTTCCTTGGGCGCCGATACAACCTGCCGTTCGGCATTGCGCCCATGGGGATGTGTGACCTCGCCTGGCCGGGGACCGACAGGGCTTTCGCGACCGAAGCCTCGCAGCGCGGATTTCCTGTGTGTGTTTCCACCGCCAGTTCCACATCCATGGAAGAGATGCTGCGTCTCTCCGACGGTCATGCATGGTTCCAGCTTTATGTGACTGGCTCGGTCGAGACAGCGATGCGGTTCGTCGACCGGGCCGCCAGCGCCGGCTACGAAAACCTGCTCCTGACCGTCGACGTGCCGAAACTCGGCAAGCGGCCCCGGGACTTGCGCAATGGCTTCGAGACGCCTTTCCGGATCAAGGCGCCACAGTTCCTCGACTTCGCGATGCATCCGCGCTGGTCGATCGGCACCTTGCTTGCCGGCACGCCGCGCATGGCGAATTTCGGCAGCGGTCCCAACACCAGGGGATACGACCGCAATGCTGCGCGAGCTGGTGCGGATTGGCCGTTTCTCGCCCGTCTGCGCGATCACTGGAAGGGCAAGTTGATCATCAAGGGCGTCCTGTCGCCGGACGATGCCGTTGGCATCCGGGATGCGGGGGCGGATGCTGTCTATGTATCCAACCATGGTGGACGCCAGCTTGATAGCGCGCCCTCGACAATCAGTGCGCTTGCCGCGATCCGGGCGGCTGTCGGGCCGGATTATCCGCTGCTGTTCGACGGCGGCGCACGCAGCGGGGAGGATGTGGTCAAGGCGCTGGCATCAGGCGCAAACTTCGTCCTGATGGGCCGACCGTTCCTTTACGCCATGGCAGCCGACGGTGCGCGCGGCGTGTCCAGCCTCATCGACAGCCTGACCAGCGACGTCGCGATTGCCCTGGCTCAGGTCGGCCTCAAGCGCGTCATCGACATCAACGAAGCGATCCTGGCGTCGCGACCAGTTGGAAAATCCGCCGGCGGAAGGCCGATCTTGCTGCGCGGATCAGGAGCGGGATCATGACCGAGAAGCGTCGCATCCGTGGTGGCCATGTTTTGGCGCGAGCGCTGCACGAGAAGGGCGTCGACCATGTATTCACCCTGGCGGGCGGCTTCTGCAATCCGGCGTTGGAAGGATTCATGGAATGCCAGATGCCGGTCATCAACTGCCCGCATGAGCAGATTGCCGGCCATCTTGCGGACGGGCACACGCGCCTGACGCGCAAGCCGGCTGTCTGCCTTGTCGGACCGGAAGGCTTTGCCAATGCCGTGCCGGCCATGATGGAGGCCTGGGGCGAACGCTCACCGATCATCTTCGTGACGGGTTCGAGCACACTCAAGCGCCGTGGCTCCGGCGGATTCAAGGAGATCGATGACGTTGCGATCGCCACGCCGCTCACCAAGCATTCGATCAGCATCACCGATGGGACACGCATCAGCGAGTTTGTCGATCGTGCGTGGAAGATCGCAACCAGCGGTTATCCCGGCGCCGTGCACCTCAGCTTGCCGGTCGACATCATGTTTTCCTCCTTCGATGAGGATGCAGGTCTGGAGGAGCGCCCTTTTGTTCGCACGTCACAGCGCGCGCCGCGCGCCTGGCCGGACCCCGAGGCCCTGGGCCCCATTCTCGACCTGATCGCCGGCGCCAAACGGCCGATGCTGATCGGCGGCCACGGGATCTGGTGGTCGGGCGCCGAGCGCAAGCTCGAGGCCACCGGCCGGGCGCTCGGCATTCCTATCTTCAACGTGCCCTATCACCAGAAGCTGCTGGGTGAGGACAGCGAGGCCTATATGGGCCTTGCAGATCTTCACCAGTACCAGCCTTCGAGACAGGCGCTGGAGGCCGCCGATGTTGTCGTCATGGTGGGTGGCCGGCTCGACAACCAGATGAATTTCGGCAATCCGCCATTTTTCCCCGAGACCTGCCAGCTTGTCTGCGTCAACGGTTCGCATGAAGAGCTGGAGATGAACCGCGCAGCGGATCATGTTCTGCTGTCGGACCCGGGCGCATTTCTCGAGACCTTGCTGGCGTTGAAGGAGACCGGACGATGGCACCTCAGCCGCGACTGGTTCGACACCAATCGCGCCTGGCGCGCCGCATGGGTCGAGAAAACCCTCGCTGATCTGGCGCGCGACACGGCGCCAGACTCGGGCTTCGGCGACAAGATCCATCCGCTCCAGCTGGCGCTCGATGTCCAGACTGTGATGGGCGAGAAGGACTGGTTGGTGTTCGATGGCGGGAACACGCATTTCTGGGCCGAGATCGCGGTCAACCTTGCGGGTTGGAAGGGCCAGAAGCTTGCGGGCATCATGCATCCCGGCACCTTCAGCCTCCTCGGCGTCGGCGTCTCCTTTGCGGTCTCCGCCAAGAACCTGCACCGGGACAGCAACGTGGTGTTGATCAGCGGTGACGGTGCATTCCTGTCGGGCGGGCTCTCGATCGAAGCGGCCTTCCAGGAAGGACTGCCGATCACGATCGTCATCGACAACAATGGCGGCCTGGACTGCATCTCGCAGCAGCAGGAGCGGCTGTTCGCCAGCGGCAAGCATTTCGCGACCGATTTCCGGGACATTCCCTTCCACACCCTGTGCGAAGGCATGGGCGGCCACGGCGAACTGGTCGAGCGGCGCGAGCAACTGATCCCGGCTTTGCGCCGCGCGATGGCCAGCGGCAAGACCGCGATCGTGAACGTGAAGGCCAAGGGCGTCATCAGCCCCATCGTGCTTGCCACCACCAGCAAGCGCGACAAGGCATCGATCGAGTAAGCCCATGGCCATTGTCTCGACCCATACGCTCGACGCAGTCCACGGCACCCATGCCGGCGGGATTGCCATCACGCTGGTCAAGCTGGCGAAGGATGGCAGCCGGGGCATCGTGTTCCGGAAAGAAACCGATCCGGGCGGCCGGCTGTTGGAGGAGATCGACGCTGTCGCGATCGACACGCAGGCGCAGTATGAACTCGTCTTCGAGACCGGCCCCTACTTCGCGGCCCACCTCCCGGACCGTGAACACCGGCAGATCGTCAGCGAGGTGGTCCTGCGCTTCGCCATGCCCGATGCCAAGGCCAGGTACCATTTACCGGTGATCCTGGCGCCGAACGGATACTCCGTCTGGTGGTCGAGCTGATCTTCCCAAGCACACAAGAACAACGGAGACCCCGGTGAGCACCTCGGGATTGAACATGTCGCGTCGTATCCGGCGCACACCCTATACCGACCGTGTCGAGGCTGTTGGCGTGCGCGGTTTCTCCGTCGTCAATCACATGCTGTTGCCCAAGGCGTTCGAGAAGAGCGTCGAGGAGGACTTCCTGCATCTGCGCGAGCATGTCCAGATCTGGGATGTATCCTGCCAGCGACAGGTAGAGATCAGGGGGCCTGATGCCGCGAGGCTGGTGCAGTGGATGACCCCTCGCAACATCAGCCGAATGAAGCTGGGCCAATGTTTTTATCTCCCGATCACGGACGACAAGGGCGGGATGATCAATGATCCCGTGCTTCTGAAGTTGGCGGAGGACCATTTCTGGCTCTCCATCGCCGACTCCGATGTCATGCTCTGGGCCAAGGGTCTGGCCCTTGGGCGAGGGCTGAATGTGTCGGTCGATGAGCCGGATGTGTCGCCCCTTGCAGTCCAGGGCCCGAAGGCAGCGGACGTCCTGGCCAGCATTTTTGGAGACGGCATCCGCGCTCTCGGCTTCTTCAAATATGGCCTGTTCACGTTCGAAGGCGCACAACAGGTGATCGCGCGAACCGGCTATTCGCGGCCCGGCGGCTATGAAGTGTTCCTGCGCGGCGGCCATCTCGGCCCGGCTCTCTGGGACAGGATCTGGGAAGCCGGCAAGCCTTATGGGATGACCCCTGGCTGTCCCAATGTGCCGGACCGGATCGAGGCTGGCCTTCTGTCCTATGGCAATGAATTCACGCGCGACAACAATCCGCTGGAATGCGGCATGGAAAAGTATTGCACGCTCGACGGTTCCATCGACTATATCGGCCGAGCAGCCCTCGAGCGGGTGGCGCGAGAGGGCGTCAAACGCCAGATCCGGGGCGTCCTTTTCGATGGCGGGCGTTGTCCGCCCTGTGGCAGGCCGTGGCCGGTCCTGGCGGGTGATGCCGGCGGCCCGCAGATCGGGCAGATCACCTCTGCCGGCTGGTCGCCCCGGCTTGAACGCAATGTCGGCCTGTCCATGATCGACAGGGGTTATTGGGAGCCTGGCCAGCGGGTCACAGTGCTGAGCGCTGACGGCACAAGCAGACCCGGCACCGTTTCAGCATTGCCATTCGCATGAGCGATCTGCCGTTGGCCCGACAAGAGTGCGCGCCACGCAGCGCGAGGCCGGTGCTCAGCAAGCTTCTGAGCCAGGCCTCCCTCGAACTTGGCGCCAATCGGGCGCAGGACGCGCCGGCCATTGCAGCCAGGCTCCCGCGGGGAACGAGTGTCTTCGTCAGCCACCTGCCGCGTCATTCACTGGCTCAGTCCCTGCCGGCCGTGCAGAGCCTCCACGCGGCTGGTTTGCACCCTGTCCCGCACATTGCAGCCCGGCGCGTGGCTTCGCGGGAGGAACTCGCCGCGTTCCTTCGAACCGCTTGCGGCCAAGCGGGTGTTCGGCGCCTGCTCATCATCGGCGGTGACCTTGCGGACGCCGCCGGTCCCTTTGCCGATGCCGCGGCGGTTCTGGCAGATCCGGCTGTCGCCGAAGCCGGTCTGAGGGAAATCTCATTTGCGGTCTATCCTGAAGAGCATCCACGCATACCAGCGCGGCAGCTTGAGGATGCGTTGGATCGCAAGATCACGCGCGCCGGCGCAATGGGTGTTTCGGTCAGTCTCGTGACCCAGCTTTGCTTTACACCAGAGCGGATCACGGCCTGCATCGACACCGTAGCGGCGCGTCATCCTCAGGTTGCGCTGCATATGGGAGTGGCAGGACCGACAAGCTTGATGTCCCTGGCGCGCTATGCGCAGACCTGCGGTGTTGCGCCTTCGTTCGGCTCGCTCGTCCGGATGGGACGCAAGAGCCTCCGGCTGGCAACAAGCAGCGACCCGCTGAGGGAGCTCGTGCCGGTCGCAGCTCACCTGACCGGGCGCAACAGGCCAAACCTTGCCGGCGCTCACTTCTTCGCCTTCGGCGGCGCGATCGCGACTGCGGACTGGATCGCAAGCGAGATGGCCAAACGATGAGGCAAGATGGACCTGGAACGCACGTCCCGTCGGCGTTTCGCATGACACGTCTCGTCATCGGGCATCTGGCGTTTTTCCCATGACGGCGAGACCCTTCATTCTGACGCTATCGTGCGGGGATCGGCCGGGCATTGTGGCTGCCGTCGCCACGCATCTGTTGGATCACGGCTTCAACATCCTTGACGCGCAGCAGTTCGACGATGCCGAGACCGGACGGTTCTTCATGCGGGTCGTCTTCATCTCAGTCCGGAAGCAGGCAGGCGACCATCCGCGCAAGGCCTTTGGCGCGATCGCCGAAAGGTTTGGCATGAGCTGGACGCTGGCCTCGACCGAGGAGCGTCAGCGCGTCATGCTGCTGGTCTCGAGGCAGGACCACTGTCTCGTTGATCTGCTCTATCGATGGCGCATCGGTGAACTGGTGATGGATGTTTCGGCCATCGTGTCGAACCACCCGCAGGAGACCTACAAGGGAATCGATCTTCACGAGATTGCCTTTCACCATCTGCCGGTATCACGTTCGACCAAGCTTGAGCAGGAGAGCGCCCTATGGGAGTTGATCCGAAGCACGAAGACCGACCTTGTGGTTCTCGCGCGCTACATGCAGGTTCTGTCGGATGGGTTGGCTGCGAAACTCGCCGGTCGCTGCATCAACATCCATCATTCGTTCCTGCCGGGCTTCAAGGGCGCCAAGCCCTATCACCAGGCTCACCAGCGCGGCGTCAAGCTGATCGGCGCGACGGCTCACTACGTCACCGGCGACTTGGATGAGGGTCCGATCATCGAGCAGGATGTCGAGCGGATCATGCATCGTGACCACCCTGATGACCTGGTGCGCAAGGGACGCGATATCGAACGACGCGTTCTTGGCCGGGCGGTGCGTTATCACCTGGAGCACCGGGTCATCATGAATGGCCAGAAGACAGTGGTGTTTGCGGACTGAATACCCGATCGACCGGCCAGAGGGCCTGTGCTGTTGAGGCTTGAGCGGGATGGCCAGTCAGTCATCGAAACAAACAGGCCAGCGAGAAACGAGCGCTGGGAGGAGCGGGCAAATGACGGAACGGGTCCGATACAGGCGACGTCCATGGCTGGCAGTCTTTGGTGGCCTGGCAGTCCTGATGGCCGGCTTCTGTGCGACGGCGCAGGTCAGCTACCCTGCGCGCACGATCACCATGATCATCCCGACCACCGCCGGCGGCCCGACGGATGGGGTCGGACGTATTCTTGCGAGCGCCCTTGGTGAGGCGCTCCGGCAGAATGTTGTCGTGGAGAATGCAGCCGGAGCGGGAGGTACGCTGGGAATGGGCCGCCTCTCCCGGGCTCAGGCTGATGGCTACACGATAGGGTTCTGGCACATCGCTCATGCGACCGCGCCGGCGATGTATGAGAACCTGCCCTACAACGTCATCGAGAGTTTCGATCACATCGGACGCATCGTCGACGTGCCGATGACGATCGTCGTCAGGTCCGATCTGCCAGTGAAGACAACCGGCGAATTGCTCGAATGGATGCGCAGCCAAAAGGACAAGGCGACCTACGGCCATGGCGGGCCTGGGTCTGCGTCACATCTGTGCATGCTCATGCTGATGCGGCACGCTGGCGTCACGATGACGGGGGTCGCTTATCGTGGCACTGGACCGGCCATGACCGATCTTATCGGGCAGCGTTTTGACCTGTTATGCGACGGTACGCCCGCAACCACCGGATTGATTGCGGATGGCAAGATCAAGGGCATAGCAACCACGACTGCCGCCCGCGCCACATCGCTGCCTGATCTGCCGACGCTCGCCGAGACGGGCCTCGCCGGTTTTGATGTCAACGGCTGGCACGGGCTTTGGGCTCCCAAGGGCCTGTCGGCTGATGTGCGTCACAAGCTCGCCGAAGCTGTTCAGAAGGCCTTGCGTGATCCGCGTGTTGTTGAGCGCTTCAACAAGCTCCACAGCGATCGCGTGAATCTGGACCTCGCCACCCCCGATGCCCTCAGGGCCCATCTGCAATCAGAAGTCGACAAATGGACCCCGCTGATCCGCGCAGCAGGTGTAAAGGGGAACTGAAGCGGCCAAGAAAGCGGCCAAGAAGGCGGCCAAGAAGCACGTCAGTCGCGTCCCGACACCGCAAGCCCGGACGGGCTGACAATCTCGTGGCCGGCGGCGATCAAGTCATCCCGCAACCGGGCGATGTGGGCGGGGCCGACTTCGCAACAGCCACCAACAATGGTCGCGCCTTGTTCGACCCATTTCAGGGCAAAAGCTGAATAGGCTTCGGGATCGAGGTCTTTCCGGCTCTTGAGCTGTTCCTTTGTCTTGCCGGGCATGAATGTTGCGGGAATCGTGGTAAAACCATTGGCATAGCCTCCGGTGGAGAAGCCTGTCGCCACCAGTGCCGGCATGGACGCCGTGATGCTTTCAGGAGAGCAGCAATTGGCCAGCACGGCGGCCACGCGAAGCCCGTTCAGCGCTCTTGCAGCTGTTGCGACGGCTTCAGCAGAGCGCAGCCACGGCCCGGCATCCATGAGTGACCACCCGATCCAGACGGCAATGCCGAAAGGTTGCATCGCAGCGGCGGCGGCACGGCCTTCCTCGGCGGTTGACATCGTCTCACAAACAAAGAGGTCGACGTAAGGAGCCTGCAATTCGCCCAGTCGGGCGTACTCGTCATGGTTGGTCTGGAATTCGCGCACGCGGTCCGGCCGGTAGGTTCCGTTCAGCGGTGGAATGCAGCCTGCGATCGCGACATCAGCACCGGCTGGCCCGGCCATATCGCGCGCCTGCAGCGCCAGTTCGCAGGCGATCCGCTGAAGCTCCGGCACCCTGTCCGCCGCGCCGACCATCTGCATGCGCGTGAACGTCGACGAGTAGCTGTTGACGGTGATGACCTTTGAGCCAGCACGGATATAGTCCAGATGGACCTGGCGGACGAGGTCCGGCTCCGACATCAGATACTCGGCCGACCAGTGGCGCGGGGCCTTGTTCGCGGAGCGCTTCTGAAGCTCGAGGCTTGTGCCGCCATCGAGAAGGACAACTTTCACCGACACACTCCAGGCGCGCAATCGCCCATCGAGCGAAGCGTCGAAGGACTGCAAAGCTTTGGCGATCACTTAATCAATGTGAGGAGTGTTGTGTCTGGCCAAGGCCGCAGCAAGCGAAATCTACCATCCTGACGCATGAAGGATTCTTGGGTTGACAGCCAAGAGGACTGTCAGATCGGCGATCACGACGGCGAAATCCATTGCTCGCGGCGACCGCTTCCCGGTGGAAGGCCTTGAACACGCCGTCTGGCCCTCTCTGTCCGTTTTCCGCTGGGCCTGCACCTGGTCGAGGACCTTCTGGCAGCGTGCGGAAGCATCATCAGCCACGAAACAGCGGGGAGTTGGGCGGGGACGTCCGGACGGATCGACGCCAGCAAGATCCGTCGGCGCGCGCCTCGGTTCGGTGACAAGTGGCATCGCGGCGCGGTCGTGATCTCGATCAACGGCAAGACGCAGTGCCATGGTAATCGCGCCGTCGATGCGGCCGGCTTCGTTCCCGACGCCCTGGTCCAAGGCCGCGAGGGCCGGCGCGCAGCGCAGAAGCTGCTGCACAAGCTTATCCGCAAGCAATCCCGCGCACCGCGCGTGATGATCTGTGGATGAGCATGCACGTGTGGGTCTGCGTCGACGCTCCGGGCTGATTGACCGTGCTGGCCATGGCAGCTTCTCTGCGACGGTCCGCCGGAAGACCACTGCCTGGGCGCTCAACCCGTCACGAACCTCCCCATGCCTCTCGCGCTTTTGGGATGCGGCCTGCGATGAGCGACCAGCCGAAGCCATGGACTGCAGGGCGCTGACCAGCATGGGCATTCCGCAATCCGCCCTGAGCGGACGTCATCGGTTCTGGAGCCAATGCCGGGCAATGTCACCGGCGTTCAACACGAGGGAACACCTGCTTTAGCCGCGATTGGTCAATGTGAGGCAGCAGGAGCCTGTTGAAGGCGAACGCCACTTGCCGGTATTCGTCCTCGCAGCCATCCGCGCGGTCCTTGGGCAAGGTGCCTTTGGCCGCCAGATCGCGGTAGGCCACGGGATCGGAGCCATAGGCCAGGCAAAGGACGCCATACATGCGCTGCAATGGCAGGGAATGCGGGTCTGCCGCCTTGGTTGCGTCAACCAGCCGGAGTTTCGGGCGGCGAAGCTTGCGAAAGGCGTTTGCGCCGCTCTCACTGAGATACATGTAGGTGACGCCCGCCACCAGACGCGGCGCGAGGTCGCGATGGATATGGAGCATTGAGTAGGTTGCGATCTGATCTGCCGCATCTTCCTCCCGTCCAAGAATTGGAATCTGGAAGTACTCGAAAACCGCGTGCGCGCCTTCATGCAGGAAAAGGTCGACAACCGGCCCCAGAATTGCGTCCTGCTCGCTCACCCATGCGGGTCGATGGGGACTGCGAGCCGTTTCGAGGATGTATTGCAGATACTCATAGCAGATGGTTATGACATCATCTGCATACCACGCATCGATCTCGCCATCGCAGCCGGTGGTTTTGAGCGTGAGTGGCTTTGGAAGTCGATAGGGCACAAAATAGCTGCGGACATTCTCCAGGATCTGTCGCTGCTTGAGTTGTTCGACGAGTGGCGCGTGCGCGCGGTCCTTGGGCGCCTCATAGACGATCGGGATCATCGGGTGCGTTTCGCCCTGCGACTGCGCAGGACTTGCGGATGCCATCAGCGTGGCCGCGATCACGATCAGCCAGGGTGTCATGCAGCGGTCCTCAGCCATTGCGCCGGACCCAGTTGTAGTGCGCCGGGGATGGTTTGAGAAGTCGAGATGGTGCGCGCCGATCTCGATCCCGTGCGGCTGCCGGCCGAAATGCGGGAGCAGCACAGGTCGCTGGTGGCGATCGCCGATGGTGCAGCCGCCAGCGGGATGAGGGCGGCACCCGTTCCGATCCATGCGTTCCTTGCGGGATTGCGCGTAGCCTGGCGAACGGGCGAGGTTCACCCGACAGCCCAGAACAGGCCGTTTCCGGGCTGGCCGGCGAGGCACGCTGTTGAGACAAGGAAGGTCATCGCCGCATGCGGGTTGTCTGTTTCAGACAACCCGTCAGGATGCTCACGTGCGGATCGACTGGCGCAGCAGCGTCTGCGCTGCGCGACGACCCCTGCGGCCTTGACCAAGGGTGCCCAGGGCGTCAATGCACTCATCGTCCCAACGGACCCCTCAGGGAGCGGCCGATCAAGGCGACGCCAATCGGTCCTTACCTGAAATGCTTCACAGAGCAGGTTCTCTGTGCCGTCTCCAGCCGTCCTGCGAGCGCGCCCATCTTGTTCAACGAGTACTGGTGCTCGTTCATGAGCTTCTCGATCTGCTGGCGTGCATCGGCCTGCGCGGCCCGAAGGTCGCCAGCATCGCCATATTTCTCGGCGAGTTTCGTCTTGTCCAGGGCACCCGAGAGCTTGCCCATCACCATTAACTCGCTCCTGGTTACGTCACCGCCAATCATGTCGCGGGTGCAAACACAGAAGGCGGGTATCACGCTCGCCACCCTGGCCCTCACAGTATAGGGGATTTTTCCAGACAATCCCTCTTGCCGTTTGATGGTTCCGTAAATCTGTTCGAAGTTGGTTTGGCAAACCTGCTCGAAGCTGCCTGCGCGTGCTGTGTCTACGACCGGAGACTGCGTTTGCATGAGCTTGGTCGGTTGCGCTCCCACAACGGCAGCGAGGACGATTGCGGCAGTCGCCCCGACGACAACAAGAAGCTTCATCACCACCCCCGCACGACCGCTGGCGAGTATGGCGCGCGACCTTTAAAAAAAACCCTAAGCCGATCCTTGTTGTTGCCCGGGCAAGTTCATGCATCGAACCGGGTTCGCCCTGGCAGAACGGCTTCATCGAGCCGTTCGACGACCGCCTGAGGGATGACTGGCTCGACGCAGAGATCGTCTGCTCTCTCGCTGCGGTGAGGATTGTCATCGAGAGCTGGCGGCGCCATGACGCCACCGTGCGTCCGCACGGAGCGCGCCGATACAAGCCACCGGCCCCGGAGGTCGTGCCAGCTTTGGCCGCGCGGGCAGCTGTGCGCCCCCCTCCGTCGGCAAGCCGACCGCAGCCCGCTCTGGCGTCGAGCCCGTCAATGCCCTGACATATTGACCGGACCGTTCAGTAGGCGCGGATCAAGGAGATCATCGCCCAGGCCCTGACCGATGACGACACGTCCGATGTGGCGATGATCGGCGACCTTCTGGCGCCTTGAGGCGGGATCATCCGCGCTGCTCAAACCTTGGATGTCAACGCCAGACGCGCTCGTCGTGGGTCGCGAGCGCGTAAAGTGCGGCTTCGTCGATGATATCGATGCGGCGATATCCCACCGCGATGATCCCGGCATCGACCATCCCGGTCAACACCTTGCTCATCGTCTGGCGCGACAGGCCGCAAATCACGCCCAGATCGGCCTGCGTCACCGTCAGCGCTCTTCGCCGGGTCTCGCCGAAAAGCCCCATGAAGGTCAGCAGCCGCTGCGCCACCCGCACTTCGCTATCAGGTTGGATCAGGTTGGACACGATGGTCACCGCCTCGCTCAAGGCTTCGCTGGTGTTGATCGCGAAATGCCGGCAGTTTTCCGCGTCTCGGATCATCTCCTCAAAGTCGCGCTGTTCGAGATGCAGCACCCAAGACGGGGCACCGGCGGTCGCTGACACCCAGCGCGCTTCGCGACGAAAGGCGGTTGCATCGCCCAGCCAAGTGCCCGGCGATGCGACGCTGCCGATGGTATCTGCCGGCGGCAGGCGGATCAGCACCTGACCGCTGACCAGCCCATACATGCCCAGGCCATCGTCACCGGCGTTGTAAAAGCTTGTCCCCGTGTCGAAATGCTGCAACCGGCTGCGGCGCACCACTTCTTCACGAAACGTCATCGGCCGACGCGACAGCCAGCCATGAGCGGTCATCACTGCCAATGCTGCGGCTTTGTCCATGCCTGGGCTTAGCCCCCGATTGCCATTTGTCAACATCGCGACAATTATCACCATGCCCAGCGATTATCACCTGCCAATCCGCCCCTGTCGGGCGATGGGAGAGCCCTGATGAACGCCGCGCACACCACCGTTTCCACCGCCATCGGCGAGCTTCACCTTGAAAACGGCTATCCGACGCCGGCAACCGCGGCGGCCTTGTATGACGCCATGGACCTGCACCGCGCCACCCAAGCCTATATCTGGGCGCTGCCTGCCGTGGGTTTCAAGGCGCTTTATGACGCCCAGGCCAAGACGCTCGGCACCAAAAACGGCGACGTGCTGCTGTATCACGACCTTGCCGACAAGGCGGGGATGCTCACCCCGAACATCACCACCCTGTATGGCTTCAGCTTCTGGGACCTCGCCACCCAGGGCCCGCTTGTCGTCGAGGTTCCCGCCGGGCTGATCGCCGGTGGAGTGCTCGACATCTGGCAGCAGCCGCTGTCCGACATGGGCCAGACCGGGCCGGACAAGGGACAGGGCGGCAAGTATGTGATCATGCCGCCGGGCCACCCAACGATCGACGCCCCTGATCACCGGATTTTCCAATCGCCATCCAACCAGGTCTGGTTCGGCACGCGCGGGCTCGCTGCCGACAAGGCGGTGGCTGAAGCGACGGTAAAGCAGCACCGGCTGTACAGCTGGAACGACCGGGCCAACCCGCCGACCAGCCAATATGTCGGCGTCGATGGCCGCGCCTGGCAATCGGCGCAGCCCAACACGATCGACTATTGGCGGCTGCTTGCTGAGCTTTATGCCAATGAACCGGTAGCGCCGCGTGATCGCACCATGTTCGGGATGCTGAAGGCGCTTGGGATCGAACCTGGCAAGCCCTTCGCCCCTGATGCGCGCCAGGCGAAAATTCTGGGCGACGCGGCACAACTCGGCGACCTCATGGCGCGGACCAGCGCCTATGCCAAGCGCGACGCCAGCGCCGTCGTTTATCCCGGCAAGCGCTGGGAATACGCCGTACGCTTCGATCTTAACCAGGAAAATCCTGAAAAGACCCGCGTTCAGTTCGATGAACGCGGCGAATGGTTCTATGAAGCCATTGGTATGTCGACGGGGATGCAGGGTCGGGTGCTCGGCTATGGCCAAGTCTATCTCGAAACCGCGACGGATGCGGCCGGCAACTGGCTCGATGGCGGCAAATGCTATCGCATGCGCGTCGATGCCAATGCGCCGGTGCGACAATTCTGGTCGATCACGCTGTATGACAATGTCAGCCGCGGCCCGCTGGTGACGCCACAGGGCGCCGCCGACATCAGCTCGCGCCGCCCCGATCTTGTCACCAACGCCGATGGTTCGGTCGACGTGTTCTTTGGCCCGACCCGCCCGGCCGGCGCCGCCAACTGGGTCCAGACGCTGCCCGGCAAGGGCTGGTTCCCCTATTTCCGCTTCTACGCGGCGACCGAAGCCTATTTTGACAAATCCTGGCAGCTCAACGACATTGAGGAGATTGCGGCATGACCAATCTGACCCCTGCCGAAGCCAAGGCGATCGTCGCTGAAGCCTGGCTTTATGCCTTTGCGCCCGTGGCGCTTTATAACACCATGTATGCGCAGGCGATCAATGCGGCCTCGCCCTCCTATGTCGGCGGCTTCAATCGCTTTCGCCATTACGACCGGCTGGCGACGCCCGATGACACGGATATCGTCACGCCGAACAACGACACGCCCTACAGTTGGGCCTGGCTCGATCTGCGTGCCGAGCCGATGGTCATCAGCCTGCCGGCGGTGCCTGAGCGCTACTATGTCAACCAGTGGTTCGACCTGTACACGCACAACTTCGCCTATACCGGGGTGCGGTCGACGGGTCGCGAAGCTGGTCATTACATGTTCGTCGGGCCTGATTGGCAGGGAGAAGCGCCGGCGGGCATCACCAGGGTGTTTCGCGCCGAAACGCAGATCATCGGCACCCTGACCCGCACCGGCGTTGATGGCGCCGACGACATTGCGGCGATGAAGGTGGTGCAGGCGCACTATCGCCTGCAGCCGCTGTCGGCGTTTGTCGGCACTCCGGCACCGGCGCCGGCAGCGATGCCCAACTGGCCGGTGTGGGATGAGGCGAAGGCCAAGGGGCTGGGCTTCATCGGCTATCTCAACACGCTGCTGCCGTTCATGCCGGTGGTGCCGTCGGAAACGGCCATGTTCGAGCGCTTTGCCAGGATTGGCATAGGCCCCGGTCGGGCGTTCGACGCGGCGGCGCTTGATCCGGCGCTGCACGAGGCGATGCTCGCCGGCATTGCCGAGGCGGCAGCGGCGTTCAAGGCGAAGGCGGCCAAGGAGACCAGTTCGGCCGCCATGTTCGGCAGTCGTGCCGAGCTGGGCGCCGATTACATCTATCAACGCAGCTGCGGCGCGGCGCTGGGCATCCTTGCCAACACCAAGGAAGAGGCGTTCTATGCCAGCCAGCAGACGGAGCCTGATGGCACGCTGTTGAGCGGGGTGCACGACTGGACGATGCGCTTTGCACCAGGGCAATGGCCGCCGGTCAATGAATTCTGGTCGATCACCATGTATTCGCTGCCCGAGCGTTTCCTGGTGCCCAATGCGATCAACCGCTATTCGATCGGCGACCGCACGCCGGGATTGAAACCCGATCCTGATGGCGGGCTGACGCTTTACCTGCAGGCCGAAAGCCCGGGTGCCGACCGGGAATCGAACTGGCTGCCGACG
>JAPLOU010000052.1 GCA_026400535.1 Hyphomicrobiales bacterium
CGAGGAAGGCTTGTCCCTGAAATCGCTTGGCCATGTCTGTCGTCGCCATGTTTGGTGTGATGCGGCTATTGACCATCAACGCGTTAGCCGTCGGTGGTCAAGCCACGACGTTTCGTTTCAGGCCGGCCAGGATGGTGGTTGCGGAGCTGACAATCCACAGCTTGCGGCGTCAGCGCGGATGTCCCGCCCGGCGCCATGCGCTACAACGGTTTCATGCCTCTCCACATCCTCAAACTCGCCGTCGGCTGCGACTCGATCCGCGATCTCGAAGAGTGGATCGAGGACACGCAGGCGCTGAACCGCCGGCTGGGTCGCCCCGAGGAGCAGATGCACACCACCCGGATGGTGCCCAAGCGCATGGACGAGATCATCGGGCAGGGCTCGCTCTACTGGGTGATCAAGGGGCAGATATCGTGCCGCGAGCTGATCACCGATATCCGTCCCTTCACCGACAGCGAGGGAGTGGGCCGTTGCCACCTCATCCTCAAGCCCAAGGTGATCCCGGTCGAGCCGCGCCCATGCCGCCCGTTCCAGGGCTGGCGTTACCTCGCCGACAAGGACAAGCCGCGCGACATCAACGCCACCAATGGCGATGTTGGCGCCATGCCGGAAGACATGCGCAGGCAACTGGCTGAGATGGGATTGCTGTAGGCGGGATTGCCATCACCCATCCCCTCATCCTGAGCCCGTCGAAGGATGAGGATGATGCAATCGCCTCACCGCCTCATCGCACCCATCACCCCGCCGAGCAGGATGAATACGAAGAAGGCCGACAGCGCATAGGCGAAGCCGTGCGGATTGTTGTAGTCCATCGCCGCTCCAACGATGGGCGGGCCGAGCGTCAGGCCGATGTTGTAGAACACGACGAAGGCGGCATTGGCCCCGGCCAGGTCAGGTCCCTCGAAACGTGAGGCGAGATGGGCGAGGCCGACGGTGTAGAGCCCGCCGACCACGCCGCCCCAGACGAACAGCAGCGCCTGGAAAGCCTGTCCCGTCCCCGCCACTGCTGGCAGCAGGGCGGCGCCGAGGCAGCCGAGAACGGCAATGATGACGAGCAGGAGGCCCTTGTTCATCCTGTCCGCCAGCAGCCCGAGCGGCAATTGCATCAGGACATTGCCCAGCGCCACGATGCTCACCAGGAAGGCGGCACTTTCCGCATCGAAGCCGATGCGCAGGCCGTAGACTGGCAGGATCGCGAACCCGCCGGTTTCGACCGCGCCAAAGGCCATGCCGGCAAGGGTGGCCACAGGCAGCGCCAGCACGTACACGCTGAAACGGCGCGGCGGCGCATGATCCAGCGTCGGCAACAGGCCGTGCGCCAGCAGCAGCGGGCCGGCAGCCAGGGCGAGCAGGGCGGCCCCCGCAAGATAGGGCGGCCAGCCCGACGTGCCGACGCCCGCGAGGATCGCTGGTCCTGCAGCGAAGCCGAGCGCCAGAACCGTCGCATAGATGCCCATCACCATGCCGCGCCGCTCCGGCGGGGCCAGCGCCGATATCCAGTATTCGGACAGCACGAACAGCGCGCCGAGGGCCACGCTGAAGACAAAGCGGATCGGGAACCAGAGCCAGAAGTTGAAGCTGGCCTTGAACAGCACAAGCGTGACGATCACGGTCGCGATGGCGAGGCCCAGCATCCGCCCCATGCCGATGCGCGCGGCAACGCGCGGCACGAACGGGACCGCGATGATGCTGGCGATGCCGGCGACGGCGGTGTTGACGCCGATCATGGTCCCCGAAACACCCATCCGCTCCATTTCAAGCGACAGGAGCGGAATGGTCAGGCTCAGCCCGACGCCCACCAGCGCGATGATCAGGATGGCTGCCGCGATGCCAAGGTTGCGCGCCTGCGGATCGGTCGTCGCGGCTAGATCTGCCGTCACAGCTCTTCCCGGATCCATCTGCGGTTCAGCTCGTAGTAGAACGGTACCGGCAGGAAGGGCCCAAAACCTTTTGCGATGCGGTCGGCAAGTTCGTCCAGCACCACACGCGTCACCTCGGGCAGTTCGATGGCCCGGGTTTCCTCGAACGTGACCCAGACGAGTTGATCAAGTTCCGAGTCAGGTCCGACCACGCCCTTCAGCTTGTGCGCCAGCGCGCTGTGGTCGATGCTGAAGAAGCGCGCGTCGAAACGCTTCGGGCGCCGCGGCGGCGTGATGGCGCGCGCGATGAAGGTCACAGCTTCAAGGTCGGGATAGACCCCGTGCGCGGCGAAGTCGCTCCACGGGCCCGGCGGCGCATTCTCTGGCCTGCCGAGTTCGGCGGACCCGAACAGCAGGCCGGTTTCCTCGAAGGTCTCGCGGATCGCAGCCAGCGCCAGGGCGCGCGCCCGGCTTATCGTCGGGCGCTGCACCCGCTTCATCAGCCGTATCTCGCAGGTTTCGGCAAGCATGCCGGTGACGTTCATCTGCCGGTCGCCAGCTTCGATCCGTCCACCGGGGAAGACGAACTTGCCTGGCATGAACTTGTGGTTCGGGTGCCGTCTGCCCATCAGAACCTTGGGCACGGCGGCGCTGCGGTCCAGGATGATCAGCGTTGCGGCGTCCTTGGGCCGGACATTCGGCCAGCGCCGCTCGCGCGCGTCGACGGTCAGGCGGCGCGCATAGTCATCGGTGCCCGGATTGTCGTTCACGTGGTCCGGTCCTTGGTCTTGGCGCCCTGCGCTTTCGTCAGAAGGATCTCGTCGTCGCCGCCAAAGCCGTGCATGCGGCGGGCCCACTGGTAGCCGACGACGGCCCCCTTCACCGGCTGCATCAGCGCCATGGCGAGGATGACAGTCAGGGCCGGCCAGATCGCCATGTGGATCCACATCGGCCAGTCGCCATGCTGTTCGGCGAGCACAACACCCATCAACACGATGTGGGCGACGATGGTGATCGTGATGTAAGGCGGAAAATCGTGTGCCTGCTCGTGGAAAAGCTCCTCGCCGCAGGTCTCGCAGACCGGATTGACCTTGAGATACCGGCCGAACATCGCGCCCGTGCCGCAGGCGGGGCACCTGCAGCCGAAGCCGCGCTTGATCGACGTCCACGCCTCGCGTGGGCCGGGCGACATATGTGCCGTCGTGATGTCATAAGGCATTGTCAGCGCCTCCTGCCTGCGCGCGCGCCGGAGAACCGGCCCTTGCCGGGCGAGCCACCGCGCCCTTTGGACATGAACCCGCGCGGCCCTGAACGCAAGGGCCCGGCCTTGCGGCCATCGGACACAATCTCGAATCGCAGCGCGCCAGCCACGGGCGCGACCTCGACCAGCTTGGCCGAAACGGTGTCGCCAAGGCGGAAGCTTTCGCCGCTGTGCGAGCCGGTCAGGGAATGGGTCGCCTCGTCATAGGCATAGTAGTCGGCGCCCAGCGTGGCCGCTGGCACAAAGCCATCGGCGCCGGTCTCGTTCAGCTTCACGAAAAGGCCCGACCTCGTGACTCCGGCGATGCGGCCCTCGAAGGTGGCGCCGATCTGGTCTGCGAGGAAATAGGCCACCAGCCGGTCGATGGTCTCCCGCTCGGCAGCCATGGCGCGGCGCTCGGATGCGGAAATCATCTCGCCGATTCTCACCAATTCCTTGCGCGAGGTGTCCGATGGCAGGCCGTCATCGCCGAGCCTCAGATGGGTGATCAGCGCCCGGTGGACGATCAGGTCGGCGTAGCGCCGGATCGGCGAGGTGTAATGCGCATACTTGCGCAGGTTGAGGCCAAAATGGCCGAGATTCTCCGGCGAGTACAGCGCCTGCGCCTGACTGCGCAGCACGACCTCGTTGATGAAGGTTTCGTGCTCCGTGCCTTTGACGGTTCCGAGGATGCGGTTGAACAGGGCCGGCTGCAGCGCTCCGGCCTTGGGCAGCTTCTGGCCGATCGACGCCAGCACATCGCCGAGACCGCGCATCTTCTCGATGCTGGGCTCGTCGTGGACGCGGTACATCAGGCCCGAAAGCGCACGCTCCAAACTTTCCGCCGCGCAGACATTGGCGAGGATCATGCATTCCTCGATCAGGCGGTGCGCCTCCAGGCGGCCAGGAATCATCACACGCAGGACGCGGCCCTCGGTATCCAGCACCAGCTTGCGCTCCGGCAGGTCAAGCTCGAGCGGCTGTCGCCCTTCCCGGGCTGTCTTGAGCGCCCCGTAGGCGGCCCAGAGCGGCTTGAGGACAGGCGCGATCAGCGGGCGCGTCACGTCATCAGGTTGCCCGTCGATCGCGGATTGGGCCTGCTCGTAGGCCAGCTTGGCCACCGATCGCATCAGCACGCGGTGAAAGCTGTGGCGCAGCTTACGGCCATCCGCCGCCAGCGTGATCCGCACCGCGAGGGCCGGTCGATCCTCATGGTCGCGCAACGAGCACAGGTCGTTCGAGATACGCTCCGGCAGCATCGGCACGACGCGGTCAGGGAAGTACACCGAGTTGCCGCGCTCAAGCGCCTCGCGGTCCAGCGCTGAACCGGGCTTCACATAGGCTGCGACGTCCGCGATGGCGACCGTCAGCACATGGCCGCCGGGATTGCCTGCATCATCGTCGGGCGCGGCGTGCACGGCGTCATCATGGTCCTTGGCGTCAGCCGGGTCGATGGTGACCAGAGGCAGTGCGCGCCAGTCCTCGCGGCCTTTGGCGGTTGCCGGCTTGACAGTCGCCGCTTGGGCGATGGCAGCGGCGCTGAAATCCTGCGGAATGCCATGGGCGTGGATCGCGATCAAGCTGACCGCGCGCTCGGATTTGACCGATCCGAGCCGCTCCTTGATGCGGCCGCGCTGCACCCCAAGCCCGCCGCGCGCTCCCACCTTAGCCAGCGTGACAGAGACCAGATCACCATCCTTGGCTTCGCCCTCATCGCCGTACTGGATCAAAATCTCCTTGCTGCGCGCCTTTCTCTCCACGGATTCGACCCGGCCACCACCATCGGGATAGGCGCGGAAGACACCCATCACGGTCGGGCGTTCGCGCGCAATGATCTTCAACGCCCGCGCCTCCCAGGCATTGTCGCCGCGCGCATGCATCTTCGCGAGGACACGCTCGCCAACACCGGGAATCGGGGTTCCCGGCAATGCCTTGCGCGGCACGGTCACGGTGATCCGCGGCACTGGGCCGTCGGCTTCGGCCCATTCGGTTGGCGTTGCGATCAGTTCGCCGTCGCGGTCCCGTCCGGTGATGTCGATCAGCATCACCGAGGGCACGCCGCTACCCGGCTCGCGCCCCTTGCGCGGACGGTCCGTCTCGGCCTCGATCTCGCGCAAAAGCTGCTTGAGCCAGATGCGCCCACCCTGCGGCAGCGTGAAGGCGCGCGCGATCTCGCGCTTGCCGACCTCCCGCCCGGCATCGCGCTCCGCCGCGATGAAGCGGATGATGTCGGCTTTGGTGGGGAAGGGCGCTTTGATCACCTGAGCGGTTTGGCATGTTTGCCAAGGCCGGGGAAGGGTGAAACCCCGACGGGTCACCCTTCGCGGAACGGCTGCGTCACAAGCTTGTCGAGGCGCTGTTCGGAACGGTCGCGGAATTCATCGAGGCCAACCACCATGCCGGCATAGCCCGCTGCCGGACGGTGGGCATAGGTCCCGAACAGCCGGTCCCAGATCGCGAGATTGAAGCCATAGTTGGAATCGGTTTCGCGCCGCGCTGCGGAATGATGGATGATGTGCATTTCCGGTGTCACTACGAACCAGCGCAGCATCCGTTCGAAGCGCTCCGGCAGGCGCACATTTGAGTGATTGTACAGCGCCATGCCGTTCAGCACGATCTCGAACGCCAGCACAGACTCGGGTGGCGCGCCCAGTGCAATGATCAGAGCTGCCTTGGTGGCCAGCGACACGATGATCTCAAGGGGGTGGAAGCGGAAGCCGGAGGTCACATCGAGCTCGGTGTCGGCATGGTGCATGCGGTGCACGCGCCACAGCAGCGGCGCCTTGTGAAACATCACATGCTGCGCATAGACCATCAGATCGAGCGCGACGAAGCCGATCACACCGGCGGCCACCGGCGGCAGCCCCAGCAGCGGCAGGAGGCCATGGCCCTGCCCCTGGGCCCATAGCGCCACACCCACGGCTGAGGCCGGGAAGACCAGCCGCGCCACGATGATGTCGAGCGCGAAGATGCCGAGATTGGCCGGCCAACGCACGGCGCGGCCCTGCTTCGCGTCCCGCCACGGGTCGAGAAACTCCCATAGCGCCATCACGCCGAAAATGCCGAAGAAAAAGGCAAGCCGGATGGTGGGCTCGGGGTAGCCAGCGATCAGCAAGGGAGTTGAACCTGTCATGAGAGACAGTTGAGGGCTCCGATCAAGACGGGTCAAGGGCGCATGCTGTCGCTGGTCGTAATCCGCTTGCCTTGGGACGTGTCATCACGGGCCTCGTGCCGGTGATTGCGGTGCGCGTTACGCGGGACCTTGCTGGCCGAGATGGCCGCAACCGGGGCGGCCATGACACTGGTTTGGATTGCGCGACGACACGTCTGCAGCATCTGGCACCTTGGATTGTGCGTATTGTCGGTTAAAGTAAAGCGTCTGATGGGAGCAGGTCATGATCGATCGCAGGGCGGTGTTGGGGGCGGGGCTGGTCGTGATGGCAGCCCCAGGCGCTGAGGCCGCCGCCCACGCCTACAGCTTCGATGGGATCGAAGGAGGTGTCATCAATCTCGGCGACTTCCGCGGAAAGCTGCTGATGGTGGTCAACACCGCCTCGCGATGCGGCTTCACGAACCAGTATGCGGGCCTGCAGGCCCTCTGGACCCGCTACCGCAGTCGCGGCCTGACCATCATCGGCGTGCCGTCCAATGATTTCGCCGGGCAGGAACCGGGCTCCAACGAGGAGATTCGCGGGTTCTGCTCGCAGCGCTTCGGCGTGACCTTCCCGATGGCCGCCAAGACCACGGTAATCGGGGAAGACGCGCACCCATTCTACCGTTGGGCAGCCCGCGAGCGGCCCTCGGACACCCCGCGCTGGAACTTCCACAAGTATCTGATCGGCCGCGACGGCCGCGTCACCTCTGTGTTCCCGACATCGGTCGAGCCCACGGACGCGCGGGTGCTCACCGCAATCGAACGGGCTTTCACCGCGCCAGGCGGCACAAGCTGAGCCCGGGAAACAGGAATGGTCGGAGTGGCAGGATTTGAACCTGCGACCCCTACGTCCCGAACGTAGTGCTCTACCAGGCTGAGCCACACTCCGACTATGCGCCTGAGCGCACGCCGCTATGACGGGGTTCGAGCGGCACGCGGGGTTATAGCCAGCGCACCCAGGCAGCGCAACACCAAAACACGCTGGATGCAGCGGCTGGCAAAAGGCGGAATGGCTGGGGCGCCAGGATTCGAACCTGGGGATGGCGGTACCAAAAACCGCTGCCTTACCGCTTGGCGACGCCCCAACACAGGGCGGGAGTTAGAGCAGTTCGTCAAAAAGGGGAAGCCGGATTTTTCGGGCAGGCGACTTTCGCGCGGGTCGGCAACCCGCCAATTACATGGCCGCCGACGATGACCTTGACCGCCTTGCCTTCCATGCGCGCTTCGTCGAAGGGCGAGTTCTTCGAGCGCGACTTCAGCTTCGCCTTTGCCAGCACGTAAGGTTGGTCCGGATCGATCACGATCAGGTCCGCCTGCGCGCCGACCTCAAGCCGTCCGGCCCTTGAGCCGATCAGCGCCGCCGGCGCCGACGTCATCGCGCCAAGCAGGCGCGGCAGGGCGATGTCGTTCGAATGGTGCAGCCTGAGGGCGGCCGACAGCATGGTTTCCAGCCCGACCGCACCGTTCGCGGCTTCGCCGAACGGCTGGCGCTTGGTCTCGACATCCTGTGGGTCATGGTCGGAGACGATCACGTCGATTGTGCCGTCATTGAGGGCATCGACAAGCGCCAGACGCTCGTTCTCGTGGCGCAGCGGCGGCGAGAGCTTGCAGAATGTGCGGTATGCGCCGACGTCGTTCTCGTTGAGCGTCAGGTTGTTGATCGACACCCCGCAGGTCACGTTGAGCCCAGCCGCCTTGGCCCGGCGCATCAATTCGATGGAGCCGGAACAGGAAATCATGCTGGCGTGGTAGCGTCCGCCCGTTGCGGCCACGAGGGCAAGATCACGTTCCAGAACGATTGTCTCGGCCACCTGTGGGATGCCGGTCAGACCCAAGCGCGAGGCGAACTCACCCTCGTTCATCACGCCTTCGCCGCGCAGGTTTGGGTCTTCGAGATGGTGCACGATCAACGCGCCGAAATCGCGCGCATAGATCAGCGCCCGACGCATCACCTGCGCGTTCATCACCGAGCGTGGCCCATCGGTGAAGAACACGGCGCCGGCCTCAAGCAGAAGGCCGAACTCGGTCATCTCCATGCCATTGAGGCCCTTTGTCAGCGCCGCCGAGGGGCGCACGTTGACGATGGCCTTGTCGCGCGCCCGGCGCTTGATGAAGTCGATGATGGCAGGGTCATCAACCACCGGCGCGGTGTCAGGCCGGCAAACCAGCGTGGTCACACCGCCCGCCGCCGCAGCTTCCGAGGCCGTGCGCAACGTCTCGCGATGCTCTGCGCCCGGCTCGCCCGCAAAGGCGCATAGGTCGATCAGGCCTGGCGACAGCACAAGACCTTGACAATCATGCAGTTCCGCATCGGCCGGCAGCGCGCCGGGTCGAACGGCGGGGCCAATGTCAGCGATCACCCCGTCACGGACCAGTACGCCGCCATGGCTTTCAACGCCGCTGGCGGGGTCGATCAGGCGGGCGTTGATGAGGGCGAGATCATCCATTCCGCATGCCTCCCGCCAGCGCCTCTAGCACGGCCATGCGGACGGCAACGCCCATCTCGACCTGCTCCTTGATCAGCGATTGAGCGCCGTCGGCAACATCGGTAGCGATTTCGACGCCGCGGTTCATGGGGCCGGGGTGCATCACCAGTGCGTCGGGCTTTGCGACGCTCAGCTTCTCCTGGTCGAGGCCGAAATAGCGGAAGTATTCCTTGGCCGAGGGGATGAACGAGCCGCTCATCCGCTCGCGCTGCAGGCGCAGCATCATGATGATGTCCGCGCCCTCAAGCCCCTTCTTCATATCGGTGAAGATCGGCAGTCCGAGGCCTTCGAAGCCGGGCGGGATCAGGGTCGATGGCCCGATCAGCCTGACATGTGCCCCCAGCGCCGAGAGAAGGATGATGTTGGAGCGCGCCACGCGCGAATGCAGGATGTCGCCGCAGATGGCGACCACCAGCCCCTCGATGCCGCCCTTGTTGCGGCGGATGGTCAGCGCGTCGAGCAGCGCCTGCGTCGGGTGCTCATGCGCGCCGTCGCCGGCGTTCACGACCGAGCAGTCGACCTTGCGCGACAGCAACTCCACCGCGCCCGCCGCATGGTGGCGCACGATGATGATGTCCGGGTGCATGGCGTTGAGCGTCGCTGCCGTGTCGATCAGGGTCTCGCCCTTCTTCACGGAGGAATTGCCGACGCTCATGTTCATCACGTCCGCGCCGAGCCGCTTTCCCGCCAGCTCGAATGAGGCCTGCGTGCGTGTTGAGGACTCGAAGAACAGGTTGATCTGGGTGCGACCACGCAGACTTGAGGTCTTCTTCTCGACCTGGCGCGACAGCTCCACGTAGGAATCGGCCAGATCAAGCAGGCTGGTGATCTCAAGGCTGTTAAGCCCCTGGATGCCAAGCAGATGCTTGCGTGAGAAGGTCACGGGTGGGTGGCCGGAATATGTCATTGACGGTGGCTGGATAGGCCTGATGGGGGCGAGTCGCAAGCGGGGCATGCGGGCTGTCCCCAACGCCGACCGCCAAAGACACCAATTCCTCATCCTGAGCCCAACGAAGGACGAGTGTTCAAGTTGCGGATCAGCGGGTTGCTATCCTTCGAACGACAAGGAATGAGGATTTCGGGGGTAGAAGGCCCTCAGCGGCGCGCCCTGATCTTGATCGGCACAAGGTCTTCGATGCCCGGCCCGCCGCCGCGATCATCATCGTCGTCACGCGACTTCCGGTTGAGCATGATCGCGGACCCCGCAACAACGCTTGAGGCGGTGATGATGCTGCCGGACAACAGGGCGATCAGCGCCACCAGTCCTTCGGGGTCACGCGAGATGAGTGCTCGCAGCCCGTAGGCATCCATCCACAACAGGCCGATCACGAACAGCACGCCGATGGCCGCCCCGCTCAGGAGGTTGACGACCAGGAGCCTGTGCAGGGGATCACGGGGCATCGCTTGAAGCTCCTTCGAGAGTTGTCAGTGTAAGCGCTGAAGATGAACATTCAAGTAACGGGCCGTGCGCAGCCTGCGGTGAAGCGGCCTGTTCACGTTCAATTGACTTCTGATTGGCCTTGCACCAGTTTGCGGCCCGCCCGTAATCCGGGCACTCCGTTTGCGCCGCAAGCGCCGCCGGCTTGAATCCAGTTTGCAGGAAGTACGCATAACTCCATGAAAGTGCTCGTTGTTGAGTCGCCCGCCAAGGCGAAGACGATCAACAAGTATCTCGGCTCCGACTACCAGGTCGTGGCCTCGTTCGGGCATATCCGTGATCTGCCGCCCAAGGATGGGTCGGTCGATCCGGTCAAGGACTTCGCCATGCTCTGGGAGATGGAGGGGCGAGGCGCCAAGCAGCTTTCCGAAATCGCCAAGGCCGTGAAGGGCGCGGAACGCCTTATTCTCGCGACCGACCCGGACAGGGAAGGCGAGGCCATTTCCTGGCATGTGCTGCAGGCGCTGCTGGAGAAGAAGGCGCTGAAGGGCATTCCGGTCGAGCGCGTCACCTTCAATGCCATCACCAAGGAGAGCGTCACCGCCGCGCTGAAAGCTCCGCGCGAGATCGACGGTGCGCTGGTCGACGCCTATCTGGCCCGCCGGGCGCTGGATTATCTCGTCGGGTTCACGCTGTCGCCGGTGCTCTGGCGCAAGCTCCCGGGCGCAAAATCAGCCGGGCGCGTGCAGTCGGTGGCGCTGCGGCTCGTCTGCGACCGCGAGCGCGAGATCGAGGCCTTCCGGGCTCGCGAATACTGGACGATTGTGGCCGAGCTCGCCACGCTGCGCGGCCACCCATTCGAGGCGCGGCTGGTCGGCGCCGATGGCAAGAAAATCAATCGCCTCGATGTCGGCACGGCCGACGAGGCCGCCGCCTTCAGGAAGGCGCTGGAAGCTGCGGCGTTCGAGATCGCCGGCATCGAGGCCAAGCCGGTCAAGCGCCACCCGTCTCCGCCGTTCCAGACCTCGTCCTTGCAGCAGGAAGCCTCGCGCAAGCTCGGTTTTGCGCCGGCCCGCACGATGCAGTTGGCGCAGCGCCTGTATGAAGGGGTTGACATCGGCGGCGAGACGGTTGGCCTCATCACCTATATGCGGACCGACGGCGTCGACATGGATGGCTCGGCGATCGCCGCAGCACGCCGCGTCATCGCCAAGGAGTTCGGCGCCGGCTACGTGCCCGACGTGCCACGCAAGTACACGACGAAGGCAAAGAACGCGCAGGAGGCCCACGAGGCCATCCGCCCGACCGACATGGGCCGTCTGCCGGCCTATGTCATACGCCAGCTCGAACCGGACCAGGCCAAGCTCTATGAGCTGATCTGGATCCGCACCATCGCCAGCCAGATGGAGAGCGCCCAGCTGGAGCGCACCACCGTCGACATCACCGCCAAGGCCGGGGGGCGCATGCTTGATCTGCGCGCCACGGGCCAGGTCGTGCTTTTTGACGGATTCCTCAAGGTCTATCAGGAAGGCCGCGACGACGAGGATGACGAGGAGAGCCGCCGCCTGCCGCAGATGACGACAGCCGAGACCCTGCGCGCCAAGGAAATCAAGGCGACCCAGAGCTTTACCGAGCCCCCGCCGCGCTTCTCAGAGGCCAGCCTGGTGAAGCGCATGGAAGAGCTCGGCATTGGCCGGCCCTCCACCTATGCCTCGATCCTGCAGGTGCTACGCGACCGCGAATACGTCAGCATCGACAAGAAGCGCCTTGTGCCGAACGACACCGGCCGGGTGCTGTCGTCCTTCCTCGAAAGCTTCTTCGCGCGCTACGTGGAGTATGACTTCACCGCGAGCCTTGAAAACGATCTTGACCGGATTTCCAACCACGAGGTGGACTGGAAGCAGATCATGCGCGCTTTCTGGGAGGAGTTCTCGAAGGCCATCGCGGGCGCCAAGGATCTGCGCACCGGCGAGGTCATCGACAAGCTTGACGAGGCGCTGGGGCCGCATCTGTTCCCGGCGCGCGCCGACGGTTCCGATCCGCGCCTGTGCAAAGCGTGCGGCACAGGCCGGCTCGGCTTGCGTTTTTCCAAGACCGGCGGCTTCATCGGCTGCTCGAACTATCCCGAATGCCGCTACACGCGGCCCATGGCCGCTCCCTCGGCCGATGGCGAGGCAAGCGGCGAGGGCGGCGGCCCGCCGGGCGTCAGGATTCTTGGCAAGGATCCTGTCACCGGCGTCGATGTCACGGTCAGGGATGGCCGTTTCGGACATTACGTGCAGCTTGGCGAAGGCGAGAAGCCCAAACGCCAGACGCTTCCCAAGGGTGTATCACCGGCGACCATCGGTCTTGACCGGGCGCTCGTGCTCCTGTCACTGCCGCGTGAAGTGGCGAGGCACCCCGAAACCGGCGAGCCGATCCTCGCCAGTATCGGGCGCTTTGGCCCTTATGTGCAGCATGGCAAGACCTACGCTAACATCGGCAAGGATGACGACATCCTCGAGATCGGCGCCAACCGGGCCATCGATTTGATCGTGGCGAAGGAAAGCGGGACAGGGGGTGGCCGCCGCTTCGGCGGCGCGCCGGCAGGCCGTGCGCTGGGCGAGTACCCCGATGGCGGTGTCATCACCGTGCGCGGAGGGCGTTATGGCGCCTACGTCAACTGGGACAAGGTGAACGCGACCTTGCCCAAGACCCTCACTGAAGCGGGCGTCACGCTCGAACAGGCCATCGATCTGATCCGCGCCAAGATCGCCAGCGGGCCTCCGGTGAAAAGCGGCAAGAAGCCCACGAAGGCCAAGGCCGCTGCGAAACCTGCCGCGAAGGCGAAAGCATCTGCAAGGAAGGCGGCTGCGGAGAAGGCCTGATGTCCCGGCGTGCTGGGCTGTCGTTTGATCTTGCATGCGCGCAAGGATTGGCCTGCAGCACCTTGCGTGAAATGAAGGGTCCGGGCGCCTATGTAAACGTCAACGCTGCCGAACCGGCCAGCAAGGGGATGACGCCCATGAACCTCACCGGACTTCACCACGTCACCGCCATCTGTGCTGACGCTGTCGGCAACCATCGCTTCTACACGCAGGTGTTGGGCATGCGCATGGTCAAGCGCACCGTCAATCAGGACGACACCTCTGCCTATCACCTGTTCTATGGCGATGGCCGCGCCACGCCGGGCAGCGACATCACCTTCTTCCAGTGGCCCGTGCCGCCTGCGAAGCGCGGCACGCGCTCGATCATCCGCACCGGCCTGCGGGTCACGGGGAAGGCAACGCTTGATTGGTGGGTGCAGCGGCTCGATGCGGCTGGCGTGCAGCATGGCGGCATCCTCGAGCGCAACGGTCGACTCAGCCTCGACTTTGAGGACCCCGAAGGTCAGCGCCTGTCGCTGGTCGACGATGGCGGGGTGGGCGAAGGGGAGATCTGGGAGCGCAGCCCGGTGCCGGCCGAACACCAGATCAGGGGCCTTGGCCCACTGACGCTGAGCGTCGCGGACCTCAAGCCAGCCGACATGGTCCTGCAGCAGCTTCTCGGCCTCACGCCAGCCGGCTCGTTCCATGATGCTCGGCTGGCCGATGGCGCTGTGCAGGTCTATGCGATCGGGCAGGGTGGCCCGTCGGCTGAGCTGCACCTGGCGGTCGAGCCGCACAAGCCCGCCGCAATGGAGGGCGCCGGCGCAGTCCATCACGTCGCGTTGCGCATCCCCACCTTCGAGGCCTACGACGCATGGGCGCAGCGTCTCGCCGCGGCGCGCTATCCCAACAGCGGCCCGGTTGACCGCTACTATTTCCGCAGCCTGTACTTCCGCGAGCCGAACGGCATCCTGTTCGAACTCGCAACGGATGGGCCAGGTTTTGATGTCGACGAGCCGATGGCGACGCTAGGCGAGAAGCTTGCGCTGCCGCCTTTCCTCGAGTCCCGTCGCCACAGCATCGAGAAGGGTCTGAAACCACTCACGGGCTGACGGCTCCCGGGTTTCCGGAACGGCGCTCCGCGCCTGCCGCAGTTGCCGTGCGCGGCAAGCGGCGGCAGTATGGACAGGCTGAAACCCGGAGCCCTTCATGAAATCGCGTGCCGCCGTCGCCTGGGAGGCCAAAAAGCCTCTCACCATCGAAACCATTGAGATCGCCGGGCCGAAACCCGGCGAGGTGCTGGTCGAAGTCATGGCGACGGGTGTCTGCCACACCGACGCCTATACGCTGTCAGGGCTCGATTCTGAGGGCAAGTTTCCGGCCATCCTCGGGCATGAAGGCGCAGGCATCGTGCGCGAAGTTGGCGCAGGCGTGACCACTCTCAAGGCGGGCGATCACGTGATACCGCTGTACACGCCGGAATGCCGCGCCTGCAAAACCTGTCTTTCGCAGCGTTCGAACCTGTGCACCGCGATCCGCGCCACGCAAGGGCAGGGCCTGATGCCAGACGGCTCGAGCCGTTTCAGTTGCGATGATGCGGGAACCCGCAAGGACGTGTTCCACTACATGGGCTGCTCGACCTTCTCGAATTTCACGGTGTTGCCGGAGATCGCGCTGGCGAGGGTCCGCGAGGACGCGCCCTTCGACAAGATCTGCTACATCGGCTGCGGCGTCACCACGGGCATCGGCGCCGTGATCTACACCGCCAAGGTCTGGCCCGGCGCCAATGTCGTTGTGTTCGGTCTGGGCGGGATCGGCCTCAACGTCATTCAGGGTGCCCGCATGGTTGGTGCCGACAAGATTATCGGCGTCGACCTGAACCCCGCCAAGGCGGACATGGCCAGAAAGTTCGGCATGACGCATTTCGTCAACCCCGATGAGGTTGGCCGCGACAAGGTCGTGCAGGCCATCGTCGATCTGACGGGTGGCGGCGCGGATTTCTCCTTCGAGTGCATCGGCAATGTCCTTACCATGCGCCAGGCGCTCGAATGCTGCCATCGCGGCTGGGGCGAAAGTATCATCATCGGCGTGGCGCCCTCGGGCACGGAGATCGCGACGCGCCCGTTCCAGCTCGTGACCGGCCGCGTCTGGAAGGGCTCGGCTTTCGGCGGCGCGCGGGGGCGCACCGACGTGCCGAAGATCGTCGACTGGTACATGGAGGGAAAGATCAACATCGATGATCTGATCACCCACACCATGCCGCTCAAGCAGATCAACACCGCCTTCGATCTCATGCATGGGGGCAAGTCGATCCGGAGCGTGGTCACCTTCTGACATGCGATCAGCGCGAGCCGTCGGCGGGGCATGTTTGATATCTGTCAATGCGCGCGCCGGCGCTGCACGGCATCCTGCCCCGATGAGCGAGACAGGTCAGACAGCCGCACCGCAACGTCCCGCCGACCCGGTGATCCGGACGGTCACGTGGGCGGATGTCGTCGACGCCTTGGCGGCCGGTCTGCGCGACTTCGCGGCAGCCCCGCAATATGGCCTGTTCTTCGGCGCAATCTATGCGCTTGGCGGGCTCGCCATCTTTGGCAGCCTGTTCTGGTTTGAGCTTGTGTATCTGGCCTATCCGCTAGCGGCGGGCTTCGTGCTGGTCGGCCCCTTCGCGGCAGCGGGCCTCTACGACGTCAGCCGCCGCAGGGAAAGGGGCGAGCCGCTCTCCTTCCGCGCGGTCCTCGGCTCGGTCTGGGCGCAGCGCCGGCGCGAAATGGTCTGGATGTCCTTCGTCGCGGTTTTCCTGATGATCATCTGGCTCTATCAGGTGCGCCTTCTGGTAGCCCTGTTCCTCGGCCTGCGCTCGTTCAGTACGCTGGGCGAGTTCCTCGGTGTGCTGGTCACCACTCCGGAGGGCCTGACCTTTCTGGCCATCGGCCATATTGTGGGTGCGATCCTGTCGGCCATCGCCTTCACGCTGACGGTGGTGTCCTTCCCACTGTTGGTTGACCGCGACCTTGATTTCATCACCGCGATCATCACCAGCTTCCGCGCCGTCGCCCACAATCCGGTCGTGATGCTGGGCTGGGGGCTGTGTGTCGTGGTGCTCATGATCGCGGCGATCGTGCCGCTGTTCTGCGGTCTTGTGGTGGTTCTGCCCGTGCTCGGTCATGCCACCTGGCACATCTATCGCCGTGTGGTCGCTCCTGGCCAGGACCCGTCGGCCTCCCTGCCGCCGATTGCATCCTGAGGCCCGCGCCTCTAGATTGATTCCGGGCTGCGCGTAGCACGCTCATGCCATCCCCGGAGCCTTGCCTTGCCCGCCGCTTACGGATTTCACGTTATCCTGGCCTTTGTCGCCGGCTATCTGCTTGGCTCGATTCCGTTCGGTATCATCATCATGCGGCTTGGCGGCGGGCCTGATCCGCGCACGATCGGCTCTGGCAACATCGGCGCCACCAACGTGCTGCGCTCGGGCAACAAGAAACTGGCAGCCCTGACCTTGCTGGGCGATGCGCTCAAGGGCACGGTCGCGGTGCTGGTCGGTTGGTGGCTTGGCGGCGAGGGCACAGCGCTGGCCGCAGGCTTCGGTGCCTTCATCGGCCACCTGTTCCCGGTCTGGCTCGGTTTCAAGGGCGGCAAGGGCGTGGCCACGTTTCTGGGCGTTGCGCTAGCCTTGCAGCCTCTTGGCGCCCTTGTCTTTGCTGCGAGCTGGCTGATCACGGCCAAGGTCTCGAGGTATTCGTCACTGTCGGCACTGGTCGCCACGGTGGCGACGCCGCTGGCCCTGTGGGCGCTGGGCCAAGGCCGCATGGCCGCTCTGATGGCTGTTTTGGCGGCCTTGCTCTGGTTCATGCACCGGCAGAACATCCAGCGCCTGCTTGCGGGTACCGAAGGCAAGATCGGTCAGAGGAGCTGAGGGGCAGCCAGGAGCCGGGCCGTGTCTCGCCCGCCTGGAGAGGACGCGCCAGAGGACCTGGGCTGGCTTCTGGCCGGGCAGCCCTCGGTCTAGCCTTTGCGGGATGGCGTGAATGATCGTGATGTCGCCGGCGCTCCAGTGGCGCATGTTCAGACGGGCGACGCGTCCGAATGACCGGTCAGGCCCGTGCGCGAGGTCTTGCTCGACCTGCTTGACGAGTTGGTTCTTGGGATTGACGATCTGAAGCGCCACAGCGCGCTGGGTGGCCGCGTGGTGCTGAGTGAACGCGTCGAGCTTGAAATGGACGGGCTTGTCAGGCGGGAGGAGGCCGGTGGTTACGCCAGGGTCTGATCGGGATCGGAGTTGGTCAGCGGCGTTGCGGCATGCAACTGCAGTCCGAGCCTGTTGGCGCTTTCGCGCGCCTCGGCCGCCGCCATATCGAGGACACAGGACAACATCCGGGTTCGGATTTCGACGCCATGCGGTCCAGCTCGGCGTTCATGTGCCCGCTCTAGGCTGCAACCTCTAGGCGCAACAGCTCCGATGGATCGTGCGGGCTGTTCCAGCCCGGTTCCGCCTCGACATGATAGGTCATTCCCAGATGAAACAGGTCGGAAAGAGCGCCCCGCTCCGTGATCTCGTCCAGATAGGAAGCCTTGTCGCGAGGTGGCATTCCTTATGACATGCGCAGTGCTCCACCAAACAGGGTCAGGCATGTCACAACCTAAGTTTGTAATTTCTGCCGAAATGTGAAGTTCAATACCTATTTGGTCGCAGACCGTCGTTGTCCCTACAGAGCAGTCGCCAGGAGGATGATCGGCATCGTGATCATCGCCGCCAAGGTCTGCAGGGTCGCAATCTCGGCCATCAGCGGAGCATCGCCACCCATTTGCCGCGCCAGGATATAGGACGCCGCTGCTGTTGGAACGCTGGCGGCGATCATGACAACGCTCAAGGAAGCGCCGGAGAGGCCGAAGAACCGCGCAAGAATGTATACAATTAAGGGCATGAGCAACAATTTGAGGACGATCGCTGCGGCATGGGGAAGGGCGGGGCGCGTCAGGCGCGACAGGTCCAGCCCCGCTCCGGCCACGAGCAGGCCGGCGGCCAGCGTGCCGCGGCCGATGATGTCGATTGCGCTGCCGACGGGGTTCGGAATGAAGGCGGCCACCGGGTTGAGTGCGAGGCCAAGCGCGCAGGACCAGATGAACGGGTTCTTGACCAGCGTCATCAGGGTCTGGCCAAGGTTGAATGCCTCGCCGCGGGCGAAGCGGGACATGATCAACACGCTCATGATGTTGACGGCCGGGATCAGCGTGGCGATCAGCACGGCCATCAGGGCAACGCCCTCCGATCCAAACTGTTGCGATGCGACGGCAAGGGCGATGAACGTGTTCCAGCGTACTGCCCCCTGGTAGACTGACGTGAAGGCCGGCCCGTCAACGCTGCGCGCTGCGAGCATGGGCCGCAGGCTGAGCAGCAGCAGGGTCATGATCACCGCGCCCCCGGTGAGGGTGCCGCCGACCGCAATCACGGGCACGTCGCCAAGCCGGGCGAAGGCGAGGGTATGCACCACGAGCGCCGGGATCAGCACGTGGTAGGTGACGGCTTCAAAACCCCGCCACGCGCTTTCGCCAATCGGTCCGAAGCGCCTCGCGGCAAACCCGATCATGATGACGAGAAAGACAGCTGCAAGGCTGTTGAGGAGGGTGGCCATGAGTGCTCTGCGCGATGACGGGCTTCGGTCCGCGTCTGTGCACGCTCAACCGCGCGGCGGCAACCGGCGCCGGCCTCATGCCGCTCTGTCGGGGGCGCAATCTCGACATATTCGGTTCAGGGCACGTTCAATCGGCAAGGATTACTCAACCATGCAACAGGTGCGGTATCCCCGTGCCGCTTCATGGAGGTGTCGGTCATGGCCCTGTCGAGAACATCATGGTTCCTTGCAGGAGTATGCGTTGCGGCAATGCTGGTTGTGACTCTCCCGGCGCAGGCGGCTGGCTGGGCCAAGTCGGGCGACATCGTTGCCCGCCAGGACATCGAACAGGTGCGCTGGCGCGGCAACAGGCGCGGCGCCTATGCCGCAGGCGCGATCGGGCTCGGCCTTCTGGGGCTCGCGGCTGCCGCAGCCGCTTCCCACGGGGGGAGATACCACAGGGATGAAGGCTATGGCTATGCCTCGTCCTACAGCTACGGCAACGGCTATGGCTCGTCCTATCGTGGTGGCTATGTGCCACCCCACGGTTATCAGCCGACCTATGGCTATGCTCCGTCCTATGGCGACGGCTACCTGCCGCGCCGGGCCTATGCGCCGCTTTATGGACAAACCTATGTCCCCGCCTATCACGGCCGCAATCAGGGTAACTGGGGCCGTGGCGGCTTGACGCGCGAGCAGCAGAGCCGCGACCGCATGGAGCGGAGCCCCAAGTAAGGCCCGTCCTTGGCGGGCTTGCCCGTACGGACATGAGAGCAGCCGCAGAATCGCGTGTGCTGCGGTCAGTCAGGAGGTTGGCCAGAAGCCGGTTGTGACGATCGTGCTTCTGGCATAGCCTCACGGAACAAGGATTGTTTGCGCAGGTTGTTTTGTTTTGGGCTTCTGACACACGGGAGTTGGCTGCATGTCGATGTTGCCAGGACGGAAGAAGGCAATCGTGCTGTCAAGCGCAGTGCTGATGGCCGTCAGCGGGTTTTGCACGCAGGTGAGCGCCGCACCATTCGCGACAGCCGCGTCGCTGCAATTGTCCGTTGAAAGCATGATCGAGCAGGTTCAGGTGCGGCCGGCGGGCAAGCGTCGCCCCGTGCCGGTGGCAAGGGCGCGCAAGCGCAACAGCAATGCGGCGGCGGCCGCCGCCATTGTCGGGATCGGCGTCCTTGGGATCGCCGCCGCCGCGGCTGCTTCTCAGGGCAGGCCCCGGGCCGGTCAGTACTATACCGACCAGTGGGGCAATCCGGTGGATGCCTACGGCCGGCCGATCTATGTCGAGCGGCGCTTCCAGTCTTACCAGTCGCCGGGCAATTATCAGGACCTCACTGGCTACGACCAACAGCCCGGTTATCATCGCCGCCCGCAGGTGAGTGAGTGGGAGCGTCAGGAAATCCGGGCGCGTGAGCGGGCCCAGCGTGAGGCCGCGCGTCAGCAGCAGTGGCGGCAACAGCAGCAGGTCTACCAGCCGCAATACCGGCAGGCCCCGATGTATCGCCGGGACCCTTATGTCTATGGCCGCGGCTATGGGCAGCCCGGCGCCTCCGATTTCCGGGTGCGCCAGCGTGGCATCGGCGATTCGACGCAGGACAAGGGTCAGTGATGCAATCCGAATTACATGAAAGCCGCCCACGGGCGGCGTTGCCTTCTGTCAGGCCATCTGGTCGAGCGCGCTTTGCAACAGGTAGGCGGCGGCCATCTTGTCCACCACTTCAGCCCGCCGGGCTCGTGACGTATCCGCGGCCAGCAAGGTCCGGGTTACCGCCATCGTCGACATGCGTTCGTCAACATAGGTGATCGGCATCGCGGTCAATGGCAAGAGATTGCGAACGAAAGCCCGGGTGGACTGAACGCGTGGCCCCTCGCTGCCGTCCATGTTCAGCGGCAAGCCGATCACCAAGCCGCCGACGCCCTGTTTCACGGCAATCTCAAGCAGCAGTTGCACGTCCTTGCTGAACTTGACGCGCCGGATGGTTTCGAGCGGACTGGCGATGGTGAGGCCAACATCCGAGAGCGCCAGCCCGATGGTCTTGCTGCCAAGGTCAAGCCCGAGCAGGCGCTGATGGTGCGTCAAGGCATTGCGCATGGCGTCAAGTTCAACAACGGGCACAACACGACCTCTCCGGCAATGACAGGCCCTTACGCCGATCCCGGACCGGCGACAATCGCCGGGCCCCGCGCTATGGTGCGCGGGCCATGCGCCGCGGCGCGCCGCCGCTCAAGGAGCCCATCATGAAACTGACCTGGTTCGGACATTCCTGCTTTCGCGTCGAGGTGGCCGGTGCGGTCGTGCTGATCGACCCGTTCTTCACCGGTAATCCGTCCTTCACTGGCGATATTGGCGCGGCGACGGCAGGCGCGACGCATGTTCTCATCAGCCACGGGCATGGCGATCATGTCGGCGACGCGCTGGAGATTTCCGCCCGCACCGGCGCGGTCGTTGTCAGCAATTTTGACCTCCTCATGTATCTCGCTTCCAAGGGGCTGAAGAGTTTCTCGCCAATGAACACGGGCGGGACGGTCGATCTAGGCCCGTTCAAGGCCAGTCTCGTCAGGGCGGATCATTCCGCTGCGCAGGTCGAGGCCGGTGTCGGCTTTCCGCTCGGCAACGCCAATGGCGTGATCCTGGCAGCGAAGGGAGAGCCGGTTCTGTGGCATATGGGCGATACCGACATCTTCTCGGACATGGCGCTGATTGCCGAGCTTCATGCGGTGGATATCTGCATCTGCCCGATCGGGGACCGCTTCACGATGGGCGGAAAGACCGCTGCGATCGCCATGAAGCGCTTCGTCAAGCCCAAGTTGGCGCTACCTTGCCATTATGGCTCCTTCGGCATCATCGACCAGACGCCCGACCTGTTCCTCACCGAAATGACCGGCTCGGAGATTGCCGTCCGGGTGCCGAAAGTCGGGGAGGCATTTACCGTCTGAGATTGCAGGCCCGGGACAGGCCAGCTATAGCGCGGAGCAGGCGTGGAGCCCGCAAGCTTTCGACGCCGCGTACTGAAGGAGCCTGTCCACATGTCCGTTGACGCCGCCACAGTCAAACGCGTTGCCCATCTTGCCCGCATTGCCTTGCCGGAAGGCGATGTCGCCAAGATGCAGGCCGAGATCAACGCGATGCTCGGGTTCGTCGAGCAACTCAACGAGGTCAATGTTGATGGCGTCGAGCCGATGACTTCGGTCATGCCGATGGCCATGAAGAAACGCGCTGATGTCGTGAATGATGGCGAAATCGCCGCACAGATCGTCAAGAACGCGCCGCAATCGGAAGACGACTATTTCATGGTGCCGAAAGTGGTCGAGTGAGCGCCTTGAGCGCCCCTGCGATCAGCCAGCCGTCCAGTGTGATCACCGGCCTTGTGCTGGTAATCCGGGTCCGAAGAGTGGTATTCGCCATATCGAGATGGCCGGCGCGAGGCCGATCATGACACTGAGTACAGCAGCCAGACATGATAGACTTAACCATATGACAGACCTGACCATACTCACCCTGACCGAAGCGCGGGATGGCCTGCGCGCAAAGGCCTTCAGCGCGACAGAACTGGCCAAGGCGCATATCGCCGCCGTTGAAGACGCACGGCTGCTCAATGCCTATGTGCTCGAGACACCGGAGATCGCGCTGAAACAGGCCGCCGCCTCGGACGCGAAACTGGCGAAGGGCGAGGGCGGCGCGCTCGAAGGGCTTCCGCTGGGAATCAAGGACTTGTACTGCACGGCCGGCACACGGACCACGGCCTGCTCGAACATCCTCGGCAATTTCGTGCCGACTTACGAATCCACTGTCACCGGCCAGCTCTGGCGCGACGGCGCCGTGATGCTCGGCAAGCTGAACAATGACGAGTTCGCCATGGGCTCGTCCAACGAGACCTCCTGCTTTGGCAATGTCATCAATCCGTGGCGGCGCGAGGGCTCCAACATGGACGTCGGCAGCGCCGGCATCGAGGGCACCTATCTTGTGCCGGGCGGCTCCTCGGGTGGCTCCTCGTCCGCCGTCGCCGCAAACCTGTGCCTTGCCGCCACCGCCACCGACACCGGTGGCTCGATCCGCCAGCCTGCGGCCTTTACCGGAACGGTCGGCATCAAGCCGACCTATGGCCGCTGCTCGCGCTGGGGCATCGTCGCCTTCGCATCCTCGCTCGATCAGGCAGGCCCGATCGGAAAATCCGTGCGCGATTGCGCCGTGATGCTGCGCTCGATGTCGGGCCATGACCCCAAGGACACGACCTCGGTCGACATCGCCGTGCCGGACTATGAGAAGGCCATCGGTCGCTCGGTCAGGGGCATGAAGATCGGCATCCCGAAAGAGTACCGCATCGTTGGCATGCCCGCCGAGATCGAAAAGCTCTGGCAGGACGGCATCAACTGGCTGAAAGCCGCTGGCGCCGAGATCGTCAACATCTCGCTGCCGCACACCAAGTATGCGCTGCCAGCCTATTACATCGTCGCCCCGGCCGAGGCTTCGTCAAACCTCGCACGCTATGACGGCGTGCGCTACGGCCTGCGCGAACAGGGCCGCGACATCGCGGACATGTACGAGAAGACCCGCGCCGCCGGCTTTGGTCGCGAGGTCAAACGCCGCATCATGATCGGCACCTATGTGCTCTCGGCAGGCTATTACGATGCCTACTATCTGCGCGCGCAGAAGGTGCGGACGCTGATCAAGAAGGATTTCGAGGATATCTTCGCCGCCGGCGTCCACGCCATCCTGACGCCGGCGACGCCCTCCGCCGCCTTCGGCATCGGCGAGAAGGGCTCTGCTGACCCCGTTGAGATGTACCTCAATGACATTTTCACGGTCACTGTGAACATGGCGGGCCTGCCAGGCATCGCGGTCCCGGCCGGTCGCGACAGGCAGGGATTGCCCCTTGCATTGCAGTTGATCGGGCGGCCCTTCGACGAGGAAACGCTGTTTGCCCTCTCCGAGGTCATCGAGCAGGCGGCGGGACGGTTTCCGATCCCGTCGCGCTGGTGGGCATGATCTTCGCCCGCTCCATGGCGGTGGCCTGCCTCACGGTGATGACCGCCCTGTGCTGGCTAACGGGGGGATTGCTGGTCGTTCTGGCGTTTGTCCAGTCCATGCAGGGGGAGCCCGAGGCGCGGCCTCTGCTCCTTCTGGCGGCTGCGGCGGTGTTTGGCGCACTGGCGCTTGGCAGTGGCTGGATCAGAACCAGGTTCGAGGCTGCAGGCACATGACGGACCGGCCTTGGCGCCTTGTGGGACGGTCATGCCGGGCGAGATGAACCTGCGCGATGGGGCGGTCGCCGCCGGCCTGGCGTTCGTGGCGCTGTTCGCCATGCTGGCACCGCAGGCGTTGACCTGGCTTCCTGCTGCGCTCGCTGTGGTGATGCTGCTGGTGTGGCCGGAGCAGCCCTCGTCCGGCCAGCCGTTCGATGCGGTCAGGATCCATGCAGCTCCGGTGCTGCTTTTGCTGGCCATGCTCGCCTGGGTGCTGTTTCGCAACGGACTGGCGCCCAGCCCGGCCGCGGGCTGGATGCCCCTCGGCGCCTTTGCGTTTTGTCTGCTGTCTGTCGTGGTCACGCTGCTGCTGACTGTCCGGATGGGCTTCAACGGGCGCTGGTTCTGGAGCTACTTTTTCTGTCTGCATGCGGTCTTCCAAGCTGTCCTCTTGCTGTTTGTTTGGCGTTGGCTCGACCTGTCGGCGATCGGCGGGTCGCGATTGACCATGGTCTGGCATTTTAACCGGGCGGCGGTGTTGGCGGTGCTTCTCTTGCCACTTAGCTTTTTTGCAATCCGGCAGATGGCACGATCCTGGCGCCAGTGCCTGCTGTGGTCTGTGCCGCTCTATGCGCTCACCGGCCTCGTGGTATTCGCGTCGGAAAGCCAATCCGCGCAGCTTTCCTTTTTCTTGATCTCGCTGGTACAGGCGCTGGCGCTGATTAATCTGAATCTGGCCGTGAAGGTGACCGGCCTTGGTGCGGCCCTGGTTGTGATGTTCACGCCGCTGGTCTTCGGTCGCGCCTATGGCTGGTTTCGTGAGAGCTTTCTGTGGGACCTCAATCAGGGCACCGTCACTGAACGCATGCTGATCTGGCGCTCGATGCTCGACTTCATCTGGCAGTCACCCTGGATCGGCAACGGCATCGAATTCGTGCGGGAGGTCGGCAATGTCAATCCGGAGACCGGTGCCATGATGCGGCCTAACCATCCGCACTCCTTTGTGTTTCAGGTCTGGGTCGATACCGGGCTGGTCGGCGCTGCCGTCTTGTCGCTGCTGATCCTGTCCATCGCCCGGATGATCCGCAGCATTGGCGGCGCGAGCGGCCAGATGTTCATCACCCTTATGGCCGGCATCCTGGCGGTCTGGGCGGTGTCGCACGGGATGTGGCAATCCTGGTTCGTCGGCATGGCGGGCCTGTGTTGCACCTATGGCGCGTTCATGCACCAGCGCAGCGCGCTTCTGGCGCGGATCGGCCTTGTGCGTGACACTTGATGCCGCGACCTTGAACCACTAGTCAGTCTCAACCCGTCCCCTCCAGACAGATCGCCCGCCATGAACGCCCATGTCCGAGCCGCAGACCCGAAACAGCGCATCAAGGGCGCGACGGGGGATTGGGAGATTGTCATCGGGCTTGAAATTCATGCCCAGGTGACCTCGCGGGCCAAACTGTTTTCCGGCTCGTCAACCGCCTTCGGCGCCGAACCCAACAGCCATGTCAGCCTCGTCGACGCCGCCATGCCGGGCATGCTGCCGGTGATCAACGAGGAATGCGTCAAGCAGGCGGTGCGCACCGGCCTTGGCCTCAATGCCCGGATCAACAATCGCTCGGTGTTCGACCGCAAGAACTATTTCTATCCTGATCTGCCGCAGGGCTACCAGATCAGCCAGTACAAGAGCCCGATCGTGGGCGAGGGCGAGATCATGGTCGATGTCACGCCGACCCAGAGCATCACTGTCGGAATCGAGCGGCTGCATCTGGAGCAGGATGCTGGCAAGTCTCTGCATGACCAGCATCCGACGATGAGTTTCGTCGACCTCAACCGCTCGGGCGTGGCCCTCATGGAAATCGTCTCGCGGCCCGACCTGCGCTCCGCCGACGAAGCGAAGGCCTATGTCACCAAGCTTCGCACCATCCTGCGCTATCTCGGCACCTGCGATGGCGACATGGAGAAGGGTAACCTGCGCGCCGACGTCAACGTCTCGGTGCGCAAGCCCGGCGAGCCCTTCGGCACGCGATGCGAGATCAAGAACGTGAATTCGATCCGCTTCATCGGGCAGGCGGTCGATGTCGAGGCCCGCCGCCAGATCGGCATTTTGGAAGATGGCGGCACGATCGATCAGGAAACCCGGCTCTACGACCCTGCGAAGGGCGAGACGCGCTCCATGCGCTCCAAGGAAGAGGCGCACGACTACCGCTATTTCCCGGATCCCGACCTACTGCCGCTCGAGTTCGATGACGCCTTTGTCGAGACGCTGAAGATTGGCCTGCCGGAACTGCCCGACGCGAAGAAGGCGCGTCTGGCCAGTCAGTATGGCCTGAGCCCTTATGATGCTGCTGTCCTTGTGGCTGAGCACGAGCAGGCGAACTTCTTCGAGGCCGTGGCCAAGGGGCGGGATGGCAAGACAGCCGCCAACTGGGTGATCAACGAACTCTTTGGACGCCTCAACAAGGAAAGCAAGGATGTCACCGCTTCGCCGATGAGCGCGGACCAGCTCGGCGGCATTGTCGATCTGATCGGAGAAGGCGTCATTTCGGGGAGCATCGCCAAACAGCTGTTCGAGATCATCTGGACCGAAGGCGGAGATCCACGCGCCGTCGTCGCAGCGCGCGGCATGAAGCAGGTCACCGATACCGGCGCCATTGAGAAGGTTATCGACGCGGTCATCGCCGCCAACCCCGACAAGGTGGAACAGGCGAAGGCCAAGCCCACAATGGCCGGCTGGTTCGTGGGGCAGGTGATGAAGGCGTCCGGCGGCAAGGCCAACCCGGCAGCGGTCAACGAGATTCTTGCGCGGAAGCTCGGCTTGGGCTGATGGCCTCGGGCAACCAGTTCGCGCGGGCACTCAAGACGTCAAGAGCATCGCGACGCAAAGAGGGCGCCGGGTCGCCAATAAGCGCCCGGCGACGGGCTTGTGCATTGCTTTCGATTGCATCGAGTCAGCCGTAGCGTAGGCAATGCGTCGCACATTAGACGCTTGTCGCCGCATGATGTCTTCGATCATTGGCTCCAAAACTGTCAGTTCCGCTGTCATCCAGGTGATCAATGGCTATACCGGTGCCGGTGGATCAGTTGGAAGCAGCCGATCAGGCGTGGCTCGCCCTCGCCAGCGAACGGATCCGGTTGACCAGCGTGAGCAATGAAGGGGAGGGCAGTCCTTTGCCCGCACGTGACATTCGCGCGAGGAGCCCGCGCATTGCATGTCCGCCAGTTCTTGCCGAATGGGTCATGCTCTTCTGCCTCCCCAAGACCTTTGAGTGCCGCAACCGTGTTGCGATGGTCGACACCTGCAAGTCGACGAACAAGGCGACCGGCAGGGCCTGCGAGGTGATGATCCACCTCTGGCGCGTCCGAAACGGCAAGGCCATTCAATTGCTCGCGCTGTTTGCTGCCGCCCGCGCCATGGCGGCCGCCGCACCGGACGCCTGATCGCCACGCTTTGACCGCTGCCGGAATCACATGGCCGCGCGCCTTGACGGTCCGTGCGCAACTGGGTTCCATGCACGCTTGGTTCCGGAGCACCAAGGGAGAACGCCCATGGCCGCGCGATTCACACTTCACGGCATCTGGCTCTCGGGTCCGACCTACAAGGTCGGGCTGATGCTGGCATTGGCCGGCGAGAGCTTCAACTACAAGCATGTCAATCTGCGTGCCGGCGAACACAAGCAGCCTGGCTTCCTCGCCAAACAGCGCTACGGACAGGTGCCGCTGCTGGAAGACAGCAAGACCGGCCTGCAACTGTGCCAATCCGCCTCGATCCTCGAATATCTCGTGGACCAGCTCGGCAAGTTCGGTGGCGGCTCGCCGCAGGAGAAGATCGAGGCACGTGAATGGATGTTCTGGGACTTCGACCGGCTGGCGATGCACGTCTACCGCATGCGTGCCCAGCGCCTCGGCATCCGCTCGGCTGGCCAGCCTGTCGTCGAGATGCATTTCACAGAGGGGAACATTGCCCTGAAGGTCCTCGATGATCATCTCGAGGGTCGCGAGTGGCTGGTCGGCAAGGGCATGACCATCGCTGATATCGACATCTATGGCGTCGTCTCCTACGCTCCGGCTGGCGGCTTCATTCTCGCACAGTATGGGAACCTGAGCGCGTGGATGGCGCGCATGGGAGCGCAGCCGGGCTTCAGGCCCCATGACCAGTTGCTGCCCAAAGCGTCGCAGGCTGTATGACATCGCTGACGATAAGGCGCGCCCTGTTCGGCGATCTCGAACACATCGTGCGCATCTACATGGCCGACGACATGGGCGGCCATGGCGACGGTTGGGATGACAGCAACCGGCCGGGCTATGAGCGGGCGATGCGGGCCATTCTCGCCAGCCCGGTCAACCGGCTCTATGTCGCGGTGGCCGATGCCGCGCCGCTCGACAGCACGCGCGGTCTGACCACGGGCGGGGGCCAGGTCGTCGGTACCTTCCAGCTCACGCTGACGCCCGGCCTGGTCGGAGGAGGGCGCACACGCGCCACCATGGAGTCGGTGCATGTCCGGCCCGAACGGCGTGGCGGCGGCATCGGCGCACGCATGGTCGCCCATGCGATCAACGAGGCGAGGGCTGCCGGTGCAGCAACCTTGCAGTTGACGTCGAACAAGAAGCGCCTCGCCGCGCACCGCTTCTACGAACGGCTCGGCTTTGCAAGAAGCCATGACGGCTTCAAGCTGAAATTGTGATCGTCATCCCAGGCGCAGCGAAGCAATCCAGGCTCGTGCCACAGCCACACATCCTGATCCTGAGCCCGTCAAAGGATGAGCTTTGGAGCTGGATCTGCTGGAAGCCATCCTTCGACAAGCTCACGATGAGAATCCAAGGGTCAACGCAACTGAATGGATTCGCTGACCCTCGCCATGACGGCGCACTCCGTGCATGATGACCGCCATGTTCCACCATACCGTCGGCCGGACGCGCCATGTTTTTGCTGATCTGAAGACGCTGCTGGCCCGCGCCACGCCGCCGCGGTCCGGGGACATGCTGGCCGGAATCGCTGCAGCAAGCGCCGAGGAGCATGTCGCCGCGAAGCATGCGCTGGCCAATGTGCCGCTGTCGCGCTTTCTCAGCGAGGCGGTCGTTCCTTACGAGCGTGATGACGTCACGCGTCTGATCATCGACAGCCATGACGCGTCCGCCTTCGCGCCCGTGGCGAGCCTCACCGTGGGCGGCCTGCGCGACTGGCTTGTGTCCGGGGAGGCGACAACGACGGCCCTGTCGGCGCTCGCTCCGGGCCTCACCCCGGAAATGGCTGCTGCGGTCTCGAAACTGATGCGCAATCAGGACCTCATTCTGGTGGCACGGAAATGCAGTGTGGTCACCCGTTTCCGCAACACCATCGGCCTGCCGGGTACGCTGGCCGTCCGGCTCCAGCCCAACCATCCCACCGATGACCTTGCTGGCATCGCCGCATCGACCATCGACGGGCTCCTTCTGGGCGCAGGCGATGCCACAATTGGCGTCAATCCGGCGACCGACTCGCTGCCGCAGCTTCTGCAGTTGAATCAGGTGCTGAACGAGTTGATTCAAACACATCAGATCCCCACGCAAAGCTGTGTTCTGACACATGTTTCCTCCACGATTGAGCTGATCAATCGCAGCGCACCGGTCGATCTGGTTTTCCAGTCGATCGCCGGGACCGAAGGTGCCAACGCGTCCTTTGGCGTGACACTGGCGATGCTTGATGAGGCCTGTGACGCCGCCCGGGCCCTGCGGCGCGGAACGCTCGGCGACAATGTGATGTACTTCGAAACCGGGCAGGGCACGCCCCTGTCCGCTGGTGCGCATCATGGCGTTGACCAGCAGACGCTCGAGGCGCGGGCCTATGGCGTCGCGCGCCGCTACCGCCCGCTGCTTGTCAACACTGTCGTCGGCTTCATCGGGCCGGAGTATCTCTACGATGGGAAGCAGATCATCCGCGCCGGGCTGGAAGACCATTTCTGCGGCAAACTGCTCGGGCTGCCGCTCGGTTGCGACGTCTGTTACACCAACCACGCCGAAGCCGATCAGGATGACATGGACACGCTGATGACCCTGCTGGCGGCGGCGGGCGTGACCTACATCATGGGCGTGCCCGGCGCGGACGACGTGATGCTGAATTACCAGTCGACGTCCTTTCACGACGCCCTCTACCTGCGGGAGGTTTTCGGCCTGAAACGTGCTCCGGAGTTCGCGTCCTGGCTGATACGCATGGGCATCACGGGCGAAGGCGGCCGGATCGCGCCGCCCTCAGTGATGCCCGCCCTGATCACCCGATTGGAAGGCGCCGCGTCATGAGCAAAGTGCCCGGCGCACCTGATCGCTGGAGCGCGCTGAAGGCCACAACGCCGGCCCGGATCGGGTTGCCGCGCGCCGGGCAGGGGCTGGCCTTATCCGAGGTTCTGGCTTTTCAGCTTGCCCATGCGAAAGCCCGCGACGCGGTGCATGCGGCGCTGGATGTCGAGGTCATCGCGCGGGCGCTTGGCCCGGATGTCCTGCTCGCGTCAAGCGCCGCACCGTCGCGCGACACCTATCTGCGTCGCCCCGATCTCGGCCGGCATCCAGACGAGGCCACCGCCCTGGCGCTCTCTGATGCGGCAGGCGATCCGGTCGATCTGGTCATCATCATCGCCGATGGTCTCTCGGCCACGGCTGTGCAGGCCCATGCTGCCCCGCTTGCCCTCCGAATTGCCGATCTGGCCCGCGCGGCGTGCCTGTCGCTCGCCCCGTTCGTGATCGCTACACAGGCGCGTGTGGCGCTGGGCGACCACATTGCGCTTCTGCTGAAGGCCCGCGCCGTCCTGATGCTGATCGGCGAGCGGCCAGGCCTGTCTGCTGTTGACAGCCTCGGCGCCTATTTCACGCATGCCACCAAGCCGGGCGTCAGCACAGACGCGGACCGCAACTGCGTCTCCAACATCAAGGATGGTGGATTGCCCCTGGAGGACGCAGCGAGCCGCCTGCTGTGGCTGATCACCGAAGCCAGGCGGCGTGGTGCCAGCGGCGTTGCCCTCAAGGATGAGTCAGGGCTGGCTCCGCTGTTGCCTGGCTGAACCTGAAGTGCGTCGCTGCGCCCGCGTGGCCGCCTCGCCATGCAGGTTGTCACTCCCCATGCCTGCAAAACAACCACAACATCGCTTCCTATCCCCGGCAACGGAGGCTATCGTCCGCCAACTTCTCGAGATACCCGAAGGGTGAGCCCTTGGCTGTTATCGCCGCGATCCAGCACGTCACGCATTACACCTACGACCAGCCGGTGATGCTGGGTCCCCAGATCATCCGGCTCCGTCCGGCGCCGCACTGCCGCACGCGCGTCCAAAGCTATGCGCTCAAGGTCACACCGGCCCAGCATTTCGTCAACTGGCAGCAGGACCCGAGCGGCAACTGGCTGGCGCGCTTCGTCTTTCCCGAACCGGTGACGGAATTCCGCATCGAGGTTGATCTCATTGCCGATCTGGCCGTGATCAACCCGTTCGATTTCTTCGTCGAAAGCGATGCAGAGATGTTCCCCTTCAGCTACCCCACCGACCTGAAAGAGGAGCTTGCGCCCTATCTGTTGGCTGAAATCACGGGCCCGAAGCTCGCGGCCTTTCTTGCCACGATCCCGCGTGAGCCGACCAACACCATCAATTTTGTCGTCAATCTGAACGCACAGCTTCAGCGCATGATCGGTTACACCATCCGCATGCAGCCGGGGGTGCAGACACCCGAGGAAACCCTCACGCTTGGCTCCGGCTCCTGCCGTGACACCGGCTGGCTGATGGTGCAGATCCTGCGGCATCTGGGCATGGCGGCCCGCTTCGTCTCGGGCTACCTGATCCAGCTCACCGCCGACATCGACCCGCTGGAAGGGCCGAAGGGCACCGACAAGGACTTCACCGACCTGCACGCCTGGGTCGAGGTCTACATTCCTGGCGCAGGCTGGATCGGCATGGACCCGACCTCCGGGCTGCTCTGCGGGGAGGGCCATCTGCCGGTCGCTGCCACGCCGCATTATCGTTCCGCCGCCCCGGTCAGCGGCTCGCTGATGGGCAATGCCAATACCTCGTTCGCCTTCGACATGAAGGTGACCCGGGTGCGCGAGGCTCCGCGGATCACTCTGCCGTTCTCAAAGGAGGCGTGGTCCAGCCTCGACGCGCTCGGCCAGCGGGTCGACCGCGACCTTGAAGCGCAGGATGTTCGCCTGACCATGGGCGGCGAGCCCACCTTCCTGTCGATCGACGACTACGAGGCGGCGGAATGGAACACGGCGGCGGTCGGCCCGCAGAAGCGCGCCCGCGCCGATGATCTGATCCGGCGGCTGCGGGACCGGTTCGCCCCGGGGGGCTTTCTGCACTACGGGCAAGGCAAGTGGTATCCCGGCGAGACCCTGCCGCGCTGGGCCTTCGGCCTGTACTGGCGCAAGGATGGCGTCCCGATCTGGCGCGACATGAGCCTGATCGCGCCGGAGCCGAAAGCGCCGCAGAAGTCGAGCGCCGAATCCGGCCCCGCCAAGGAACTGACGCTTCATGTCGCCCGCAATCTCGGCATCGAGGCCGATTACGTCGTTCCCGCCTTCGAGGATCCGGCGCACTGGATCCTGCAGGAAGGCCAGCTTCCGCCCAATGTCGACCCGATGAATCCCAGGCTCGCCGACCCGGAAGAACGCGCCAGGATGGTCCGCACCTTCGAGCGCGGCCTGAACGTCGCATCGGGTTATGTGCTGCCGGTGCAGCGCTGGCAGGCGGCGGCGACAGACCGGCGCTGGAAGTCGGAGCGCTGGGGCCTGCGCCGTGGCAAGCTGTTTCTGGTGCCGGGCGACTCGCCGGTCGGCTACCGCCTGCCGCTCGGTTCATTGCCCTGGGTGCCGCCCTCGGCCTTTCCGCATGTGCATCCCCAGGACCCGCTCGAGCCACGCACGCCGCTGCCGAGGCCCGATCCGGATCATGGCTTGCGGGAGGTCGGCGGCCAGACCCCAGAGGAGGGTGCGGTGCTGAGCTTCATCGCCTCGGACCAGCGCGTTGTTGAGCGGCAGCAACGTGTCGAGCAAGACCTGTTGGCCGCGAGCGTCCGCACCGCGCTCAGCGTCGAGATGCGCGACGGCATTCCATGTGTGTTCATGCCGCCGGTCGAGAAGGTCGAAGACTATCTCGACCTGCTGGTTGCGGTCGAGGCAGCCGCGAAGGCGACAGGCACACCGGTTCACATCGAGGGCTACGCCCCGCCCTATGACCCGAGGATCGAGGTGATCAAGGTCACGCCGGACCCGGGCGTGATCGAGGTCAACGTTCAGCCGGCAGCCACCTGGTCAGACTGCGTCGCCATCACCAAGGGGCTGTATGAGGACGCGCGCCAATCGCGCCTCGGCTGCGACAAGTTCATGATCGATGGCCGACACACCGGAACGGGCGGCGGCAACCATGTGGTCATCGGCGGGTCAAGTCCGCCTGACAGCCCCTTCCTGCGCCGCCCAGACCTGCTGAAATCGCTTGTCCTGTACTGGCAACGGCACCCATCGCTGTCATACCTGTTCTCGGGCATGTTCATCGGCCCGACCAGCCAGGCGCCGCGCGTCGACGAGGCCCGGCATGACGGGCTCTACGAACTCGAGATCGCCATGGCGCACGTGCCGATGCCCGGTGCCGGCCATGTTGCGCCATGGATGGTCGACCGGTTGTTCCGCAATCTGCTGATCGATGTGACGGGCAACACGCACCGCTCGGAAATCTGCATCGACAAGCTCTACTCCCCTGATGGGCCGACCGGCAGGCTTGGCCTCGTCGAGTTCCGCTCCTTCGAAATGCCGCCTGATGCGCGCATGTCTTTGGCGCAGCAACTGCTGGTCCGCGCGCTTGTGGCCTGGTTCTGGCGCGAGCCTCAGGTTGGCCCGCTCGTGCGCTGGGGCACGACCCTGCATGACCGCTTCATGCTGCCGGAGTTCGTCAAGGCCGATTTCAGCGCCGTGCTCGCCGATCTTGGCCGCGCCGGCTACGCCTTCGATCCGGTCTGGTTCCAGGCCCAGCATGAGTTCCGCTTTCCCTTCTATGGCGAGGTCAGACATGGCGGCGTCACGTTGGAACTGCGTCAGGCGCTTGAGCCGTGGCATGTCATGGGCGAAACGGGCGCCATCGGCGGCACCGTGCGCTATGTCGATTCCTCGGTCGAACGGCTGCAGGTCAAGGGGTCCGGTCTCGTGCCCGGCCGTCATGTCATCACCTGCAACGGCCGCCGCGTGCCCTTGGCCGAGGTGGCCGGCAACGCCCGTGCGGGTGGCGTCCGCTACAAGGCCTGGCAACCGGCTGCTGGACTTCACCCGGTGATCCCGGTGCATGCGCCGCTGACGTTCGACATTGTCGATCTCTGGGTCGGGCGCTCGCTGGGCGGCTGCGTCTATCACGCAGCCCATCCGGGCGGCAGAAGCTATGACACCTTGCCGGTCAATTCCTATGAGGCGGAGGCGCGCCGGCTGGCGCGCTTCGAGAACATCGGCCATACAGCTGGCCAGTTCACGCCTCCGCCCGTGGAAATCACAGGTGAATTTCCGCTGACGCTTGACCTGCGTCGGCCGGTCGGGGTCTGACAAGGCATGCCCAACACCCGTCTGGCCGAATCCCAGCGCACCAAGGCCGCCCGCCGGGACCACCTGCTGCGGTCCTACCGGCCGCTGGCCGGCGTGCATGATGAACTCGTCACACCCGACGGAACCATCCGTCCGCAATGGGAGGCGCTGCTCGACGAGTGGACCAATGTGACTCCCGAGGAGATGACGCGCCGCAAGGCCGTTGCCGACCGGCACCTGGCAGACGCTGGCGTCTCCTACCGCATCCGAGCAGAATCCTCGCTCGAAGACATGCTTTCAGGCGAGCGCTCCTGGCCCATGAGCCATATGCCGCTGCCCATCAGCGAACCCGAGTGGCGCGCCATCGAAGCCGGGGTGGTCCAGCGCGCAAGTCTTCTTGAAGCGGTGCTGCGGGACCTTTACGGACCGGGCCGCCTGATCTCGGAAGGCGCCTTGCCGGCGGCGGCCGTCGCCGGTAGTCCCGATTTCCTGCGCCCGATGAGGGGAGCGCTCGGGCCTGAAGGGCAGCAATTGCAGATCTACGCCTGCGATCTCGGGCGTGGGCCTGACGGAAGCTGGTGGGTGCTCGGCGACCGAACACAGGCGCCCTCGGGCGTCGGCTACGCACTGGAGAACCGCCTTGCGATGGCGCGGGCCTTCCCCGACCTTTATCGCGCGCTCAATGTCGAGCGGTTGGCGAGTTTTTTTCAGGGCTTCAGGGCCGGTCTCGTCTCGGGCGCGCGCCGGTCCGACCCGCGCATCTGCCTGCTCACGCCTGGACCACTCAGCGAGACGTATTTCGAACAGGCCTATCTCGCGCGCTATCTCGGCTTCCTCCTCGTCGAAGGCGGCGATCTGGTCATGCGGGACGACCGCGTGCATGTGCGCACCATTGCAGGCCTCAAGCGCGCCGATGTCATCTGGCGCCGGATCGATGGCGATTATTCGGACCCGATGGAGTTGAATGCCGCCTCGCGTCTCGGGGTGGCGGGCCTGCTGCATGCGATCCGGCAGGACAACGTGGTGGTCGCCAACAGCCCTGGCTCGGGCGTGGTCGAGTCGCGCGCGCTGATGAGTTTCCGGCCGCGGCTGAGCCGCAAGCTGCTTGGCGAGAGGCTGCTGCTCCCGAACGTCGCCACCTGGTGGTGTGGACAGGCCGAGGAGCGGCAGCAGGTCCTTGACCGCATCAATGATTTGGCCATCGCGCCGGCGTTTCGCAGCGACCTGATCGATGCCAGCGAGAGCGACCATCTGCTCATGTCCGAACAGGATGAGCAGACCCGCGCCGGAATCATCGCTGCGATCAAGACCCGGGGCATGGACTACGTTGCCCAGGAGGTGGTGAAGATTTCCACGATGCCGGTGCTGCGCGACGACAGCTCGCTGGAGCCGAGGCCCTTCGCCTTGCGTGTTTATGCCACCGCGACGCCCGACGGCTGGCGCGTCATGCCAGGTGGCTTCTGCCGCACATCGGACCGTCTCGACGCGCGGGCGGTCACCATGCGCGAGGGCGCGCGCTCGTCAGACGTCTGGGTTCTCTCTGAAAAGCCTGTCGCGCAGGTCACGCTGCTGCCGCCACCGGACCAGATCCAGATCCGCCGTTTGGTCGGGAACCTGCCCAGCCGCGTGGCTGACAACCTGTTCTGGCTCGGGCGTTATCTCGAACGCGCCGAAGGCGTCCTGCGCCTGACACGGACCCTGCTCGGGCGCATGATCGACGCCGACGCACGGCTTCCGGGCCAGCAGGAGGCAGTGAAGCGGCTCAGCGGCCTGCTGGTCGCTTGGGGGGCTGCGCCCGGCGCACGGACGCCGCCTTTGCGGCAGGCTTTTGCCGCGCTGCACGGGCTGGATCACTACGGCTCTGCGGCGGCTTGCATCCGCGAGGCCAAGCGGACCGCATCGGTCACGCGTGAGCGCCTTTCGGTGGACGCCTGGCGCCTCATCGGCGATCTGACCCGCCGCATCGAGCGCAGCAACGACGATCTGCCGACCGAAGGCGAGGGCTATGAGACCGCCGACCGCGCCTTGCGCGCGCTCGCTGCCTTCGCCGGCCTGGCCGAAGAGAACATGAACCGTGGCGATGGCTGGCGCTTCCTCGAAATCGGCCGCCGCATCGAGCGGGCGATCACGACCTGCCGCTTTGCCCGGCAATTCGGGGAGGCGACCGCCTCCGCCGAGAGCCTCGATGTGATGCTCGACCTGATCGATTCCCAGATCACCTACCGCTCGCGCTACCTGGTCGGCCTCGCCTTCCACCCGGTCATCGACATGGTGCTGTTCGACGAATACAACCCGCGCTCGGTGGCGTTCCAGATCGCGCGGCTGGATGCCGAGGTCGCGGCCTTGCCGAAGATGCGCGATGACGGTTTGATGGAAGCGCCGCGGCGGCTTTCGCTCAAGCTGGCGTCTGACATCGCCACCTCGCGCACCGACCAGGTCGACAGGAGCTTCGTGCTCGCCATCGAGCAGCGGCTGATGAACCTCTCGGAAGCCGTCGCCAACCGCTACTTCCTGCAGGCCGGCATCGACGCGCCTGGCCGGAAAGCGTGAGACATTCGTGCTTTACAACATACGGCATATCACCACCTATACCTACAACACTGCGGTTCCATTCGCGCGCTGCGTGCTGAGGATGTTCCCGCGCGAGGAGCCCGGCCAGACCGTCATCTCGTCGGAGCTCAGGCTGACACCGGAGGCTTCCGAGCGGCGCGACAGCATCTGTTTTTTCGGGAACCGTGTGACAACGCTCACCATCGAGCAGCCGCACAGGGCCCTCAGCGTGTCCGTGACCTCGCTGGTGGACGTGTCGCAGCATGGCCTTGCGGGGCTCGACCTGTCGCAGCCGTGGGAAGTGGTGCGGCGTGACGCGGTCGAACATGGCGGCCTTGAGCCGTCTTCTCCGGTGCACTTCCTCTACCAGAGCCGGTCAGTCCCGGTTGAGCCGGGGCCCGTGGCGTACGCGGCAAAGAGCTTCAGCCCGGGCCGGGGCATGCTGGAAGCTGCCACCGAACTCACGCACCGGATCAAGGCGGATTTCGTCTACGATCCGAAGGCGACAGTGGTCTCAACGCCACTGGCGCAGGCCTTCGAGAACAAGCGCGGGGTCTGCCAGGATTTCGCCCATGTCATGATCTCGGGATTGCGCGGCCTGGGCCTGCCGGCGGCCTATGTCAGTGGCTATCTGCGCACCATTCCGCCACCCGGCGAAAAGCGGCTTGAAGGCGCGGACGCGACCCATGCCTGGGTTTCGGTCTGGTGCGGCGACGGGCTCGGCTGGGTCGGGCTCGACCCGACGAACGGCATCATGGCCGGCAATGACCACATTATCGTCGCGCGGGGCCGCGACTATGCCGATGTTTCGCCGATTGACGGCGTCATCATCGGCTCTGGCGGCCAGTCGATCGATGTCAAGGTCGACGTCGAACCTTTGGGGGCATGTGTCCGATGAAACCGCTGTCCCGCGCCGCTGCAATCGCCCGCGCCACCGATCATTTCGATGACGGGTCATTTCGCCGTGATCTGGCCGCCCGCGTCGCAATCCCGACCGAAAGCCAGAGCGCGACATCTGGGCCGGCGCTGGCTGAGTACATCCACGGCAACATGATCCCGGCTTTCACGGCGATGGGGTTCACCAACCGCGTGCTCACCCATCCGAAGTCGAAGGGGCCGTTCCTGCTGGCCGAACGCATCGAGGATCCTGCCCTCTTGACCGTGTTTGGCTACGGCCATGGCGACACCGTCCTCGGCATGGAAGGACGCTGGCGTGACCGGCTCGATCCCTGGGCGCTGACCGAAATCGACGGCCGCTGGTACGGGCGTGGCGTCGCCGACAACAAGGGTCAGCACAGCGTCAACATGGCGGCGCTGAGCGCTGTGCTGGCCACGCGCGGGAAGCTCGGCTTCAATGTCCGCTATCTGATCGAAACCGGCGAGGAAACCGGCTCGCCGGGCTTGCGCGACCTGTGCGCCCAACATACGGACGCCTTCAAGGCCGATCTTCTGATCGCGTCGGACGGGCCGCGCCTGTCGGCGGAGCGGCCGACGATCTTTCTTGGCGCACGCGGCGCACTACAGCTCAACCTCACCATCAACGCCCGTGCCGGCGGGCATCATTCCGGCAACTGGGGTGGGCTTATCTCGAATCCTGGCATCGTCCTTGCGCACGCGATCAGCCGCATTGTCGGCGCAAATGGCCAGATCCGCATACCGGAACTGGTTCCGAAGAACGGTATTCCGCCCTCGGTGCGCAGGGCGCTGGAGGGGCTTGTCGTCGATGGCGGGCCCGATGGGCCGGCGCTCGAGCCGTGGTGGGGTGAGCCGGGGTTGACCGGGGCTGAAAAGGTCTTCGGCTGGTGCAATTTCGAGGTCCTGGCCTTTGAGACGGGCGATCCGAAAGCGCCGGTCAACGCCATCCCGCCGCGGGCCTTCGCGCGCTGCCAGTTGCGATTCACGGTCGATGTCGACCACACTGATGTGATACCTGCGATCAAGCGGCATTTGGCGCGCGAAGGGCTCGGCATGGTCGAGGTGACCCCGGCACGTGATGAGGTCTTCGGGGCAACCCGGCTTGATCCGGAGGATCGATGGGTGGAGGTCGCCCGCGCCTCGCTGCAAGCGACCACGGGCATCAAACCTGCGATCCTGCCCAATCTCGGCGGCGCCCTGCCGAACGACATCTTTGCCGATGTGCTCGGGCTGAAGACAATCTGGGTGCCGCACTCCTATCCGGGCTGCTCGCAGCACGCGCCGGACGAGCATGTGCCCGCCGTCCTGTTCCGCGAGGGTCTGGCGATCATGGCAGGACTTTACTGGGACATCGCCGATGCCTGAACCATACAGGTCCGGCGCCAGGACGGCCTCGATCTCGCCGGCCAGCCAGTCGGTCTGCTCGGCGGTGATCATCAGTGGGGGCGAGATACGGAGTGTGTGGTCAATGGGTGTCCTTGACCAGGACGTCGCGCTCCTGGAGCAGTGCCCAGGAACGCTACGCGCCGCCGGCTTCGGGATGAAGCTCCACGGCGATCATCACGCCGCGCCCGCGCACATCGCGCATGATGCTGCTGCGGATGCTCGACAGGGCGCGCTTCAGCCGTTCGCCCTGCAAGGCAGCGTTCGCCATCATGTCTTCGTCCGTCACTATGCGCAGCGCAGCACAGGCGATGGCGCAGGCAAGCGGATTGCCGCCAAAGGCTGAGCCATGCTGCCCGGGTCTCAGAACGCCGAGCACGTCGCTGTCCGAAAGCACGGCCGAAACGGGATAGAACCTGCCAGACAGGGCCTTGCCGACCAGGGTGACGTCGGCTTCGATGCCCTCATGGGCTTCGGCCAGCAAGGCGCCGGTGCGGCCAAGACCCGTCTGGATCTCGTCGAGCACAAGGACGACGCTGGGCCGCGTGCACAGGTTGCGCACCCGCGTGACGTCGCCTGCGGGCGGGATAATCAGCCCTGCCTCGCCCCGGAATTGGCTCGACGAGAAAGGCTACCTTTTCAGGCGTGATCGCCGCTTCCAGCGCCGCCGCGTGCCGAACGGCACGCTCACGAAGCATGGCGCGAAAGGCCCGAACGAACTGCGGGCGGCCGGATCGGTGCTGAAGCTGACAATGCCGAGCGTTCGCCCATGGAAATTGCCGGCGCAGACGATGATCCTGGCCTTGTTCGCCGGAACGCCCTTGACCGCGTAGCCCCATTTGCGCACGGACTTGACCGCCGGCTCGACGGGCTCTGCGCCGCTGTTCATCGGCAGCACCTTGTGCGAGCCAGTCAGGCCGGCGATCTCCTCGTACAACAGGGCCAGCTGGTCATTGCGGAACGCGCGCGAGATCTGCGTCAGCTTGCCGGCCTGTTTCATCATCGCGGCCAGGATTCCGGGGTGGCCGTGACCCTGATTGACTGCCGAATCGGCCGACAGTCCGTCGAGATGGCGCTTGCCATTGACATCCCAGACGAACACGCCTTCGCCTCACGCCAGCACGACATCGATCGGCTTGTAATCATGGGCCCTTAGCGTGCGCTCGATGGTCATGACATCGGTGTTCTGCATCGTCATGGCTGCCGCTCAGGCAACGTCGTGGCGCCGGACCGGCGCGCGGGCGGCGGGCAAGGCCTTGGCCAGAACCGTCCGCCCGAACAGGCTGCCGATCAGATCGACGGCCAGATGGGCGCTCTTGCCGCGATCATCCAGAAACGGGTTAAGTTCGACGATGTCGAGCGAACGGACGAGCCCGCTCTCGTACAGAAGCTCCATGATCAGGTGGGCCTCGCGATAGGTCAGTCCACCGTGCACCGGTGTGCCGACGCCGGGGGCAAGGACGGGATCGATCAGGTCAAGATCGAAGCTGACATGCAGATGCGTGGTTGCCGGATCGAGCCCGCCAAGCACCTGCCGCAGCAACGCCGCGACGCCAAACTCGTCAATCATGCGCATGTCAATGCAGTTCAGGCCATCCGCCGCTAGCGCCTCGCGCTCGTCCTTGTCGATCGAGCGCAGGCCGAGCAGGTGTACATCGCGATGCGCGATCGTCGGCGCGGCCGAGCCGGGCAGCAGGCCATGCAGGGCAGGCTCCCCCGTGAGGCAGGCCACGGACATGCCGTGCAGGTTCCCCGACGGGGATGTCGCAGGCGTGTTGTAGTCCGCATGCGCATCGAGCCAGAGCACGACGAGGTTCCGCCCAGTCCGCTTGGCATGGGCCGCCGCGGCGCTGACCGTGCCTATCGACAGGCTGTGGTCTCCGCCCAGGAATATCGGCAGGCCGCCCTGCTCGAACAGCTCGAGCGAACGCTCACGGATCGCGCGGGTCCAGGCCAAGGCAGCGCCGTCATGTCGCCCGATGCCGCCCGGCTGCGACCCGGCAGGAAGCCCCACCAGTGGCGTCACATCGCCATGGTCGCGGACGGTATGTCCCAGCCCTTCGAGATGACCAGCCAGCCCGGCGATGCGGAAAGCCTCTGGCCCCAGCGCCGCGCCACGCACGGACGCGCCGAGATCGAGCGGGATGCCGAGCAGCGAGACAAAGGAGGGTGAGGCATGGGCCTTGGGCATCGAGGCGGTCCAGTCGACAGTTCGTGAGAGCAACAAACCGATCATGCTATGGGGGAGCCTCAACATAAAGACAGCATTATCTTACATTTTGATCATTATATAGCGATATGCCAGTCAGGAGATGCAAAGTGTCAGGCGAAAAACAACTCGACGAGATTGACCGCAGGCTGATCGAATTGCTCAGGTCCGATGCGAGGCTGCCGGCTGTCGCGCTGGCGCGGCGCCTGTCGGTCGCGCGCGCCACCGTCCAGAACCGGATCGACAAGCTCATTGCGCAAGGCGTGCTGCTCGGGTTCACGATCAGGCTGCGCTCGGACACCGAAACCGGGGCCGTCCGGGCGCTGGCCTCACTCGAGATCCGCTCGGGCGACGCCAAGGCAGTTCTGGGGCTGCTCAAACGGGTGCCTGAAGTGCGGCGCATCTACTCGACCAACGGGCGATGGGACAAGGTGGTCGAACTCAACGCCACCGATCTGGCTGCGCTCGACCGGGCCATTGCAGACATCCGCACGATCCGGGGCGTGTCGCACTCCGAGACATCGATTCTCTTGACAGAGCTGTGAGACGCCAATCCGTCGCATGGTGAATCCTCCGTCAACCGTCACAGGCATGAATCAAGCCTGAATCATTGAAATGATGACGCTTTCCGGAACAAGACGGTTTCCGGTGCGTGAATCCAATGGCGCGGCTTTCCGTCGTTTACCGACAATTTAGCGCGTATTTTAGATGCTTTTTCGCACCTGACCCCCATGCTCATCCTCAATGACCGGCACAAGAAACCGTCGGCATAGGAAACCAAAGACAGAATTCAGGGTGGTATAGACAATGGCACGTCAGATCATGGAAACAGCTGATGAAATGGAGAGCTCTCCGTTAGGAATGTCGGGGGAAGCGTACTACGAACTGGGACTGAGCTATGCTTGCGGACGCTCCCATTCGATTGATTTGGTCTCTGCTCATAAGTGGTTCAACGTCGCATTGATGCAGGGCTATCGCGCCGCTGCCGAGCGCCGCGCCGAACTCGCTTTCGAGATGACACCCGAGCAGATCGCCACGGCGCTGCGCGAGGCACGGGCCTTCTTGACCCACCATTGAGCGGAGGCATGATTGGCCGCTTGTGGGCATGGTGTGCGGCGGCTATAAGCGCGCCGCACCCCGATTTTGCCTGCAAGAGGATTTGTCCATGGCCCCCCAGCGTACCTTCTCGATCATCAAGCCAGATGGCACCAAGCGCAATCTGACAGGCGCCGTGAACGCCGTGATCGAAGCTGCCGGCCTGAGGGTCGTGGCACAGAAGCGCATCCTCATGACCCGCGCCCAGGCCGAGACCTTCTATGCCGTCCACGCGGCACGCCCGTTCTTTGGCGAACTGTGCGAGTTCATGACCTCGGGCCCGGTCATTGTCCAGGTCCTCGAAGCCGAGAATGCGATTGCGAAGTACCGCGAGGTCATGGGCGCCACCAACCCGGCCAACGCCGCTGATGGCACCATCCGCAAGCTCTTCGCGCTGTCGGTCGGCGAAAACACCGTGCATGGCTCGGATGCGCCCGAAACCGCGGCCATCGAGATCGCCCAGTTCTTTGCAGGCAACGAGATCGTCGGCTGAGCAGCGACGCTCCGGCATGACCAATGGCCGCCGCAGGGCGGCCGTTTTCGTGTCCGGTGCCGGTTCTGGCTTGCGTTGCGCGCGCACCGCTGCAATTCATGGGGCATGAACGCACAGCCGAAAATCGCCCGCCACGTCTCCGTCTGTCCGCATGACTGTCCGTCGGCCTGTTCGCTCGATGTCGAGGTTCTTGATGGCCGCACGATCGGGCGGGTCAGGGGGCACCGCGAACAGAGCTACACGGATGGCGTGATCTGCGCCAAGGTCGCGCGCTATGCCGAGCGGATCCATCACCCGGACAGGGTGCTGCATCCGCTGAAGCGCGGCGGGCGGAAGGGCTCGGGCCAGTTCACGCAGATTTCGTGGGACGAGGCGCTCGATCTCACCGCAAGGGCCTTTCTCGAGGCCGAGGCGAAGCATGGCGCCGAAAGCATCTGGCCTTACTATTACGCCGGCACCATGGGCCTCGTGATGCGCGACGGCATCCACCGCCTGCGCCATGTGAAAAAGTACTCGGGCCAGTACTCCACCATCTGCACGAACATGGCGTGGACCGGCTTCATCGCAGGCACGGGCAAGCTTGCAGGGGTCGATCCGCGCGAGATGGCCAAAGCAGGATGCATCGTGATCTGGGGCACCAATGCCGTACACACCCAGGTCAACGTCATGCACCATGCCATCAAGGCGCGGAAGGAAAACGGGGCCAGGATCGTCGTCATCGACATCTACCGCAACGCGACGGTCGAGCAGGCCGATCTTGGTCTGGTGCTGAAGCCAGGAACCGACGGCGCGCTCGCCTGCGCCGTGATGCATGTGCTGTTTCGCGACGGCCTGGCCGACCGCGACTATCTCGTCACGTATACGGACGTGCCAGCGGAGCTTGAAGCCCATCTTCGGAGCCGTACGCCGGACTGGGCCAGCGCGATTACCGGCCTGAGCGTCGCCGAGATCGAGGCCTTTGCCCATCTGGTCGGAACAGTCCGGAACACTTTCTTCCGCCTTGGCTACGGCTTTTCGCGCCAGCGCAACGGCGTCGTGAACATGCATGCAGCCCTCAGCATTGCTGCCGTCACCGGCGCCTGGCGCCATGAGGGCGGCGGCGCGTTCCACAACAACGGCGCGATCTATGGCTGGGACAAGAGCCTGATCGAAGGTCTCGATGTGTTCGATCCGTCTGTCCGCAACCTTGACCAGTCGCAGATCGGCCGCGTCCTCACAGGCGATGCAGAAGCACTCCGCCATGGGCCCCCGGTCACGGCCATGCTGATCCAGAACACGAATCCGGTTTCCGTGGCTCCTGAGCAGCGGCTCGTCAAGCGCGGTTTTGCGCGCGAGGACCTGTTCACCTGCGTGCACGAGCAGTTCATGACCGAAACCGCGATGATGGCGGATGTCATCCTGCCCGCTACCCAGTTCATGGAGCATGACGATCTGTATCAGGGAGGTGGTCACCAGCACGTGATGCTGGGGCCAAAGCTGATTGATCCGCCGGGCGAATGCCGCAGCAATCACGATGTTCTGGTCGGCTTGGCCGACCGCGTGGGCGCGCGCCATCGCGGCTTTGCGATGTCGCCGCGCGAGATCATCGATTGGACCTTGAAGGCCTCAGGCCATGGCACCTATGCCGAGCTTGAGGCGGCGCGCTGGCTCGACGTCCAGCCCGATTTTCGCAAGGCGCACTACCTCGACGGCTTTGCCTATCCGGGTGGCAAGTTCCGCTTCAGGCCGGACTGGCCGAAGGTGCCGAACAAGAATGATGGCGCTATGGGGCCTTGGATGGACATGCCTCAGCTGCCCGATCATTGGAACGTGATCGAGACGGCCGATGCCGAGCATCCGTTCCGGCTCGCCACCAGCCCGGCACGCAACTTTTTGAACTCGACCTTCACCGAAACGCCGACCTCGATCCAGAAGGAAGCCGGTCCGCAACTGTTGATCCATCCCCAGGACGCGGCGGCCTGCGGCCTGACAGATGGCGCGGCTGTCGTGATCGGGAATGCGCGCGGCGAGGTCAGGCTCTCGGTGCGCCTGTTCGACGGTGTGCAGCGTGGCGTGGTGATCGCCGAGTCGATCCATCCGAATGCGGCGCATGCCAACGGAGAGGGGATCAACACGGTCACGGGGGCGGACGCGGTCGCGCCCTACGGCGGCGCGGCCTTCCATGACACCAAAGTCTGGGTCCGGGCGGGGCGAGAGCCTCGGCCTCTCAGTTGAAGCCCTGAAACGCCAGCTTCACCTCACGCCGCCGCGTGCCAGGCGGCTTGGGCTCGGCGCAGGACATGTACATGTGCAGCATCGTGCTGAGCACGAGGAAGATCATGGTCAGGTCGACCAGATCGAACACGCGCAGCTGGGCGATGCTGAAGCTCATGCCAAGGCAGATGACCGCGAAGACCAGCCCGATTTCGCGGATGCGCCGCTGGCCTTCCATGGCGCCGATGGCGCGCACCATGTAGTCGCGCGCCAGATCCGAATTCCAGTCCTTCTCGGCATCCTTGGAATAGCGCGCAAGCAGCCGCCAGTAGGACGAAATCGTGATGAGGCCGAACACCAGCGTGATCGCCGTGATCACGAAGCCGCGCATGAGGGCTGTGGAGATGATGGCGAGCACGGTGGCCATGATCGTCGCTGTCGCCAGATGGCGCAGGATGATGGGCATGGTCATCCCCATCTGCTCCTGCAGATGGCTGGCAAGGCGGTTGGCCCCGGTTACGCAAAAATCGTCAAGTCTGGCCAGCACGGTAGGGGTCCCCGAAAGGCAGGTTAACACTTCCTTTACCATAGCCTCGACGCCAGGAACGCTCAAGCGCCGGGAGCCCGCCATCCGAAAACGGGGTTAATGCGGGCTGGCGCGAACTGCACACGACCGGGCCAATTGGCTTGACGGACTCGGCGCGCTTTGCGACGACCACATGGCGAATGACATCAAGGGGTTTGACAATGCGGACTTTGACCTTTCTTCTCGCTGGCGCCTTGTCGCTGGCTCCCATGGCGGCGCTGGCTGCCGCCGGCCCGGCGCCACTTCCGGAGCCGGACCCAAAGACCAAGAAGATGTCGCGCTACCAAATCCAGCTGCGCACCTTTGACGCCTGCCTGATCACCCAGTCGCGCTTGCAGAACACGACGCGCGAAGCGGTCCACGCAGCGTGCAGCTGCTACGCCACGGCAACGGTCAAGTCCATGACCAACAGCGAGATCCAGGCGTTCCGTGACACCAGCGTCTTCAATGACAGCACGCGCGAAAAGGCCCTGCAGCAGATCGACCGCTGCAAGCTGCCGCGCCCGGCCTGATTCAGGGCGCTGCCGCGGCGAGGCTGCGGACAGCGCCGGCCAGCGCCATCGGATAGAGGCTATTCTCTTCAGCGAGAACGCGCGCTGCTAGCGTGCGCGCGTCGTCATCTGGCATGACGGGCACGCGGGCCTGCGCGATGATCGCGCCACCATCCAGTTCCGGCGTAACCCAATGCACCGTGCAACCATGTTCCTTGGCCCCCGCCGCGAGAGCGCGCGCATGGGTGTCGAGGCCCTTGAAGCGGGGCAATAGCGATGGGTGGATGTTGATCATCCGTCCGCGCCAGAGGCCGACAAAGCCTGGCGTCAGGATGCGCATGAAACCCGCCAGTGCGATGAAGCCGATGCCCCGCGCCGCCAGAAGCTCCTGCAACGCGGCCTCGAAGGCTTCGCGGTTCGCACCGAAGGGCCTGTGGTCGATCGCGACGGCCTCGATGCCGCGGCTGCGTGCTTTCGCAAGACCCCCGGCCTCGGGACGATTGGAGATCACAAGGCGGATGTCTGCGGGATAGTCCGGGTCGGCGGCGGCCCCCAGCAGGGCGTCCATATTGGAGCCGCCGCCGGAAATCAGCACAGCGGCCAGCACGCGGTTCACAGCGCGAGAGAGCCCTTGTAGCGCACGCGCTCACCGGCCACATGCGAGGTGATTTCTCCGAACACGAATGATCGCTTGTCTGCCTGCGCCAGCGCATGGACCACCGCATCGACCGCTGCGGGCGCGACGACTGCGATCATGCCGACGCCGCAGTTGAATGTGCGCAGCATTTCGTGTTCGGCGATGCCGCCGGTGCGGGCGAGCCAGCCGAAGATGCCGGGCACCTTGATGCTCGCAAGATCAAGCACCGCGCCAAGCCCGTCGGGCAGCACGCGCGGGATGTTGTCGGGGAAGCCGCCGCCCGTGATGTGGGCGAGGGCCTTGATCGCCCCAGTCGCCCGGATGGCGGCCAGAACCGGCTTCACATAAACAAGCGTCGGCGCCAGGAACGCGGTCTCCATGCTCAGGCCGGGCGCAAACGGCGCCTCGTCGCGCCAGCCGAGGCCAGACATCGCGACCACCTTGCGCGCGAGCGCGTAGCCGTTCGAATGCAGGCCCGTCGAGGGAAGGCCCAGGATGACGTCGCCAGGCTTAAGGTCCCGCCGCGGCAGAAGTGATCCGCGCTCCGCTGCCCCGACCGCGAAGCCGGCCAGATCATAGTCATCTTCGGCGTAGAGGCCCGGCATCTCGGCAGTTTCTCCGCCGATCAGGGCGCAGCCGGCGAGCTTGCAGCCATTGGCGATGCCGGCGACGATGTCGATGCCGGTTTGCGGCCTGAGCTTGCCGGTCGCGAAATAGTCGAGGAAGAACAGCGGCTCTGCGCCCTGGACGATGATGTCGTTGACGCACATGGCGACCAGATCAATGCCGATCGTGGCGTGCATGCCCGTCTCGATCGCGATTTTCACCTTCGTGCCAACGCCGTCATTGGCCGCGACAAGGATCGGATCGACGAAGCCGGCGGCTTTCAGGTCGAACAGGCCGCCAAATCCGCCGATTTCGCTGTCGGAGCCGGGACGCCGCGTGGCGCGCACGAGTGGCTTGATCGCGTCGACCATGGCGTTGCCGGCATCGATGTCGACGCCTGCCTGCGCATAGGTCAGGCCGTTCTTTTCGCTTTGCTGCATGCGTCGGACAGTCCCTTTTGCCGTTGCCTGCGACGCTTAGAGGATTGCGCCGCAAAGTGGTATCCGGTTGTCGGCAAAAAAGCGGGCTGCAGGCCGTGAAAATCGTTGATATGCTGCGTGCAACTCGTGCAACTGCAGAACAGCGCGCGTGGTGGTCGATCAGGGCATGAATGAATGGGGCACTGAGCGCAAAGGCTCTCGTCAGCCCCGACCTTGGCCGCTATCGTTGCGTCCCTAGGACAAGCAGGGCCGCCAAGAGCCAGAGGGAACGCCGAGCCGCACAATGACCATCCCCAATTTCATCACCATCGGCCGCCTTCTGGCCGTACCGCTGGTGATCATGATGATCATCCAGGGTCGCTGGGATCTCGCCTTTGCCCTGTTCATCTTTGCAGGCGTCTCCGATGCCGTTGACGGGGTCATCGCGCGGCGCTTCAACATGCGCAGCGAGCTCGGGGCCTATCTCGATCCGGTGGCCGACAAGGCCCTGCTGGTATCGATCTACCTGACTCTCGCCATTACGGGGATCATCCCGGCCTGGGTGGCCATTCTGGTGATTTTCCGCGACATCCTGATCGTTTCAGGCGTCATCCTGTCATGGCTGCTGGAAAATCCTGTTGAAATGAAGCCGCTCATCGTCAGCAAGCTCAACACCTTTGCTCAGATCGCCTTCGCCGCGACGCTGCTGGCGGCAAAGAGCTTCGGCGTGTCGCTCGGCCTGTGGTCCGATCTGGCCATGTGGATCACCGCGGCGTTGACGCTGGCCTCTGCGGGTGCCTATCTGGCGTTCTGGATCAGGCACATGGCGAGCTAGCCGCCGGGCAAGGACCAGCATGGGAGTGCCTGAATGACATTGCAAAGGCAGCTTGGCTTCTGGCTCTTGTCAGCGCTCGCTCTGGCGGTGGCGCTGTATGTGCTGGGTGACGTGCTGCTGCCGTTCGTTGCCGGCCTCGTTCTGGCTTATCTGCTTGATCCGCTGGCGAGCCGGATGGAGAGATGGGGCGCCAGCCGTCTCGTGGCGACGATCGCGATCCTGTCGCTCTTTATCCTGTTTTTCATCCTCGCCTTGGTTCTGCTTGTGCCTGTTCTGGCGCAGCAGTTGTCGGCTTTTGTGGCGCGCCTGCCGGTGTATGTGTCGCAACTGCAGGCGATCGCGGCGGAACGCGGCGGGCCGCTGCTCGATCGGCTGGGGCTTGGCGGGGGGCTCGGCGACACCCAGAAGATCGTCAGCGACTTCGCGGGCCAGGCGGCGGCCTGGGCGACGAGGGTCGGGCAGTCGGCCCTTGCCGGCGGGCAGGCGATTGCCAGCCTCGTCTCGCTTCTCGTGATCACCCCGGTGGTTGCTTTCTATCTTCTGGCGGATTGGGACAAGATGATCGCGACGGTTGATCGTTGGCTGCCAATACGGCACCGCGACACGATCCGCAGCCTCGCTGCCCAGATGGATCTCGCTATTTCGGGCTTCATCCGGGGCCAGTCGCTCGTCTGCCTTCTGTTGGGCTCCTACTACGCGATCGGCCTTTGGGCGATGGGACTGAACTTCGGTGTCCTGATCGGCCTGGTCTCGGGCTTTCTGAGCTTTATCCCCTATGTCGGCTCAATCACCGGCCTGCTGCTCGCGGTCGGCGTGGCGCTGGTGCAATTCTGGCCCGATTGGACGATGCCGCTGGTCGCCTTCGCCATCTTCGCTTCCGGCCAGTTCATCGAGGGCAACATCCTCGCGCCAAAGCTGGTCGGGGAGGCGGTCGGTCTTCATCCGGTCTGGCTGATGTTTGCGCTCGTGGCCTTCGGCTCGTTCTTCGGTTTCCTGGGGCTGCTGCTGGCCGTTCCACTCGCCGCCATCGCCGGGGTGCTGGCGCGCTTTGCGCTCACCCAGTACCTCGCCAGCCCGCTGTACAGTGGCGAGCGGGTGCGCAGGCTGGAGAGCAAGGGTGAGTGACGGCAGGCGCGCGACACAACTGGCATTCGATCTGGCCGGGGCCCCGCGCTATGGCATCGAGGATTTCCTTGTCGGTGCATCCAACGAGGAAGCCTATGGTGCGCTGGAGAACTGGCCCGACTGGCCGGATCCCGTTCTTGTCCTTGTCGGCCCGGAAGGATCAGGCAAGAGTCATCTGGCGGCGATATGGGCCGAGAATGCCCATGCCTGGCGCGTGGGAATCGGCGAGGTCACGGCCGAACGCGTGCCGGAACTGGTGTCCGGCGGCGCGTTGGTGATCGAGGATTGCGAACGGGGCCTGGCGGATGAGGCTGCACTGTTCCACCTGATCAACCTTGTCCGGGCGCGCGGCGGCTATCTGGTCCTGACAGCCCGCGCCCAGCCCGACCAGTGGGGCATCCGGACGCCGGATCTGCTCTCGCGGCTGAGGCTCGCACCGCTGGTCAGGATCCAGGCGCCGGATGATGCGCTGTTGAAGGCGCTCTTGGTGAAGCTCTTCTTTGACAGGCAGTTGATCGTCGACACTGGTGTGATTGACGCCGTCGCCCTGCGCATCCCGCGCTCCTTCGCGCAGGCGCGGGCGGTGGTCAACGCGATCGACCGCGCCTCGCTGGAGCGTCGGCGCCGGGTGACGCGGGTGTTTGCCTGCCAGTATGCCGACGAACTTGCGGCGGCTGAATAGAGCAAGGTGCACAGATGTCTTCAGAACGTCACAAGCCTGTTGCAGGGGTGGTTCGCCGCAAGAGGACGCCAGACGTGACCAGTCAGGACCATAGCCAGCCAGCCCCGATCGACAAGCCGGCCAAAGCGGACACCAAGACCGACGCGCCGCCCCCTTGGCTGCGCGACCCGCAGCGCTTCATGAACCGGGAATTGTCCTGGCTCCAGTTCAATCGCCGGGTGATGGAGGAGGCCTCCAACCGTAATCACCCGCTGCTGGAGCAACTGCGTTTTCTGACAATTTCGGCCAACAACCTCGATGAGTTTTTCATGGTCCGCGTTTCGGGACTGATCGAGCAGCTCAAGGCCGGGATCACGACGCTGAGCCAGGATGGCCTGACCCCGGGCGAGCAGTTGGCCAAGATCGCCGAATCCGTGACGGCTTTGACGGCTGACCAACAGGAGCGCTGGCTCGATCTGAGGGCTGACATCGCCAAGGCTGGCATCGTCATCGTCGAGCCGTCCGAAGTCTCGCGGCAGGATGTGATGTGGCTCGAGGATTACTTCCTCAACTACGTCTTCCCCGTGCTCACGCCGCTTGCCATCGATCCGGCGCATCCCTTTCCGTTCATTCCCAATCTTGGCTTCACCATCGCGCTCGACATGGTCCGCGAAAGTGACGGGCGGGCGCTGAACGCCCTGATCCGCGTACCCTCTCGCTTTGACCGTTTCATCGAACTGCCCGACGTGGCCCGCATCGGTGCCAACCGCTTCATCGCGCTGGAGCACACGATCGAACTGTTCATCAACCGCCTTTTCCCCGGCTACCACATGCGCGGACACGGCTCCTTCCGCGTCGTGCGCGACACCGATCTTGAGATCGAGGAGGAAGCGGAAGACCTGGTCGGGATGTTCGAAAACATGATCAAGCAGCGCCGCCGCGGCGTCGTGATCCGGCTTGAGGTGCAGGCCTCCATGCCGGCGCGGCTGCGCTCCATGATCGTGCGCGAACTGAAGGTCGAGCCCGAGGAGGTCGTGGCCATTGAAGGCATGATCGGGTTGAACGAATTGTCCCAGCTTGTCGGCGTTGACCGACCGTCGCTGAAGTTCAAGCGCTACGAGGCGCGCTTTCCCGAGCGCATCCGCGAACATGGCGGCGACTGCTTTGCCGCGATCCGGCGCAAGGACATCGTCGTGCATCACCCGTACGAATCCTTCGACGTGGTGGTGCAGTATCTGCAACAGGCTGCGCGCGACCCGGACGTCGTGGCCATCAAGCAGACACTTTACCGCACCTCATCCGACAGCCCCATCGTCAGGGCGCTCGCCGAGGCGGCCGAAGCCGGAAAATCCGTCACCGCGCTGGTCGAACTCAAGGCCCGCTTTGACGAGGAGGCCAATATCCGCTGGGCCAAGGACTTGGAGCGCGCTGGCGTGCAGGTCGTCTATGGGTTCATCGAACTGAAGACCCATGCCAAGCTGTCCCTCGTCGTCCGCCGCGAGGGTACGCACCTTGTCACCTATTGCCATGTGGGGACCGGCAACTACCACCCGATCACCGCCCGGGTTTACACCGATGTGTCCTTCTTCACCGCCGACCCGGTGATCGGGCGTGATGTCGCCCGCATCTTCAACTATATTTCCGGCTACGCGGAGCCCCAGGAACTCGAGGTCATGGGGGTGTCTCCTTTGACGGCCAAGAAGCGGCTGCTCCAGCATATCCGGGAGGAAATCGGGCACGCGAAGGCCGGGCGTCCCGCCGCGATCTGGGGCAAGTGCAACAGCCTTGTCGATCCTGTCATCATCGACGCGCTCTATGAGGCAAGCAGCGCCGGCGTGCAGATCGATTTCGTCGTGCGCGGCATCTGCTGCCTCAGGCCCGGCGTCGAAGGCATGAGCCAGAACATCCGCGTCAAGTCGATCGTCGGCCGCTTTCTTGAACATGGCCGCATCTACGCCTTCGGCAATGGCCATGGCCTGCCCCATGCGAAGGCGCATCTGTATATCTCCTCGGCCGACCTGATGCCGCGCAATCTCGACCGGCGGGTCGAAACCCTCATGCCGATCACCAACCCGACCGTGCACCAGCAAATCCTTGATCAGATCCTGATGGCCAATCTTCTCGACAACGAACAGAGCTGGCGCATCTTGCCTGACGGCTCGTCCCAACGCATTGTCACAGCGAAGGGCGAGGCGCCTTTCAACGCGCACAAATACTTCATGACAAACCCGAGTTTGTCCGGACGTGGGAAATCACTTGCTCTTTCCAGCCCCCTCATCCTCGCCCGCCGGGGTGGTTGACCACGATCCGCAGGCCGCTCACGGGCGGCTAGCGATTGGCTCGCCAGTGGCCATCGTGGATATTGGGTCGAACTCGGTCCGGCTTGTTGTCTACGAGAACCTCTCGCGTTCGCCGACGCCGATCTTCAACGAGAAAGAAATGGCCGGGTTGGGCCGCGGCGTCACCTCGACGGGCGAACTGGCCGCGGACGCCGTCAGCAAGGCGCTCTGGGCATTGCAGCGTTTCCGCATCCTGTGGGAGTCGATGGACGTCACCGATGTCCGCGTGATTGCCACTGCCGCCGCGCGCTACGCCCGCAACGGGCCAACCTTCATCGCCGAGGCGGAGCGCATCTGCGCCCGGCCGATCGAACTGATCTCCGGCGACCGTGAGGCCTTCCTTTCGGCGCTTGGCGTCATTTCGGGCTTTGCCAACCCTGACGGCATCGTCGGCGACCTTGGCGGCGGCTCGCTCGAACTGGTCGGCGTCGAGGGGACGGCGGTGGGGCAGGGGGTCAGCGTCCCGCTCGGCGGCCTCGCCCTTCAGGATCGCTCCGGCGGCTCGCTCAAGGTGGCCGAGAAGATCGTCAAGGAAGAACTGGACAGGCTGCCACAAGTTGAGGCGATGCGTGGCCGGTATTTCTACGCCGTGGGTGGCACCTGGCGGGCGCTCGCCAAACTGCACCAGCGGCAGGCCCATTACCCGCTGAGCGTGATGCATGGCTACACCGTGCCAACGCGCGACGTGGCCGATTTCGCCCGGATGGTTGAGCGCGTCGACGCCGATATCCTGGATTCCATCGATGCCGTGTCATCGGCGCGGCGTCCGCTCCTAGCCTATGGCGCGCTGGTTCTCGATCATCTGATCAAGCGCGGCAAGCCCAAGGCGGTGGTGATCTCGGCTCAGGGCGTGCGTGAAGGGTTGTTGCTGGAGCAACTCGATCCGCAGGAGCGGGCAGCCGATCCGCTGCTGCGCGCCGCCGAAGACTACAATGTCCTGCGCTCGCGCGACCCGGCCCACGCGGCGGACCTCATCGCCCTTGTCGAAGGCTTCTTCGATTCGATTCATCTCGACGAGACGCCTGACGAGCGCCGCCTGCGCCGCGCCGCCTGCCTGCTGGCGGACATCGGCTGGCGGGCCCATCCCGATTATCGCGGAGAGCAGAGCCTGAACGTCATCGCCCATGCCGCCTTCATCGGCCTGGACCACCCGGCCCGCGCCTTCCTTGCGCTCGCCGTGTTCTACCGCTACGCCGGGCTGAAGGAGGAAGGCGTCTCGCTGCGCCTGCGCGAGTTGATGACCCCGCGCCTGCTTGACCGCGCGCGGCTGCTCGGGGCGGTGCTTCGCGTCGCCTACCTGCTGTCAGGCGCGATGAACGGCCTCTTGCCGCGCATGGTGCTCGGCGCGACCGACAAGCGCGTCTTTCTGACCGTGCCGGCAGCCTTGCAGTCCCTTGCCAGCGACCGCGTGGCGGGACGACTGAAGCAGCTTGCCAAGCTGCTCGGCCGGGATTCGAGCATTGTCGTGGAGATTGACGGGGAGCCCTCGGGCCATATCCGCAGCGGTCCATAGGGCCGCGACAGCAGTCATCGCGCCGTAGTCCAAAAGGTCAACCCCCTTTGCGTCGCTTCGGGTGTCGTTGAAGCTGACCGCAGCCTCAAGCCTCAACGCTGACCTTCCCTCCACGCATCCTGAGGCTGAGCTGACCCGCCTTCAACGCGAGCGCCTTTTCGCCGAACAGCGTGCGCCGCCAGCCCTTGAGGGCAGGCACGTCGGCCCCATCGTCGCCGGCGATGGCTTCGAGATCATCCATGGTGGCGATAATCTTGGGCGCGACGCGTTCGGCATCCGAGACGGCCTTCAGCAGCACCTTCATCAGGTCCAGCACCGCGCCGTTGCCGCCGCTTCTGTGATCGCGGTCCATGCGGGGCAGGGTCTTCGGGTCGATCGACAGCGCGCGCTCGACCGCCTCCAGGACCTCGGCCCCCGAGCGCGAGCGCTCGAAGCCGCGCGGCAGCGAGCGCAGGTCCGACAAGGCCTCCGGCTCGCGCGGCGCGCGCTGGACGATGTCCATCAGTGCGTCATCCTTGAGGATGCGCCCGCGTGGCACATCCTTGGTCTGCGCCTCGCTCTCGCGCCAGGCGGCCAGCTCCATCAGCAGCGCCACTTCGCGCGGCTTGCGCACGCGGCCCTTCAATCTCAGCCAGGCGTCACGCGGTTGAGTTTCATAGGTGCCGGGGTGGTTGAGCACCGCCATCTCCTCGACCAGCCACTCGGTGCGGCCCGTAGCCTCGAGGTCGGCCTTGAGCGCGAGATAGATGTCGCGCAGGTGCGTCACGTCCGACAGCGCATAGCTCAGTTGCGCCTCGCTCAGCGGACGCCGCGACCAGTCTGTGAAGCGTGAGGACTTGTCGATGCGCGCCTTGGCCAGATCATTGGCGAGCTGTTCGTAGCCGACCGAGTCGCCATAGCCGCAGACCATCGCCGCGATCTGGGTATCGAACAGGGGCTTGGGCAACATCCGCCCGAGGTTCCAGACGATTTCGAGATCCTGCCGCGCGGCGTGGAAGACCTTGACCACCGCCTCATCGGCCATCAGCGCGAAGAAGGGCGCCAGATCGAGCCCCTCCACCAGCGGATCGATCAGAACGCCGGCATCCGGTGAGGCCATCTGCAGCAGGCACAGCTTCGGATAATAGGTCGAATCGCGCAGGAACTCCGTGTCGATGGTCACGAACGGGTGGGCGGAAAGGCGTTCGCAGACGACGGAAAGCTCCGCCGTGGTCGTGATCGGTTTCATCGCACGCGCATACGCTTTGCGCGCTGAATCGTCGAGTCCCCGAGCACCGGCAAATGCCGCCTAGAGCGGAATGTTGTCATGCTTGCGCCACGGCGTTTCCGTCTGCTTCGTGCGCAGCATCGCCAGCGCGCGCGCCACGCGGCGGCGTGTGGAGTGGGGCATGATCACCTCGTCGATATAGCCGCGCTCGGCGGCCACGAACGGGCTCATGAAGCGGTCCTCATAGGCCTTGGTCTGCGCCGCGATGGTCTCGGCGTCGCCACCGCGGAAGATGATCTCGACCGCGCCCTTGGCCCCCATCACGGCGATCTGGGCCGTCGGCCAGGCATAGTTCACGTCCGCGCCGATATGCTTGGACGCCATCACGTCATAGGCCCCGCCATAGGCTTTCCGCGTGATGATCGTGACCAGTGGCACGGTGCACTGGCTGTAGGCGAACAGCAGCTTGGCGCCGTGCTTGATCAACCCGCCATATTCCTGCGCCGTGCCTGGCAGGAAGCCCGGCACATCGACGAAGGTCACGATGGGGATATGGAAAGCATTGCAGAAGCGCACGAAGCGCGCCGCCTTGCGTGATGCATCTGAATCGAGCACGCCGGCCAGCACCATCGGCTGGTTGGCGACAAAGCCGATCGTGCGGCCCTCGATGCGGCCGAAGCCGGTAATGATGTTGCGCGCGAAGGCTTCCTGGATTTCGAAGAAGTTGCCCTCGTCGACCGTTTTCAGGATCAATTCCCTGATATCGTAGGGCTTTGTGGCATTGTCCGGAATCAATGTGTCAAGGCTCATGTCGACCCTGTCGGGCACGTCGAAGCTCGGCAGCCTGGGCGAGCCCGCCTGGTTGTTGGCGGGCAGGTAGTCGATCAGCCGGCGCACCTGCAAGAGCGCCTCCACGTCATTGTCGAAGGCGGCGTCGGCAATCGAGGATTTGGTGGTGTGGACCTTGGCCCCGCCCAGTTCCTCGGCGGTCACCGTCTCGTTGGTCACGGTCTTCACCACGTCCGGCCCGGTCACGAACATGTAGGAGGTGTCGCGTACCATGAAGATGAAATCGGTCATGGCCGGCGAATAGACATCACCGCCGGCGCACGGCCCCATAATGACGCTGATCTGCGGGATCACGCCGCTCGCCTGCACGTTCCGCTTGAACACTTCGGCAAAGCCGCCGAGCGAGGCCACCCCCTCCTGGATGCGTGCACCGCCAGAATCGATCAACCCGACGATCGGGGCGCGCATCTTCAGCGCCATGTCCTGGATTTTCATGATCTTCTGGGCGTGCGTCTCCGACAGAGAGCCCCCGAAGACGGTGAAATCCTTGGCGTAGACAAACACCGTGCGGCCATTGACCGTTCCCCAACCGGTAACGACGCCGTCGCCTGGCACCTTCTGCTTCTCCATGCCGAAATCGGTGCAGCGATGCTGCACGAACATGTCGAATTCCTCGAAGCTGCCGCTATCCAGCAAGAGATCGATGCGCTCGCGCGCCGTCAGCTTGCCGCGCTTGTGCTGCGCCGCGATGCGCGCATCCCCGCCGCCTTTCCGCGCGATCTGGCGGCGGGCCTCAAGCTGGTCAAGCATGTCTTTCATGGGGGGTCTCCGGCAGGCAGGCGCTTGTCAATGCAGATTGTTAGCGCCCTTGCCGCCGTCGCACCATAGGACGAAGGGCGAGACCGGTGTGTGGAATGGTCCAGAAGCATCCGCGCCATCATTGCTCCGCTATGATGGCAACGACCCGGAGGCCACTGTCACTCACCATCCTCATGGTGATCCGTTGAAGGATGAACGCCAGGCCCGCACCGCCTGGATCCTGGTCCTTCTGCGGGTGCACAATGAGGGTAGGGTATGATGTACACACAGTGGGCCGTCTCTCGTTCGAGCCCGTCTTCGTCGGATGACGCACCCGGCGGGTAAGGCGGGCGATGGGTGTCTCAGGGTCGATGTCGACGATCGCTTGCTGTTTCAGTATAGCGGATCGGTGGTCACCTTGGACGCCGGATTGCACGCATGTCGGGAACCCGGCGACGCACATGGTCTTTGCGCAAAGGCGGGCGATGGTCTGGGCAAGGCGCGCAATGGCAGGCACGGTCGCCATGCGCTGGAGTGTTGGTGGGACAGCAACCCATGATTGTGCAGCCTAGCCATGTCAGTGGGGGCGCACTGGGCCATCGAGAGCACACTGCATTTGATAGTCGATATCGTCTTCCGGGAAGATATCTTACCTCACGGACAGGTTCTCACGCCGCCGACACCGCCATCGCCCGGCCCTTCGCCTTTGACCTCCTCCACAAGGGCGGCAAAAGTCCTTCTCAGAAGTCAAAAGAAGGAGCACAAAAGGGCCGGATGGAAGCCGAAACACGGCTTAAGGTCATGAAGCCGTGATTGCCTGAACCTGGATTTCGCAGCCCTGGCCTGCGTCGGCAGGCGCTTGTCGAAAACCCAGTCAGATGGCACACAGAGCCCTGTTCCGGTGTCCATCTAAAAAATGCTTGATGAGGGGGATGGTATTGATGCGCAACAACTTATGTCTGGCGATTGCAGTCCTTGCGTTCAGTGGTTGCACGCCTGCGGGGGCGCAGGATCGGGCCGTCGCAAGTGATGCGGGGGCAATCAATGCCGAGGCTGCGGCAAAGAACTTCCCGAGGCGCGGCTTCTCTCCTTACGCCAGCCGCAACTATCCGACCCGTGTGTTCTGGGGCGACCAGCACGTCCACACAGGATGGTCGGTTGACGCCGGCGCGTTCGGCGCATCGCTGGGACCAGAAGAGGCGCTGCGTTTCGCGCGCGGCGAGGAAGTCGTGTCCTCACTCGGCGAACGCGCAAAGCTCTCGCGACCACTCGACTGGGCTGCCGTTACCGATCATTCGGATGCCGCTGGGGTGATCTTCGAAATCCGCGACGGCAACCCCAATTTGATGGTCGACCCGCAGATCAAGAAATGGCACGACATGATGAAGTCGGGCCAAGGCGTGCAAGCCGCGTCGGAAATGATCGCGGCCCAGTCCAACAACAGGGTTCCGCCCGCCATGAAGGACCCGCGGCTGGCGATGTCCATCTGGCGGAAGAACACGGCCATCATGGAGAAGTATAATGAGCCGGGTCGCTTCACGGCCTTCATAGGCTTCGAGTGGACGAGCAACGCGGGCGGCGGTGACAATCTGCATCGAAATGTGATTTACCGCGACGGCAAGGACAAGGCTGACCAAGTCCTGCCCATGACGACGTTTGACAGCGAAAACCCTGAAGATTTGTGGAAATGGATGAACGGATGGGAAGCGCGAACCGGCGGCTCACTTCTCGCGATCCCGCATAACGGCAACCTCTCCAACGGCAAGATGTTCGCGCTGAACACGTTCACGGGTAATCCGCTGACGCGTGATTGGGCAGAGCAGCGTGCGCGCTGGGAGCCAATGTACGAAATCACTCAGATCAAGGGCGACGGGGAGACGCACCCGGCATTGTCGCCGATGGACGAGTTCGCCAATTTCGAGAAATGGGACAAGGCCAACCTCGCCGGTGTGCCGAAGCAGCCTGGCATGCTTGAGCGCGAGTACGCCAGGCGCGCCTTGCAGGAAGGGCTCAAGATCGAAGGCAGCCTCGGCGTCAATCCCTTCAAGTTCGGCTTTGTCGGCGGCACAGACACGCACACCGGCCTGACAACCGCGGAGGAGGACAACTTCTTCGGCAAGCATACCGGCGTGGAGCCGTCGCCGAAACGCTGGGAGCACGCGGTGATCAAGACCGATCAGGTCAACATCGTCGGCTGGCAGATGGCGGCAGCGGGCTACACGGGCGTTTGGGCGACCGAGAATACCCGCGAGGCGATCTGGGACGCCCTTAAGCGCAAGGAAGCATATTCGACGACCGGTCCGCGCATGACCGTGCGATTCTTCGGCAGCTTTGAGTTTGAGCCCGCCGATGCCGCCACGCGCATGCCGGCGGAAGTGGGGTATGAAAAAGGCGTGCCCATGGGCGGCGACCTGCGCCGTGCTGGGCAGGGCAAGTCACCAACATTCATTGCCGCCGCTATGAAGGACCCGTTGAGCGGCAACCTTGATCGCATCCAGATCGTCAAGGCGTGGATGGACCCCAACGGAGTTGCCCAGGAACGAGTCTACGACGTTGCTTGGTCGGGCGATCGCAAGGCGGGAGCGGACGGCAAGTTGCCTCCGGTTGGCGATACGGTCGACGTCGAGAACGCCACATGGACAAACACCATTGGCGCCCCGGAACTCATCGCCTTTTGGCGTGATCCGAACTTCGATCCTTCGCTACGCGCTGTTTATTATGCGCGCGTGATCGAAATCCCCACGCCACGCTGGACGGCCTTCGATCAGAAACGATTCGGCGTCAAGATGGCGCCTGAGATAACCATGAAGGTTCAGGAGCGCGCTTACACCTCCCCCATCTGGTACACGCCGTGACACGGCTCCGGCGCCAGCTTCTGGCAGCACTTGCTCTGCTGGCGTGGGTGCCGCCTTCATCGGCGTGTGGATTCGAGGACCCGGGCAGTGTCACCGCCGCACGCGGCATTCTGAACTTCGTATATCCACAATCGCTTCACGTGATCTCCGCAGTATGGCGCGCGGAGCTCGATGGCGAGCTTGAGCGCGACGCGGCACCTGCCGCGGTGCGTGCGCTCGTCGGCTATCGGCGCAGCACGAGGGCACTTGAGACGTTCGGCTCTTTCATCAACAACGCGGCACCAACGCCTGCTCCGGCCTTTTCCATCGTTCTTCTGACGCCGATGCTGTGGACGCGCTTCCACCGGGACGACGGCGCTCCTGTCGTCACGCCGCATGTGAACGGGCCGGACGCTGGCGACGTCGTGATTGTCACGGACGAGTCCGTGGTTGCCGCCCTTGCAAAGGGTAGTCTGGGGGCTGGCAGGGCGCTGGAGCTCGGGCTCGTGCGTTTCTACGGCCCGGGAGACCGCGTCCGTGAGGTTGAGCAGCGGGTCTACGAGTTGATCGCTCGCAACGTGGTCCATTGATCCCGAGTATGGTGAGACACGATGCTGATACGTCTTGTCCGAGAGCCACTCGTGCATTTCCTTGCCGCCGCAGCGGCGATCTTTGCCCTCTACAGCTGGATGAACCCATCGCAAGGCAAGGGTGAGCAGAGCAGGATCGTCATCACAACGGCAAAGGTCGAGCAATTGGCCGGTTTGTTCACCATGACCTGGCAGCGCCCACCCACGCCGGACGAAGTGAAGGGCCTCATCGACGATTACGTGAAGGAGGAGATCCTCGTTCGCGAAGCCATCGCGCTCGGCATAGACAAGAACGATGCCGTCGTGCGCCGGCGCCTGCGTATGAAGATGGAGTTCCTGGCCGATGTTGCCGCTGACGCCACGCAGCCGACGGACGCCGAACTTGCCGCTTATCTTGCGGCGAACCCCGACAAGTTCCGCGTCGAACCCATGACCTCCTTTCAGCACGTCTTCCTTAGCCCGCAGCGTCGCGGCGACAACATCAAGGATGACGCTGACGTGATCTATCGCAACCTTGCCTCGAACCGCGACATCGACATTTCCCGTTTGGGTGATCCGACTCTGCTGCCATCAGATGTGCCGCCCACAAGCCGCCGCACGATTGGGCAGGTCTTTGGTCAAGCCTTCGCGGACGATCTACAGAAGCCCGAAATCGGCAAGTGGGCGGAGCCGATCGCTTCGACCTTCGGGCTGCATGTGGTGCGTATCATCGAACGATCAGAGGGGCGGTTGCCGGAGCTGTCCGACGTTCGCGACACGGTCGCCCGCGAGTGGTCCCATGAACGGCGCAAGCAGGCCGAGCGGGCGCGATTCGATGCTCTGCTGAAGACATACGTGGTCGTCATGGACACGACGGCCAAGGCGCCGGGCCGATGACGTTCCTGCGGATTGCTTTTCTGGCACTCGCCGGCGTCCTCGCCTCCCCGGGCGTCCGGGCGCACGAGGTGCGTCCGGCCTACCTCGAGATGCGTGAGACCGCGCCCGAGGAATACGCCATTCTGTGGAAGATACCAGCGCTCGGCGACATGCGGCTGGGCCTCTATCTTCAGTTGCCCGAGAACTGCAAGACAAAGGGCGAGCCGGTCGCCGCAATAGTCGGCGGGGCGTATTCAGAGCGCTGGCTCACCAAATGCACGGGAGGGCTCGGCGGGCACCAGATCAGCGTCGATGGGCTCCGTACAAGTCTCACGGATGTGCTAGCGCGCGTTTCGTTTGCGGGCGGTGGCGTGCAGGTTGCGCGCCTGACCCCTGAGAACCCGGCATTCCGCATCATCGGCGGACACTCTGGATTTCAAGTTGCCTGGACCTATTTCGTGCTTGGCGTCGAACATATCCTGGCCGGCGTTGATCACCTGCTGTTTGTGCTGGCGCTGATCCTCCTGATTCACGATCGACGGATTCTCATCACGACGATCACCGCCTTCACGGTTGCACACAGCGTTACGCTGGTTGGCTCATCGCTTGGCTATATCAGCCTTCCCCAGAAGCCAGTCGAGGCGACGATTGCCCTGAGTATTGCCTTTGTTGCAAGCGAACTCGTGAAGAGCAGGGAGGGCCAATTGAGGATGTCGGAGCGGACACCTTGGCTCGTCGCCTTCGCCTTTGGTCTTCTTCACGGCTTTGGTTTTGCGGGCGCGCTGCAGGAGATCGGGCTGCCGCAAACGGACGTGTCGCTTGCCCTGCTGATGTTCAACGTCGGCGTGGAGGCGGGGCAACTGATCTTCGTTGCCGGTGTGCTCTTGGTCTGCGCATGCGCCGCCAGGCTCACGTCGATCACGGCTGCGCCCGTACGTCTCGCTGCAGGCTACATCATCGGTGTCGCGTCAATGTTCTGGCTGATCGAACGCCTGGTGAGCGTCACGGGCGCCTAAACATCTTCACGATAATGCGCAGCTGCGCCCCCGGATTGCCCTTGGTTACACTCCCGGTTTGCCGGGCGCCAAGTTCGGGTGTTGCAAGTTCGGGTGTTGACCGTGGCTTAAGCGATGACACAGTGGCGAAAACGGATTGATGTGCATCACCGGCCGGATGATCGGGTCGCAGAAGCGACAGATCAATCAATGGAAAAGGTCCGGTAATCAAATACTCAAGCCAAGCTGAACGCCTCGTTGATGGCGCTCTTCACCCCGCCGCCCATCTGGGGCCCACCGCCGGCGACGTAGATCGCGTTGCCGAGGACGACGGCGCCCATGCCGTGGCGTGGGGTCAGCATCGGCGCGTAGCTTTCCCACGTGTCAGTGGCGGGGTCGTAGGCCTCGGTCTGGCCGTAGACGCGGTTGGTGCCTTCGCCGCCCATCACGAAGATCCGGTTGTTGAACCAGACGGTCCCATGGCCGGAGCGCGCGGTCGGGACCGGTGCGCGGAAGGTCCATTGATCGGTCTTGGGATCATAGCTGTGGTGAAGGTTCGAGTTGGTGTGGAACGTGTCGATGCGCCCGCCGATGATGTGGATGCGCCCGTTCACAGCCACGATCCCGGTGTGGTCGCGGCCCAGAGGCAGCGGCTGGCGGCGGGTGTAACGGTCGGCCTTGGGGTCATAGGCGATGTGCCAGTCGATCGAGCGGCGATTATCCGATCCGATTGCCCCGCCGATGAGGTGGATAGTGTCGCCGAGCGCGATGCACGACATCGCCCCGCAGGCCTCGGGCAGGCGACGCAGCGCAGTCCAGGCCTTGCCATCGAAGGCGAAGGCACCGTCATGCGGTGTGCGGTTCTGTTCGACAAAGCCGCCAAAGGCGTAGAGCCGATCGCCATGGGTGGCGACGCCGATGTGATTGGAGCCGCGCGGATGCACCGCCAACTCCTCCCAGCGGTCGGCGGTAGCGTCATAGGCGTGGTGATAGTTCTTGTCGACGCGCTGCTCGGCATAGCCGCCGACAAGGTGCATGCGCCCGCGATACTCCACAGCCCAGGCCATCTCCGTGCGTGGGATAGGCAGCGGCGCGCGGGGGCTCCAACGGCCCTGAACCGCGGCCTTGGGGGCGGGGCTATTCGTCACCGCATGCTCGGCGTGCAGCGGCGGCAGGTCCATCCGTCCCGGCTGGTTGAGCCGCTCGAATTGCCCATGTGTGTGGTTATGCTGCGCCAATGCAGGGGCTGCCATGGCACCGGCTGCGGCGGTCAGAAGGATGCGGCGGGTAAGGGACATAAGGTTTGGCTCCGAAAACGCCTTATGCTAGTGCACTGCGGCTGCTGTGCAAGCTTGCTCAATCGTGCGGTTGCAGCGCCAAGCCCTTTCCCTTGCCTGCTCCCGCTAGGGTCGAGGATGAAGCCGGGGGCGCGCGCCGCATGGTGCGTGCTCGCAGCGCTAGGCAGGAACCAGCGAAATCCGCTCCAGTGCTGCCGCATCCACGGCCTTCGTCGTGAATGGCATCGGCACATAGCCACCCTTTGTCCAGATCGGCGCAAGATCATCGTAATGCCTGCTGCGTGGGTCACCCGATTGGCCTGGCGAATTGATGCAGATCGAACGGTCCGGATCAGCCAGGTCGACCACCATGCGGAAGGACGCGCCGGCAATCACGCGAAAGTCGCTGAGCCTGTAGCCCGTGTGCATCGGCGTCGACATCGATCCACCCATTGGCCATGGCCCGATATCCCTCAGCCCGGCCGCCTTGGCGCCCGCCACGCTGGCCAGCGGATGCTCGAACAAGCCGTGATGGAGCTTGCCCCAGGCCCACGCGGACGGATCAACGCCGAGGCGGTTGGACAGGTCGGTCCAGGCGGCGAGCAGGGTGCTGGCCAGCAACTGGTCGCGCCGGCGCTCTGCCTCGGCGCCAAAACGCTTGTCCGGAGCCTCAAGCAGGCCGAGCGCGCTTTCCTGATCGATCGGAACCATGATCGCGCGCAGGGCGGGATCATTGACGAGCAGCGCGAGCAGGCCAGGCTTCAGGTATTTCATCCACCAGACCTCGAACAGCGCGGCGGCGGCGCTGTCCTTGTGAAGGGATCCGTCCCAGTCGGCGAACAGCGCCTGCGCGGCCGCAACGCCGGCGCTGGCGGGCAGCACCACAACCAGCTTTGCCATGCGGCGCCCCGGGAGCGAAACCACGTCGGTTTGAAGGGCCGCAGCATCTCCCACGCCATGCGCTTTCGCCGGCATCAGAACCTCTTCGATGCGGTTGAGCCGTGAACGCTCGACCCATTCGAATCCGAGCGGCTTGCTGGCATGGTCCCAGTCCGCCGGCAGGTTCATGGCGTTGGCGGTGGCCACCCAGCCGCAAGGCGGGTCGATCGTCAGCGGCATGTCGGCGGCGTCCATGAAGCCGGACCAGCGATGCTGCCCGTTGGCCGGAACAGGCAGCAATCCGTCATAGCCGGTCCGGATCGGCGCCAGTCCCGCCGGGCGCCAGCCGATATGCCCGGCCGTATCGGCAAAGACGTGGTTGGTCGACGGCGTCTTGTTCCGGTGCAGCGAGGCGGCATAACCCGCAACGGTCGTTTCGCGCATGCCCGTCAGCGAGCCGAGATAGGGGGCGGTGCCTGGCTCCTGCGCCACGGAGCGGAAGGCGAAGGCATGGCTCGGGGTCTCGTGGAAGATGGGCCCGTGGGCGGAGAAGCGCAGCCGCATCGGCTGACCGGGTTGTCCCTTGACCTTGACCGTCTCGGTGAGGGTGCGGATCGGCCGCCGCCGTCGACCTTCGATGAACACGTCCGGATCATCAGACGCCTTGGCGAGGATGACGATGTCTTCCTGGTCGATATAGAAGATCGTTCCGGAATAGGCGAGCGTGCCGTTATGGCCGAAGGAAATGCCCGGCGTGCAGGCTTCGCCCGCACCGATCACGTCAAGCCCCGGCGCGGTCAGATGCGCGATATAGCGCAGCGAGGGCAGGGCGTGGGCCCGGTGCGGGTCAGATGCCAGGATGGGAGCCCCGGTCCCGCTCAGTGCAGCGCTGACGGCCCAGTTGTTCGAACCGGCGAATTCCGTGTCGCGAAGGACGTCGCCCAGGTCTGTCACCTTGCGCCACTTGGGCGCGTCAGCCAGGGGCGCCGCGAGACGCTCCGGCGTGAAGCGCACATCGGTCGTGGCGAGCTTGAGCAGATCGAGTGCAGCCAGCGGCACCGTGGCCGGATCAAACCCGTCCGGAACCCGGGGCATAACCGGCGGCTCCAGCGAACGGCGGATCAGGTCGGTCTCGAGATCGGCTCCGGCCAACACGATCGCGCGCAGCATTTCGGAGATGCCGTTGCGGCTGAGGCTGTGGGTCCGGATGCGCACGACATCGGTCGCCTTCCAGCGCGCGGGCCTGGTGCCCATCACGCCAAACTCGGGCGGCAGTCGCTCCGGCTCGCGTTTGCACAGCGCGATGTAGGCGTTGATGCCGGCGACGAAAGCCTCGCAGATCGCCCGGTCATCGGGCGCATAGCTGCTCCATTCGCGGCTCATCGCGCCGCGATACAGCATCAGCCGTGAGGCGCGGTCCTGTTCGATATAGCCCGGGCCGAAATCGGCGGCGAGCAGCCCGAGCCCGCGCTTGCGCCACAGGTCGATCTGCCAAAGCCGGTCGCGCGCGGCGTTCCAGCCCTGCACCACAAAGGCGTCGAGAAAGGCGCCGGCGCGGATATGCGGGATGCCGTGTCCGTCAATCAGGATTTCGGCGGGAGCAGAGAGGGCAGGAAGGGTAATGGGCATCGGCGGAGTGAAGCTGCTTTGCAGTATGGGCGCAATCACCAAAGCCGCAAGCCCGTTGCCTGAAATCGTCACATCCGGATCCCGACCCCGGCCATCCTCCATCTGGACCCGCCGAAGGATGAACTCCAGATTGCGGGCCGCTGGACGCTCGTCGTGCGATAGCCCTGGGGATGACCGCATCGGGGTTTCGTCATGCGCAACAGCAACCATCCCACCTTGACAATCCACCCCCCAGAGCCGACTGACAGCGCTCGCAAAATCAGCCTTGCAGCCGAGAAGACCCATGTCCCTGCACCGTTATCGCTCCCACACCTGCGGCGCCCTGCGCGAAGAGCATGTCGGCGCACTTGTCCGAGTCTCCGGCTGGTGCCACCGCATCCGTGACCATGGCGGCGTGCTGTTCATCGATCTGCGCGACCATTACGGCATGCTGCAGTGCGTTGCCGATCCGGATTCGCCGGCCTTCAAGGCGGTCGAGCAAGTGCGTTCGGAATGGTGCGTGCGCATCGACGGCAAGGTGCGCCGCCGCCCGGAAGGCACGACCAATGCCGATCTGCCCACCGGGATGGTCGAGATCTTCATCACCGAGCTCGAAGTGCTGGGCCCCGCGGGCGAGCTGCCCTTGCAGGTCTTTGGCGATCAGCAATACCCGGAGGACACGCGGCTGAAGTACCGCTTCCTCGACCTGCGGCGCGAGAAGCTGCACCAGAACATCATGACGCGCGGTGCCATCGTCGACGCCATGCGCCACCGCATGAAGGGGCAGGGTTTCTTCGAGTTCCAGACCCCGATCCTGACGGCTTCCAGCCCGGAAGGCGCGCGCGACTTCCTCGTGCCAAGCCGCATCCATCCGGGCAAGTTCTACGCGCTGCCTCAGGCGCCGCAGCAGTACAAGCAGCTGATCATGATGGCGGGTTTCGACCGCTATTTCCAGATCGCGCCTTGCTTCCGCGATGAAGACCCACGCGCCGACCGTCTGCCGGGGGAATTCTACCAGCTCGACCTCGAAATGAGTTTTGTCGAGCAGGAAGACGTGTTCGCCGCTGTCGAGCCGGTCATCACCGGCATCTTCGAGGAATTCGGCGGCGGCAAGCCGGTCACCAGGAACTGGCCACGCATCCCCTATGCGGAGTCGATGGCGAGATACGGGACCGACAAGCCCGACCTGCGCAACCCGCTGGTGATGCAAGACGTATCGGACATCATGCGGAACTCTGGCTTCAAGGTCTTCGCGCGCATTCTCGAAGAGTCGAAGAACCGCGTCTGGGCCATTCCTGCGCCGGGTGGTGGCAGCCGTGCCTTCTGTGACCGGATGAACTCCTGGGCGCAGGGCGAGGGGCAACCGGGGCTGGGCTACATCTTCTGGAAGGAAGGGGCGGGCTCCGGTCCGGTGGCCAACAACATTGGCGCCGAAAAGACCGAAGCTGTTCGCGCGCAACTGGGTCTTGCCGATGGCGACGCCTGTTTCTTTGTCGCCGGAGACCCTGCCAAATTCGTCAAGTTCGCCGGTCTTGCCCGCACCAAGGTCGGGGAAGATTTGAACCTGATCGACAAGGACCGCTTCGCGCTGGCCTGGATCGTCGACTTTCCGATGTTCGAATACAACGAGGACGAGAAGAAGGTCGATTTCAGTCACAACCCGTTTTCGATGCCGCAAGGTGGGCTGGAGGCGCTGCAGACGCAGGATCCGGTCACGATCAAGGCCTTCCAGTATGACATCGCCTGCAACGGCTTCGAGATCGCCTCGGGCGGCATCCGCAACCATCGCCCTGAAGCCATGGTCGAGGCCTTCGAGATCGCCGGCTACGGCGAGAAGGACGTGATCGAGCGCTTTGGCGGGATGTACCGCGCCTTCCAGTACGGCGCGCCGCCCCATGGCGGCATGGCGGCGGGTGTCGACCGCATCGTCATGCTGCTGTGCGGCACCGCGAACCTGCGTGAGATCTCACTGTTCCCGATGAACCAGCAGGCGCTCGACGTGCTGATGGGTGCGCCGTCCGACGTGACGCCCAAGCAGCTACGCGAGCTGCACATTCGGCTCAACATGCAGGAGTAATCCTGTGTGCGCGCAGTCCGGTGTCATCCCCGGCGGTCCGCAGGGCCAGCAAGGGGATCCAGCGGCTGCTTGGCGGCAATGGTCGATCCCCTTCCCGATGCCTGCGACGCCGCCGGGGATGACACGAGACTGCCGCGGCGTGCGGCTGACCTGCATGGTCCTTGCGGGGCTTGCGCTACCGCTCGCGCGCGCAGCCGGTCAGAAGCACACAGCCTATGGGCCCGGAACGACGCAGTACGCCGCCGCGATGGTCTCGCGCGGCTATGAGTGCGGATTACGTGTCGAGAGCGGGCGCATGGTCGCGGTCCATCAGGGCGACGAGCGCCGTCGGATGATCGCCGCGAACCAGGATTTCGCCTTGCGCTCCTACAATCTGCCGCGCGCCTGCACCGAGGCCGAGCGCGCCGCCGTCGCCTCCGCACTCAGGGCCATGTCCCAGCGTTGGGCTACTCGGCGCGGGCCTGCACGTCGATCTTGTCGAACAGCGCCTGCGGCGCACCCATGACCTGCACTGCGTCGGCCACGCCGATGCCGTCAGGTGAGCGCGACCGGATGTCGATCCCGAGCTTGCCGGGCCGCGCCACGAAACGCGCGACAGCAGCCGTGATCGCCTTCGCTCCGGCAGAGTCCCCCAGAATGGCCGGAAGGCCGACCGCAGCGATGGTGCCCCATTCGCGACGGAGCGCCTCGGGCGTCTTGTTCGCCTTGCCGGCCTCTCGGGCGACGATCTTCTCGATACCGCCGAAGTTCTCGAACGTCATGGTCAGGCGCTGGGCCGTCGCTGACAGCCAGGCCACCTGCGCCAGGGCCGTGTCGGCCGAGAACGCGTCCTTGCTGACATTGCCGAGCTGGCCGGCAAAGGCCACGGCTGCCATGTCCTTGCCCGAGAAGTTCAGCGCCTTGATGGTGAGCTGCTCCTTATCCTGCTGCCAGGCAAGGTCTGCCAGCCAGGACAGGTTTACCGCCTTGTATCCCATGGCGATGAGGTCGCGCACGGCGCTCTCGCGCGATGAAGCCGGCAGCGGCGCGGCGAACTCCTCGGCCCCGAAGCGGAAGGCAGTGGGGATGCCGTCGACCTGCTGGCCGAAGCCAAGCTCCATGGTTTTGACCGAGGCGCGGATCACGTCGGGCGGTCCCTGGCGGCGTCGGCCGCTGGTGTCGGGCGCCTCGAGACTGAGGCCCTTGAGGCGGATCGTGCCGAGCCTGGGAATGAGCTTTGTGTACTCGGTCTTGAGTGCGGCCATGTCGCCGCGCTCAAGCATAGTGGCGAGGGCTCGAAGGCTGTCGCGGTAGCTGAAATCGCGCATCTCGAACTCAGCCAGCGACATCTTTGCCGGACCGGCATCGACGCTCAGATCGCTGATTGCAAGGCCGCCATGCTGCGGCTGATCGCTGAAGCGCATGCGGGCGATCGTGAAGGTGGTGGAGTCCTTTCCGGTCTTGACGCTGCCCTTGAAGCCTTCCGCATCGATCACGCCGTATTCGAAGTTGTCGAAGAAGCCGAACACGCGCGACATCATCACCATGTCCGCGGGCGACGGCTCGCTCTTCACGCCACCTTGGGCCGTCTGCTTCTCGGCCATGGCCATGACATTGCGCATCGCATCCAGCAAGGGCTCCTTGCCGGGCCTCGCCTTGGCCTCGCGGCCCGTGACGCGCGCCACGCTGACCTGGCCGGCGCCAAGAGGCAGATCCATCACATAGTCGCGGTAGCTCATGGTGCGATACAGCGGTGCCAGCGGCACGGCCTGCGGAACAGGGACCGAGCCGGTGAGGGCCCGCGCCGACAGCGGTATGTCCACGCCCTCCGCCACCATCTCGCCGATCCGAAACTGCACCGCCCCTGCGGCCTTGTCGCTCATGTCGCCGCTGAGCCCCGCAGCCCGGATGCGGCTGATCACGCCCGCGGTGATCGTGTCCATGGTGATGTCGCGGTACACGATCTTCTGCTTCGCCCCACCGATGTCCTGCTCCATGATCAGTTCGGGAATGCTGGCCGATGCCGCCTGCAACCGGGAAACGCGCGACACTGCGTCGCCCGGCCCTGTGCCGTCGAGGATGCCGCGCAATTGCGCTTCGCTGAGATCCGTGCCGCGCACCTCCAGCTTCGGAATTGTGATGCTGATAACGCCAAAGTCGTAGCGCAGGCTCGACAGGCTGATGTCCGCAGCGCGGGCCGGAACCAGCGCCAGGCCTAGCGCAGCCGCGACGGCGAGAATCATCGCGAGATAGAATGTCCGCTTCACGGTGAGCCCCCTTGCAATCAACCGGTCAAAACCCAAGACAGCCGCGAAATGTTGCGGATTTGAGGCTGGCGGTTGATTGCCAGCACCTGACCCAGCGTTTATGCGACCTGAATGTTCCAAGCTTCAGATGTAACGGCCATTGTCGTCGCGTACAACAGCGCAGCCGTTCTGCCTGCCTGTCTGAAGGCGCTTCGCGCAGAGGGCGCGCCGGTCGTCGTGGTCGACAATGCCAGCACGGATGCGAGCGCGGCCTGCGCCGAGGCTGAGGGCGCCACGGTCATCCGGTCGCTGCGCAATGAGGGCTATGGCCGCGGCAACGGGCTTGGCGTCGCGGCGGCAACAACCCGGTTTGTACTGGTCTGCAATCCTGATCTGGTCGTCTCGCCGGGCGCGCTCGCGAACCTGCTGGCGGCGATGGCGATGTATCCGCAAGCGGGGCTGGCCGCGCCGCTGATCATCGAGCCGGACGGACGCATCTTCGTGCAGCCACGCTCGCTTCTGTCGCCGGATCACCTCAATCAGGCCGCGCGCATTCTGGTTCCGGACGGGCCTGCCTCGATCCCGTTCGTGTCGGGGGCCTGTTTGCTGATCGAGCGCTCGCTGTTCGACGCCATCGGCGGCTTCGATCCGAACATCTTTCTCTATTACGAGGATGACGACCTGTGCCGCCGCCTGATGGACATGGGACGAGCCCCGCTGCTGGTTCCCGGAGCACGCGTGTCGCATGCTCGGGGCACGTCGATCGCCCCGGCAGCGGGTCGCGGCTTCAAGTTGCGCTGGCACTTCGCCTGGTCGCGGCACTACATTGGCCGGAAATATGGCCTGCCGGCCGAACCAGCCTGGAAAGCAGGCTGGACCATGTTGCGCGCGGTGCTCAACGCGATGATCTTCAATGCTCAGGGCTATGAGCGCTATGCTGGCTCCGCCGCGGGCAGTCTTGCCTTCCGCCGCGGCGAGACCGCCCTGGCGAGGGAAGGGCTTTCATGAGCGCCGTGCTCGACTGGCTCGACCGCTGGCGCAAGCGCCTGAAGAGTCGTGCAAACCCGCACAACCTTGTCCGCCTCAACCATGAGCGCGACGCCAGGCACCATGGCGACAGCTATGGCGATCATTCGTATGGACGCTTTGTCATCCGCCGCTGGGGCGACGGCACGCGCCTCAGCGTCGGGCGCTTCTGCTCAGTCGCAAACGATGTCACCGTGTTTCTGGGCGGCAACCACCGCATCGACTGGGCCAGCACCTATCCGTTCTCCGATTTTGCCGAGCGCTGGCCGGCGGCGGCAGGCCACCCCTCGACGCTCACCAGCCGGGGCGATGTTGTGATCGGATCCGATGTCTGGATCGGCGCCGGCGCCACGATCATGTCGGGCGTCACCATTGGACACGGCGCTGTCATCGGCGCACGCGCGGTCGTGACACGTTCGGTTCCGGACTATGCCGTCGTTGCCGGCAACCCGGCCTGCCTGGTCAAACTGCGATTTCCGCCAGACCAGATCGCGCGTCTGTTGGCGACGACATGGTGGGACAGGCCGGATCGAGACATCGACGCGATCGCGACCCAGCTGCAGTCGGGCGACATCGAGGCGCTGCTGGCGCGGCTCGAGGCAGCGGGCGGCTGACCGGCCGTTCCCGCCGTCAATCCTGGCGGATGTCGCTGGCGGGCTGCGACAGCATCTTGCGGATGGCGCGCAGGCTGCGGCCGACCTGGCTGGCCTTGTGCGCAAGCTCGCTCTTCGCGGCAAGCAGCCTGTCTTCTTCCTGCTGCATCATCGGCATCGGTGAACAGATCGCCAGCGGGCTCTCGACAAGAGGAGCCGTGGACCTGGAGAGATCGAAGGGCTGCACGAGGTGGGCCGACTTGAGGAGCACCACCTTGGCGCGGGCGCGGGCCTCGCGGGCTTCGTCGCGCAGGGGGCGCTGCAGCACGATGGCGGCATCGCGCCACATGTCGCCCTTGCCGTAAACCGGACGCCATTGCACGCGTGCGTCCAGGACGTCGAGATCGGACCATTTCGCCAGTGCCGGCATGCCATCGTCGTAAAAGCGCCAGCAATCCACCGGATAGCGGTGCAATGGTCCTGAGCCGGGCGCCACGATGAAGGCCAGCCCGCCGGGCTTCAGCACGCGGCCGATCTCGAGGATCGTGATCCAGAAGAACTCCGTGTGTTCGAAAACCTGGCTGCAGGTGACGAGGTCGAATGACGCATCGGCCACCTCGCGCCAGTCATAGGGCTCGGCCACCACGAGATCGACATTGGGGCCCGCCTCGATGTCGAGGCCGACATAGCGCCAGTGTTCGTTGGCGAACGCCTCACGGTTGGAGGCATGACCACCCGCCACCACAGCCGAGCCGATATCGAGCACCGACAACGCCGTGCTCTCGAACGGGGCGAGCATGCGTGTGCGGAAAAGTTGAGCCTTGCGGAATGCGGACTGATGCATTGTGGTGACGCCGACCGTTCGTGCATGACAAGGATGTTTGAAACGGTCGTTTGATTGAACATCAGAAGCACGTCAATGAACAATTCCTATTTCGATACGGCCCGCACCGAGATCATGCCGCATCTTCCCGCGAAGATGGCGCGGATCCTCGACCTCGGCTGCGGCACTGGCGCGACAACGGGTGCCGTTCGCAAGGCGCGGGCTGTGGCCTGGGCGGGCGGCGTCGAATACATGCCGGACGTCGCGGCAAGGGCGACCGGCAACTTCGAAAGGCTCTGGGTAGGGGACGCGGCTGCGGCCGATCTGGAGGCCGAGATCGCGCCGGGTTCGCTTGATCTGGCGCTGTGCCTCGACGTGCTGGAGCACATGGTCGATCCGTGGACGATGGTGAAGCGGCTCACGGCGCTGCTCGCTCCCGGCGGGCGCCTGATCGTCTCGGTTCCCAACGTCCGCAACTACCGCTTCATCATCGGCCTGATCACCAGGGGCGATTTCCGCTATCGCGACTTCGGCCTTCTTGACCGGACGCATCTGCGGTTTTTCGTGAAGGACACGGCGGCCGAGCTTGCCACCTGCGGCGGCCTGACGCTGGTAAGCGCCGCCTCGATCCAGACGTTCAAGCCCCACGAGCCGCGCGGCATCCTGAACGCGCTCACCTTCGGCCGTCTGGAAGGGTTTCTCGCCAAGCAATGGCTGATCGTGGCGGAGAAGCCGCCCGTCTGAAGCTACAGTGCGAACGAAGTTCCGCAGCCACATGAGGAGGTTGCATTCGGGTTGGTGATCTTGAACGATTGCCCGATCAGGTCATCGACGAAATCGATGGTGGACTGTTCCAGGAACTGCAGCGAGGTCTCGTCGATCAGCACCGCGGCGGAACCCTGCGCGAGCCGGACGTCGTCGGCGTTCTGAGCGGTATCCATCTCGAAGACATACTGGAAGCCTGAGCAGCCGCCGCCCTTGACGGCCACCCGCAACATCGTACCCGAGGGTTCCAGCGCCAGCACGTCGGCGATCCGTCGAAAAGCGCGGTCGGTCACGGTCAAGGGGGGGGCAGCGGTTACGGTCAAGCTTCAGGCTCCGGTTTTTCGCCCCACGGGCCAGTGATCGGCGAAGATCATCTTGTCGCGAGACGCGCTGTAGAGGTAAGACCCATGGGCCGCCAGTTCAAGCGGCATCGCAACCGGTTTCCCGGAGGTCCGAGCCAGATGCGAGCGCCAGGTGACCGTTTCCGTTCAGCTTTCGCCTGCCATCCATCGCAGACGCGCGGGCGGCTGGTGGTGGAAGCCGGGTCGCTCACCCGCAGCGATTTCCAGCGCGACCGGGACCGCATCATCCACTCGACAGCATTCCGGCGCCTGAAGCACAGGACGCAGGTCTTCGTCTTCCACGAAGGAGACCATTTCCGGACGCGCCTGACCCACACCATCGAGGTCGCGCAGATCACGCGCTCGATCGCCCGCTCGCTGGGGCTCGACGAGGATCTCGCCGAAGCGCTGGCGCTGGCGCACGATCTTGGCCACACGCCATTCGGTCACACGGGGGAGGACGCGCTGCACGCCTGCATGCAGGGGTATGGCGGCTTTGATCACAATGCGCAGGCCTTGCGCATCGTGACACGGCTTGAACGGCGCTACCCGGCCTTCGACGGCCTCAACCTGACCTGGGAGACGCTCGAAGGGCTTATCAAGCACAATGGTCCCTTGCTGGATGACAGTGGTCGGCCCATGCCGCGTCATGCGCGGGACGGCGTTCCGGGCGCCATAACAGATTATAATGTCCGCAACGACCTTTGGCTGTCGAGCCATGCCAGTGCCGAAGCGCAGGTCGCCGCGCTGGCCGATGACATCGCCTACGACGCCCATGACATTGATGACGGCCTGCGGGCGGGGCTGTTCGATCTGTCCGACCTGCGGGAGGTCCCGTTCCTCGCCGGGATCCTCGCAGACATTGCCGGCCAGCATCCCGCACTGGAGCGCTCGCGCACAATCAGCGAACTGTCGCGGCGGGTGATTACCTGCTTTGTCGAGGACGTGATCGCGCAAAGCGCCCTCCAGATCGCCGAGGCCGGCGTCGCCTCGGCGGATCAGGTGCGACTGTGCGGCAGGCAACTTGTCGCGTTCTCCGCCGCTTTGGCCGCCGCCGATCGCGCCATCAAGGACTTTCTGTTTCCCCGGATGTACCGTCACCCGCGCGTAATGCGCATCCGGCACGACGCTGCCGAGATCGTCAACGACCTGTTCCGGCGCTTCGTCGCCGAGCCCGAACTGATGCCGCCTGAGTGGCGGGAGGGCGTCGGCAGTGCTGATCCAGCCCGGCTGACCCGGCGCGTCTGCGATTACATCGCCGGCATGACGGACCGCTATGCGCTCGACGAGCATGCCCGGCTGTTTGACGTGACCCCGCAGTTGCGCTAGGCGCGCCCGAAGCCGACAGCGTTTGATCAGGGCTGAATTGACTCAAGATGACAGGATGCGCCCCCAAGGCGCTGCAGGCCATGAACATTTTCGATGTTTTCACCGCAAGGGTCGCCTCGATCCTGCAGTCACTTGCCGAGCGGGGCGCGGTCCCAGCCGGGCTCGATCTGTCGCGCGTGGTGGTGGAGCCGCCGCGCGACGCCAGCCATGGCGATCTCGCAACCAACGCTGCCATGGCGCTGGCGCGCGACGCGAAAATGAACCCGCGCCAGTTGGCCGAACTCATCGCGCCCGAACTGGCGAAGGATGCGGACGTGGCCAACATCTCGGTCGCCGGGCCGGGCTTCATCAATCTGGGCCTGAAGCCGTCGGTGTTCGAGGCCGTTCTGCGCGAGGCAGTCCGAGCCGGAGCGGCGTTCGGCAAGGGCGTGCCGCAGGCGCTGCCGAAGGTCAATGTCGAATATGTCTCGGCCAACCCGACAGGGCCGATGCATGTCGGCCACGGGCGCGGCGCGGTCTTCGGGGACGCGCTGGCGAACCTGCTGGCATTTGCCGGGCGCGACGTCACGCGCGAGTACTACATCAACGACGCCGGCGCGCAGGTCGATGTGCTCGCACGCTCCGCCTTCCTGCGCTACCGCGAGGCGTTGGGCGAGGATATTGGCCCCATTCCGGAAGGGCTCTATCCAGGGGATTATCTGGTGTCAGTCGGGCAGACGCTGGCCGCCAGCCACGGGGCGGCTTTGCTGCATCAGCCGGAAGCCGACTGGCTGCCGCGGGTCCGCACGGTCGCTATTGATGGCATGATGGCCATGATCCGTGAGGATCTCGCTGCGCTGGGTGTGGTCCACAAGGTCTTCTTTTCGGAGCGCTCCTTGCAGGACGGCGGCCAAGGAGGCGAGGTCGCCACTGCCATCGCGGTGCTCCAGGCCCGCGGCCTGATCTACGAGGGGCGCTTGCCTCCGCCCAAGGGCCAGAAGGACGAGGACTGGGAGGATCGCGTGCAGACGCTGTTCCGCTCGACCGAATTTGGCGACGATGTCGACCGGCCGCTGATGAAGTCCGATGGCGGTTACACCTATTTCGCTTCCGACATCGCCTACCACAAGTCCAAGTTCGACCGTGACTTTGCCGAGATGATCAACATCTGGGGCGCGGACCATGGCGGCTACGTCAAGCGCATGCAGGCTGCGGTGAAAGCGCTGACCAGTGGCGAGGGCACGCTCGACATCAAGCTTGTCCAGCTGGTCAAGCTGATGCGGGACGGCGAACCGGTGAAGATGTCGAAGCGCTCAGGCGATTTCGTCACGCTGCGCGAGGTCATCGACGAGGTCGGGCGCGATGCGGTCCGCTTCATGATGCTGTTCCGCAAGAATGACGCGACGCTGGAATTCGATCTGGCCAAGGTCGTGGAGCAGTCGAAGGACAATCCGGTCTTCTACGTCCAGTATGCCCATGCCCGCTGTGCCTCGATCTTCCGGCAGGCGGCAGAGGCCATGCCGGGGGTCGATGTGTCAGCGAAGACGCTGGCCGAAGCGGACCTCGCCTTGCTGACGGATGATTCGGAACTGGCGCTGATCAGGCTTATAGCCCAGTATCCGCGCCTGATCGAACAGGCCGCATCGGCCCATGAGCCGCACCGCGTGGCATTTTACCTGTATGATCTTGCACAATCCTTCCATTCGCTTTGGAATAAGGGCAGGGACGATCAGCAATTACGATTCGTTAATCATAACCGGCCAGAGTTGACACGAGCGAGGCTGTCGCTTGTGCAAGCGGTGCGGTCTGTCCTTGCGTCGGGTCTTGGCGTGATTGGCGTTTCAAATCCGTCGGAAATGCGTTGAAGGCTGCAAACGGCTTTCCGCGCCAGACAGTATCTGCATAGCTTGCTGAAAAGGGCACAAAATCGCCTTAACTTGCAGGCAAGGAAGGTCGCCATGTTAGACCAGACAAAGAGCCGATTGGCCGTTGACCTTGACGATCTCGAGCGTCAGCTTCGGCAGACTGCCAGTGCCCAGCCAAAGGCTGTTCAGGGCGATCCCCTTGCCGAGCTTGCCCGTATCGTCGGGCAGGACGATCCGTTCAAGGCGATGTTTGCCGAAAGGCAAGACAGGCCTGCTCCAGCGCCGGAAAGCCCGCGCGTGCCCCCGTTGCAAGTTGTCCGCCCTCCCGCGCCTGAACCGGCGCCCGAACCGGCGCTGCTATCGGACGAGCCCATCGCGCTTGGTGCGGACGGCTTGCCGTCCTTGTCCAAGAGCATGATGGATGAGTTTGACGCGCTCCTGCGCGCCGAGATTCGTGGCCCGATCTCGGATACACGTCCCGTCGTCCCTGAACGCCTCGCTGACGAGCCGGTTGGCATCGCGCCTGACGACGCTGCGCGTGAGGGCGAGTTCGCCGCCGGCGAAGCTGATCCGCGGGCTGAGCCGCGTCAGCTCGACGGGTTGCCGCGTGACATCTACGCCGACGAGCGGGTGCCGCCGGACGGTAGCTATGCCCCGCCGCCCACCGTAGCTCACGTCGAGCAGCCTGCAGGGCCACAGGACGATCTGCGCAGCCTTGAACCACGCCAGCCCGGAAAGGGCCTCGTGATCGCCGGGGCGTTGCTGGGGGTGGCTGTTCTGGGAATTGGCGCCGTGATCGGCCTGCGCAGTTTTTCCGGTCCCGTGCGGGCTCCGACCGGCGAGCCTCCGCTCATCAAGGCGGAGGCCGGCCCGGTCAAGGTCGCGCCGCTGAACCCCGGCGGCGTGGAGATTCCCAATCAGAACAAGCAGATCCTTGAGCGTACGCCCGAGCCACGGGTCGCTGACACGCGGGTCGTCAACCGCGAGGAGCAGCCTGTCGATGTGCAGGCGATCGCGCGCTCGACGCCGCGTGTGATCCTGCCGCGCCCGGAAGGCACGCCCGAGCCGGCCGCGACGCCGGCCGCTGTTCCGCCTTCCGGAACGCCGTCTGCCAGCCCGCCGGCAACGGTCGCGGCCGTGTCCTTGGCACCTGCGGCAGTGCCCGCCCCTGCGACGCCGGCTGCTGCACCGGCTCTTGGCGAGCCGCGCCGGGTACGCACGGTTGCTGTCCGCCCGGATGGTAGCATCGCCCCGGTGAACGCTGGGCCCGCTGCGGCGGCCCCTGTGGTGTCGGCGCCGCCTGCCAGCCCTGTCGCGTCTGCCCCCGCACCGGCGCCCGCCCTGCCTGCCGTCGCCACCGTGCCGTCCCCCGCACCGCGTCCGCCCGCTGTGACCGCCCGTCCGGCTCCGATTGATGAGAAACCTGCTACCCGTCCGGCTGCACCGCCAATACCGCCCCGCCAGCAGATCGCTGCGGCTCCGGCGATGGCGCCGACCCCGGCTCCCGCAGGGACGACGCGCGCAACGGATGCCGAAGGCGGCGGTTTCATGGTCCAGCTTGGGGCCCCGGGCAGCGAATCTGAGGCCCGTGCCTCGTTCGCCGCCTTGCAGCGGCGCTTCGGCGATCAACTCTCCGGGGAATCGCCGACCATTCGCCGTGCCGAACTGGGCAATGGCCGCACGGTCTACCGCCTGCGGGTCGGCCCCTATTCGCGGGAGGATGCTGCGGAGAAGTGCCAGGCGTTGCAGGCCGCCGGCGGTCAGTGCTTCGTCGCGCGCAACTGATCTTCTCGGCCAATCGAATTGAGCGCGGCCGGGCCATCCCCGGCCGTTTTGCTGTAATCCCCAGCATTAGCGCTTGGGGCGCTTGACCCGCCGGCTGGTTTGCCGTCCCCGTTCCGGCATGACCACGAAGGCCTTCATCGCCGGATGCGCCGGCCTGGAACTGACGGAAGCCGAGCGCGCGTTTTTTGCAGGAAACCAGCCCTGGGGCTTCATCCTGTTCAGGCGCAACATTGCCGACCGCGCGCAGGTCGCGGCGCTGACCGCAAGCCTGCGGGCGGCGGTGGGCCGACATGCCCCGATTCTGATCGATCAGGAGGGGGGACGGGTGCAGCGCATGCGCCCCCCGAACTGGCCGGCCTATCCGGCCGGGCGCTGGTTCGGGCAGATCAACGATCCATTGCGCCGCACGGCACTGGCGCGGCTCTCGGCACGGCTGATGGCCCATGACCTGCGCGCGGTCGGGATCGATGTTGATTGCCTGCCGGTTCTCGACGTGCCAGTCGCGGGCGCCCATGACGTCATCGGCGACCGCGCCTATGCCTTTCATCCCGATGAGGTGGCGCGGATCGGCCGCGCCGCCGCCGAGGGGCTTCTGGCCGGCGGCGTCCTGCCGGTGATCAAGCACATGCCGGGCCATGGCCGGGCCGGTGCCGACAGCCACCTCGCCTTGCCTCGCGTCAGCGCCGCGCTGGATGACTTGCGCAGCCATGATTTCCCGCCCTTCCGCCATCTTGCTGACATGCCGATGGCGATGACGGCCCATGTGGTGTTCGAGGCCATTGATCCGTCCGCGCCCGCCACGACGTCGCGCAAGGTGTTTCGCCGCATCATGCGCGGCGAATTGCGCTATGACGGCCTTGTCATGACGGATGACCTGTCGATGAAGGCGCTGTCCGGCAACTTCGCGGAGCGGGCGTCGGCGGCCTATGCTGCGGGGTGCGACATGATCTTGCATTGCAACGGTATCATGGACGAGATGGCGCGCGTCGCCGAGGCTGCGCTGCCCCTGGCTGGCGCGGCACGGCGCCGGGCAAAGGCGGCCTTGGCGCGCATCGCACATGAGCCAGAGCCGCTGGATCGCGGTGCGGTTGCGGAGGACATTGCCCGGATCCTTGCAGCCGCCGGGTGATCAGGGCAGGTTTCTTTCAAGCGGGACACCGAATCAGTGGCAAAGCAGTTGCCTTTCGATGACTTTACGCCGGGCGAGCGCGCTGACAGTGAGCCGCTGCTGGTCGTCGATGTCGATGGTTTCGAAGGTCCGCTCGACCTTCTGCTGGAATTGGCGCGGCGTCAGAAGGTCGATCTGTCGCGCATCTCCATCCTCGCGCTCGCCGACCAGTATCTGGCCTTCGTTGACAGCGCCCGCCGCTTTCGGCTCGAACTGGCGGCTGACTATCTCGTAATGGCGGCCTGGCTGGCCTATCTCAAATCGCGGCTGTTGCTGCCGGAGCCGCCCCAGGCCGATGAACCCAGCGCGGCCGACCTCGCCACTGCGCTGGCCCTGCGCCTGCGTCGTCTCGAAGCCATCCGCGAGGCGGCGCGGCTTCTGGCGTCCCGTCCGCAGCTTGGCCGCGACGTCTTCGCCCGCGGGCACACCGAACTGCCGACGGCGGAGCCGGATGGTGCCTGGGTGGCCACACTCTACGACCTGCTCAGCGCCTATGCGCGCCAGCGCCAGAGGCACGCTGTGTCGCGCGTCACGGTCCACAAGCGCTTTGTCTGGTCGCTGGTCGAGGCCCGCGAGGCCTTGCAGAAGCTGGTCGGCCTGGCCGCCGACTGGACCACTCTGGACATTTATCTGCGCGAATACGCCATGGAGCCGGCAATGACGGCGACGGTGCGCGCATCCGCCCTGTCGGCGCTGCTGGAGATGGTCAGGGAAGGTCTCGTCGACATTCGGCAGGATCGTCCGTTTTCGGCGCTTTACCTGCGCCGGCGCGGCTCGCCGCAGCCGGCGGCACAGTAGGGGAGGATTGCATGGTTGCTCTGGCCCGACTGCACGAGGATGCCGGCCCTGCCGGGCAGGACCTGTCCGCCATGGCGGAGGCGCTGCGGGTGGCGGAAGCGCTGCTGTTCGCCTCTTCCGAGCCGGTCTCCGAGGCGGAACTGGCCGGATTCCTGCCGCACAGCGTCAGTGCTGCGGCTGTGCTCGCCAGGCTCGAGGCCGAGTACGCCCATCGCGGCGTCACGCTTGTGCAGGTCGCCGGCAAATGGGCCTTTCGCACGGCCGAGGATCTTGGCCACCTGCTGGTGCGCCGCGTCGAGGAGCCGCGCCGGCTTACGCGCGCAGCGCTCGAAACGCTGGCCATTATCGCCTACCATCAGCCTGTGACCCGTGCCGAGATCGAGGAAATCCGCGGCGTGGCGACGTCAAAGGGCACGCTCGACACGCTGCTGGAGGCCGGCTGGATCCGGCTGCGCGGCCGTCGTCGTACGCCGGGCCGCCCGCTGACCTATGGAACGACGGCGGCCTTTCTGGAGCAGTTCGGGCTTGACCGGGTTGATGATCTGCCCGGCCTCGACGAGCTGAAGGGCGCGGGCTTCATCGAAGGACGCCTGCCCAAGGGCATCGACGTGCCGATGCCGAACGACGATCCGGGCCTGCGCGATGACGAAGACCCGCTCGATGACCTGTTCTTGCCTCTTGACGCGGGCGCCCCGGAAGCGGAATGACGTCGGGTTCCTGACAAGCCTGACGGAAATCGCTTGCTGAATGTCACCGGACACCGACATCGACCGCGGCTGGCGCGGCTGGGGCCGCCGCGGCACGGCGGGCGCGTCGATTCCGGCCACGCTCTCCTTCGAAGAGGTCTGGCAGCAGTACGGCGACGTGACGGCGCTAGCCGGCGTGACGCTAGAGATCGCCGCCGGCGAGGTGGTCTGCCTGCTCGGTCAGTCGGGCTGCGGCAAATCCACGCTGCTGCGCATCGCGGCGGGCGTCGAGCACCCGGCAGCGGGGCGCGTGCGGCTCGATGGCCGCGAGGTGGCGGGCCCTGACCGTTTCGTCGATCCCGACAAGCGCGGTGTCGGCTTGATGTTTCAGGATTACGCGCTGTTTCCCCATCTCAGCGTGCTTGGCAATGTCAGCTATGGCATCCGTGGCCTGAGCGCCGCAGACACAAGGGCTAGCGCCTTGCGCGCTCTCGGACGGGTGGGGCTGGCCGAGATGGGGCACGTCTTTCCGCACATGCTTTCGGGGGGCGAGCAGCAGCGCGTGGCGCTGGCCCGTGCGGTGGCGCCGCGGCCGGGCGTGCTGCTGATGGATGAGCCTTTCTCCAATCTCGACCGCCGGCTCAAGGATGCGGTGCGCGAGGAAACCGTGGCCGTCATCCGCGAAACCGGGGCCACATCGGTGATTGTCACGCATGATCCGGAGGATGCCATGCGCATCGCCGACCGCATCATCCTGATGCGCAAGGGCCGCATCGTCCAGTCCGGGCCCGGCGAGGAACTCTACATGCATCCGAACAGCCTGTTTGTGGCGCGCTTCTTCAGCGACTTCAACGAGGTCGGTGCCGTGGTCGGTAACGGCGCGGTGGAAACCCCTTTCGGCCGCATTGCTGCCCCCGGTCTCGCCGATGGTCAGCGTGCGGTGATCTGCATCCGGCCGCAGGCGGTGGTGCTGCGCGCCGCGGGCTTTTGCCTGCCAGGGCGCGTGATGTCGCGGCGTTTCCTCGGCGAGGTCGACGTGCTGCAGGTCGCAGTGCAGGGATTCGACAGGCCATTGACCATCCGTGCCCCGGAACATAAGCCCTTTGCCGAAGGTGCGGATGTTGGCGTCGACATCAAACGCGAGGAAGTCCTTGTGTTCTTGGATGCCGAACCCTAGTTTCCGCCTCAAGGCCAGCCGGGCCGTTCCGGCGGCACAAGTCTTGACGTCAAGGAGTTCGCCATGGGCGGCGTGAGTATCTGGCACTGGATCGTTGTCGGCATCATCGTGATGCTGCTGTTCGGACGTGGCAAGGTCTCGGAACTGATGGGAGATGTCGCCAAGGGCATCAAGTCGTTCAAGAAGGGCATGGCCGAGGAAGAAAACCCGCCGGCCCCGACTGCAGCGACAGAGCCTCCCAAGACGATCGATCAGACGGCAGCTGCCACTGCCACTGCGCAGAAAGTTGAGGCTGAGCGCAAGGTGTGAGCCTGCGGAGACCTCCAACAGGGAGCGTCGGGGTGACCCCGCCACGCTGGAACATCTGAATGATTGGCAGCGCCAATGTTTGACATCGCCTGGAGCGAAATGATGCTCATTGGTGCCGTCGCGCTCGTCGTGATCGGCCCCAAGGACCTGCCCAAGGCCTTGCGGTCGGTGGGCGAGGCCGTCGGCAAGATCAAGCGCATGGCCGCAGAGTTTCAGGGTCAGTTCAACGACGCGATGCGTGAAGCCGAACTGCATGACCTCAAGAAGCAGGTCGAGGATGTCGGCGGCAGCGTGCAGGCGGCCACAAAGGTCGATTTTAACCCGATCCAGACCATTCGCGAGGAGCTCAAGGGCGTCGCCGCACCGGCCGCCGCCACGACCGCTCCAGTCGCGCTGGGTACTGATGCGGCTGCGCCGATGCCGACAGCCGATCCCGTAATCCCGCTGCCGGAGCCGCCTCCGCCTTTTGATCCGGCGGAACTGGCCGCTGCGCCCGAACCGGCCGCCAAACCGAAGCGGACCCGCAAGAAGGCCGCCGAGGCAGACGGGGACGCTGCATGACCGACGCCATTGCCGACGCGAGTGCCAAGCGCCCCGGCGAGGATGAGATCGAGGCATCGCGCGCGCCGTTGATCGAGCACCTGATCGAGCTGCGGTCGCGGCTGATCAAATCGCTGCTTGCCTTCATCATCATGTTCTTCGTCTGTTTTGCCGGCGCAAAGTACATCTACAACGTGCTGGTCGCACCTTATGTCTGGGCGGCGGGCGGTCCTGAAAAGGCGAAGCTGATTTATACGGCGCCGCTCGAGTATCTCTTCACCCAGATCAAGATCGCGGCCTTTGGTGCCGGCTTTTTCGCCTTCCCCGTGATTGCGACGCAGATCTACAAGTTCGTCGCGCCCGGGCTGTACAGGAACGAGCGCGATGCGTTCCGGCCCTATCTGTTCGCCACGCCGCTCTTTTTCGTCATGGGCGCGGCCATGGTCTTCTTCTTCGCCATGCCGGTGCTGATGCAGTTCTCGCTCGGCATGCAGCAGGCTGCCAGCGCCGAACAGGCCGGCATCGAGCTATTGCCCAAGGTGAGCGAATACCTATCGCTGATCATGACGCTGATCTTCGCCTTTGGCATCTCGTTCCAGTTGCCGGTGGTGCTGACGCTGCTTGGGCAGGCCGGCATCATCGATGTCAGATTCCTGAAGGAAAAGCGGCGCTACGCCATCGTTTTCGTCTTCATCGTCGCCGCCGTGCTGACCCCGCCCGACGTGCTCAGTCAGCTCATGCTCGCCATCCCGATGCTGATGCTCTACGAACTGTCGATTTTCTCGGTTGGCTACGTCGAGAAAAAGCGCGCGGCGAAGCGGGCTGAAGAGGAGGCCGCGGCGACGTGAGCTTCTGACCTTTCCCCGCCGTTCTGATGCCGCCCCGCTTCGCCCCTATCCCGAGGGGCAGGGAACTGCGTCACAGTGCTGCTTGGTCCATCTTGCGTGCCAAGCCCGAAAACTGAGAACTTGCCGCAGTAAGGGGAGCTCTTGCTGGGGGGTAAGGGAGAGGGCGCGCGGGGTGCGCCAACGAACTGGCGCAAATCCCTGCACCCTGCTATCCGGCTCGTCACCACCGGAGCTGATTGGCCATGCATGACATCAAGTGGATTCGCGAGAACGCGGCGGCGTTTGATCTGGGGCTGATCAACCGTGGGGCCGAGCCACTGTCGACGTCGGTTCTGGCGCTTGATGACGCACGCAAGACGGCGATTGCCGAGAATCAGGCGGCGCAGGAGCGTCGCAATGCCTTGTCGAAGGAGATCGGCCAGGCCATGGGGCGCAAGGATCTGGCTGCGGTCGAGGCGCTCAAGCTTGAGGTGGCGCGGATCAAAGATGCCGCGCCGGAGCTGGAGAAAAACGAACGTGAGGCCGCCGAGGCGCTGCACTATGCGTTGGCCGCGATCCCCAACATCCCGCAGTCGGACGTGCCGGTCGGCAGCGACGAGCACGGCAACGTTGTGCTGCGCGTCGTTGGCGAAAAGCCCGCACTCTCGGCAGCGCGGTCGAACATGCTGCCAAAGGAGCATTGGGAACTGGGCGAAGCGCTCGGGCTGATGGATTTCGAGACGGCGGCCAAGCTCTCGGGCGCACGTTTCGTCGTGCTGAAGGGCGGCCTCGCGCGGCTGGAGCGGGCACTGGGCCAATTCTTCCTCGACACGCATACAACGGAGCATGGCTACACCGAAGTCAACCCGCCGCTTCTCGTGCGTGATGAGGCGATGTTCGGGACTGCGCAGTTGCCGAAGTTCGAAGATGATCAGTTTCTTGCATCCACCAAGCAACAATACCTTGAAGTTATAAGACGAACGCTCAAGGCAGCATTTTCGGAAAGTGAGCCTCAAGAAAGCGAATGTACCAAGAAACAGAATTGTACTGAGCAGCTGGCGGAAATTCCACGAGCGCTTGCCGGGGCAAGCGTCTATGCGCAAGCGACTGATTTTCCCAGAAACTGGCTAATCCCGACAGCCGAGGTCCCTCTCACAAACCTCGTCAGCGGCAAGATCCTCTCCGAAACCGAGCTGCCCATCCGCACCACCGCACTCACCCCTTGCTTCCGCGCCGAAGCGGGTTCTGCAGGGCGGGACACCAAGGGCATGCTGCGGCAACACCAATTCAACAAGGTGGAGCTGGTCTCGATCACCAAACCGGAAGACTCCAACGCCGAGCATAAGCGTATGCTGGCCTCGGCCGAGGCCGTACTGAAGAAGCTCGGGCTGCACTATCGCGTCATGACGCTGTGCACCGGCGACATGGGCTTCGCCTCGACAAAAACCTACGACATCGAGGTCTGGCTGCCCGGACAGAACACCTATCGCGAGATTTCAAGCTGCTCGAACTGCGGCGACTTCCAGGCCCGGCGCATGAACGCGCGGGTGAGGGGAGCCGACGGCAAGTCGCTCGCCCATGTCCACACCCTCAACGGCTCCGGGGTCGCGGTCGGCCGCGCGCTGATCGCAGTGATGGAGAACTACCAGAACGAGGATGGTTCCATCACCGTGCCCGACGCGCTCCGCCCCTACATGGGCGGCGTGACGAGGATCACACGGGTGTAAGCAAAAGCCGGGAGGTGCTGCGTGAGCGGTTTGCCTAACCCTCTCCCGAAACGTCTCCCCTTGGCGGGAGGGGGTGGGGAGAGCGGGGCACGCCGCTCGATGATCATTCGCGCCATGCACGCAGAACTGTTTTGTGCGCCCGTCCCGCCGCATTCTACTTGAGCCGTGGCCAAGCTTGGCGTAGCGACAACGCACGTGACGCCAATCGGGGTTCCCATGCGCATACTGGTGACGAATGATGACGGCATCCATGCCCCGGGTCTCGCCGTTCTGGAGCGCATTGCGCGCGCGATTTCCGACGATGTCTGGGTGATCGCGCCGGAAACCGATCAGTCCGGCGTCTCGCATTCGTTGTCGCTCAATGATCCGCTGCGGCTGCGCGAGATTTCGCCGCGCCATTTTGCAGTCGAGGGCACGCCGACCGATTGCGTGATCATGGGCCTGCGGCAGGTTATGAGCGAAAGCCGGCCCGATCTTGTCCTGTCAGGCATCAACCACGGCCAGAACGTCGCCGAGGACGTGACCTATTCCGGCACCATCGCCGCGGCCATGGAAGGCACCATTCTGGGCGTGCGCTCGATTGCGCTGAGCCAGGCCTATGGCGCCCGGGGCCGCGCTGCGATCAACTGGTCCTGCGCCGAGACCCATGCCCCCGGTATCGTCAAGCGGCTGCTCGCCGAGGGCATCCCCAAGGACATCCTGATCAACGTCAATTTCCCGGACTGCCTGCCCGAGGAGGTCGAGGGCGTTTCTGTCACTGTCCAGGGGCGCCGCAACCAGAACCTTCTGCGCATCGATCCGCGCGAGGACGGGCGCGGCAAGGCGTATTACTGGATTGCCTTCCAGCGCGGCAAGCAGGACCCGGCCAATGGCACGGACCTGAAGGCGCTTGCCGACAAGCGCATCTCGATCACGCCGCTGGAGCTCGACCTTACCCATGAGCCAACGCTGACTCGGCTGGCCGTCGCCTTCGCCGGATGATTGATGCGTCGTTCAGCGTCGAGGAGCAGGATGCGCCTCTCGCGGCGGGCGCAAGGACGCTGCAGTTTCTCCTCGCGCTCAGGGCCCAGGGCGTGTCCGACCTGCCGGTGCTGCGCGCCATGGAGCGCGTCTCGCGCGAGGCCTTCGCGCCGTCCCGCTATGCCGACCTGTCGCGTACCGACATCTCCATCCCGCTGCCCTGCGGCCAGATGATGATGCCACCCACGGTGGTAGCGTCCTTTCTGGTCTCGCTGGGCGTTGAGCCGGGCCATCGCGTGCTCGAGATTGGCACCGGCTCGGGCTATGTCTCGGCACTGCTCTCTGCCATGGGCGCGAAGGTCGTGTCGATCGAGCGCTTCCAGAGCCTCGCCCTGGCGGCGCATGAACGGCTGTCCGTGCTCGGGGTGGGCAATGTCGATCTGCAGCATGGCGACGGGCTGAGCGCGACGCGGCTTCTGGGTCGCTTCGACCGGGTTCTGCTTAACGGCGTCGTCGATGCGGTCCCGGAGCATCTGCTGCAGCGGCTGACGCCGACGGGCCGGCTGGTGGGCGCCCTCAAGGTTGAGAATGCGCCCAGGAAGATCGTGATCGACCGCGTCGGCGACAATGCCGTTGATCATTCGCTCGGCGGGGCGGTGCGGTTGACGCCGCTGAGTGCCGGCGTGGCCGAGACGCTGTAGGCGCGCAGCGCAGCGTCACCGGGCCCAAACCGGCGGAAATGTGTCAAATCGTTCAGCGTGGAAACGGTTTCGTAACCTGAATCCGCCTTTAATCATCTCCGTCGAGTGTGTTGCGTAACCTGCGGTGCGGGCTAATGCGTTTCAAGTTTGTCTTTCTCCGGTCCACGGCGGTCCTTCGCGTCGCGTCAGTCGGTGTCGTTGCTGCGACGCTGGGAGCGTGCAGCAGCAATGTGGCGCGTTTCTCCGATAATCCCTTCAGTGACCCCTTCAAAGGCTCCGGGCAAAGCCTCGACCGCAGCGCAACGGGAAGTGTCAACCGTGCCGCCAATGACGCGGTGGCAGCGGGTGGCAGCCGGATCGGGCCGGTGACATCCCAGTCCCTCGCCGCGCCCACCACCACAGGCCGCCAGATCGTTGCTCCGCTCACCACCGGCTCCATCCCATCGCCCATGACGCTGGCGCCCACGGCCCCGAGTGCGGTTGCAATGTCCGCTGCCGCCCCTGTCGTTGCGACCGCCCGCTCGGCCGGCAACTGGTCTGCGCAGGGTGGAGCACCGGTCGTGGTCGCTGCCGGCGAAAGCGTCAACACGCTGTCGGCGCGTTACGGGGTGCCGGCCTCCGCCATTCTGGCGACCAACGGGCTCTCGTCGGCCTCGCAGGTCACACCGGGGTCGCGCATCACCATTCCGGTGTTCAATCAGGGCGGCTCCGTCAGTCCGCACGCCGCATCGCCCGCCGAGCGTCAGCCCGCGCCGGTGACGCCCCGTCCCGTGACCCAGATTCCGGTGCCCGCACAGACCCCGGTCCAGGCTGCATCGAATCCCGTCGCCAGCGTCCGTACGCCGACTGATCCGCCACGTCCGCCGGCCCGCACGGCGGACGCCACCCGGGTTGTTCCGCCGGCACAGGTTGCCGCCCCAAAGACAGTCGCCTCCCCCTCCGCTGACGTGGCGCGCGAGAAGGCACGGGCGCAAGCTGAGGCCGCCAAGGCGCGCGCCGAGACGGCGCGCCAGCCGTCTGCCGGCATTGCCGCAGCAAACTCCAGGCTTGAAGCCGAGGCGAAGGCGCGCAAGGCCACCGAAGCCAAGGCGAAGGCCGAAGCCGAGAAGACCAAGTTGGCCGAACTGAAGGCGCGGAGCGCCGAAGATCGCATAAAGGCTGCCGAGGCCCGCAAGGCCACCGAAGCCGAGCGCACCCGGGCGGCTGAAGCGAAGGCAAAGGCTGAGGCCGAGCGCAAGGTTCAGGCCGAGGCGAAGCTGAAGACTGACCGCGAACTGAAGGCAGCCCGTGCCGAACCCGACAGCGCCGACCGTAAGGCCCGGCCGCAGACCGCAGCCGTTGCGGCTGCGCCGACCGGCACTACCGCGCCGCGCGCCCAGACGCAGGCTGATCCGAACCCAACCTCAAGCATCCCGAAGGATGATCCGAAGGCGACCTCCGATTTCCGCTGGCCGGCGCGCGGCCGCGTCATCAGCGGCTTCTCCGGCAAAGGTGGCAATGAGGGCATCAACATCGCCGTGCCGGAAGGCACCCCGGTCAAGTCAGCGGGTGACGGCGTGGTGGCCTATTCGGGCAATGAGCTGAAGGGCTACGGCAATCTGGTCCTGATCCGCCACGACAACGGCTATGTCTCGGCCTATGCCCACAATGGCGACATCAACGTCAAGCGCGGTGAACGCGTCAGCCGCGGGCAGGTGATCGCGACCTCGGGCCAGTCCGGCAACGTGTCTTCGCCGCAGCTGCACTTTGAAATCCGCAAGGGGTCGAACCCCGTGGACCCGATGCCCTACCTCACCAACTGAGGCGGCATCGCCAGCGATTGCGATCAGCGCTCGCGAGACCCTTGGGCTGATCGTGAAGAGAGACGGGACGGTCCAAAGAAAGGCCGCTCCCGTCTCTCATCGTCTTGCAACGATCACAGCCGCTGTTCCTGCCTCCCGGCCAGATCAGTGATGTACTGCCACGCTGTGCGGCCCGAGCGGCTTCCGCGCGTGGTCGCCCATTCCAGCGCCTCGGCCCGGAGCGTCTCGGGGCCGATCCTGAGGCCGAAATGGGTCGCATAGCCCTCGACCATCTCGAGATACTCGTCCTGGCTGCACTTGTGGAAGCCAAGCCACAGCCCGAAGCGATCAGACAGGGAGACCTTTTCCTCCACCGCTTCGCCGGGATTGATGGAGGTCGAGCGCTCGTTCTCCATCATGTCCCGCGGCAAGAGGTGGCGGCGGTTTGAGGTCGCGTAGAAGGCAACATTCTCGGGTCGGCCCTCGACGCCGCCATCCAGCGCCGCCTTCAGCGACTTGTAGGAGGTGTCGTTGTTGTCGAAGGACAGGTCATCGCAAAACACGATGAAGCGGTGCGGGTCCTGGCGCAGCAGGCCCATGAGGGTGGGCAGGCTTTCAATGTCCTCGCGGTGGATCTCGATCAGCTTCATCGGCAGCCTGCCGAGCTTGCGGGCGTTCACGTCGGCATGGATCGACTTGACCAGCGACGACTTGCCCATGCCACGCGCGCCCCAGAGCAGCACGTTATTCGCAGCAAAGCCGCGGGCGAAGCGCTCGGTATTGTCGGCGAGCAGGTCGCGGACCCGGTCGACGCCCTTGAGCAAGCCAAGTTCGACCCGGTTGACTTTCAGCACAGGTTGCAGCCTGACCTCGCGTGCATGCCAGACGAAAGCGTCGGTGCCGGTCACGTCCGGGCGGGCAGGAGGCGGCGGGCTCATGCGATCAAGCGCATCGGCAATGCGGGCGAGAAGGGCGATGGTTGGGTCAGACTGGGTCATGGCGTCAGGTTTCTGCGGCAACGAAGCCAGTGTCATGAACCGAAATCGGCGCGGGCGCCATCCCCGCAATTGATTTCGGCGGCGCTTCAGATAATAGTCCGCCCGAAATCCGCCTGCGTCGGGCGATGCGTCCTTTTCCACTTCCTTGCGAGGTATTAGTCGTGATTACCCCTGCTTTTGCCCAGGCAACCGGTGCCGGTGGCGGCGCCGACATTTTCATGTCGCTGGTGCCATTCATCCTGATTTTCGTGATCATGTGGTTTCTCATCATCCGCCCGCAGCAGAAGCGGATGAAGGAGCATCGGGAATTGATCTCGAATGTGCGTCGCGGGGACACGATCGTCACCTCCGGCGGGCTGATCGCCAAGGTTACCAAGGTGGTGGATGACGCCGAGGTCGAGGCCGAGATCGCCGAGGGCGTGAAAGCGCGCTTCGTGAGATCCATGATCCAGGACGTGCGCGCGAAGGGTGAGCCGGTCAAGGACAAGGAAGCGACCAAGACCTGACGAAGACGTGCAACTCCGCGCTCCTCATCCTGAGCCCGTCAACGGATCAGCGGAAGCTGCGCGTTATCGCGCATTGTTGATCGCATCTGCTTCGACAATCAGGGGATCACGGACTAAGTGCATAACATGAGAGTCCGCCGTCGAAGCCGTTCCTTCGTCTACAAGAACCCGAAATGAGGCTGAAAAGGCCATGATGCGGATTTCCCGGATCAAGTCGATCCTGATCATTCTGGCGAGCCTGATCGGCTGCCTTCTGGCTGTTCCGAGCCTGATGCCGGAGGCGACACGCAAGGCCGTCTTCGGGTCCCTCCCGGCCTGGGTGCCGCAGAAGTCTGTCTCGCTCGGCCTCGATCTGCAGGGTGGCGCGCATGTCCTGTTGGAAATCGACAAGCCGGACCTGATGCGCTCCATGATGACGCAGTTGCGTGACGACGTCCGCCGCGTGATGCGCGAGGAGCGAGTGGCCCTGCAGGGCGGAATCGCCATGCAGCCGCGCGGGGTCCAGTTCCGCATTCCGCAGGCTGATGACCGGGCGCGCGCGCTGCCGAAGCTCAGGCTGCTGGCGCAGCCGGCGGGCCAGCAACTCTTCGGCCCGACCGGTTCGCAGACGATCGACCTTGTCGAGGCTCCGGACGGCCAGATCACGATGACCTACAGCGAACTGGGCATCAGCGAGCGCATCCGGCGTGTCGGCCAGCAGACCATCGAGGTCATCGAGAAGCGCATCAACATCGACGGCACGAAAGAACCTTCGATCCAGCGCCAGGGACTGGACCGGATTCTGGTCCAGGTCCCGGGTCTGACCGATCCGCAGCAGCTCAAGGAGCGCCTCGGCCGCACCGCCAAATTGCAGTTCCGCTTCGTCGCCGAGGCTGGCGCGGCGGACACCGAACAGATGCGCAACCGCGACTCCGGCCAGCTCGTGTCCGTCGAACGGTCGGTCATCGTCGAGGGCGAGGACCTGATCGACGCGCAAGCCTCGTTCGATCAGCGCACCGGCCAGCCGATCGTCAACTTCCGCTTCAACATCCGCGGCTCGCAACGCTTCGGCGATGCCACCACCCGCGGCGTCGGACGCCAGCTCGCCATCGTGCTCGACAACGAGGTGATTTCGGCCCCTGTGGTCCAGACCCCGATCACCGGCGGATCGGGCCAGATTTCCGGCCAGTTCTCGGTCGAGCAGGTCAACAGCCTGTCGCTCCTGCTGCGTGCGGGCGCGCTGCCGGCCAAGCTCTCGATCATCGAGGAACGCACGGTCGGCGCCGGACTTGGTGCCGACTCGATCCGCGCGGGTCTGCTCGCCTCTTACCTCGCCATGGCGCTGGTCGCCATGTTCATGATCGTGACCTACGGGTTCTTCGGCGTGGTTGCCGTGATTGCGGTGACGATCAATGTGTTCATGCTGCTGGGCCTGCTCGCTGTGATCGGCGCGACACTGACGCTGCCGGGCATTGCCGGCATCGTGCTGACGGTTGGCATGGCGGTGGACGCGAACGTTCTGATCTATGAGCGCGTGCGCGAGGAATCCCGCATGGGCCGATCGGCCATCTCCGCGCTCGACGCCGGCTTCGAGCGCGCTCTCAGCACAATCGTCGACGCGAACCTGACCACGCTGATCGCGGCCATCGTGCTGTTTTTCCTGGGCTCGGGACCAGTGCGTGGCTTCGCCGTGACGCTGTCGCTTGGCATTCTGACCACCGTGTTTACGGCCTTCACCTTGAGCCGCCTGATGATCGCGACCTGGTATCGTTGGCGCAGGCCCTCCAAAGTCGTGATTTGAGGTTTACCGTGGCTTTCCGTCTCCGCTTCATTCCCGACGAAACCAAATTCCCCTTCATGGGATTCCGTTCGGTGAGCTTTCCGGCCTCCGCGCTGCTGTCTGTGCTGACCGTGATCGTCTTTTTCGCTATCGGCGTGAATTTCGGCATTGACTTCAAGGGCGGTACGCTGGTCGAGCTGCAGGCCAGGGGCGCGCAGGCCAACATTGCGCAGGTGCGCGAGAAGTCGAATGCGCTCGGCTTCGGCTCTGTCGAGGTGGCCGAGTTCGGCTCGCCGCGGGAGTTGCTGCTGCGACTCGAACTGCAGACCGCTCCGACGACCGCGGAGCAGGAAAGGGCGCAACAGAATGTCGTGACCAAGCTGCGCGAGACCTTCGGCAATGACTACGAGTTCCGCCGTGTCGAGGTGGTTGGTCCGCGCGTTTCCGGCGAACTGGTCCAGAACGGCACCATCGGCGTGATCTTCGGCATCATCGGGGTTCTGATCTATCTCTGGTTCCGTTTCGAATGGCAGTTCGCGATCGGCGCCGTCATCGCGACCCTGCACGACATCGTCCTGACCATCGGATTTTTCGTGGTCATGCAGCTCACATTCGACATGACGTCGCTCGCGGTGATCCTGACGATTCTCGGCTATTCGCTGAATGACACGGTCGTTGTTTATGACCGCATTCGAGAAATGCTGCGCAAGTACAAGAAGCTCCAGCTCTATGAAGTCATCGACATCGCGATCAATTCGACCTTGTCACGCACGGTCATCACCGCCACGACCACATTCCTGGCCATGCTGGCGATGGCCATTTTTGGCGGTGAGGTCTTGCGGTCGTTCTCGCTTGCCATGCTGTTCGGCATCGTGATTGGGACCTATTCCTCGATTTTCATCGCAGCGCCGATCCTGATCTATCTCGGTCTGAAGACCGGCGGCGGTGATCCGACCAAGGATGACAAGCCCGAGGCGGGCACGTCAAAGACCGCTGCTGCTCGCGCCAGGGCCTGACATGCCGACGCTCCGGCCGCGCCCTGACGGTTTCGTTCCGGGCCGCCATCTGATTGACGCCTACGGGGCCGGGGGCTTCCGTTTCGCCGAAATGAGCCACAAGGGCTCGATCCTGATGCTGCCCTCCGGGGTCATGGCCTGGGCCGCGACCGACAACCAGCCCTGGCTGGCCAGCTTGTTCCTCGATGTCTTCGCCGAGGCCGACAAGATCGATCTCTTGCTTCTGGGCACCGGGCTCAATCTCAGGCCGCTGCCGGAGGCGCTGTGCTGGCGTTTCAGGGAGCTGAAGATCGGCCTTGAACTGATGACGACTCCGCCGGCTGCGCGGACCTACAACATCCTCGTCGCCGAGGGCCGCAAGGTTGCGGCAGCCCTGATTGCCGTGGACTGACGATTGAAATTTTGCGCGCCTGATCCAGATGCCTGCTGGAGGGTTGGCCAGCAACCGAAAACATGATGTCGCTATGGCGTTGCAGATAACAAACGCGCAACCTGTACAGCTTCATGGGCTGGAAGGTGCATTTAGGTATTGCGAGACACTGATCCGTGATGTCGACAAGGATCGCTACCTTGCAACCTTGTTTGCAGCAGCTGACAAGCGCCCGCACGTCTTCGCGCTCTACGCCTTCAACTTCGAGATATCACGCATTCGTGAAGTCGTCTCTGACCCGTTGCCCGGTGAGGTCCGCCTGCAATGGTGGCGTGATCTGATCAACGGATCGGATCACGGCGATGTGTTGGCGAATCCGGTGGCGGCGGCGCTCCGCCACACCATTGCGGCATACGATTTGCCGCGCGAGGCGTTCGCGGGCATGATCGACGCCCGCATCTTCGATCTGTACGATGATCCGATGCCGACCGTCGCCGATCTCGAAGGCTATTGCGGCGAAACCAGTTCGGCCCTGATCCGTCTGGTCAGCCTTGTTCTGGCGGGCGGCAAGGATCCCGGCGCCGCCGATGCCGCTGGCCATGCTGGCGTCGCTTACGCTGTCACCGGCCTGATGCGCGCCTTTCCCTGGCACGCCATGAACGGGCAGGTTTATGTCCCCAAGGAGTATCTGCTGCACTACGGGGCGACACGGGACGATGTGGCCTCGGGACGCGGCGGTCCGGGCGTGATGGCGGCGCTGGCGGACATGCGGCGCCTGGCGCGCCATCATCTGGAGCAGACGCGCCAGATGCGCAGCACCATCGTGCCGGAGATTGCGCCTGCCTTCCTGCCGGTCTCGCTCGTTGAAGCCTACCTGGCAGCGATGGAGAAGCCGGGCTACGACCCTTACACCTCGGTGATCCAGTCGCCGCAATGGCGCCGGCAATGGACGCTCTGGCGTCAGGCGCGGCGCGCGATGCACTGAGTCCTGCGCGGCGCCATTCAACTTTCGTCTTGATTATGCCCGGATTGCTCGCTTACTTTTTGTTGCCGAGCTGGGTCGGGCGCATGCGGGATCGCGGCGATCTCGGACCCGTGTTGTGCTTGACCAGGATCGGCGCATGCGGTGGCGGGCCTCATGTGGCGGGCCTCATGTGACTCGGGCGGTTTGTCAGGCGTCCGCCTTGGAAAGGGTCTTGGAATGGCGAATGGTACTGTGAAGTGGTTCAATGCCACCAAAGGGTATGGTTTCATTTTGCCCGATGATGGCGGCAAGGATGTCTTCGTCCATGTGAGCGCAGTCGAGAGGTCCGGCTGCGCGCCGCTGAAGGACGGGCAGAAGATCAGCTTTGAGATCACGACAGACAAGCGGACAGGCAAGGCCGTTGCCGCGAACCTGAGGATCCTCGAAGGCTGACCTACACGGCAGCGGACCAGGACAGGGCGGCGACCGTCGTCTCCGCGACGACCGGCTCAGGCTCATGGGCCCAGTCTGACAGTCGCTCCTTAGCGCGTTCGGTGAGAGCGCGCTTGCGCGCCTGCGATTTGGCGGGGCCCCGCAGCCTTTTGCCGTCGGGCCCCTTGACGGCGCCCTCGATCGGCGGGAACAAGCCGAAGTTGATGTTCATCGGCTGGAATGAACGCGGACCCTCGTCAATGGTGACGATGTGCCCGCCAGTGATGTGGTTGAGCAGTGCCCCCATCGCGGTCTCAACCGGCGGCGCTGGCAGCGATCGGCCGAGCCGTTCGGCAGCTGCCATGCGACCGGCCATAAGGCCGACAGCTGCGCTTTCGACATAGCCTTCGCAGCCTGTGATCTGGCCGGCGAAGCGCAGCCTCGGTTCGGCCTTCAGGCGCAAACCGCTGTCGAGAACCTTCGGCGAATTGAGGTAGGTATTGCGGTGCAGGCCGCCAAGCCGCGCAAACTCCGCGTTCTGGAGGCCCGGAACCATCCGCAGGATGCGCGCCTGCTCGGCATGCTTCAGCTTGGTCTGGAAGCCAACCATGTTGAACAGTGTCCCCAGCGCATTGTCCTGCCGAAGCTGGACGATCGCATGCGCCTTGACGTGGGGTTGCCTCGGATTGGTCAGGCCCATCGGCTTCATCGGTCCATAACGCAGGGTTTCGCGGCCGCGGGCGGCCATGATCTCGATCGGCAAACAGCCATCGAAATAGGGCGTATCTGCCTCCCATTCCTTGAAGCTGGTCGTATCGCCAGCCAGCAGGGCGTCCACAAAGGCCTCGTACTCTTCCTTGGTCATCGGGCAGTTGAGATAGTCCGCGCCTGTCCCGCCCGGGCCGGTCTTGTCATAGCGCGACTGGAACCAGGCAATGCCCATGTCGATGCTGTCGCGATAGACGATTGGTGCGATGGCGTCGAAGAAAGCCAGCTCCTTTTCGCCCGTCAACGCGGCCACAGCACTTGCCAATGCCGGCGAGGTGAGGGGACCGGTGGCGACAATCACCGAATCCCAGTCCAACGGCGGCAGCCCCGCCACCTCGCGCCGGTCGATCGTGATCAGGGGGTGCCCCTCCAGCGCGGCGGTAACCGCCGCAGAGAAGCCGACACGGTCGACGGCAAGTGCGCCGCCGGCCGGAACCTGATTGATGTCCGCCCTGGACATGATGAGGGAGTTCATCTGCCGCATTTCCCAATGCAACTGGCCGACGGCGTTGCTCACATCATCATCGGACCGGAACGAGTTCGAGCAGACAAGCTCGGCAAGGCCGTCCGTCTTGTGCGCCTCGGTGCCGCGCTCGGGCCGCATCTCGTGCAGGATCACGGGGAGCCCGGCTTGCGCGATCTGCCAGGCCGCTTCCGAGCCCGCAAGGCCGCCGCCGATCACATGGATAGGATTGAGACGTGTCATGTCCGCGAGATAAGCCCGTTTGGCTGGGCAGGCAACAGCGTTCGGCTTCAGACAGCCCGAAGCAAGGGTCGGGATATCTGCCTGAACACTGTCAGCGCTTCGAGCCGGCAGCAGAAGAACGCTCGCTTCGACGCGCAGGCGGGATCAATCAGGCCGGGATGCGGCTCGTCGACGAACGCGCCGGCCGCTGCGACTGCCACATCCGTATGCTGCAGCCGCTCGCCGAACCAGAAGGGCGCTATCCTGCCCGCGCCCCCCGCTGGAACGCCTGAAGGGCGCCGAGCAAGTGCATCTGGCAGTGCGCCGCTCAACCCTCGGATATCGGCGCGTGCAGGCGCTACTCTGAGAACAGGCGGCCACCCTTCTCGGTCATGCCGAGGCCAAGCGACGTGACCTGGAGCGCACGCCGCCGCCCAGGCTCGGCCACGGGGACCATCGCGCGGTCGGGCGCTGCCGTGCGCTCGAGATGATCGAGGATCGCAGATCCCTCGATCAGGGCGTCACTGCTGGCAGGCACCAGCGTCGGGGCCCTGACCAGCGGATGATGCGGCGCGATCTTTTCGCCATCGCCGAACACAGACCATGGGTGGTGCGCGAAGCCGATATCCAGATGTGCCGGTGCCGTCAGTCCCGGCCACGGTCCGTGACATTGAGCCGTCCCTCGATGATGGCTTCGATCGCCGGCCTCTGGTTCGGCGCGGCGGCGATCAGGGGAGCCAGCAGGTCGATCTGGTTGGTGGCGATCAGCGACAGCACGTCGGTCATCACGGCGCCATCAGCCCGGCGCGGCAGCGCGGCTACGATCTGCACGAGTTCGGGCGGGTCGGCCCGATCGCGCGCCCTCAGACCGCCGATGACGTCCTGCGCCGACATGCCTTGCGCTTCGACGAAGGCGTAAAGCCCCACGCCCTTGCGCCGGTAGGGATAGCCGACAATGCTCGCCGCGCTCACCCCTGCGAGGCTGGCCGCAACCGCTTCCAGTCGCGGCGCTTCGCGGTGCAGGCGCAATCCGCCACCCTCACGGTCACGGACGCCCAGAAGGTCGCGCGTGATCAGCTTGTAGACCTTCTTGCCGGTCATCAGCCAGATGCGGGCCGGCAGGCTCTTTTTCTTCAGCACCCGCAATTCGCCTGGCGTGATGGCCGCGGGGCAGAACTTGCGCTTGTGCTTGAGAAGGTGGCGCAGGTCTTCATGGGCCAGGAGAAGGTAAAGCCGACCGCGCTTGGCGTGGACGCTGGCGAGCTGGAAGTCCGTGACAGCGGCCTTGCCGTCCGGCGTCACCAGCCAGTTCGGTTCCTTGGCGAGGTCATTGTGGCACACGCCCGCGCGCCGCATCTGCCGCAGAAGACGCTTGGCATCGCTGAAGACCTGGACCTGTCCATAGGGCTTCGCCATCTGGAACGGGAGCCCCTCGATGAAGCCGCGGATGATGATCCCGTCAGAGGCGGCGTGCAGGGCCGGCACGCCGGCAATGCCGGCGGCCCGGGCGAGCGACCGCTCCTCCCGGATCCCGAAATGCCAGGCGAGCGGCTTGGCCCACCAACGCGCCGTGGTGAGATCGCGCCGGATCGCCGGATGCTCGCCGGCCTCGTCGCGCCAGAAGCCGCGGTCGATCGTCGAGAACACATCCGACTTGAGCGTCGCCACGCGCACGAAGGCCGAAGAACCCATGCTGGGCTTGCGTCGGTCCGAAAAAGACTGTGTCGGCTTGGCCATGCGCCCTGCCTAGATCAGTTTGCAAAAGCGAGTAAACCGCTTTTCTGGATTGCGGGGGTCCATCAACGCAAAAACCCGCCCTAAGGCGGGTTCGCGTCAGACTCGGATGGAGGACGGAAGGTTCAGGCGGCCGAGTAGTGGCGCGCGATGTCTTCGATGTTGCCGCGGCTGATGCCGAGATCGTCTAGCTCGCGGTCAGAGAGCCTGGAGAGTTCGCGGACGGTCTCGCGATAGCGCAGGAAGGATTGAACCTTGGCGATGATGGATGCGATGAACATGGTGACTCCTTTGGATAGCGTCTGGATTTGGCTTGCGCGCCTGTCTTGTGCACTGCAACATCGCTGATATAGGTTATGCGAAAAAAGATTATCAGACCTAATAAATAATTTAAGACATGCATAAAACGCATGAATGATTCGTAATTTGGAAGGAATTGGCGCCCTGGCCAAAATCGTGCGCCGCATTTTGCCGCTTTTCCGCCGCGACTCGCCAGCTTGATCACGATGTTGGCTCACATGATTCGTGCAGGGGTTGTCTTCATATGCCTGTTTCCGGAACGCCGCTGCCTTCACGGGTGTCCGCGCTGTCGATGGTCAGCGTCGTCCTGGTGCTTGGCCTCGCCATCGGCCTCGTGGCAGCCTCGATCGGGGCCATCGACATGTCCCTGCCGCGGGCTGAATTCGTTGATGGCGGGGCGTTGGCCCAGCCGCTGCTCGCCTTCCTGCTGTTGCTGCCAAACTGACCGGGCAAAACATCCTGGCGGGATGTCAAACAGGCCAGCTTCGCGCTAGATGACAGCCAGTGACGCGCATGGGCACGGGTTGACGACGTGATGGATTGTGAAAGGCCGTTCGGGGCGGGCCGTCGAACGCTGGTGCCCTCGGCTGATCCGGCCGCGCGCCCCCTGATCCGCATCCGCAATGTGGAGCGCCGCTTTGGCGCCGTAACGGCCGTCGACAACGTCTCCCTTGATCTGTTCAGCGCCGAGATGTTCTGCCTGCTCGGCCCGTCCGGCTGCGGCAAGACGACCCTTTTGCGCATGCTGGCCGGCTTCGAGCCGGCTGATTCCGGCAGCATTCTGTTGGACGATGTCGACCAAGCCGGCTTTGCGCCGCACCAGCGCCAGATGAACATGATGTTTCAGTCTTACGCCCTGTTCCCGCATCTTACCGTGGCCGGCAACATCGGCTTTGGCCTGAAGCAGCAGGGCCTTGCGCGGGCAATTATTCGCGCGCGCGTCGCGGAACTGATGGCGCTTGTGCAGATCGACGGGCTGGCCGACCGGAAACCTCACCAGCTATCCGGCGGCCAGAAGCAGCGGGTCGCGCTGGCGCGCGCGCTGGCCCGCCAACCCAAGGTTCTGCTTCTGGATGAACCAATGGCGGCGCTTGACGCCCGGATCCGGTCGGAGACCCAGCGAGAGTTGAAGCAGATACAGCACCGGACCGGCACCACCTTCGTCGTGGTCACGCACGATCAGACCGAGGCCATGGCGATGGCTGACCGGATCGGTGTGATGCAGGGCGGCAGGCTTGTGCAGGTCGGCACGCCTGCCGACATCTACGAGCGCCCGGCAAGCCGCGAGGTGGCCCGCTTTGTCGGCAATATCAATCTGTTCGAGGCCATTGTTGAGGGCGACCCTGCGGCAGGGGAGGTTGCCCTGGCCTGTCCGTTGATCCCGGGCGGGCTGGCGGCGACGAGACCTGCCGGACCGCTTGCGCCGGGGCAGCCGGTCGCGGTGGCCGTCCGGCCGGAACGCATGCAGGTGCTGCCGGGCCGGCTCGCACAGGCCGGGACGAACGTCGCGCATGGAACGATCAGTGCGATCAGCTATCTCGGCGACCTGACGGTCTATTCTGTTGCGCTGGCGGGCGGGATGACGCTGAGCGCGAGTGTCGTGAATGACGGACGCAGGACAGGGCAGGGGCTGGGTCGGGACACAGAGGTGACCGTGAGGTTTGATCCGCATTCGGCCATGGTGCTCACAGTATGAAGCGCGCCGCCTGCCCCCCCGGCTGGTCCCGCCCATTGGTCGCGGCTATCCCGGCGCTCTGGCTCGCCGCACTGTTTCTGGCACCATTCGCCATCGTGGCCAAGCTCTCGCTGTCAAGCCCGGCGACGGCTCAGCCGCCCTATACCCCGGTGTTCGATCTGTTCGCAGGGCTGGTGCGGCTGCGGGCTGACATCGCCGCCCTGACGCTGGCCAACTTCACAACCATCGTCACCGATACGCTCTATGTCGATGCCCTGCTCTCGTCCCTCAGGCTTGCAGGTGTCGCAACGCTGGTGTTGCTGCTGATCGGCTACCCTGCGGCCATGGCCCTGTCGCGCCTGCCGGAGCGCTGGAAGCCGCTGTGTCTTGCCCTGGTAATCCTGCCGTTCTGGACCAGCTTCCTGATCCGGATCTATGCCTGGATCGGCATTCTGCGGCCGGAGGGCTACCTCAACGGCCTCCTCCGCTGGCTTGGGCTGATCGATGAGCCGGTCCTGTTTCTCAACACCGACTTCGCCATCCTGCTCGGCCTGGTCTATGCCTATCTGCCCTTTATGGTGCTCCCCCTGTTCGCGGCTGTTGATCGGCTCGATCCGTCGCTGGCCGAGGCGGCCGGAGACTTGGGCTGCCCGCCATGGAAGACCTTCTGGCTGGTCACCTTGCCGCTGTCGCTGCCCGGCGCCGGGGCCGGTGCGCTCTTGGTTTTCATCCCCTCGCTCGGCGAGATCATCGTGCCGGACCTGCTCGGCGGCTCCGACACGCTGATGATCGGGCGGACGCTGTGGTTGGAGTTCTTCTCGAACCGGGACTGGCCCCTGGCCTCGGCGCTCGCGATCCTTCTGTTGCTGCTGCTGCTCCCGCCGATCATCCTGTGGCGCCGGCTCGAGACAAGGCGCTGGAGCGCGGCGGCATGACTGGCGGGCCCCGGTTTCCCATACGCTGGGATGTGGCGGTGCTCACGCTGATTTTCAGCTTTCTGTACCTTCCGATTCTGATCGTTGTTGTTTTCTCGTTCAACGATTCGCGCCTTGTGACGGTCTGGGCAGGTTTTTCGACACGCTGGTATGGCAGCCTGCTGAGCAACCGGCCTCTGCTGGACGCCGCCGTGATCAGCGTGCAGATCGGCCTGCTGTCGGCGCTGATCGCCACCGTGCTCGGAACCTGGGCCGCCATCGCGCTGACGCGCCTCGGGCCGTTCCGGGGGAGGGCCTTTCTGGGGGCGATGGTCTACGCGCCCCTGGTGATGCCGGAGATCATCACTGGCCTGTCGTTGCTGTTGCTGTTTGTCGCTATCGGACTTGACCGCGGCTTCTGGACGATCACGCTGGCCCATGCGACGTTTTCGATGTGCTTTGTCACCGTGCTTGTGCAGGCCCGGCTCGTGACCCTCGACAGGAGCCTTGAGGAGGCGGCGCAGGACCTTGGTTGCTCGCCCTTTGCGGCTTTCTGGCAGGTGACCCTGCCCCTGATCTCCACATCGGTGGCGTCTGGCTTCCTGTTGGCGCTGACGCTGTCGCTGGATGATTTGGTGGTCGCCAGCTTTGTATCCGGGCCTGGCGCAACCACCTTGCCCATGCGCATCTACGGCCAGGCGAGGCTCGGCGTGACGCCCGAGATCAACGCCATCTGCTCGGTTCTGATTGGCCTCGTCACGCTCGCGGTGCTGGCCGCCACTGTGTTGACCAAGCGCGACTTCGCCGCGCGGCGCGGGCCGTGACACTCAGTTGTCGCGGCCGCCGATCAGCGGTGCAGCTGCGCCCGAACGCTCCAGAAGCACACGCGCGTTGACCTGCACTGAAGGATCAAGCAGCGGCCCCACGATTCTGAACGGGATCTGGCTGGCACCATTGACCGAGAGCGCATGGCCTTCGACGCGGAACAGCCGTTCGAGCAGCGATACACGGCCCTCCAGCGCCAGCCGATAGGATGTGCCGCTGACCTGGGCTTCGCCGATTGTCAGTGAGCCCTTGCCCAGGACGCCGGTGAAACTTGCCTGATCGAAGCTCGTGCGACCGCCTCGCCAGTCGCGCGCCACGGCCAGAGGCTGGCGGTCCACCCGCCGCATCACGTCGTTGATATTGGTGCCGGCGAAGTCGCCGTTGCGGGCGGCAAAGGAGATGCGTCCGGACGCATTGGTGATCAGGTCCTGCGCGGTTCGCCCGCTGCTCTCGATCTGGTACTGTACGGTTCCCGTTCCGCTCAGCAGCCGGCTGTCAGCGACATCCGCGCTCATCACGCCAAGATCGATGCGCTCGGCGGTCAACTGTGTGCGCACTCCGATGCCGGCCTCCGTCCGTTCGAGCGTCAGCCGCCCCCTCATGGCACCGCGATACATCCCGGCATTGGCAATTGACAGATCAAGCCGCTGGTCCCTGGCCATGACCTGCACGGCAACGTCCGAGAGCGTGGCCCAGGGGAGGCGGACCCGTTGGAGGGACAGTCGCACATCGACATCGTTCGCCATCAGATCATCGACATCGATGGCGACACCCTGCGCGCTGTCTGCGAATGCGCCCCATTGCGGCTCGATGCCCGCCTGCGGCCGACCGATATCGAGGCTCTTGCCCGCGAAGGTTCCGGACAGCAGCCAGCGGGCGTCGCGCATCCGCCAGTCGAAGGCGCCCTCAAGCGTGTCGGACCCGATCACGACGACGGCGTTGCGCATCTGGGCACCGTCGGCATCAAGCTGCAGCGCACCGCTGACCGTGGTTTTGCCGACGGGGATCGTGACCGGTCGACCGGCCGAAAGCCACGAGGCCAGCCGCGCCATCGAGGGGACGCTGGCCTGGAACTGTCCTTCGACCCGGGCCGGTGGCGCCGTCGCGCCGGCAAGCGCCTTGCGCGATGCGAAATCGACGTCAAGCATGGCAGACCTGATTTTCACCATCGGCAGGGTCGCACGTGCCGCCGAATTCGAGGCGAAGGAGAAGTCGACCAGTTCACCGCGCCAGCGGGTCGAGCCGCTGGCCTCGACAGTATCGCCGGCTTCACGCGCAGAGACATCCAGTGCGATATCTCGCACGGCCGAAACGATGGTCCCTCCTTGCCGAAAAAACGCCGAGCCGTTTTCGCGGACCGAGATGCGTGGCGTCTTCGGCAGGGAGCTGGCCGCCTGCGAGGTCAGAAGTGCTATCGGATCATAGCCGCCGCGCGGCAAGGCAACATCGACCTGCGGCGACACAAGGATGAGATGGTTGATCGCGACGTTGCCGGTCAACAGGCTTGCGAGATTGAGATCGACCCGCAGGCGCGGCACCTTGCCCCTGACCGTCCCGTCGGCGGTGGCAAATGCGACATCATGAGCCACGATGCGCGGTGTGGGCAGGAGCGCGAAAGCGCCGTCGCCGGCGACCGTGATCGCAAGCCCGAGATCGGAGGAAAGCCGCGCGATCACGTAACGCTCGAACGTGGTCTCCGCCAGACGCCAGGGCTGGAACGCCAGCGCCGCCACTGTGGCCAGCGCACCAAGTCCGGCGAGATAGGCCGCCCGCTTCATGGACCCGTGAAACCTGATGTCATGGAAGAGTTTCAACCCATTCGGATGTCGGACGGAGACGGGCAGATTGACGGCGAAGATCCATGTAAATCGTTCTGTGAACGCATCACGGTTTAGACCAGCTTGCGCAGGCGTCAAAGACGAAATCTTGTGCGATGGTGACGCCAGCCTGTGGACAAGATCTGCACCGCCGTCTCTCCGGCCCGAAAGCACAGCCCGGGGACGAACGCAATTCCGGTTGACTTCCGGGGCGTGACGGGTTGGAAGAGGTGATCTTGAGAAAGCGTTTTTCTGTAGGAAACCAGGTCTGACGATGATGACGAAAGTCTATTCCGACGCAACAGCGGCTCTCGCCGGCGTGCTGCGCAATGACATGATGATCATGGCCGGCGGTTTTGGCCTGTGCGGCATTCCGGAAGCCCTGATCGCTGCCATTTGCGAAAGCGGCGTGAAAGGATTGACCATTGTCTCGAATAACGCCGGCGTCGACGGCATCGGCCTCGGCGTCTTGCTGGAGACACGCCAGGTCCGCAAGATGATCAGCTCCTATGTCGGCGAGAACAAGACGTTCGCCACGCAATACCTGGCCGGCGAACTCGAGATCGAGTTCAACCCGCAAGGCACGCTGGCCGAGCGCATCCGCGCCGGCGGGGCCGGCATTCCGGCGTTCTACACCAAGACCGGCGTCGGAACGCTCGTGGCAGAAGGCAAGGAAGAGCGCGAGTTCGGCGGCATGCGCTACATCATGGAGACCGGCCTTTTCGCGGACCTTGCCATTGTCCATGCCTGGAAGGGCGACACTGAAGGGAACCTCGTCTACCGCAAGACAGCGCGCAACTTCAATCCGATGATGGCGACAGCTGCGAAAGTCACGGTCGCTGAAGTCGAGCATCTGGTCAACGCGGGCGCGATCGACCCGGACCACATGCACACACCTGGGATCTATATCAAGCGCATGATCAAGTGCGACAATCCGGTCAAGCGCATCGAGCAGCGCACCGTGCGCCAGCGCACCGCCGCCTGACATCGGCCAACCCGAACCGCAAGGAGACCAGACCATGGCATGGACCCGCGAACAGATGGCCGCACGTGCCGCGCAGGAACTGGCTGACGGTTACTACGTCAACCTGGGGATCGGCATTCCGACGCTTGTGTCAAACTACATCCCTGCCGGCATGAACGTGCAGCTTCAGAGTGAGAACGGCATGCTCGGCATGGGGCCGTTCCCATATGAGGACGAGGTTGATCCCGACCTGATCAACGCCGGCAAGCAGACGATCACCGAACTGCCGACCACCAGTTACTTCTCATCCTCGGATTCCTTCGCGATGATCCGGGGCGGCCACATCGACCTGTCGATCCTTGGCGCGATGCAGGTGTCGCAGAACGGTGACCTCGCCAACTGGATGATCCCCGGCAAGATGGTCAAGGGCATGGGCGGTGCCATGGACCTCGTTGCAGGCGTCAAGAAGGTCGTCGTGGTCATGGAGCATGAGGCCAAGGGTGAATCGAAGCTGCTGAAGGCCTGCAACCTGCCGCTGACTGGCGCGGGCGTTGTCGACATGGTCATCACTGACCTTGCCGTCTTTCTGATCGACAAGAAAAAGGGCGGCATGACGCTGATCGAGCTTGCCGATGGCGTGACGCTCGATGAGGTCAAGGCCAAGACCGAGGCCGCGTTCAGCGTGGCGCTCGGGGATGCGAAGGCGGCCTAGCGGTTCACCTCCGGTTTTCGCCGTTCGATCAGGTCCCATCAGTCGCCGAAGCAATCTTCAAGGACGGCGAAGGTCGCGTGGCGTGGCCTTTCAGTGGCGCTGACGCATGGCGCGCGTCAGCAGCAAGACCGGCAGGACACCGATGACGACAATGGCCAGCGCCGCTGTCGATGACTGTGCAAGCCGCTCATCGGAGGCGAGCTGGTAGGCCCTGATCGCCAGCGTGTCGAGGTTGAAGGGCCGGACGATCAGCGTCGCCGGTAGTTCTTTCATCACATCGACAAAGACGACGAGGCCAGCGGTCAACAGCGACCGGCGCAGCATCGGCGCATGGATCCGACCGGCGAGAGCGCCTTGCGTCGAGCCGAGCGTGCGCGCTGCATGGTCGACATTCAGGCCAATGCGCGCATAACCTGCTTCGATTCCGCCTGTAGCGACGGCAAGAAAACGGACGAGATAGGCGAACATCAGCGCCACGAGCGTGCCGCTGAACAGCAGACCGGTCGACATGCCAAAACTGCTGCGCATGAACCGGTCAAGCGCATTGTCCAACAGTCCCAGCGGCAGCAGGATGCCGACAGCGACCACGGTTCCCGGAATGGCGTAGCCGAGCGTGGCGAAGCGTACGGCAAGCCGCGTGAGCGGCGAGGCCGAGATCCGAAGCGCATAGGCGAGCAGCGCGCCCGCCGCGGCCACGATCACGGCTGCCAGCCCGGCCAGCACAAAAGAGTTCGTGGCGTAGTGGACAAAGCGCGTTCCAAACAGGGGGTCGCCTCCGCTCAGGTGCAGGCGCACGAGCAGAAGGGCGGGGACGGCGAAGCCGAGCAGGATGGGAAGCGCGCATACGGCAAGTGCCGCGCTGGCTTTGGCCCCGGTCAACGGTCGCGCGCCGAGAATACGCTCGCGCCGCGATGTCCGCGCAAAGCGCCGCGATCCACGCGCCTGCCGCTCAAGCGCGACGAGTACAAGCACAAAGCACAACAGTCCGATCGAGAGCTGCGCCGCAGCGATCCTGTCGCCCATGCCGAACCATGTCCGGTAGATCACGGTGGTGAAGGTGTGGATGCCGAAGTACTCCACGGTGCCGAAATCCGCGAGCGCCTCCATCAGCGCAAGGGCGACGCCCGCGGCGATGGCTGGCCGGGCCAGGGGCAGCGCGATGCGCCAGAAGCTCTCCGACATGCTGCCGCCGAGCGTACGCGACGCATCCATGATGCAGGCGGACTGCTCGATGAAGGCCGAACGCGCCAGCATGTAGACATACGGATACAGCACCAGCGTCAGCATCAGGCTGACGCCGCCGAGGTTGTGGATGTCCGGGAACCAGTAGTCCGCCTTCGACCAGCCAAAACCGGCGCGCAACGCCGATTGCAACGGCCCCACGAAGGCCAGCGCGTCGGTGTAGACATAGCCGATGATGTAGGCCGGCATCGCCATGGGCAGAAGCAGCAGCCATTCCAGATGGCGCGAGCCTGGAAAGCAGAATGCCGTGACGAGCCAGGCTGTGATGACGCCGACCAGGGCGGTGCCGCTGCCCACCAGCAGCATCAGCCCGATTGTGTTGAGCACCGCCGCTGGCAGTACGGTGCGCGACAGGTGCTGCAGGCTCCCGGTGCCCGTCTGCGTCAGGCTCGCCGCGAGGCTCAGCAGCGGTAGCGCCACAATCAGCGCAACGGCCAGCGCCGCGAAGGTCAGCGGTGTCATGCTGCGGCGCAGGCGCCCGATGGCGCTGATGCGCGGCAGCGGTTGGCCGGGCAGGGTTGAGGTGGACATCGCGATCTGATCCGGAAAGGCGTTGGACGGCACCCCTATTTCCAGCCCGCCCGATCCATGATCTGCAGCGCCGGCGCATTATTCCGGGCGAAGACGCCGGCATTGAGTTGGTCCGGCTTGAAGGACCCGAAGCGGGCGATGGTCGCGGGCGGCGCGACACCGGCCACCACCGGATACTCGTCATTGCCGTCGGCGAGGAACCTTTGTGCCGGTTCGGAGACCAGATACTCGAGGAAGCGCACCGCCGCCTGTGGGTTCCTTGAGGTTGCACACAGTCCGCCGCCAGAAATGTTGATGTGTGTGCCGCGGCCGTCCTGGTTGGGAAAGAGTACGCCGATCTTCTCCAGAACGGCCGCATCAGCAGGCTGAGGCTTCCGGATCGCGTTGCCAAGATAGTAGGTGTTGGCAATCGCCAGATCACCTTCGCCCGCTGCGCAGGCCCGGAACTGGTCCGTGTCGCCACCGCGCGGCGGCCGCGCCATGTTGGCGACGATGCCGCGTGCCCAGGCTTCCGTGGCGGCCCCGCCATTGGCTGCGAGGATCGAGCCGGTGAGCGACTGGTTGTAGATTGAGGTCGAGGAGCGGGTCAGCAACCTGCCTTTCCACCTCGGATTGGCAAGATCCTCGTAGGTTGACAGCTCGGCCGGGCTGACCTTGTCCTTGTTGTACATGATCACACGGGCGCGGCTCGAGAACCCGAACCAGTAGCCGTTCGGATCACGCAGCGAGGCTGGAATGCGGCTGGCGAGGATCTCCGAATTGACTGGCGCGAGAAGCCCGAGTTTGCGGGCCCGTTCGATGCGGCCGGCATCGACCGACACGAATACGTCTGCCGGGCTGCTGGCGCCTTCCGCCCGCATTCGCTCGATCAGTGCGTCCGGGGCGGCCTCGATCCGGTTGATTCGGATGCCGGTGGCGGTCGTGAAATTGCTGTAGAGCGCCTCGTCGGTGTCATAGTGGCGCGACGAATACAGGTTCAGCACCTTCGCTGCCTGCGCGCGCACGATGGCGGGCGCGGACAGGGCGGCCGTCAGGCCGACGGAGGCCGCCAGAAACGTGCGGCGGCTGGTCAGTGTGGACATCGTGATCTCCATGCTTCGCGGGTTCAAGGTCCGCGATTCCGGGCTCGGCTGTTGACGCCATTCGTCTTGTTAGGCGTGCCATTGGGGGAGGGTCAACAAAAAAACGAATATAAAACAATAACTTATATAAATTCTAAACTGCGGGAAACATCATCCGCAGTTTTGAATCGGTCAAGCCTCGGCGCAAAGGCAAGCCAGATCAGCCGCTTGGGCACGCCCTCATGGGCAATGAGAAAGGTCGGGCAAGAACAGCCTACGCCTCGTTGAGGGAAACGATCGTACTGATGTCAGTGCCTGAACAGTTCGATGACCCGGCCCGGCATCCTGCGCGGTGCCGGTTGGCCATTGGCATCCCCAAGGCGCACGCTGCAGCTCACGATATTGACCGCACGCTTGATGGACTGGGCGTTTGTCTCGTGCACACGGGTCATGCGTTGAACCACGCGGCGCAGGCGCTCATGCTGGCTGACGTCGACGACGTGGTCGATCTGGTTGCGCGTCCACAGGACAGGGGGGAGGTAAGCGGAAATCCGGGCAATGCGCTTCTGTGAACGAACAGCGGCCAGATCCGTTCAAGACGCGTGGCCGACCATTGAACATGACCATGTCGCCGGCCCCCAGGGCAACGTCCTTCAGCATCGCCACCGGATGCGCCCCGTTGGGGGGCGAAAGCCGGATCAATCAATGTCTGCTAGGCATAGGCCATCGGCAATGAGCGATAGGTTTTGCCATCGCCGTCCACCTCATCAATCATGTCGGCACCGGTGGCAACGCCCATCGCCCGCGTCGACGCGTCGGCGAACATTGCGCGGCAAGGAGCTTCGTGGCTGACCAGATCGGCACTGTCGCGACTGTAATCCGGCGGATGTTGGTAGCCGTGGCACAGGCGCATGCAGATCGAATGTGGCACGTCGGCTGCTCCGATACGACATCCAGCGCCGCCTTGACGCAACTCCTGGGCTTTCGCTTGCTCCGATCGGCGCGCCATGTCCGGTTCTGCTCTTGCCCGGTCGGATTGAACGGGTTCAACAGGAAGTCTGGGAAGGCGACACGGTTCTGTGGGGTCCGGACCGCGAGCAGAGGGAACACAACGCCGCTCCGTGCGGCCTGCTGGCCTGAGGCATGGGCCTGGGCCTGCACTGGCTGTTCGCGGCGGACCCGTGTGTCGCTGCGGAAGGTCTCAGACATGCCGATGCAAGCGCTTGCCTGCACAAGGGACACCCCAAGCATGGCGACGCCAATCTCACGGATCGCCGCTCAGCGCATGTCGGTGCGGCGCCGTTCCCGAGCGCAACTTCATCAGCCGCCCCGCGGCTGTCTCCGGCTTGACGGCGCGGCGCGCACCGCGTCATGGCCCGAAACGGTACCCGAACTGCGCTTCACCTTCCGCAAAATCTTCGGTGCAGACCGCTTCAAATGCAACGCGATCCAGCACAGACTGGGTCCGGGCCCCGCATGCCATTGAATGAAGTTGCGTTCCTCACACTGCTGATTTGGTGATGAAAATGGCCCATCCGACACCCGATAACCCGTCAGCTGCTGCACTTCAGATGTGAGACCGCCGCGCCAATAGCTCCCACGGTGCAGACTTGCATCATGACTGATCGGTCGAGCGGGCGATTGAGGCCGGCCTGGCTTGGCGCAATTGCGGCCTTGCGGTGCCGCTACTCGGCCGGTTGCGGTACGGGCTCGACAACAGCCTTGTCTTCACGGTTGCGCCCTGAAATGAGCGAGTCGACCTTGTCGAGATAGAAGTACACGACTGGCGTGATGTAGAGTGTCAGCACCTGGGACAGGATCAGCCCTCCGACCACCGCAACGCCCAGCGGTTGGCGCAGTTCCGCGCCGGCACCGCTGCCGAGCGCGATCGGCAGGATGGCGAAGATGGCGGCGAAACTCGTCATGATGATAGGCCGGAAGCGGACCAGCGCCGCCTCCCGGATCGCGGTCATCGCGTCGACATCTTCGCTGCGCCGTTTCTCGATCGCGAAGTCGACCATCATGATGGCGTTCTTCTTGACGATGCCCACCAGCATGAGAATGCCGATGATGGCGATGACCGACAGGTCCATCCCGAACCACTGCAGTGCGAGCAGGGCCCCAAGGCCTGCCGAGGGCAGGCCGGACAGGATGGTGATCGGATGGATGTAGCTCTCGTAAAGGATGCCGAGCACGATGTAGATCACCAGCACCGCGGCGAGAAGCAGCAGTCCCTGGCCCTTGAGCGCGTCCTGGAAGAGTTGGGCCGAGCCGGAGAAGTTGGAGTTCATCGAGGCGACCATACCGACTTCGCGTTCGGCAACGCGCACCGCATCAACCGCCTCGCCAATCGCCACGCCTGGCGCCGTATTGAAGGAGAAGGTCACGGCGGGTTGCTGCGAGATCCGGTTCACAGCCAGCGGCCCGACGGAAGGCACGATCTTGGCCACCGCTTCCAGCGGCACGTTCTGGCCTCCGGCTGTTCGCAGCAGCAGGCGCGACAGGACCGCCGGATCAAGCTGGAACGCCTTGTCAGCCTCCATGATCACCTGGTAGTCGTTCGACGCCGTGAAGATCGTGGCGATCTGGCGCTGGCCGAAGGCGTTGTAGAGCGTTTGCCGGATCTGGTCCGACGTGATGCCGAGGCTTGCCGCCCGGTCGCGGTCGAGTTCGACCGCGATTTGCGGATTGCGCAGTTGCAGGTCCAGCGACACATCGCGCAACTGCGGCAGCCGCGACAGGCGCTCCTGCAGCCGCGGCGCGAGGTTGAACAGCGCTTCAAGATCCGGGCCCGAGATTGAATACTGATAGGCGGCTCTGGAGGCCCGGCCCGCATTGAGGTTGATGTTCTGCACCGGCTGGAATACGGCAGTCAGCCCCGGAACCGAGGATGATGCTCGTCTCAGGCGACCGATGATTTCCTGGGCGCTGTCACGGTCCTTTCGCGGCTTCAGGGAAATGAACAGGAAGCCCGTGTTGACCGAGTTGAAGCCGCCGATGTTGACCGTCATATAGTCGACGGCGGGATCGGCACGGATGATTTCGGCCAAGCGCTGCACGCGGGCGGACATCGCCTCGAATGACGTGTCCGGCGGTCCTTCCGTGGCGCCTCGCAGCAAGCCGGTGTCCTCAACCGGGAAAAAACCCTTGGGGATGTCGATATAAAGCTGCACGCTGACATAGACCGTCGCGAGCGTCAGCGCGAGAACCAGAAGGCGCAGCTTGAGGACGATATCCAGTGTCCAGCGATAGCCGGCCAGAACCGCGTCGAAGACGGGATCAACAATCCGGTCCATCAGCGTCTTCTTCTCGTGATCGCCATGTCCGCCGCGCAGGAGGCGGGCGCACATCATCGGCGTCAGCGTCAGCGACACGAAGCCGGATACGAGGATTGCAGCCGAGATGGTTCCGGCAAATTCGCGGAAGACGCGGCCAACCACCCCGCCCATCAGGAAAACCGGGATGAACACGGCCACCAGCGATAAGGTGATGGAGACAACGGTGAAGGCGATTTCGCGCGAGCCGACGAGCGCGGCCTCGAACGGCTTCTTGCCCATTTCGATATGTCGGACGATGTTTTCGAGCACGACGATCGCGTCATCGACCACCAGCCCGACGGCAAGCGTGAGAGCCAGCAGCGAGATGTTATCAAGCGAATAGCCGAACGCGTACATCGCCGCAAAGGTGCCCATCAGCGAGATTGGCAACGTGATCGTCGGGATCAGCGTGGCGGTCAGCCGCTTCAGGAACACGAAGATCACCAGGATCACGCACAGCGTCGCGACAACCAGTTTCTCAAGAACCTTCTCGACAGATTCCTTGATCGGCTGGGCACGGTCATTCAGGACGGCGAGGTCGATCGAGGCAGGCAACTGGTCGCGGTAGCTCGGCAGGCGGTTGCGGATCTGCTGCACGACATCCACAGTGTTGGCGTCGGACTGACGGAAAACGGCCAAGATGATCGCACGCTGGCCATTGTACCAGCTGGCTGTCTGGTTGTTCTCGACCGAGTCGGCAACGGATGCCACGTCTTCCAGCTTGATCGGAATGCCGTTGCGCTGGGCAATGATCAGGCCGCCATACTCAGAGGCCTTCTCAAGCTGCCCCGTGGCGCCGAGCGTGAGACGCTGACGCTCACCGGAGATCGTACCGACGGGCGAGTTGGAGTTGGCGGCCTGCACCGCGGTGCGGACCTCGTTGAGCGTCAGGCCGCGGGCGGAAACGGCGTCCGGATTGACGAAAATGCGCACCGCATATTTCTGCGCGCCAAAGACGTTGACCTGGGCCACGCCAGTGATCTGCGAAATCTGCTGTTGAAGGATGGTTTCGGCGTACTCGTTCAGTCTGGACAGCGGCTGAGTGCCCGATGTCAGCACCAGGAACACCACCGGCTGGTCGGCCGGGTTGACCTTTCTGAACGAGGGCGGGGCCGGCAGATCCTGCGGCAACCGGCGCGCGGCAGCGCTGAGGGCGGCCTGCACATCGAGCGCTGCGCCGTCGATGTTGCGGTCGAGATCGAACTGGAGTGTGATCGAGGTCGAACCTTGCTGCGAGACCGAAGACATTGAGGCGATGCCAGCGATCGACGCCATCTCGCGCTCAAGCGGCGCTGCGACCGAGTTGGCCATCGTTTCCGGGCTCGCGCCGGGAAGGCGCACGTTCACGTTGATGGTCGGGAAATCGACGCGGGGCAGGGCCGCCACGGGCAATTGCCTGAACGCAAAGAACCCGAAAACCACGAATGACAGCATCATCAGCGTGGTCATCACGGGCCTGCGGATGCAAAGCTCAGGAAGCGACATGGTTCCGTTCCTCTCGGCCGCGAAGGGCCACGAATTCACCCATCATCATCGATCGGACCGTGCGATTCAGCCCTGCGTCGGACGCTGTTGCTGCGCTGACGGCGCACCCGGCGGACGCTGACCGCCGGGTTGGCGCACGACGACCCGCACGCCATTGGTCAGCAGCAGCTGGCCATCTGTGACAACTGTCTCGCCGCCGGACAGGCCGCTGGTAAGCACGACCTCATTGTCCATCGTCCGGTTGACGACGACCGGACGCACACGGGCCACGTCACCCTCCAGCACGAACACGAAGGTGCCTGTCTGGCTGGTCTGCACCGCTTCGCGCGGTACCACCAGCGCGTCCGGTTCGGTCCTGAGAATGAGCCTGACGCTGCACAGCGCGCCCGGCCAGAGCAATTCGTCGGCATTGGTGAAGATTGCGCGGGCGGAGATGGTCCCGGTCGTTCCGTCGACCTGGTTCTCGACGAAGGCCACCCGCCCGGTCGCCGACTTCGGCAGTCCCTGCGGGGTTGCGATCACGGACGAACTCTGGTCGCCGATGGAGCTCTTGAGATCGATCAGATAGCGTTGCGGGAGCGAAAAGGCCACGTAGATCGGGCTGGTCTGGTTGATCAGGGCCAGCACGGGCGAGCTGTCACCCGTCTTGGCGATGTTGCCAGTCTTCAGGCCTGCAGGCCCGACACGGCCCGAAATCGGGGCCGAAAGGGTGTAGAAGCTGAGCTGGACCTTGAGGTTGTCGACGTTCGCCTCGCTGGCGCGGACGATGGCGCGCTGGGTTTCGGCCGCTGCCCTGGCCTGATCGAGGCGCTGTTCTGAAGCGAAGTCCCGCCTCGCCAGTTCCTGGGCACGCTTGTAATCCGCATCGGCCGATACCGACTGAGCCCGGTCACGAGCAAGGTTCGCTTCGGCCTGCCGGATCTGGGCCTCGATCTGCCGCGAATCGAGCCTGAACAGCACGTCGCCGCTCTTCACGGATGAGCCATCTTCGAACGGCACTGCGAGGATCTGGCTTTCGACCCGGGCGCGGACGCTCACGGTCGCGATGGTCTGGACAGTGCCGAGCGCGTCGAGACGGACCGCCATGGGCTTTCGTTCGGCCTTGCCGATGGTGACAGGAACCGGAGGCCGCGCTGGCGGACCGCCTGCTGCCGGCCTGGTCGCGGCTGCGCTTTGCGGGCCGGAGCTCGGGCGGGCCTCGCCGGGCTTGGCGGCCGGGTTAAGGAAGGGAATCTGCGCCAGCAGCGGCGCGGCATAGGGCGTCGCCAGCGATAGCGGATAAGGAGCGGTCTGACCCGTGTAGTGGAAATACCCCAAGGCGCCAGCGCCGGCCAAGGCCACGGCGGCTACTCCGCGCAAAATCCCCGAAAGTGCCATGAACGAGCCTTCTTTAGCCACCATTGTCCACGCCCGAGAGGGCATGGCGTTCGCAGGTTATACTCTCATCACAAGCCGTCCTGTTGTGCTAGAGCCCTGCGGGGTTGAAAGCAACTGTCATGCCCAGATGTGGTTCACACGAATATGTGAGACCGTTTTGCGCCGTCATGCCGGATGCTTTTCCATCCGCCCGAACACCAGCGCGGCGATCCAGCCTTAGGTCGCCTGGCCGATCAGGCTCATCGGCGATAGCAGCGGCATGTCGCGGAGAAGGAAGACCTGGCCGGCCAACGGAGCCATCATGCCGAGCACGACGAAAGATATGGCCACGCCCCCGGTCGCTCTCGCGGCCGGCATGCCGACGTTCCTGATCATGCAGGTCATGATCCAGTAGCCGATCGGGTAAGACAGGAACCTGGTGGCGTGGTCGATGGCATGGGCCAGGACAATGCAGATTGTCAGGCCGGACAGATTGAAAAACAGGGACTTCACCAGTTCCGGAGGCTGGAGCGGAGATCCGGCCACAAACGCGTTCGACACGGCAGACAGGCTTCCCTGAGCGCCCGGACCGGGACCCCCGCCAGCGAGCGGTAGTGCAACGCCCATGCTGCAGAAGACCGAGGACTGGATCAGCCCGAGCATCGCGGTGCATGGCCACTTCTGGCTGAGCAGGTTCCGGTGCGCGCCGTGGCGAAGACCTGATGCGGCCCCCAACCGCCTTGGGCCGGCGCCGCGAACGTCGCCTTCAGCGAACGAAGCACTGCCGCCGGCTCACGCTCCGGCCAGGTTGCATCGACAGGCGCTAGGGCTGCCGTCAACGCCCGCAAGGCAAGGGCAATGGCACCCTCATGGGTGAGGCTCGCGCTGTGCATGCCATGCGGCAGCGCTTCGGCCACAAGATCGATCATGGGCTTGTCGGCAGGCCAGGGACGGGACCAGCCCTGCCGACTGTGGATCGGGTTACATCGCACCAGAATGATGAGATCAGCCCGTTCGATCAGCAGATTGACAAGGGCATCCGCCTTTGGCGCCAGCCCTGTGGCGCCGAGATGCACGGGATGCTCCGGCGGCAGGAACCCCTTGGCCTTCTAGGTCGTCAGCACCGGCGTGCCGATCCGTTCGGCGAACGGCGCCAAGGCCTCGCTGCGCGCGGTGTTCGCCACATCGAGGCCGGCGATGATCAGGGGCTGGCGGGCGCGTGCACCGAGGTCCAGCGCCGGCCCCGGATCGGCGGCGTGCCGGAGATCCGGCACGCAACGCAGGACCAGCGGCTGCTCCGGCTGCGGTGCGTCCGCGATCGTGATCGGCCGTTCGATATGCACCGGCCCAGGCCGGCGCTTCAGCGCGATGGCGAGGGTCTTGTCCGTCACGAGGCCCTCGCTGCCCGCCAGCGCCCGGAAACTCGCATTGATGATGGCGCGCATCAGCGCGCCGGGATCGATCACCCGGTGCGTTGATCTCTTGGCCAGCGCCGCATCGAAACAGCCTCTGATGACGATCATCGGCACGCGATCGTGATGGTCATGGGCGATCACTTTGGCGGCGTTGGAGAGCCCCGGTCCGATGGTCGTGGCCAGACGGGCGGGAGCGCAGGTCGCTTGCCACATACCCTCCGCCATGAAACCTTGCGCCGTCTCGTGCCGTGTCAGTACGAACGAGATCCTGGCCCGGTCGAGCGCTACCACCGGTACCAGCACTTCCCCGACCGGCATGCCGAAGGCGAGACGGATGCCGGCCTTAGCAAGGCAGCGGGCGACCAGGTCCGCGCCGGTGATCGTCTCTGGGCCCATGACAAGGGTCCTGCAGGCCGGTGGTTCAAGGGAATGCCGCCCGCAAGGCGGGATCGCACGGGAACATGGCGCAGCTTTGCGGCAGGCCCTTGCTTTGTTACGGGGCGGCGGCACACGGATGTTCACCTTGACGTCCGGGGATGAACGTGGTTGCTCCCGCCCCGGCTCTGCGGGTGGTCTGCGGCGTCGGCTCACAACCTTCAGAGCACCTGCCCGATGAAGACAGATCCCCATCCGCTCAAGTTCGCCGTGATCGGCGTCGGCTCAATGGGGCGCAACCACGCCCGCATCCTGGCCTCCTTGCCGACCGTCGACCTTGTCGGCATCGTTGATCCCGATCCGGATGCAAGGCGCCAGATCGCGAGCATGGCGCAGGCCGAGGCCATGGCCGATGTGGACGAGGCCATCGCACGCGGCATCGACGCCGCGATCGTGGCTGTGCCAACGGTCCAGCATCATGATGTCGCCCGTCGTCTGATCGATGCCGGCGTGCATGTGCTGATCGAAAAGCCGATCGCCGCCACCAGCGCCGAGGCACACGACCTCATCGACCGCGCCGCGGCGAAGGGCACGATCCTCACGGTCGGCCATGTCGAGCGGTTCAATCCTGCCATCCGCACGCTCTTCGAGGCGATCGGCGGCGAAGACATCATTTCGATCGCGATCTCGCGCGTCGGACCGTTTCCGCCCCGCATCAGCGATGTCGGCATCGTCACGGACCTTGGGGTCCATGACATTGACCTGATCCGCTGGCTCAGCAGCTCGGAGATCGTCGAACACCAGTCGCTGCTGACCCGCGCCAGGGGCGAGCATGAGGATATCGCTTTCCTGCAGTTCCGGCTGGCCAATGGTGCGTTGGCGCATATCAACACCAATTGGCTGACACCGTTCAAGGAGCGCCGCATCAGCGTTTCGACAGCAAAGCGCTTCATCGTTTGCGATATGCTCCTGCGCACGGTCAACGAGTTCTCCGGATTCATGCCGGACGGCCTGCCGGACCGGCTCGCTCAGGGCAGCTTCGTCAGCCGCAGCCTCAGCGTGCCGTTCGTCGAGCCGCTGCGCGCTGAGATCGACGCCTTCATCGACGCGATCCGTGGACGCGGACCCGTGATGGTCAGCGGGCTCGATGGCGCCCGCACCCTCGAAGTCGCGCTCGCCTGCCTGGCTTGAATGGGCGTGGCCCGTTCCGGCAAACCGGAGCAGCGTATCAGCCGCCGGTCGGCTCCGCGGCCCAGCCACCCGTGCGCGGGATGTGGCGGCCCGAACCGGGGGCTCCAACCGTCGCCCCGTTCCGGGCCACCGGCCGTCCGCGCACCAGCACGGTCTCGGGCCAGCCTTTCACTGTTCGCCCGGCAAAGGGCGTGTAGCCGGTGTTGCCCACCATCAGCGCATCGGTGAGCGTGACGCGGCGGTTCGCATCCCAGATCGCGATGTCGGCATCAAGCCCACGGCAAGGCTCCCCTTGCCGGCAAGGTTGTAGATGCGCGCAGGCTGGGTCGCCGTCAGGTTGACGAAGCTCTGCAGCGCCTGTCCTGCGAACTCCGGGCGCTTCTTCGATACCATGGCGTCGAACATCAGTGGCATCCGCGTTTCAAGACCAGGCAAGCCGTTGGCGATCTGCTTGAAGCTGCTGTTCGGGCCACCCGAGAGCTTGCCACTGGCGTCGAAACGATAGGGCGCGTGATCGGAAGAGACGGTTTGCAGGTCTCCGCGCGCGAGAGCGGCCCACAGCGCCTCCTGATCCGACTTGTCGCGGGGAGGAGGCGAGCACATGAACTTGGCACCTTCCAGGCCCGGCCGATCGAGATCAGCCGCCGTCAGGAACAGGTATTGCGGGCAGGTTTCGGCAAAAACCTTCAACCCCTGATCGCGCGCATCGCCGACGATCGCCGCGCCCTCGGCTGTCGAGACATGGAAAATCATGATTGGCTGATCGACCAGCGCCGCAGCCGAGATCAGGCGCGTGAAGGCTTCCGTTTCCGACGCGCGCGGATGGCTGACGGCGTGGTACTTCGGCGCGGTCTTGCCCTCCGCCAGCAGCTTGCGGCCCATCCAGGCGATCATGCCATGGTTCTCGGCATGCACGCAGACCAGCGCCTTGTGCTCGCGCGCCACCGCCAGGACGTCGAGAAGCGTCTCGTCTTCGACCTTGAGCTTGTCATAGGTCATGAACAGCTTGATTGAGGCATGGCCCTCAGCGATCAGGGCGGGCAGATCATGGGCAAGCGTTGCCTCGGTCGGGTCCGACACGATCATGTGGAACGCGTAGTCCACCATGGCGCCGCGGGCCGCCAGCATGCTGTAGTCGTCGACGACCTTGCGCAGGGACATCCCCCTATGCTGCGCGGCGAACGAGATGACGGTCGTCGTTCCGCCGAAGGCCGCGGCCCTCGTCGCGCTCTCGAACGTGTCAGCATTCATGATTCCGGCGGCGGACAACTGTTCGATATGCGTGTGGCTGTCGATGCCGCCGGGCAGTACCAGCTTGCCCCTTGCGTCGATCTCCTCCCGGCCGGGCGCCAGTTTCAGGCCGATCGCCGCAATCTTGCCGCGGGTGACGCCGACATCTGCCTTGAAGACGTCCGTGGCGGTGACGACGGTGCCGTTGCGGATGACAAGGTCGAATAAGGAAACTGGCATGGCTGGACAATCCGGGGTGAGAGATGGAACTGTGGCGGCGAAACAGGGAAGTCCCGCATGACACGCAAACGCATCCTCGTCGTCAACCCGAACTCGAACGAGGTCGTTACGCAAGGATTGCGTGACGCACTGGAGTGCTTCCACAATCCGCTCGGCCCGGAGGTGGTCTGCCGCACGCTCGCAGAGGGCCCGTTCGGCGTCGAAACGCAGGAGCATGTCGAAATCGTCGCGCTGCCGCTGCGGCGGCTGGTGGAAGGCGACACTGACAGCGCCGCCTTTGTGATTGCCTGCTATTCCGATCCCGGCCTGCATGTCTGCCGGGAAGGCACGTCCCGGCCCGTCTTCGGCATCGCGGAATGTGGCGTGCTGACCGCGCTGGCCCGGGCAGACACGTTCGGTGTGATCGCCATCAAGAGCCGCTCAATCCCGCGTCACTACCGCTACATGCGCCAGATGGGCCTGACGGACCGGCTCGTCAGCGAGCGCGCCCTCGAAATGAGCGTCGCGGAAACTGCCAGCGGCGAGGACACCCTCGCAAGGATGATCGAGATCGGCGGCCTGCTGAAGGCGGACGGGGCGCGCGCCATCGTGATGGGGTGCGCCGGAATGGCGCGGCACAGAAAGCCTCTTGAGGACGCTCTCGGTGTTCCGGTGATCGACCCGACGCAGGCGGCTGTCGCGATGGCGATCGGCGCTGTGGCGATCGGTTAAGCGTCGATCAAGCCTTCGCCAAGGAACAAACGAGGCGATCCCAGGTTCGTATGGTGTGGCCATTTGAGGGATCGATGGCGCATCTTGAGTGCGGTTTTGGACTGCCAGCGCGAGGAACGGCGCGGATCCTTGAACATCCGGACGCTGCTGGCAGTTATCGCCCATGATGCAGGGGCGCGGGGCCTTGGAAATGTGTCGTCCGCAGCGTCTCGCTGACCGCTGCCCGGCTGGAACGCGAAAGGCCGCTGCCACTGCCGACCCAGTTCCGTCTTGATCTGCCATCCAAGATCATGCGCAAGTTTGTCATCGTCATGTGGTGCAAGGATGCCGTGGTTGGCATCACGTTAAGGGCCGATCCTGGAGTTTTGAGCCTCATCGACAGGACGCCGCAGGCATCAGTCTGGTACAACTGAATCTCTCGGGCTGCCCTCGCGGCACGACGGGCGCGGTGTCATTCAGGTTAATGATGGGAAGATCGCCGGTCTGTTGAGAAGATGGCTATGCTCGCTCTGCTTGCAAGGAGGTCGCACATGGCCGGCTCTCCCGTGGAACGACGCTCGTCGCCGCGCAGCCGCACGTTGCTCGGCGCTGTGGCGCGCGAAGCGAACAAACGCGTGATGTGGGATTGTGAGGTGCGAAACCTGTCTGAGCACGGCGCGCGGCTTGAAACCGCAAACCCCGTCTGGTTTCCCCAGTCCTTCGAACTCGATGTGCCCGTGCGCCAGATGCGCCTGCAGGCCTCGATTATCTGGCGCACGGGACGGCAGCTTGGCGTCGCGTTCACCGGCGGCGAGGCAAGCCCTTCGGCGATCGAGCGGGGCGAACTCCAGCGCCTGACGCAGGAGCATGGCCGGCTTTAGCATGGCTGGCTTTGCGCCCGCCTCAACGACCTTGCTGGCTGAGGACGGCCTCAGGCTCCGCCGAGGGTGGCGAGAAATGCCTGCGCATCGCCCGCGATCTCAGCACGCCGGGCTCCGCTGAACGTCGCCAGCGTGCGGTATGGCATCGCCATGCGCGTATTTCCCGCCAGCCTGTCCTGATTTACAATCAGAAAATTCCAGTACAAGTAATTGAAGGGACAGGCTTTTGGCCCTGCCTTGACCTTCGGGTCATAGCGGCAGGCACGGCAATAGTCGCTCATCCGGTCGATATAGGCACCCGAGGCTGCATAAGGCTTGGAGGCGAGCAGGCCGCCGTCGGCGAACAGCGCCATGCCATGCACATTGGGCAATTCGACCCATTCATAGGCGTCGGCATAAACGGCGAGATACCACGCCTCGATCGCGGCAGGCGCGATTCCCGCCAGCAATGCGAAGTTGCCTGTCACCATGAGGCGCTGGATATGGTGGCCGTAGGCGTTGCGGCGGATATCGCCGATGGCCTGGGCAAGGCAGTTCAGGTCCGTGTCGCCGGACCAGTAGAAACCGGGAAGGGGCCGCGCGGCCTGCATCGCGTTTGTGTCGGCATAGCCCGGCATGCGCGCCCAATAGATGCCGCGCACATACTCGCGCCAGCCGAGGACCTGTCGGATGAAGCCTTCGACCGCATTCAGCGGCGCGCGGCCCTGCCGCCATTCCATCTCGGCCCGCGCGCAGGCCTCGCGCGCGGTGATCAGGCCGATGTTGAGGTAAGGTGAAATGATGCTGTGAAACAGGAAGGGCTCGGCGGTCTTCATTGCGTCCTGATAGTCGCCGAAACCCGGCAGGCACACCGTGATGAAGTGATCCAGCGCTTCGAGCGCACCGGACCGCGTCACCGCCCAGCCGAAAGGCTCAAGCTCGCCGAAATGGCCTGGAAAGCGTTGCTGAATCATGGCGATCACAGCGCGCGTGACCTCATCCGGCTCGAAGCGCGCCCGCTTCGGCACCCTGACGTCGGCCGGCAACGCCTTGCGGTTGTCATGGTCGAAGTTCCACTGTCCACCCGCAGGCTCGTCACCCTCCATCAGCACGTCATGTTCGCGGCGCATATCCCGGTAGAAGAACTCCATGCGAAAGCTCTTGCGTCCCTCGGCCCAACGCTGGAAGCGGGCGCGCGAGGCGTAAAAGCGGTCATCGGTACGGATCTCGACATCGATCCCATGGCGCTGCTGCCAGCCGCGCATCGCGCCGAGCACGCGCCATTCGCCCGGCTCGGTCAGCACGATGCGCGAAGGCGCATGGCGGGCGACAGCGCGCCCGATCTCACCATCGAACGAGCCCGAATTACCCGGATCGTCGAGCGTCACATAGTCGACGCGGATGCCGGCCGCACGCAACTCAGCAGCAAAGTGGCGCATGGCGGAGAGCACCAGAACGATCTTCTGCTTGTGATGCGGCACATAGGTGGCCTCATCATGCACCTCGGCCATCAGCACAACGTCGCGCGCGGCATCGATGTCGCGCAGGGAGGCAAGATCGTGTGTGAGTTGGTCGCCCAGCACAAGGCGCAGGCGGGTCATGTTCGAGCCTGTGCGCGGCGGCTGCGCTTGAACTCGCCCTTACAGTGCTCGGAGCAGGTCTTTACCTCGTCCCAGACGCGTTCCCACTTCTTGCGCCAAGCGAACGGCCGCCCGCAGGCTTCGCAGGTTTTCTGCGGCAGGTCACCCTTTGCGCGCATCTTCGCCATGGCCTAGCCCTTGGTGCGCAGCATCGAGCGTCCGCCATCCACGCCGATGATCTGGCCCGTGACCCAGCCCGCATCCGCCGACATCAGAAATGCCCCCATGGCGGCGATGTCGTCGGCCTCGCCCAGCCGCTGCATGGCGTGCATCTGCGCGATGGCGATGGCCATCTGCTCGTTGCCGGTGAGCGCCTTGGCCAGAGGCGTGCGCGTGAGCGACGGTGCGATGCAGTTGACCCTGATCTTGGGCGCAAGTTCGGCGGCCAGGGCAACGGTGAGGCCTTCGACCGCGCCCTTGGCCATGGCGACGGAGGCGTGGGCAGTGAAGCCCTGGGCCACGGCAACGGTCGAGAACAGCAGCACGGCAGGTGTGCCGTGCGCTGCCTTGAGGGCGGGCAGGGCGGCCTGAACGGAGCGCACGGCGCCAAGCGCATTGAGCCGGAAGTCGTTCTCGAAGTCCGCATCATTCAGGCGCGACACGGGCTTCAGGTTGATGGAGCCGACGGCGTAGGCAAGGCCGCCGATGGCCGGTCCTGCGGCCTCCACGGCGGCTTTCAGCGCACCGGCGTCGAGCACATCGGCGACAGCGCTCGACGCGCCAAGTTCGCCGGCGATGGCCGCCAGCCTGCTGTGATCGCGGCCGATAAGGTGCACCTGCCGACCGGCGGCAACCAGCCGTCGGGCCAGCGCAGACCCCACGCCGCCGGTGCCCCCAACGATGATCGTGATTTCAGACATGCAGGGATGACCTCTCCGGTTCCGCCTTCAACCCGTTTACGCCTGGCCGGGTCGACTGGTTCAGCCTGGGCAGTCATGAGCCCGAAGGGTGCGAATCCACCATCCGTTGGGCGCCCAATGAGACCCGGGTTGGGCAACCCGATTGCCAGGGAGGCATTGATGCTGCTCGAAGCCGATCACCATCCAACCGGAGGGGTTCGCGGTCACACCCCGTTTCTCCCCGTCGTCAAGTGGCGACGGGGACGGAGCTTCAAGAGGTTGGCAATGGCACCTTCAGCGGTGTGATCGCGACCGATTCGCCGCAACCGCAGGCTGATGTCTGGTTCGGATTGTTGAAGACGAAGGTTGACGACAGCTTGTCGACCTTGAAATCGAGTTCGGTTCCGATCAGGAAGAGGACGGCCTTGCCGTCCACAACGACCTTCGCCCCCTTGTCCTCGACGAGTTCATCACCCGGCCTGAGGTCGCGAGCGACGTCGAACGTGTATTCCATGCCGGCGCAACCGCCCTTCTTGACGCCGACGCGCAAGCCAAGCGCCCCTTCGGCCTTCGACGCAATCTCGCTGACGCGCCGGGCGGCGGCATCGGTAAGGGAAATGACCTTGAGGCCGGGAACCGAGAACATCGAGTCTTCCTCCTCGCGAGGGTTCAAGGCCCTGCGTTGCGGACAGATGCACCTTACATAGCCATTCGTTGCCAATTCGTCGAGAGCAGCTAGGGTCAGCCAGATCACAACGTCTTGTTGCGGAACAATCCAACCATGCGCCTGTTTTCACCAAAAGAGATTGCCGATGTCACCACCCGAACGTTCGTCGCGGCCGGATGGCCACAGGCTGACGCTGAGGAGGTTGCCCGCCACTTCGTGCTGGCAAACCTGTCTGGACATGACAGCCACGGCGTCGGCATGCTGCCGCTTTATGTTGCGGCCGTCCATGATGGCCTGCTCACGCCCGCCAGTACGCCGGTGGACCGGATCAATGCCGCGCCGTTTCTGGTGATCGACGGGCAGGTTGCGCTGGGACAGCCGACTGCGCGGCGCGCGGTTGCCCGTGCATGCGACATGGCGCTGGCCGGCGGCGTCGCCGTGCTCAACCTGATCGACGCGCACCATATCGGACGGATCGGCGATTACGCCGAGCAGGCCACTGCGGCAGGATTGATCGCGATGTATTGGGTCAATGTCGCCGGCCGCGTACCGATCGTTGCCCCCCATGGCGGGCGGGAGGCGCGCTGGGGCACAAATCCACACGCCATCGGCGTGCCGGACGGGCAGGGCAGGCCGCTCATCCTCGACTTCGCCACCAGTCGCATGGCCCATGGCAAGGCACGGGTGGCCTTCAACAAGGGCGTCAAGGTTGCCGACGGATTCCTGATTGATCCGGAAGGCAAGGCCTCGAACGATCCGGCCGTGGTGTTCCCGCCCTTACCGATGGGAGCGCTGCTGCCCTTTGGCGACCACAAGGGCGCAGGGATTGCCCTGATCGCCGAGATCCTGTCGGCCGGTCTGACCGGGGGCGCGCTGATCAAGGACAAGCCAGTCAGGAGCTGGATCATCAACAGCCTCTTCGGCATCCTGATCGATCCGGCCAAGCTGGAGCCTGACGCGGCGGCCCGTTCCGCCCGCATCGACGCCATCGCAAGCTATGTCCGCTCGGCTGCGCCGCGCGAGGGGTTCGACACGGTGCGCGCGCCGGGCGACATCGAACGCGAGACGCGGGTCAGCCGTCAGCAGCACGGGATTCCCATCGATGACGAGACCTGGAGACAGATTGTCGCCGCGGCGGACAGCGTGGGCGTCAAGGCCTGACGGTGCAGTCCCGGCCCGTCACCACATGTCGAGCGCCACGCGTGCCTCATCGGACATGCGCGACTGATCCCAGGGCGGATCGAACGTCATGTTCACGGTGGCCCCGGAGACGCCCTGGACCGTACTGACGGCATTCTCTACCCAGCCCGGCATTTCGCCGGCCACCGGGCAACCTGGAGCTGTCAGCGTCATGTCGATGGTGACATGGCGCTCGTCGGAGATGTCCACCCGGTAGATCAGCCCCAGCTCGTAGATATCTGAGGGGATTTCCGGATCATAGACGGTCTTCAGCGCAGCGATGATGTCATCGGTCAGGCGGTCGATCTCCGCGGGCGCAAGTGTCGTCGCCGGCGCAATCGTCGGCGCATTGGGCTTGAACTCGGTCGCGGCATCGGTCACGGCGTTATCCTCACGCAAACAGGCTCTCGGCTCTCGCAAGCGCCTCGGCCAGCTTATCGACTTCTTCAAGCGTGTTATAGAGGCCAAATGAGGCCCGGCACGTGGATGTGACCCCGAAGCGGGTCATCAGCGGCATGGTGCAATGGGTCCCGGCGCGGACGGCCACGCCGGAGCGGTCGATCACGGTCGCGACATCATGGGCATGCGCGCCCGCCATTTCGAACGACACGATCGCCCCCTTGCTGGCGGCCTTGCCGATGATCCGGATCGCGTTCATCCGCCCGAGCCGATCGTGTGCATAGTCGCGCAGGCGGTTCTCATGGGCAAGAATCTGCTCGGAGCCAAGCGCCATCATGTATTTCAGCGCCGCGCCCAGACCGACAGCTTCAATGATGGCCGGGGTGCCGGCCTCGAAGCGGTGAGGCGGATCATTGTAGGTCACCGTGTCGGTCGTGACGGTGACGATCATTTCGCCGCCGCCTTCGAACGGGGGCAGCTTCTCCAGCCATTCCTTCCGGCCCCAGACCGCGCCGATGCCGGTCGGCCCATACACCTTGTGGCCCGTAAAGACATAGAAGTCCGCCCCCAGTGCCTGCACGTCCAGCGGCAGGTGCACGGCACCCTGGCTGCCGTCGACCACCAGCGGCACACCGGCGGCACGTGTGATCTTCGCCACCTCGGTGATCGGCACGATGGTACCCAGCGCATTCGACATGTGGGTCAGCGCAACGATCTTGGTACGCGGCGTGATCAGCGTTTCGAACGCATCGATCAGGAAATTGCCATCCTCGTCGACCGGCGCCCACTTGATGACTGCGCCATGCCGCTCGCGCCAGAAGTGCCAGGGCACGATGTTGGAGTGGTGTTCCATAATCGACAGGATGATCTCATCACCCTCGCCGATGTTAAGGTGCCGGCCAAGGCAGGACGCCAGCATGTTGAGACCGCCTGTCGACGAGCGGCAGAACACGATCTCCTCGGTGCTGGCAGCGTTGAGGAACATCCGGACGGTGTCGCGGGCATCCTCGTAAGCCTCGGTCGAGGCGTTGGCGAGATAATGCAGGCCGCGATGGACATTGGCGTAGTTCTCGCTCATCAGCTTTGTCATGGCGTCCATGACCTGCCGCGGCTTCTGCGCCGATGCGCCGTTGTCGAGATAGACCAGCGGCTTGCCATACACCTGACGCCCAAGAATCGGGAAGTCTGCGCGGATGGCCGTCAGATCATAGGGGTGCGTGATCGGGTTCATGAGACCGTCAGAGCCCCCGCATTGAGCCGCGCTGCCCGCGCCTGCAGCCAGTCCTGCACCAGCCCGTGCAAGATATCGCGGATCGGCTCGTGGTCGATGAAATCAATCGCCGCACCCACGAAGCTTTCGATCATCAGGGCTTCGGCCTCGGCCTTCGTGATGCCGCGTGACATCAGGTAGAACAGGAGTTCATCGTCGAGAGCGCCGCAGGTCGCTCCATGGGCGCAGGCGACGTCATCGGCGAAGATCTCAAGCTCCGGCTTGTTGTACATCGCTGCGCCTTCGCTCAGCAGCACGGCATTGGAGGCCATGCGGCCATCGGTTTTCTGCGCGTGCGGCTGCACGATGATCTTGCCCTGGAACACGCCGGCCGCCTCATCATCGACGATGGTGCGGAACAGTTCGCGGCTCTCGCCGCCCGGCTCTGCCGCATGCTCGACCACAAGTGTCGAGTCAGCATGCTGCGTGCTGCTGAGCAGCGTCGCACCGTTGATCTGGGCGCGCGCATTGCCGCCCGAAAAGCGTGCGAAAACCTGATGGCGGGTGACAGCGCCCGTCAGCGCCACATTGACCGAGGTCAGCGAGGTTTCCGCGCCAAGATCAGCCGTCAATGTTGAGAGCGCCACTGCGCCCGTGCTGTTGAGGCCAAGCCGCACATGATGCACGACCGATTTGTCGCCAGCGATGATCTCGAACGCCGTGTTGGGCTGGTGGGCGAGCGCGCCCTGCCCTTCATGACTCTCGACGAGCATGACCGTGGCACCGGCCTCGACGACCATCAGCACCCGCGCTGCCGTGGCGACGGCAGTTGCGCCGCTGGTGACGAAGCGCAGGGCGATCGGACCTTCAACGTTAGCGTCTTCCGCCACGTGAATGATGGCGCCATCCGTCATGAAGGCTGTGTTGAGCGAGAGGGCCAGATCGCCCTGGGCGAGCTTCAGCGCGCCGATCTTCGACAGCAGCGGATGGCCGCCGGTCAGAGCCTCGGCCAGCGGCGTGATGCTGACGCCGTTGGGCGGGCCGCCCTTGGTGGCGACATGGTAGCCGTTGACGAAGGACAGCGTCACAGCGCCCTGGCCCGCGAGCGGGCTGTGACCCTTGAGCGCCACTGCGATTTCGGCGGCATTCGGCCTTATCGCCAAAGGCGCCGCCTCGCGCATGGCGGCGCGCAGGTCGGTGTATTTCCAGGCCTCGACACGGCGGGTGGGCAAGCCGGCGGCAGCAAAGGTCGCGAAAGCGTCTTCGCGGGCGCTGGCAAGGCCGGGCAAGGCCGCCTTCAACGCCGGGAAACGCTCGATCAGCGCGCTCTCGGCGGCGCTCCGCATGGGGGTGATCTTGGCGCTCATGATACCCTCACGCCGCGCTCTGGTAGTCGCGGTAGCCATTGGCTTCCAGCTCCAGGGCCAGCTCCGCTCCACCCGTCTTGACGATCTGGCCGCGGCTCATGACGTGGACGGTGTCCGGCTTGATGTAGTCGAGCAGGCGCTGGTAGTGCGTAATCACGAGGAAGGCGTGCGCCGGGTCGCGCCGGGCGTTGACGCCTTCGGCGACGATCTTCAGCGCGTCGATGTCGAGACCTGAATCGGTCTCGTCCATGATCGACATCTTGGGTTCGAGCAGGGTCATCTGCAGAATTTCCATGCGCTTCTTCTCGCCACCGGAAAATCCGACATTCAGCGGGCGGCGCAGCATGTCCTTTGGAATACCAAGCAGTTCAGCGGCCTTGTTGACGCGCTTGATGAAGTCTGGCGTGGTCAGTTCGGCCTGGCCGCGTTGCTTGCGCTGGGCGTTCATGGCTGCCTTCAGGAAGGTCATGGTGGCAACGCCGGGGATTTCCATCGGATACTGGAAAGCGAGGAACAGACCGGCGGCAGCGCGCGCGTCCGGCGCCATCTCAAGGATGTTGACGCCGTCGAGCAGCACTTCTCCGTCCGTCACCTCGTAGTCCGGCTTGCCGGCGATCACATAGGACAGGGTCGACTTGCCGGAGCCGTTCGGGCCCATGATGGCCGCCACCTCGCCCCTGTGGACCTTGAGGGTCAAGCCATTGAGGATCTGCTTGTCCTCGTCGGCGATCTTGACGTGCAGGTTGCGAATATCGAGCATTGTTGGTGTCCATTGTCTGCAGCCGCCTCGTGTGGCGTGCTGCCGCGGTTCCGCGCGTGATTGATCCAGAAAGCGTGGATGGGCGGGTCAAGCCCGACCATATCGTTAAGGTCTAGCCGACCGAGCCCTCGAGGCTGATCGAAATGAGCTTCTGCGCTTCCACCGCGAACTCCATCGGCAATTGCTGGAGCACGTCCTTGACGAAGCCATTGACGATGAGCGCGGTGGCGTCCTCGGCCGAGAGCCCGCGCTGCATGCAATAAAACAGCTGGTCCTCGGAGATTTTCGAGGTGGTGGCTTCGTGCTCGAAGGTGGCGGTCGAGGTCTTGCTCTCGATGTAGGGCACGGTGTGCGCGCCGCACTGGTTGCCGATCAGCAATGAGTCGCAATTGGTGAAGTTGCGCGCATTGGTCGCCTTCCGGTGCGCCGAGACCAGGCCGCGATAGGTGTTTTGCGAGCGGCCCGCCGAGATGCCCTTGGAGATGATGCGGCTGGTCGTGTTCTTGCCCAGATGGATCATCTTGGTACCGCTGTCGACCTGTTGCATGCCGTTCGAGACCGCGATCGAGTAGAACTCGCCACGCGAACCATCACCGCGCAGGATGCAGGACGGGTACTTCCAGGTGATGGCAGAACCCGTCTCCACCTGCGTCCATGAGATCTTGGAGTTCTTGCCCCGGCAGTCGCCGCGCTTGGTGACGAAGTTGTAGATCCCGCCCTTGCCGTTGGCGTCGCCGGGATACCAGTTCTGCACGGTGGAGTATTTGATCTCGGCATTGTCCATCGTGATCAGTTCGACCACTGCGGCGTGAAGCTGGTTCTCGTCGCGCTGTGGCGCCGTGCAGCCTTCGAGATAGCTCACATAGGAGCCTTCCTCGGCGATGATCAGCGTGCGCTCGAACTGGCCGGTGTTCTTCTCGTTGATGCGGAAGTAGGTCGACAGTTCCATCGGGCAGCGCACGCCCTTCGGAATAAAGACGAAGGACCCATCGGTGAAGACCGCCGAGTTAAGCGTGGCGTAGTAGTTGTCCGTCACGGGTACGACCGTGCCGATGTACTTGCGCACCAATTCGGGGTGCTCCTGCAATGCATCCGAGATCGAGCAGAAGATCACGCCCGCCTTGGCGAGTTCGGCGCGGAACGTGGTGACGACCGACACCGAATCAAACACGGCATCGACCGCGACCCGGTTCTGCGGCTCGACTCCGGCCAGGATTTCCTGCTCGCGCAGCGGGATTCCGAGCTTCTTGTAAGCATCGAGAATGGCGGGATCGACCTCGTCGAGCGATTTGGGCGCGCCGTTCATTTTGGGCGCGGCGTAGTAGTAGATATCCTGGAAGTCGATCTCTGGATAGCTCACCCTGGCCCAGGTTGGCTCGGTCATGGTCTTCCAGCGACGAAAGGCGTCAAGGCGCCAGTCCAACATCCAGGCCGGCTCGTTCTTGCGCGCGGAGATGTAGCGCACCGTTGCCTCGGTGAGGCCCTTGGCAGGCTTTTCCATCTCGACGTCGGTGATGAAGCCGTACTTGTATTCCGATACATCGATGGCTTTGACCTGATCGATGGTCTCCTGAACAGCAGGCATGTTCCAGTCTCCTCGCCGATGCGGGTTCAAGGCCCGCTGGTGGGTTGTTGTTGTGTTGGGGCTCAGGCCGCAGCCTCAGCCTTCTGCAAGATCACCGCCGACAGATGCTTGGCATAGGCGGCCAAGAAACGTTTGAGGTCAGCCTCTTTGGTCAACCTGCCAAGGCTGACCCGCAGCGCTGCACCGGCAAGCGGGGCGGAAACGCCCATCGCCTGAAGCACATGTGACCGCCTGACCTTGCCCGACGAACAGGCAGACCCTGATGAGACTGATACGCCGGCCAGGTCAATTGAGATCAGCGCATTTTCTGCACGGACCTGAGGCGTCGCAAAACAGCTGGTGTTCGGCAGGCGTGGGGCGCCTGCCGCGAAGACAGTCGTCGCCGGCGCGATCAAGCGCAACTGCACTTCGAACCAGTCCCGCAGGGCCTGCTGGCGTTGCGCTTCCGCTCCAATTTCTCCGAGGGCCAGTTCGGCCGCAGCGCCGAAGCCAGCAATCCCGGCCACGTTCTCGGTTCCGGCGCGGGCGCCCTTCTCCTGCCCGCCGCCGCGGATCAGCATGTCGCGGACCCCGATCCGGTCGGAGCCAAACACAACCGCGCCGACGCCCTGTGGGCCGCCGAGCTTGTGGGCGGAGAGTGTCAGAACATCGACGCCAAGCGTTGTCATGTCGATGGCGATCTTGCCGGCGGCCTGCACGGCATCGACATGCAGCAGCGCGTCGTGCTCCCGACACATGAGCCCGATCCGCGCAATTGGCTGGATCGCCCCGGTCTCGTTGTTGGCCATGTGGATGGAGACCAGGGCGCGGCCGTCGCGTGGCTCGGCGAGGCTTGCCGCGAGCCGGTCAAGCGCGACAACCCCGTCGGCAGACACCGGCATTTCGCGCGAAGCGGCCTTCGCGAAGCGGTGCCCGTCCCGCACGCATGGATGCTCGGTTGCGCTCATCAACAAGTGCGTGGTCGGACGCTTGTCATTCAGGGTCAGCGACGGCGTCAGCGCGAAGGCATTGGCTTCCGAGCCGCCGCTCGTAAACACCACCCGTCGGGCCGGCGCGTTGACCAGCGCCGCGACCTGTTCGCGCGCCTGATCGACAGCAGCGCGCGCGGCCCGGCCCTCGGCGTGGACGGAGGACGGGTTACCGGCGAGGCCTAGCGCGCGCGTGACGGCGTCCACGACCTCGGGCCGAACCGGGGCAGTGGCGTTCCAGTCAAGATAGCTGCGCAGGGGGGGCGTCATGCCGCAAGGCAATCCATTTGTTTCGCTCGATTCCATGTTTTGGACGCCGGTCGCGATAAATGCTTGAAATCGCACCCGGCAGCCGTGCTATACGCCACCACCCATGAAGTTCCGTCGAGCGCAGAGAGTTAAATGTTCCTGTTGCGTTCACGGTACTTAGAAGAGTTCTAACAGTCTCAGATTTGGGCCGCTGGTTGCCGGAAGTCAAGGGATCGTTCGCCCCTGATGTCGGACGAAGCAGCCAGGATGCCGGGCTCTGTGCAGTGACAAAAGGTCGACCATCCATGCCTGAGGTGATATTCAACGGCCCGTCCGGACGCATCGAGGGACGCTACCAGCCATCCAAGAGGCGCAACGCGCCGCTCGCGATCGTGCTGCACCCGCATCCGCAGTTCGGCGGAACGATGAACAATCAGATCGTCTATAACCTGTTTTACACCTTCGTGGAACGCGGCTTCTCGGCGCTGCGCTTCAATTTCCGCGGTGTCGGACGCAGTCAGGGCGTGTTCGATCACGGCCAGGGCGAACTCTCTGATGCGGCCTCCGCGCTCGACTGGGCGCAGGCGATCAACCCCGAGGCCAAGACCTGCTGGATCGCCGGCATCTCCTTCGGCGCCTGGATCGGCATGCAGCTGCTGATGCGCCGACCCGAGATCGAGGGCTTCATCTCGATCGCCGCGATGGCCAACCGCTATGACTTCTCGTTCCTCGCGCCTTGCCCCTCATCGGGCCTGTTCGTGCATGGCTCGGAGGACCGCGTCGCGCCGGTAAAAGACGTGATCAGCGTGATCGAGAAGGTGAAGACCCAGAAGGGCATCCAGATCGAACACCAGACCGTCGAGGGCGCCAATCACTTCTTTGACGGCCGCGTCGATGAACTGATGTCCACCGTGAACAGCTATCTCGACAAGCGCGTGGGGCCAAAGCCGCCGAAGGAGTAAGGGTTGGGGGCGAGGTTGCGGAGGGCCATCGGGGCGCTGCTGATCATCGTTGGCCTTTCAGGTGCCGTGGCGCTCGCTTTGCGCGGGGCTTCAGATGTGCAGGGCGTATCGTTCAGCGGGCATCCGAAGCCACTCAGCAATGATAAGCCCAATCGTGATGCGCGCCTGCGTGAACATGTAGCGACCATCACTACCCATGAGCGCAATGTCCCTGACAGCCCGCAGCACCTGGAAGCGGCGCCCCGCTACAGTGAGCGCCAGTTGACCGCACTCGGATAAGAGGTCGAAATCCAGGGCTACGATGCCAGCGTGCATACGGCCCGGAACCGAGAGCAGGTTCAGATTTGCTGGGACCTGGCTGTCCATAAGCTCATACCGCGAAGCCACCCTCGCGCAGCCTTTCCCGGAACGCCTCGCACTCCGCGCCGTTTGCATGGGGCATGTGAAACACCTGATAGCCAACGGATTTCGCGGCAGCGATGTTCACCGCGCTGTCATCGACAAAGATCAGTTCTTCCGGCCGAAGGCCGACATCAAGCACGAAGCGGTGATAGATGCGGTAGTCGGGCTTGATCAGGCCAATATCCGCCGAGACGAGCGCATGGTCGAAGGCGTCCAGGAACGGGAAGCGCGCACGCGCAATATCGAACTTTTCGCGGGCGAAGTTCGTGATGGCGTGAACCGTGTGCCCGGCCTTCTTCAGTGCAAGCAGGGTAGCGACATTGTCGTCGATGGCGTGCAGCACACAGTCCGACCAGCGCATGTCGAAGGCCCGCAATGGCGCTTCGTACTGCGGAAATCGTGCCACCAGTTCGCCGATCCCGTCAGCGAAAGGACGGCCCGCGTCGAATTCCAGGTTCATCCACATCAGGCGCGTTGAATCGAGGAACGCGGCATAGTCCATGTCGCTGCCGAAGTAGGGGCGGAGCATCTGGTCGGGCTCCCAGCGGATCAGGATATTGCCCACATCGAAGACAACGGCTTTTATCCCAGACATCATGGCCTCTCGGTGCAGTCGAATCCGCTAGCGCGGATCCCGGCTTTCCGTGTTAAACGCTGCCACGGTTCAAAACCAGACCGCAGCCCGTTCAAGACTTGCACGATACCATCATGACCGCGTTCACGCCGAAATCCGATTTCCTGCGCGTCCTTCAGGAGCGCGGCTTCATCCACCAGTGTTCGGACCTTGAGGGGCTTGATGCGCTTGCGGCCCGGGGCAAGGCCATCGGCTATGTCGGCTATGACTGCACCGCCCCGTCGCTGCACATCGGCAACTTCCTGACCTCCATGATGCTGCATTGGCTGCAGGTGAGCGGCAACAAGCCGATCACGCTGATGGGCGGCGGCACCACCATGGTTGGCGACCCGTCCGGAAAGGACGAGACCCGCGCACTGCGGTCGGTTGCGGAGATCGAAGCCAACAAGGCCAGCATCAAAGGTGTGTTTTCCAGGGTTCTCCGCTATGGCGATGGTCCGACCGACGCCATCATGCTCGACAATGCCGACTGGCTGCTGAAGCTCAACTGGATCGAGATGCTGCGTGATGTCGGCCGGCACTTCTCGGTCAACCGCATGTTGTCGATGGATTCCGTCCGTCTCCGTCTCGAGCGCGAGCATGAGATGAGCTTCATCGAGTTCAACTACATGGTGCTGCAGTCCTATGACTTCGCCCACATGGCGAAGAGCGTCGGCTGCAACTTGCAGATGGGCGGCTCCGACCAGTGGGGCAACATCGTCAACGGCGTCGATCTGGGCCGCCGCATGGGCACGCACCAGCTCTATGCCCTGACCACGCCGCTGCTGACCACGGCCTCCGGTGCCAAGATGGGAAAGACGGCTCAAGGCGCGGTCTGGCTCAATGCCGATGCGTTCAGCCCCTATGCTTTCTGGCAGTACTGGCGCAACACCGAGGACGCCGACGTGATCAAGTTCCTCAAGCTGTTCACGACCTTGCCGATGGGTGAGATCGCGAAGCTTGCGGCGCTGGGTGGAGCCGACATCAATCAGGCCAAGATCGTGCTCGCCAACGAGGCAACCGCGCTGCTGCATGGACGCGCCGCGGCGGAGGCCGCCGCCGAGACCGCACGCAAGACATTCGAGGAAGGCACGCTCGCGCGCGATCTGCCAACCGTTACGATGGAGAAAGGCGAGATCGCGGTCGGCCTCGGGCTGCTCAGCGCCTTTGTCAAGGCCGGTATCGTGCCATCAACCGGCGAAGCGCGGCGCCAGATCAAGAGCGGCGGGCTGAAGCTGAATGATGTCACGGTCACGGACGAGCGGGCTGCTCTCGCCCTCGGCGACTTCAACGCCGATGGCGTCGCCAAGCTATCGATGGGCAAGAAGACGCATGTCCTGCTGAAGCTCGGCTAGGGCGCGCAGCAGGCCAGGTACTGCTTTGCAGGGGCGCCACCACGCACGCCTGGGCATGAGTTTCGCATCTGTTCGTGTTGTGTTTTTGCAGGGTTGATCACTGGTTTTTCGTTTGTCTTGACCGATCCGCTCGGCAACACTGTCGCAGTGCAGCGTCGGCATCTCGATCCTAGGACACCCTCCTTGGGTTTGTGCCTGCAACACCCAGGATTTGTCGCTCATGAACATCCGCGCCACTGACGGTGCCCTTGCCACAGGGAAGTTCGCCGTCGGCCAGCCAGTTCCCCGCTCCGAAGACCCGATGCTGTTGCGGGGTGAGGGCGCCTACACCGACGATCTCAATCTGCCCCGGCAGACCTATGCCGTCATGGTCCGCAGCCAGCATGCGCATGGGATCATCGCGGAGATCGACACTGCTGCCGCGAAGGCGATGCCTGGCGTGCTTGGCGTGTTCACGGCAGCAGACCTGGTTGCCGGGGGCTATGGCACGCTCGCCTGCAACATGGTTTATCCCAATGCCGACGGCTCGCCGATGAAGCGGCCGCCGCGGCCGGTCCTTGCCACGAACAAGGTACGCCATGTGGGCGAAGCCGTCGCCTTCGTCGTGGCAGATTCGGCGCTGGCAGCGCAGGATGCTGCTGAAGCGGTGACCATCGCGCTGTCCTCGCTGCCCGCCATTGTCAGCACGTCTGAGGCTGTCGCGCCCGGTGCGGCGCAACTGCACGACGAGGCACCCGGTAATGTGGCGCTCAACTGGCACTTTGGCGACAGTGCAAAGGTCGCCAAGGCCTTTGCCGAGGCCGCGCATGTAACCCGGCTCGACCTCGAGAATAACCGCGTTGTGGTGAACGCGATGGAGCCGCGCGCCGCCATTGCCGACTTCAACAAGAAGACGGGGCGCTTCACCCTGCATGTCGGCTCGCAAGGTGTCTTCGGCCTGCGCAATGCCATCGCCGACGAGGTCATGAAGATCCCCCGTGATCGACTGCGGGTAGTGACCGGCCAGGTTGGCGGCTCGTTCGGCATGAAGGCCTCGGTTTATCCGGAGTACATCTGCCTGCTGCATGCCGCGCGCGCCCTGGGCCGTCCGGTCAAGTGGACCGACAAGCGCTCCGAGAGTTTCGTCTCGGATCACCATGGCCGGGACCACAGCGTCGTGGCGGAACTGGCGCTCGACGCCAGGGGGCATTTTCTGGCGATCCGGATCACAGGTCTTGGCAACATGGGCGCTTACCTCACCCATGTGGGGCCGATGATGTCGACCCTGAACATCGTCAAGAACATGCCCAGCCTGTACCGCACGCCCTTCATCGAGATGAATGCGCGCTGCGTGTTCACCACCACAACCCCGCTGGGCGCCTATCGCGGGGCGGGTCGTCCCGAGGGCAACTATTACATGGAGCGTCTGGTCGACAAGGCCGCGCATGAGATGGGAATCGACCGCCTCACGCTGCGCCGCCGGAACTTCATTCCGCCCACGGCCATGCCGTTCACCTCGGCCTCGGGTATGGTCTATGACACCGGCGATTTTCGTGCCCTGTTCGACGCAGTCGTCGAGAAGGCCGACGTGAAGGGCTTTGCCGCGCGCAGGAAGGCCAGCCGCAAGTCCGGCAAGCTGCTCGGCCTCGGCGTTGGCTGCTTCCTTGAGGTGACGGCGCCGCCGATGAGCGAAATGGGTGGCATCCGCTTTGAAAAGGACGGCACGATCACCATCATCACCGGCACCATGGATTATGGCCAGGGGCACGCCACGCCATTTGCCCAGGTTCTGGTGCGATCGCTCGGCGTGCCCTTCGAAACCGTCCGGCTTGTGCAGGGCGACAGCGACCGGCTGATTGCAGGCGGCGGAACAGGTGGGTCGAAGTCGATCATGGCGAGCGGCGCGGCGATCATCGAGGCCAGTGCAAAGGTGATCGAGCAGGGTCGCCAGATCGCGGCGCACCTGCTGGAAGCCGGCGAAGCCGATGTGTCCTTCAAGGCGGGGCGCTTTTCGATCGCTGGCACGGATCGCGGCATCGGCATCATGGAGATTGCGCGCCGGATCAATAGTGGCGTGGCGTTGCCCACCGATCTGCCGCAGTCGCTGGATGTCGATCATGTGTTCGCGGCGGCTTCATCGGCCTATCCCAATGGCTGCCATGTGGCCGAGGTCGAGATTGACCCGGACACGGGCGTTACCGAGGTCGTGCGTTATACGGCGGGTGGCGACTTTGGCACCGTGGTCAATCCATTGCTGGTGCAGGGACAGGTCCATGGCGGCATCGTCCAGGGGATCGGACAGGCCCTGATGGAGCAGACCCGCTATGACGAGAACGGCCAGCTCACCACCGGCTCGTTCATGGATTATGCCATGCCGCGCGCCAACAATGCGCCGTTCTTCACCTTCATCAGCCATCCCGTTCCGGCCACCACCAATCCATTGGGAGCCAAGGGCTGCGGCGAGGCCGGTTGTGCCGGCGCCTTGCCTTCCGTCATGAATGCCGTGGTGGATGCGCTGGCGGAGCATGGCGTCCGGCACGTCAACATGCCTGCAACGCCAGCCGTGATCTGGAAAACCCTGCGCGGCGCATAGCAGCAACGACCCGTGTCCCTACCAATATCCTGCGCAGCCGTCGGGCGCGCTCGGGGCCTGGGTTCGGGCCTTGACCTGCCCGCAAGCCCAGGCGCGCAGCGCAAGCGGCATGCGGGTATTGAGGTCAACCCAGACCTCCTCATCGGCGCGCGTGATGGTCAAGGTTTTCCAGCCCCACAAGGCTGTGAAGGCAATCAAAAGCGCAAGGATGCCCCAGAACAGGATCGACAGCACCCGGATCATCGGCTTGCCCCGGCGATGGGCGGCCTTTGGTTCAGTTCGAGCGACGCAGCAGGCTCACATAAAATCCATCTGTTCCACATCTCAGCGCACTTAGCTGCAGACCATGGCCTTTGTGGGATGTGAAGGAGGCAAGCCCGCCAAGTCCAGCCTTGTCGGCGACCGCCCCGGGCTCGATCACCGCGAAGCCGGAATGGCGCGCAAGGAAGGCCTCGACCGCATCGTCGTTTTCCTCCGGCAACAACGAGCAGGTGATGTAGGCGATGCGGCCGCCCTTCTTGACCAGCCGGGCGGCGCGGTCGAGCACGATCGTCTGATCCTTGATCCGTTCTGCCAGCGCGCCGGGACGCAAACGCCATTTGGCGTCGGGATTGCGTCGCCATGTGCCCGAGCCAGTGCAGGGAGCATCGACGAAAACAAGATCGGCAAGACCGTCGATGTCGGCCACTGCATCGTCATTGCGCAGTTTCGGCGAGCGCACCTGCACATTGCGAGCGCCGGACCGAGCCACGCGCTCATAGAGCGGGGTCAGGCGGCGGCTGTCGTTATCGGTGGCGATGATCTGCCCGCGGTTTTCCATGAGTGCGGCGAGCAACAGTGTCTTGCCGCCGGCGCCGGCGCAAAGATCTACGGCGAAATCGCTGGAGCTTGCCAGCGACAGGCGCGCCGCCAGCTGCGAGCCCTCGTCCTGAACTTCGAACAGGCCATCGAGGAAGGCCTTCTCGGTCTGCAGGGATGGGCCGCGCCCGTCCTCGCTGGGCAGGAAACGCAGGCCGTCGAGCGAGTAGGGCGTTTCTGTGGGCTTGAGATGCGCCAGCTCCGCCATCAGCTTCTTGCGTGTGGTCTTGAGATCGTTGACGCGGATGTCGACCGGGGCCCGGGCTGCGAAGGCGACAACTTCCTCGACCGCATTCTCGCCGAAGGCGGCCTGCATGGATGGCCAGATCCACTCGGGCGCATCGGCCCGGACGTGCTCCGGTGCATCATTGAGCGAGCCTGCCAGACGGGCCTTTTCTTCGTCGGACAGCGGTTCAGGCGCGTGCCGCTCTCCGGAGAAAAGACCGGCCACGCCAGCGGGGTCCATGCCGCGCTGCAGCCGGAGCGATCCAGCCATCACGGTGCGCGGTGTCTCGGTGCCCATCAGCCAGGCCGCGGAAGAGCGGCGGCGGAGGGCGTCATAGACCAGGCTGGCGATCGAGGCACGGTCCTTGGAGCCTGCGAAGCGGTGGCTCAGGCCCCAGTCTTTCAGGGCGTCCGGCGCAGGGCGCTTACGCTCGATCAGATCGGTCAGGACTTCGATGGCGGCCTGGATGCGTGCGGCAGGGGTCATATGAATCTGTTCGGTTTTTCGTGGTTGGAAAGGGTGTCAACACAATGCCGTCACAGTTTGGCATGACGGGAGTGCTGCATTCCGACAAGCTGTTGCGAGGGCTTTGGACCCAAACGCGGATCAAGTCGATCCTTATCGTGCATCAGCCCGCGGATGAGCCTGACTTTGATGAAAGTGATTATCGATGACCAAGCTGCTAAAGCTCTCCGCCGCTGCCCTGCTGGCAGCCTCGCTTGCTGCCTGCGCCCAGTCGACCGCACAGAACCTCGATCCGCCGCCGGCCAAGCGCGTCGATGCCAAGACAAACCTCGAGGCCGGCCGCCGCTGAGGCGAGGACCCGAGTCGGGCCTTTTCTGCCGGCGGATCAGGCCGCCTCCAGCGGCATCACGATGTCCGTCATGAGCTCTGTCGAAGGCACCTGCTGGGGGCGTTCAGATAACGCTCGAAGCAGGGGGGACTGCCCGCTCGCGCCCGCTGGTCGGCAACCATTCGTGATAGAGGGTCTGATAGACGCGCTCGAGTTCGGGCGAGGGGCCCTTGAACAGGCGAGTGGCAACGGGGCCAGGGGGGGATTGTCATATGGAATCCCCTCCGCCTTGATCGCTTCCGAAACGCCAAACACGGCGCATGAACACAGCATGGCCTCCGGCCCACTCTGCGGGTCGTCGAAACAGATCCCGATGAAATCCGTTGCCGGGCCGACCAGGCTATGGGAAGCGCCAAAGGCGCCGACACGGTCGAAGCCGCTGGAAATCTGGTGATCATCGCCGGAATGGTGCAATCCGAGCAGGCGAAAGCCGGGGGCTTTGCTAATCTTGACCTCGTACATGACATTTTTCCTGTTCTGGGGAAATGTCCGATTGGATGCGTGCGCACACGGCAGCGGTAGGCGACGGGTGCGTGGCCATAGCGTTTCCCAAATGCCCGCATGAAGGCCACGACCGATCCATTGCCGGCCCGGTGTGCGATGCGCTCCGCGGTCGCCAATGAGTTGATCAATTCGATCGCTGTACGATGCAGCCGCATGCGTCGCAGCGCCTGATCCGGCATCTCACCGGTCAGCATGCGGAACACGCGGTGCAGATGCCATAACGTCAGGGAGGCAACATCGGCCAGATTGTCAAGGATCTGCCGTTGGTCGAGGCTTGCGCAGATAGGGCGCAACACCCGGTCGATGCGGTCCGCAGAGGCGTTCCTGGTCGCTTGTCGTTCCATCACATCCCTCGAACAGATGTGACCTTGGCAGCCTGCCTTGATCAAGCTTGCGACGTTGGGCCTTTCCGCGGCAGCGCGCGCGGCCGTCGACTTCAGCCGTTCCTGCCGGGGTAGTTCGGGCTCTCGCGCGTGATCATCACGTCGTGCACGTGGCTTTCGCGCAGGCCGGCCGCGGTAATGCGGATGAAACGCGCCTTCTGCTGGTAGTCAGCAAGATCACGCCCGCCGACATAGCCCATGGCGGCCCTGAGCCCGCCGGCAAGCTGGTGCAGTACACCGGACACCGGACCCTTGTACGCGACCTGGCCCTCGATTCCCTCGGGAACGAGCTTCAGCATATCCTTGATGTCCTGCTGGAAATAGCGGTCGGCCGAACCGCGCGCCATCGCGCCGACCGATCCCATGCCGCGATAGGCCTTGTAGGAGCGGCCCTGATACAGGAAAACCTCGCCCGGCGTTTCGTCAGTGCCTGCCAGAAGCGAGCCGACCATGGCGCAAGATGCGCCGGCGGCAAGAGCCTTGGCAAAGTCGCCGGAATACTTGATGCCGCCATCGGCGATCACCGGCACGCCCGCCTTCCGGGCCGCCGAGACCGCATCCATGATCGCAGTCAGCTGCGGCACGCCGACGCCTGCGACGATACGGGTGGTGCAGATCGAACCCGGCCCGATGCCGACCTTGACGGCGTCCGCTCCTGCATCGATCAGCGCCTGCGCTCCGCCGGCGGTTGCGACATTGCCGGCGATCACCTGAACCGAGTTCGACAGCTTCTTGACGCGCACGACGCTGGCCAGAACGCCTGCCGAATGCCCATGCGCCGTGTCGACGACGATGATGTCGGCTCCCGCATCGACCAGCAGTTCCGAACGCTCGAAGCCGGCATCGCCAGTGGTGGTGGCGGCGGCGACCAAGAGCCGCCCCTGGACGTCCTTGGCCGCATGGGGATGTGCCACCTGCTTCTCGATATCCTTGACGGTCACGAGCCCGATGCAGCGGAAGTGCTCGTCGACGACCAGCAGCTTTTCGATGCGGAACTGGTGCAGAAGCCGCTTGGCCTCGCGTTGGTTGACGCCCTCACGCACCGTGATCAGGCGATCCTTCGTCATCAGTTCGGCCACAGGCTGGGTCGGGTCGGTGGCAAAGCGGACATCACGATTGGTCAGGATCCCGACCAGCATGCCCTTGTGGCCCTGTGGGCCGCGTTCAACGACCGGAATGCCCGAGATGCGGTGGCGCTTCATGAGATCGAGGGCATCTGCCAGCGTTTCGTCCGGAAAGATCGTGATCGGGTTCATGATCATGCCCGACTCGTACTTCTTGACCTGCCGGACCTGCTCCGCCTGGAGCTCGGCATCAAGATTGCGGTGGATCACGCCGAGGCCGCCGGCCTGTGCCATGGCGATGGCCATCCGCGATTCGGTCACGGTGTCCATGGCGGAGGCGACCAGCGGCAAGTTGAGCGAGATCGAGCGGGTCAGGCGCGTGCCGATGTCCACCTGCGCCGGCAGGACTTCCGACGGTCCGGGCTCCAGCAGAACATCGTCAAAGGTCAGGCCCTCACGGATCGGCGCATCGCTGAATTCGGCCATCATCGTCAACCTCCGCTGCCCGAGCCTGCAGTGCAGCTTGCACCGGGTTGACGTGTGCGGCTAGCACGCATGGGCGAGAAGGGAAAGACGAAACGGTTTCCGGAGCGTCTGACCACCCGGAGTCCACGCGGTGCTCAGGCCACGGCGTTGATATCGGTCTGAGCTTCTGTGACCGTGCGGTTGCGGCCATTGGCCTTTGCCAGCATCAGCGCCTGGTCGGCGCGGCCGACAAGGGCGACCGCGCTATCGTTGCGCTTCCAGGTTCCAACCCCGATCGAGATGCTGATTCGGCCCATTTTCTCGCCGGTCGAGCGCTTGACCAGTTCGCGCGCCTGCATGCTCTGCCGGGCCGCTTCCGCGCCTACCCACCCGGCCATCAGATCGGCGTCGGGCAGAATGACCGCGAATTCCTCGCCACCGAAGCGAGCGACCGTCGCACGTGTCGGGAACCTCTCGCGCAGCGTCTGCGCCACGACCCTCAGGACCTTGTCGCCGGTGAGATGACCGAACGTGTCATTGAACTTCTTGAAGAAATCAATGTCGATCATCAGCAGCGAGAAGGGCCGGCGCGACCGCGATGCGCTCTCAACCGCGGCATGGATGGCCTGTTCGAAATGCTTGCGGTTCGAAATGCCCGTCAGTGCGTCCTGCAGGGTCTCGAGCCGCGTGTCTTCCAGTACCTTGCGCAGGTCATCCACTTCCTTGCGGGCGTTGCGCAGGCCCTTTTCAAGGGTTTCGTTCATGCTGCGTGCTTCGTCCGTCGACTTCACGAGGGTCGCCACGATTTCCTTGAGTGCTGTCGGATCATTGGCGGTCACCATGTCGCCGAGAAGCGACGACAGCTTCTGGCTGTAGTCCGATGTCGAGCCGAGCGATGTTCTGATCAGATCGACGATTGCATCGATCTCCATCACCACGGCGCGGCTCGATTGTTCGGCGAGTTTGGCCGACGGCGCGTTCTGGATGTGCGCCTGATGCAGCTCCTCGATGACATCTGCGGTCAGCGCCTGGCCGAGCGTCTGCCGGGAGCGGATGGCCGCGCTCAGCGCCGGATCATGACCGGCAACATGGGCATACCACACAGCAAAGACATGGGGTGTGGGAGGCAGCGCAAGCGATTCAAGTTCGCTGATGACCGACGCTGCCAAAGTGCCCGCAGAATGATTTTGCAACATGGTCATCCGGTTGCCCTAAACTTTCCTAGGGCAGCGTAAGATAAGCTGTTTGACAACTACTTAACGGTCGATTTCCGCGCAGAAGTCATAAGGAAAGCGGGCATGTGCTCGCCGAGCCCCTTCACGGGGCGGTCATCGTCTTCGGTCTCGCGACGCGGCTGACGCTCGGGTCTCTTCGACGGCATCGGCCGCGGCATCTCCTCGCGGACGAACGGCGCCGAATCCGCCGCAGCACGCCCCGCGCGCTTGCGCGGCCTCGGTTCCTGCGCCGCCCTGTCGAGCGGCCCAGCCCTCTCGATGCGCTCTGGCAAGGGCGCACGGCCGCGCTCCCGGCCCCTGTCGCGGCCGCTCTCGCGTCCGCGGGCTCCGCGCGACGATGGCCGGTCGGTATCATCGGCTGATGCCGCCGAAGGCGGAAGCTCCGAAAGTCTCGGACCCTCCCAGCCAATGGTCTGCCCGATCAGCTTTTCGATCGCAGCCACCATCTTTTCGTCATGGCGCGTGACGATCGAAAAGGCCGCGCCAAGACGTCCGGCGCGCCCCGTCCTGCCAATCCGGTGGACATAGTCATCCGCGTGGAACGGAACGTCATAGTTGAAAACGTGGCTGACATCAGGAATATCCAGTCCGCGGGCCGCGACATCTGACGCCACCAGGATGTTGGCGTCCCCGGTCTTGAAGGCATCCAGCGCAGCCATGCGGGCGCGCTGGTCGAGGTCACCATGCAGCGCAACGGCCTTGAAGTTGTGGCGCAGCAAAGAGCGGTGCAGGTTGGCCACTTCCGTCTTGCGGTTTGCGAACACGATCGCCGTGTTGAAGTCCACGGCGTCCGTGATCAACCGGCGCAGGGTTTCGCGCTTCTCGAAATCCTTGCCGTGCGAAGCCACCAGTCGCTGCGTGATCGTGGTCGCCGCCGTGGCTGGGCGCGACGCCTCGATGCGCACGGGATTGTGCAGGAACTGCTCGGTGATGCGGGTGATCTCCGCCGGCATCGTGGCGGTAAAGAACAGCGTCTGACGGGTGAAGGGTACCAGCTTGGTAATGCGCTCGATATCCGGGATGAAGCCCATGTCGAGCATGCGGTCGGCCTCGTCGATGACGAGAATCTCGATCCCGGTCAGCAGCAGCTTGCCGCGTTCATAGTGGTCAAGCAGCCGTCCGGGGGTCGCGATCAGGACATCAACGCCGCGCGTGATCTTCACGTCCTGATCGCCGAAGGACATGCCGCCGATCAGCAGCGCCACGCTCAGCTTGTTGTTGATGCCGTACTTGATGAAGTTCTCTTCGACCTGAGCGGCAAGTTCGCGCGTCGGTTCGAGGATCAGCGTCCGCGGCATGCGGGCGCGGGCTCGTCCCTGTTCAAGCAGGGTGATCATCGGCAGCGTGAAGGCCGCCGTCTTGCCGGTTCCGGTCTGAGCGATGCCGAGCACATCGCGGCGCTGCATCACATGAGGGATCGCCTGCGCCTGAATTGGCGTCGGGGTTGTATAGCCCGCAGACGTGACGGCATCGAGGACCTTGGTGCTCAGGCCCAGTTCGGAAAATGACATGTGGTTTGGCTCGGACGGTTGGCGGGCATAAACGCGCTTCACAAATGCGGACGGGAACACATGCTCCACACCGCGATCTGGAATATGTCGCCGCATCTCTCGAAAAAACTGGGCTCAGCTTTCGGATGAGGCGACCGATGGCGCGGCGAAGGACAAGCGCGCCGACGGACGAAAATGCCCATGCGCCAAAAGCGGCGAAATGTCAACGAAGTTCAATCCTTTGGAGAAGTTACGCCTCGCGCGAGCCGCTTGTTCTGATCCCCGGCCTGACCTGCACCGCCGAGCTTTATGAGCCGCAATGGCGTGTCCTCGGGGTGGGTCGGCGGTTGATGGTCGCCGATCACAGGCGTGATGATACGCATGGGGCGATCATCACCCGTCTTCTGGCCGCCGCGCCTGAGCGCTTCGCCGTCTGCGGCCTGTCGATGGGCGGCACTCTGGCGTCTGAGCTGACGCGCCGGGTGCCGGAGCGCGTGAAGCGCCTGGCCGTGCGCGACGTAACCGCCAAACGCGCCACCGCGAACAAGAACGCCGTCAGGATCGAGATGATCGCCCATGCCGAATGCGGGCGCCAAGATCACAGATTGCCGCTATTGTGGTCCAGCGTGGTCGCCCCTGCGCGGCTGCAGGACAAGGAGCTGCAGGCGTTCGTGCGCCGCATGGCGATGAACATGGGCCCCGAGGCCTTCATCGGTCACCAGCGCGCCCTGCTGGATCGCCCCGCTTCACGCCAGGGTCTGGCCACGAACTGTGTTCCGATGCTGGTCCCGGTCGGCAGCAAGGACCACCTGACACCAGTCGGCGATTGGCAGGAAATCGCGGCTGGCATCGCCGGATCAAAGCTGATGGATGTTCCTGGCTGCGGGGACCTGTGGACGCTGCAAGCGCCTGACCTCGTGACAGCCGCACTGCCAGCCTGGACTGAGGCCTGACCGGGACAGGTGCTCCTTCAGCGCCGTGGGGGCAGGGTGCAGGGATCGAGCTTGATCGCGTCCACCTGCCGGGCCAGCGATCCGGTCGCAGCGGTATCGATGTTGCGCCCATCGGCGACGGAACCCGTCAGAGCGGCGAGAACTTGTTTTTCCCTTGCGTCAATCCGGTTGCTCATGATGTTGGCGGCAATCACCGAAAGACAGCAGATCGCAAGCGCCGCCTTTGCGACGCCAGCCACCATGGTACCGCGCTCATCGCGCACAAATCCCAGCAGGGTATGCAAGCCGCTGCGCATGACCGCCTCCGTTTCCGACCTCATTTGACCTGAAACGATAGTCAAACAGGGTTAAGGCTTGGTGAGCGGGGAGAAATACATGCGCAAGGGCGGGCAACGCGTCCCGGTTAGGACGAGCTTTGCCTGGTGTCCGGGCGCCGGAGGTGGTGCTAGACGAGATCGAAACGGTCCGCATTCATGACCTTTGTCCAGGCAGAAACGAAGTCGGACACGAATTTTGCGTGACCGTCTTCCTGTGCATAGACTTCGGTGTAGGCGCGTAGAACCGAGTTCGAGCCGAAGACGAGATCGGCGCGCGTCGCAGACCATCTGGCCGCACCGGTCTTGCGGTCGACGAGCGTGTAAAGGTTCGGGCCTGCCGGTTGCCATGCGTAGGCCATGTCCGTGATGACGACAAAGAAGTCGGTCGTCAGGGCGCCTTCGCGGTCCGTGAACACGCCATGGCGGGTTCCGCCATGGTTCGTGCCCATGACCCGCATGCCGCCGACCAGGACGGTCATCTCCGCCGCCGTCAGGCCCAGAAGCTGGGCGCGGTCCAGCATCAGTTCCTCGGCGCTGACGGCATAGTCCCTCTTCAGCCAGTTGCGGAAACCATCAGCGACCGGCTCAAGGACGTTGAAGGACGCGGCATCGGTCAGTTCCGCCGTTGCGTCGCCGCGGCCGGCGGCAAATGGCACGGAGACGTGAAAGCCTGCGGCCTTCGCCGCCTGCTCGACACCCATGTTGCCGGCGAGCACGATCACATCGGCGACGCTTGCGCCGGTGGCCGCCGCGATGTCCTCGTAGAGGGCGAGCACCTTGGCAAGGCGCGCCGGTTCGTTGCCTTCCCAGTCCTTCTGCGGCGCAAGACGAATGCGCGCGCCGTTGGCGCCGCCGCGCATGTCCGAGCCGCGGAAGGTCCTGGCGCTGTCCCAGGCGGTTGCGACCATCTCGGCGATCGACAGGCCGGCCGCCGCGATGCGTGCCCTCACGGCCGCTATGTCGTAGTCCTTGCGGCCGGCCGGTACGGGATCCTGCCAGATAAGGTCGTCGGTCGGCACCTCGGGGCCGACATAGCGCACCTTCGGGCCCATGTCGCGATGGGTCAGCTTGAACCAGGCGCGCGCGAAGGTGTCGGAGAAGTAGGCGTGATCCCGCCAGAAGCGCTCGCAGATCGTCCGGTAGGCTGGGTCCATCTTCATCGCCATGTCGGCATCGGTCATGATCGGCATGACGCGGATCGACGGATCTTCCACGTCGACCGGCATGTCCTCCTGCCGGATGTTGATCGGCATCCACTGCCATGCACCGGCGGGGGATGTCTTGAGCTCCCAGTCATAGCCGAACAGCAGGTCGAAATAGCCGTTGTCCCATCGGGTCGGGTGGGTCGTCCACGCGCCTTCAAGGCCTGATGTCACAGTGTTGCGGCCGATTCCGCGGCTGGTATGGTTCATCCAGCCGAGGCCTTGCTCGCTGATGTCCGCTCCTTCTGGGCTCGGTCCCAGCCATTCTGCACGGCCATTGCCGTGGGTCTTGCCGACGGTATGCCCCCCTGCGGTGAGGGCAGCGGTTTCCTCGTCGTTCATCGCCATGCGGGCGAAGGTCTCGCGAACATGGGCGGCGGTCTGCAGCGGGTCCGGCTGGCCGTTGACGCCTTGCGGGTTGACGTAGATCAGGCCCATCTGCACGGCGGCGAGCGGGTTCTCCATGGTGGCGGGGTTGGTGAGGTCCGCATAACGTGCATCCGACGGCGCCAGCCACTCCGTCTCCGCGCCCCAGTAGATGTCCTTCTCCGGATGCCAGATGTCCTCGCGCCCGAAGCCAAAGCCGAAGGTCTTCAGACCCATCGATTCATAGGCGACGTTGCCGGCCAAGATCATCAGGTCGGCCCAGCTGATCTTGTTGCCGTACTTGCGCTTGATCGGCCAGAGCAGGCGGCGGGCCTTGTCGAGGTTGGTGTTATCGGGCCAGGAGTTGAGCGGAGCAAAGCGCTGGTTGCCGGTGCCGGCGCCACCGCGCCCGTCGGAGGTGCGGTACGATCCTGCGGCATGCCAGGCCATGCGGATCATCAGGCCGCCATAATGGCCCCAGTCTGCAGGCCACCAAGCCTGGGTATCGGTCATCAGAGCGCGAAGGTCGGCCTTCAGCGCAGCGACATCGAGCTGCTTCAGCAATTCGCGATAGCTGAAGGCAGACCCGAGCGGGTTTGTCTTGCTGTCCTGCTGATGCAGGATGTCGAGGTTGAGTGCGTTCGGCCACCACGCCTTGGTGGCGTCTCCGCCGGTCGTCTTGCCACCGTGCATCACCGGGCACTTGCTGCCCATCCTGACGTCATTTCCGTCCATCTTGTCCTCCGGTCGTGGCTTTGGCATGGCGAGAGGACGTCGGCGCGACCTTGTCCGTCATACGCCGGGCACGCGTCAGAAGCCTCTCTTTCAAAACCGACGATAGCAGAAAGTGTCATTAATAAAATTTACATTTTCTAATAAAGACGATAGTCTTTCCTTATGAACGGCTTCACGATGCGACAGTTGCGATACTTCGACGCGCTGGCGGCTCACGGCCATTTCGGTCGGGCTGCAGAGGCCTGCGCAATCTCGCAGCCGGCTTTGTCGGTCCAAATCAGGGAACTCGAAGAGGCGCTTGGTGCGCCGCTGGTGGAGCGCAGCGGGCGGCAGACCCGCCTGACCGCGCTGGGCGAGGCCTTTGCCGCCCGGACCCGCAACATCCTGCGCGCCGTCGATGAACTGGCCAATCTCGCACGCGCATCGCATGGCCCGCCGGCCGGACGGCTGCGCATCGGCGTGATCCCGACAGTGGCACCCTATCTCCTGCCAAGAATCATGCAGGATCTCGCCACACGGTATCCCGCGATCGATCTTCACCCGCGCGAGGCAGTGACGCAGAAACTGCTCGAGGATCTGGCCGAACACCGTCTCGATGCGGCCATCGTGGCGCTGCCGGTCTCGGAGGCCCTGCTGATCGAGCGGGCCCTGTTTGACGAGGAGTTCGTCCTGGTGCGTCCGTCATGCGATGCGGACAAGCCGATACCGAGCCGCAAGGCGCTCAGCGAGATGAAACTGCTTCTGCTCGAGGAAGGGCATTGCTTTCGCGATCAGGCGCTGTCCTTCTGCAAGCCATCCGGATCAGCGCCCCGCGCGGTCATGGAAGGATGTTCGCTCTCGACGCTGGTGCAAATGGTCAGTGTTGGCATGGGTGTGACGCTGATTCCGGACATGGCTGTCCCGATTGAAACGCGGTCGGTGACGGTGGCAGTCGCGCCGCTTGATGCGCCACGTCCGTTCCGCACGATCGGCATGGTCTGGCGCAAGGGGAACCCGCTCTCGGCTCAGTTGGAGCAGGTGGCGCAGTGCCTGAGGGTCACGACGGCGCATGCGCCTCGTTGAGAGGCCGAGGCGCGTCAGATGTCCACAAGGTCCGCCGCAAAGGCAGCGCGCTCCTGGATGAACAGGAAGCGGGCCTCGGGCTTATTGCCCATCAGCCGCTCGACCGTATCGGCAGTCTCGTCGCGGGCGTCGTGTTCAACCACAACCTTCAGCAAGTTGCGCGCCTTTGGGTCCATTGTGGTTTCCTTGAGTTGCGCTGGCATCATTTCACCAAGGCCCTTGAAGCGGCCAACATCGGGCTTCTTGCCCTTGAAAACGGTGGCGATGAGCTCCTCCTTGTGGGCGTCATCGCGAGCATAGGCCGTCTTGCCGCCATGGTTGAGCCGGTAGAGCGGCGGAATCGCCAGATACAGGTGGCCCTTGTCGATTAGCTTGGGCATCTGGCGCCAGAAGAAGGTGACGAGCAGGGAGGCGATATGCGCGCCGTCCACGTCGGCGTCGGTCATGATGATGACCTTGTCGTAGCGCAGGTCATCGTCGCGATACTGCGAGCCGAGGCCGCAGCCAAGCGCCAGCGCCAGATCCTGCAATTGCTGGTTGGCGTTCAGCTTGTCGCGGGTCGCATTGGCAACGTTGAGGATCTTGCCGCGCAGGGGCAGAACGGCTTGCGTCGCACGGTTTCGCGCCTGCTTGGCGCTGCCGCCGGCTGAATCCCCCTCGACAATGAACAGTTCGGAGCCCGCCGCGCCGGCATTGGAGCAATCGGCCAGCTTGCCGGGCAGGCGCAGCTTGCGGGTTGCGGTCTTGCGCGAAACCTCCTTTTCGAGACGACGGCGCAGGCGCTCATCGGCGCGGTCCACCGTCCAGTCGAGCAGGCGCGTCGCTTGGGCGGGCGAGCCGGCCAGCCAGTGGTCGAAGCCGTCGCGCACGGCGTTCTCGACGATGCGTGCAGCCTCCAGCGTTGCAAGCTTGTCCTTGGTCTGGCCCTGGAACTCCGGCTCGCGGATGAACACAGACAGCATCGCCGCGCAGGTCGCCATCACATCATCGGTGGTGACGTTGGCCATGCGCTTGCTCTGCCCGATGCGTTCGGCATGATCGCGCAGGCCACGCAGCAACGCTACGCGCAGGCCCTGCTCGTGCGTGCCGCCATCGCCGGTCGGGATGGTGTTGCAGTAGCTCGACGAAAAGCCGTCTTCCCCGGTCGCCAGCCAGGCGATCGCCCATTCGAGCGAGCCATGCCCGCCGGGCTTGGTGATCTTGCCGGAGAAGATGTTCTCAACGACAAGGTCCTTGCCATCGATATCGCGCGCCAGATAGTCCTTGAGGCCGCCGGGGAAGCGGAACACCGCTTCAGTCGCGATCTCGCGCCCTTCGAGCAGGGCTGGGTCGCACTTCCAGCGGATTTCGACGCCGCCGAACAGATAGGCCTTCGAGCGCGCCATGCGGAACAGTCGCGCCGGATCGAATCTCGCGCCCGCGCCGAAAATATGCGCGTCGGGGTGAAAGCGCACCTTGGTGCCGCGGCGGTTCTGGACACGGCCGACGGTCTCGAGCTTGCTCGTGGCGAGGCCGCGCGAAAAGGTCTGGCGATAGAGCGTCTGCGCCCGCGCAACCTCGACTTCGAGATCATCCGACAGGGCGTTGACCACGGAAATGCCGACGCCGTGCAGGCCGCCGGAGGTCTCATAGACCTTGGAGTCGAATTTTCCGCCCGCATGCAGCGTGGTCATGATCACTTCAAGGGCCGATCTGCCCGGAAACTTCGGGTGCGGGTCGACGGGGATGCCGCGGCCGTTATCGGTGACGCTGAGGTGCCCGCTGGCTTCCAGCTCGACCTCGATGAAGGTGGCATGGCCCGCGACGGCCTCGTCCATGGAGTTGTCGATGACCTCGGCGAACAGGTGGTGCAGTGCCTTCTCGTCCGTCCCGCCAATGTACATGCCCGGCCTGCGCCGCACGGGCTCCAGCCCTTCCAGGACCTCGATGTCGGAGGCGCTGTAGCCGGATTCGCCTGGCGTTCCGGGCGGGCGGGCAGCCGGGCCCTGCACCGCCTTCGGTGCAGGGGGCGCCGCCTTCGCGGCCGGGGCAAGTGGCCGCAGACGCTCATTGCCAAAATCGCCGAACAGATCGCTGTCAGTCATCGTATCCACATGATTCGTTTGACCCGACTGTATGCCATGCCGCGCCTCAAATCCCGAGATGAAACGTGAACGAGGCCGCAACAGGGCTGTTCAAAGGCGGCTCCTGATGGGCAGGTCGACGCGCAGCCTGCACTTGCCAAAGGGCGGTACCCTATGGCTGATGAAATGCATGACGCCGCGCGCTGTTCCGTCTATGCCTGATTTCGTGTCCGTGGACTGGGGCACGACCTCGTTTCGCGCCTACCTTGTCGTCAACGGCGAGACGGTCGCCGAGCATGCTGGCCCGCATGGTATTCTGGGCATTGCCGCCGGCGGGCACGCGGCGATGCTGCGCGCCGCGCTCGACCATCTGCCAGCCCCTGCCTTGTCTGTGCCCATCGTTATGTCCGGGATGATTGGCAGCCGGCAGGGCTGGGTGGAAGTGCCCTATGTTCCGTCGCCGGCGTCGCTGTCCGATCTTGCCGCGCGGCTGACGTGCTGGAACGAGCCGGGCCTCGGCGTCATCAGCCTGATCCCCGGCGTGATGTCCGACCCGCCCGGAGGCGTCCCGGATGTCATGCGGGGCGAGGAAACGCAGGTCTTCGGCGCAGCCGCGCTCATGGGGATCGCCAACGGAACCTTCATCATGCCCGGCACGCATTCCAAATGCATCGTTCTGGCGGATGGCGCATTGCGGTCATTCCGCAGCTTTATGACGGGCGAGATTTTTGCCGCGCTGAAAGGCCACACAATCCTTGGCCGTCTGATGACGGAGGGCGCGCCGACGGGGCAGGGCTTCGAGGCCGGCGTGCGCGCCTCGGCCATGGTGGCCAGCGCCGGTGACCTGATGAATGCGGTGTTTGGGGCGCGCACGCTCGGACTGCTTGACCGGCTGCCGGGGCAAGAACTCGCCGACTATCTGTCTGGGCTGCTCATCGGCGCGGAGTTGTGCGCATCATTGGCAGAAGCCGGCGAGGCCGTCGTGGTCGGCTCCGGGGAGCTGTCGGATCGCTATTGCCGCGCTGCACTGTTGCTGGACCGGACGCTGAGCCCAGCGCCGGATCGCTGTGTTGTGGCGGGCCAGATGGCCGTGATGAGGTGTGCCGGAACCCCATGATCCCGCTCTCGGATGCTCTTGCCGCCATGCCGCTGATCGCCATCCTGCGCGGTATCCGCCCCGATGAGTGCGAGGCCATCGGCGATGCGCTCATCGCAAGCGGCTTCCGGATCATCGAAGTGCCGCTCAACTCGCCCGAACCGCTGCGTTCGGTCGAGCGGCTGAACGCGCGCTTCGGGCATGTGGCACTGATTGGGGCCGGAACCGTTCTGTCTGAGTCTGATGTCGATGATGTTTCGCACGCGGGCGGCAGGCTGATTGTCTCGCCGAACATGGATGCGAACGTGATTAGGGCGACTGTGGCGCGCGGGCTGGTCTCAGCTCCGGGCGTCGCCACGCCAAGCGAGGGATTTGCCGCGCTTGCCGCAGGCGCGCACATGCTGAAGCTCTTCCCGGGCGATCTGGTGACGCCTGCCGTGCTGAAGGCGATGCGGGCGGTTTTTCCGCCTGCCACGCTGATGGTCTTGGTCGGCGGCGTTTCCGCGGCGACGATGCCAGCTTACCTGGCAGCCGGGGCGTCCGGCTTTGGCATCGGGTCAAGTCTGTACAAGCCCGGCGATGGCGCAGAGCTGGTGCGGACGAGGGCGCTGTCCTTTGCCGCAGCTTGGTATTCCTTGCGCGAAGCAATGCCCTGAAAAACGAAACGGGCAGCTTTGCAGCCACCCGTCCTAAGGCGGGGATCGCGGTACATCCGCGCGACCTCTCCGCACTATGCGTAAATCATGCCCCGAATTGGTTGCGACGACGTTAATCATCCGAACATGGCGCGACCATGACAGTGACCGCGCCATTGTATTGATCAAACGGCGATCTTGCCGCCGCCGCGCTTGGTGATGGCCACGATGGAAGGCCGTGGCGGCACGCCGTCCTTGAAATCGGGCCAGCGGGTCGATGGCGTGTTGAAGGTCACAGGCTTGGCGTTCGGATCATCCTCGTCCGCCTCGCCAGGATGCTGGATGGCTACGAAAAAAGTCTCCATATCCGGCGTCAGTTCCGGGCCGCAAAGCTCAGCCCCGTTCGGGCAGCGGTAGAACAGCTTCGATGTGCCGCGGGCTGGGCCGGCGGTTTCGAGGGCCCAGACGCCATCGGCGCGACCGGTCTTGGACGGTGCATTGCCATCGGTGGCGATCCACAAGCGGCCATCGGCGTCGACCGCACAGTTGTCCGGCATGCCGAACCAGCCATCCTTGGTGGTATTGGGATGGAAGGTCGCACCGACGGTGGCGACAGCCGGGTCGCCGCAACGCAGCAGAACTTCCCAGCGGAACGTTGTCGACGCGTGATCGCCGCCGGTGGGCATCATCTCGACGATGTGGCCGAAGCGGTTGTCCGCCCGCGGGTTGGCCGCATCCACCTGGGCCGGAGTGCGGCGGTTGTTGCTGGTCAACATCACGTAGACCATGTTGGTTTTCGCATTGGCCTCGACATCCTCCGGGCGGTCCATCTTGGTGGCGCCGAGCAGGTCGCCGGCGCGGCGCGTCTCGATGACCACATCGGCCTGGCTGTTGAAACCGTTGGCGGCCGTGAGCGGGCCCTGACCGAAGATCAACGGCAGCCAGACACCCGTTCCATCGGCATTGTAGCGCGCCACGAACAGCGTTCCGCGATCAAGGAGGTCACGGTTGTTGGCCGGATTGGCGCGGTCAACAGAGCCTTCGGTAACAAACTTGTAGACATAGTCGAAGCGCTCGTCATCACCCTGGTAGACGACGAAGCGGCCATCCGCATTGATGATGTTGGCTGCACCTTCGTGCTTGAAGCGGCCCATGGCAGTGCGCTTCTTGGGCGTTGAGTTCGGATCATGCGGGTCGATCTCGACCACCCAGCCGAACCGGTTTGCTTCATTGGGCTCCTTCACGATATCGAAGCGGTCGTGATACTGGCCCCAGTTGTACCAGTTGCCGGGAATGCCCATGCGTCGGAAGTTCCGAGCCTCGGGATGATTGTCGGCAACGCGGCCCCAGAAGTAACCGTTGACGTTCTCTTCGCAGGTCAGCCAGGTGCCCCAAGGTGTGGTCGCGCCGGCGCAGTTGTTCAGCATGCCGCGGACCTTCCGGCCCGCTGGGTCATAGGAGGTCTTCATCCGATCGGCACCGGCTGCCGGTCCGGTAATTTCCATTTCCGTTTCAGCGGTGATGCGGCGGGCGAAGCGGGAGTTCTCGACCACGGACCATTTCCCGTTGGCCCCGCGCGCCACTTCGAGGACTGAACCACCATGGGCCATCATTTCGATATCGACGATGTCCTTGGTCATGTCCTTGAAGGCAACGTTGCGCAGATCCTGCCGGCCGGGCAGGGACGGGAACATCAGTTCCTCATTGGTGTACTCGTGATTGACCACGAGAAGACCGCGGCGCGAGCCGTCGAGCGGGATGTAGCCGAGATAGTCATTGTTATAGCCGAACTGGCCAGCCTGCTTGGCCGGGGTCTGGGCCTGCGGATCGAAGGCCGGCGCATTGGGCAGAACCTTGTCGCCCCAGCGGATCAGGATGTCGGCATCATAGCCTTCCGCGACTTCATGTTGATCGTTGGAAACAGACGAGATTTCCTTGAAGTTGAATGATGGCGTCGTGTTCACGCCTTGCGCAGCGGCGATTGCCATCGGCGAGACGGTCGCAGCCATGGCGGAGACGGCCAGGATGCCCTTCATCAGGTCACGCCGGTTGAAGCGTTCTGCAATCATCTCGCCCATGGTGGGATTCGACGAGGGGTTGGATCCGGCATTCTCGGACTGTTCCGCTGCCTGCGATTTGCTGAGATGGTCGGTCATCATGGGCTCCCGGTGCGCGCAATGGAGAGGCGAACGTATGCCTAGGAGTTGCCGCGTCAACATGACAGGCGCATGACGGATCAGCGCGGCGTTCCGTCACCCTCGACAGATAGCCTTCCGAGACCGGAATGTCCGCCGGTCTTCGCCATTTTTTAACACCAAGAGGGCAGCCTGTTCATCAGCGAGATCGGGAGTGTCGGCATGGCTGTCCACGCGAACAAGTTTGACGCCTTGCGCCTTGCGCGGGATGCGGAGGTTGCCGGCCAGGCCTTCGGTTTCGTCGATGTCGAGGGCCGGCCCCATCATCGCGATGCGGCCGGAAACTGGCTGCTATGGGCCGCAGCCGGCTCCGTCCTCATCGGGGCCCTTGTCTTCGGCCTTGCCTGAGACTGCGTCTGGCATGGCAATGCGCGTCGTCATTGTCAGTGATTTCGGCAGCGTCAACGGTGGCGCCGCAAAAGTGGCGATCGAGAGCGCGCGCGGGCTTGCCGATGCCGGGGCCGATGTCGTCTTTGCCTGCGCCATCGCGCCTGTATCCGAGCGGTTGACGCATCCGCGCATCGCGGTGGAGCTTTTTGGGGCGGACGAGGTCTGGAAAGTCAGCGGCAAGCTCGCGGCGGCGCGCCAGGGCATCTGGAACGAGGCGGCCCATGGCTGGCTGGCCGGCCTCTTTGGCAACCAGCCTGCACACACCGTTATTCACCTGCATCAGTGGACCAAGGCCTTTTCGCCGGCGGCCATTGCGGCAGCGGGCGCGAGCGGCCTGCCTGTCGTGATCACCATGCACGACTACTTCGCGTTCTGCCCGGCGGGGGGCTATTTCGATTTTCAGGCCGGCCGGCCCTGCGACAAGGCGCCGATGGGGACGGCCTGCATCGGCACCAACTGCGACCGCGCGTCCTATGCGCACAAGCTGGTGCGTGTGGCGCGCCAATGGCGCTCCGACCGGGCGTTGGCCGCCATCCGCAACCTGACAGTCCTGCACGTGTCGGACTTTGCCCGCAGCTTTTCAGAGCCTTTCCTTCCGAAGCGTGTGCGCCACGTGACGGTCGAGAACATGATGGAGGCCGCACGGCGGGCGCCGGTCGATGTTGGCGCAAACCGTCACGCGCTCTTTCTGGGGCGATTCACACAGGAAAAGGCCGCCGACGTGCTCGCGGCGGCGGCGCTCTCGGCTGACATGCCGGTGCGTTTCGTGGGCGAGGGGCCATTGGCTGACGAAGTGCGCCGGATCAACCCCCATGCCGACATGCGCGGTTGGGTCAGCGCGGACAAGGTCTTCGAGGAGATCGCCGAAGCCCGCGTACTTGTTCTGCCGTCCATCTGGTTCGAGCCCGGGCCCCTCGTGATTGCCGAGGCCCGCTCCATCGGCGTGCCGGTAATTCTCGCCCGCACCACCGGCCCTGCAAGCTGGATCAGCGATGGCGAGGATGGCCTCCTGGTCGATGGTGGCGCCTCCAGCCAATTGGCGGCCGCGCTTTCGGTGCTGAAGGACGATGCCGTGGCGCGGCGGATGGGCGAAGCGGCCTATCGCCGCTATTGGGCTGATCCGCTGACGACCGACCGGCATGTGCGCCGGACACTTGGGGCCTATGCCGAGGCCTTGCATGTGCCGGGCCTCGCGCTCAGCGCGTGATCCCGCCGCCCAGGAAAAAAACCGGAGCATTGCTGCTCCGGTTGCAAGGCAGGCCATGTGCCCACGGCCGGGAGGAAACGCGCGAAGTGCACCGACTTCAATAAACAACATGCATTTCGCGTGCCATTTTTGCCGCGTTTGGCGGCGAGGAAAAGCAACCCATGAGAAAGGGCGCAGTCGCCTGCGCCCTTTCCGCGTGATCAAGGCGTCGGGCCGATGACGGCCCTTGCGCGTCACATCGAGTAGTACATCACGAACTCGAGCGGATGGGGTGTCATGCGGAACTTGTCCGCTTCGGCCTTCTTCAGCTCGATGAACGAGTCAATGAAGTCGTCGTTGAACACGCCGCCGGCCTTCAGGAATCCGCGATCCTTGTCAAGATTGGCCAGAGCTTCGTCGAGCGAGCCGCATACGGTCGGGATTTTCTTCAGCTCCTTGGGCGGCAGATCATACAGATCCTTGTCCATGGCCGGACCCGGATCGATCTTGTTCTGGATCCCGTCGAGGCCGGCCATCAGCATGGCGGCGAAGGCGAGGTAGGGGTTTGCCATCGGATCGGGGAAGCGCACTTCGACGCGCTTGGCCTTCGGGGACTGCGTCCATGGAATGCGGCACGAGGCCGAGCGGTTGCGCGACGAGTAGGCCAGCAGCACCGGGGCTTCATAGCCCGGGACGAGGCGCTTGTAGCTGTTCGTCGACGGGTTGGTGAAGGCGTTCAGGGCCTTGGCGTGCTTGATGATGCCGCCAATGTACCACAGGCACTCCTGGCTCAGATCGGCATACTTGTTGCCGGCCATGATGGGCTTGCCGCCCTTCCAGATCGACTGGTGCACATGCATTCCCGAGCCGTTGTCGCCATAGACCGGCTTCGGCATGAAGGTCGCCGACTTGCCGTAGGACTGCGCCACGTTGTGGATGGCGTACTTGTAGATCTGCATCTGGTCGCCCATCTTGACCAGTGTGTCGAACTTCATGCCCAGTTCGTGCTGGGCCGAGGCCACCTCGTGGTGATGCTTTTCGACCTTGACGCCCATGGCCGCCATGGCCGCCAGCATTTCTCCGCGCATGTCTTGCGCTGAGTCCAGCGGCGGAACGGGGAAGTAGCCGCCCTTGGTCTGGATTCGGTGGCCGAGGTTGCCGCCTTCATAGTCGGTCATGCCGTTGGTCGGCAGTTCGACGTTGTCGAGCTTGAAACCGGTGTTGTACGGGTCCGCCGCAAACTTAACGTCGTCAAAGATGAAGAACTCGGCTTCCGGGCCGATGTAGATCGTGTCGCCGATGCCGGTCGACTTGAGATAGGCTTCTGCCTTTTTGGCGATCCCGCGCGGGTCGCGGTTGTAGGGCTCCCCGGTCGATGGCTCGAGGATATCGCAGACGATCGACATGGTCGAGGCCGAGAAGAACGGGTCCATCGTGGCGGTGCTCGGATCCGGCATCAGGATCATGTCCGACTCGTTGATGGCCTTCCAGCCCGCGATCGATGAGCCGTCGAACATGGTGCCTTCGGCGAAGATGTCTTCGTCGATCATCGACACGTCGAACGTGACATGCTGCCACTTGCCGCGCGGATCAGTGAAACGAAAATCGACATACTTGACGTCGTTGTCCTTGATCGCCTTGATGACGTCCTTGGCGGTCTTCATCGGTGTTTCCTCAGCATCTTCAGTTTCAGGAGGGGCATTCGCATGCCCCGGGTGATGGGTTGGGCGCGTTCAAGAGAAGGACGGTCCGGACGGATCGGCCTCAGATCGCATCCGCCCCCGTCTCGCCGGTGCGGATGCGGATCGCTTCCTCCACCGTAGATACAAATATCTTGCCATCTCCGATCCGGCCCGTCTGGGCCGCGGATTTGATCGCCAGCACGATCTCGATTTTCACCTTGGGCAGGAAATCAACGACGTATTCCGCACCGCGGTAAAGTTCGGTGTGGCCCTTCTGGCGGCCAAAGCCCTTGGCTTCGATCACGGTGATGCCCTGCAGGCCGATGTCCTGCAAGGCTTCCTTCACCTCGTCCAGCTTGAACGGCTTGATGATCGCTTCAATCTTTTTCATGCGTAACGCAGCTCCTGCCAACAGGCCAACCCGAGCACGCTTGTCATACCATTCCGGCGAGGGCAAGCCAGACGAAGCGGTCCAATACCTGCATAAAGCCTTTGCTTGGTGTGATCAAATCGAAGGCAGATTGCCTATTGTGTGTGCGTCGATTTTCTTCGGCAACATTCAATCGTTTTGATTGTGTCGCGTTCATGGCTAGCTTCCGCTCCAGCGTTGTCGCTATCTTTGGCTCGGCAGCTTGAGCGGCGTGTCGCTGCATTTGGAAATGGGGGCTAATCATGATGGCAAAGCAACTGGTTTTCGGCTTCATCGCAGGCGCTCTGGCTGTGCTGGTGTTCCATCAGGGGCTGGTGCTGGCGCTGCACCTTTTCGGACACATCCCCAATTTCCCCTGGTCGATGCGCCCGATCCCACCCTGGGGCGTGCCGGCCATCATCAATCAGATGTTCTGGGGCGGGCTGTGGGGCATACTCTTCGCCGCCATCGGAAACATGATCCCGCTGTCGAACGATCTTGGGCGCGGCATGGTCTACGGCCTGCTCGGCCCTTGGCTGCTGGGCAACGGCATCCTCGTGCCGCTGTTCAAGGGCGGTGCCTTCCTGTGGGGCTTCAACCCGCAGAGCATGTGGCGCGGCGCGCTGATCGGCGCTTCCTTCGGATTGGGGCTTGCCGTGTTCATGCGGCTGTTCCGGGGGCGGTGAGGGGGCATCGACCCTCAACCGCGCGTGCAAGGTTGAGGGCCAGTACCGAACGAATGCCTTGCACTGTTACCAGCGGCGCCGGCGTATCCAAACCCGATGAGCCAGCAGAGCCGCGGCACAAAGGGCAGGCTCCAAATGGTCAAATCGGGGCATCTCGTCGCCACGCTCGGCGCAGGCGGACCAATCGCATAACGCCAACGGCTTGTCAGCAGAAGGCCCCTTGCCGGTTGACAGGCCGCTGCGCTGAACGATGGCGGTCTCACGTTTGAGGTGCGCCACCGAGTTTCGCCATCTCAGCGATAAAGACGTCCTCCGGTGTTTGGAAGCCGAGGATGGCGCGGGGCCTTGTGTTGAGGCTGTGTGCGATCCTGTCGAGGTCGCGTTGGCTGTAGATCGTGCGATTGATACCCTTGGGCAGGTACTGGCGGACAAGGCCATTGAGGTTCTCATTGGACGGCCTTTGCCAGGTGCTGTGCGGATCGCAGAAGTAGAACGGCATGCCAAGCCGACCGGACAGTTCCTCGTGGCGGGCCATCTCCTTGCCCTGATCAAAGGCGAGGCTCCGGCGCGCCATCTTCGGCCCTTTGGCGAAGGCTTGGGTGAAGCCGTCCAGTGCCGCCTGCGCCCCGCAATCCTTCATCTTGGCGATCAGGGTGTAGCGGCTCTTGCGCTCGACCAGCCTGCCGATGGCGCTGGCATTGCCTGTACCCTTGACGAAGTCGCCCTCCCAATCGCCCGGAATGAGCCGATCGATCCTATCATGAGGCCGTTCGTGGAGTGAAACCATGTCCGGCAGGCGACCTTGCCGGTTTCTCCCCCGCCCGCCGCGCGCCGCGCGTCTCGTCGGCCTGACGCAGGCAACTGACCTGATCCTTGCGCAGTCATCCGCGCGCGATTGCATCGATCGCGTGGCAGAGCGTCTCGTGGCCGACCACGGGCAAGCAAGGAGCGTTCGCATCAGGATGGCTCTCATCAGGATGGCTCATGCCCTTCAGCTTGCCGGAAATCTGCTGCGGTGACCTTGCAAGCCGGATGTGCCCGAGCGCGTACGGGCGCAGCGCTGTCCCCTCACGCAGCTTGACCAGCCCCCGCCGACGTCTGGCCCGACACGACAGCGCCGCATCAACGGCTTCATAGCCGGACGACGCGCCAGAACTGCGCTTCACCTTGCGCGAGATCGTCGGCGGGGTGAGCGGATCCGTGAACGTCATCATCAATAGCGGCAACGTGAGCGGCACGCAGGGCGCCTGACACGGGTTGCCTCAATGTCGGTTCAGGCCACCTCGAACCAGGTCCACAATCCCGCATCGAACCGCTCGATCACGCCGGACGAGATCAGCCATTTGCCGGGGTTTTCAGCCCGGAAAGCAAAGCGCAGGGTCTTGCCCTCGGGAATTTGCGCGTTGTCCGTCCAGTAGGGTTCCCAGCCATCGTCGAGCGGGTGCAGCAAGCGGCATGTGTGGCCGTGGATATGCATCACCTGAGTCCAGATTGTCTTGTTGCTGATGGCGAGGACAACCGGGCGGCCTACGAGGACGCTAAACAGCGGCTTTGACCCCGGATCACCAACATTGCCATTGATGGTCCAAGGTTTCGACAGATCGACGTTGGTCAGATCGAGCCTGCCATCGGGCATGGCCTTTGCACCGCCTTCAATCGCCATGTCGACCCTGAGCGCGTCCTGCAGGCGGATCGCTGGCGGCAGAAGCCTGTTCTCGCCGATCGGGCCGATGGCGGGCAGGGCGGGGCGCGCAACGGGCCTGTCGGTAGCGACCAGCATGACCAGCGGCACGCCGGCGCCGATCTGCGCCATCACGGTCCCGACGCCACCGGCCTCATTCGGAACATCCACCAGAAGGTCGTAGCGGGTGCCGGGCGAAAAGGGCAGTGCCGCCCGCAAGGGCTCGAAACTGTCGGTGGGCTGGCTGTCAACCGCGATCACATAAGGCCGCATGCCGTCGAACCTGAGCCGCATCAGTCGGGCGTTGCAGGCCGAGATCAGCCTGAGCCGCACCCGCGCGCCAAGCGCAACCTGGATGCGCTCGGGGGGTGCCCGTCCATTGACGGTGATCCAGCTTCCCAGCCGGCCGGCGGCGGCATGGCCTGGCCCGCGCTCGAAGGGCACGATCTTGCTGTCATCCGTCAGCAGCCAGTCGTCGACGACGACCGTGACATCGAGATCGACCGGCGGCGGACTGGTTTCCTCGACGATCAGCGCCCCGCTCAGGCCGCGGTCCTGGGCCGGACCCGACTGGCCGAGCATGACGGGCCTCCACAGGAACGTTCCGGCATCCGGCGGTGTGAGCCGGTACTGGAACGAAGCGCCGGGCGCGATCGGATCTTGCGAGAATCCGCCGACCCCGTCCATGCTGGCCGTCCCGCGCAGCCCCTGCCAGTGCAGCGCCAGGGCCTGCTCGGTCCGGTTGTTGACAGTGATGAGAGCGGTGTCACCGACCCTGATCCGGATCGGCCGGGCTGGCACCGCGCCGTCGCTGGCCCAGACGTCGAAATCGACCGGCGGGCTTGGCCTCAGCCGGGCCTTGGCCGGAGCCAGGGTCAGCGTTTGCCGCACTTCTCTCGGCGGGGCCTCGTCTGCTGGTTGCGCGGGCTGCTGGGCCTGCCGGTTCGCAGGCCGCTGCTGGCTGATTGCGGGCGCCGCGATGGCTGTCGCAAAGAGGCCGCCGAGGGTGCTGCGGCGGCTGGGGCGGAATGAAAGCGCGTGTCTGATCATGCGCCGTCATGGCACGGCCGGACCGGCGCACTCAAGAGGCAGCCGGCCTCAGGGGTCGACGCCGACCGCCCGGATCATGCGAATGCGCTGCGGCATGTTTGCCACCGCCGGCACGAAGCACTGGGTCGCCCTATCGAGCCGCATCAACACGCCGGTGGCGACGTCGAAATAGGCGCCGTGCAAGCCAAGCTTGCCCCTCTCCTCGAGTGATCGCACGCAGGGGAAGGCCCTGAGGTTTACCAGCGACTGCTCGACGGACGCGAGCGCCAGCCGTTCGATATAGACGGGCAGCGCTTCGCTCTCGCCACGACCGCCGACGCGCGCGGCCGCTCCTGAGAGCAGACTGACCCACTTGCCGATGAAATCACCGGGCGACAGCGGCTCCGCCCCGTCATCGGCGAAAGCTCTGATCCCTCCGCAGCGCGCATGCCCGAGCACCACGATGTGCTCGACCTTCAGCGCCTGTACGGCGAATTCGAGGGCCGCGGAGACGCCGTGCAGTCCCTCGTCCGGCGAGTAGGGCGGAACCAGATTGCCGACATTGCGCATGACAAACAGCTCGCCAGGTGCCGCGTCGAAGATGACTTCCGGCGAGACCCGGCTGTCGCAGCAGCCGATCACCATGATTCGCGGCTTCTGGCCTTCGGCAGCAAGCTGTTCAAAACGCGCCTGCTCACGCGGGAAGCGCTCATCGAGAAAGGCCTTGTAGCCGTCGATCAGCCGCTCGGGAAAGTGCGGCGAAACTTGCGGCCGCGCAGCGCGCGCGGCTGCGGGGACATCATTCAACACGGGATCGTTGGACATTGAGCGGCGATAGCATCTTGTGTCGCGCCGTCAAGACGCAGCCGACTGGCGGGCAGGGTCGGCCCAGCTTGGTTATCGTTCCCGACGGCTCGGGCGTCCCGCATTTTTTTGCTGCACTCGGCTGAGGCTCTGCTATACGAGCGCGAAATCCGATGCCGGCTGATGGCCCACGAGCATGCTCTCGTGGGGTGTTTCCTGGCAGGTCGTGGTTGGCCTGCGGGCGTGGCGGAATTGGTAGACGCAGTGGATTTAGGTTCCACCGCCGCAAGGTGTGGGGGTTCGAGTCCCTCCGCCCGCACCAGCTGTCCCGCCTGCTGGCCTTGGCCGCGATGTTGAACAGACGCTTTTTCAGGAACGGAACAGCACCATGCAGGTGACAGAAACCCTCTCCGCGGGCCTCAAGCGCGAATTCAAGGTGGTGCTCACCGCAGCCGATCTTGAAACCCGGCTCGTCGACGGCCTCCACGGCCTGAAGGACAAGGTCAAGATCAACGGATTCCGACCCGGCAAGGTACCGCCCGGCTTTCTGCGCAAGATGTATGGCCGCTCGGTGATGAATGACGTGCTGCAAAATGCCGTCAACGAGGCCAACCAGAAGATCTCGGCCGACAACGCCATACGCTTCGCCATGGAGCCAAGGGTCCGCTTCCCCGAGAACAAGGATGAGATCGAGGCCGCGCTCGACGCGAAGGGCGATCTGGCCTTCTCCGTGGCGGTTGAAGTGCTGCCGAAGATCGAGATGGTCGACCATTCCGGCGTGTCGCTGACCAGGCTGGTCGCAGATGTGCCGCAAACCGATGTGATGTCGGCGCTCGAGCGGATGGCGAGCCAGACCAGGAAGTACACCTCGAAGGGCGCAAAAGCCAAGGCCGACACGGGCGATAAGCTCATCATCAGCTTCGTCGGCTCTATCAATGGCGAGAAGTTCGATGGCGGTTCGGGCGAGGGGATCGATCTGGTGATCGGCTCCAACACCTTCATCCCTGGCTTCGAGGATCAGATGATGGGTGCCGAACTGGGCGAAACCCGCACGGTCCATGTGACGTTCCCGGAGAACTATCAGGCCGAGGCCCTTGCCGGAAAGGCCGCCTCGTTTGAAGTCACCGCCACCGATATCCAGGCACCCGAACCGGTCGTGATCGACGAGGACCTTGCCAAGGCTTTCGGGATGGATAGCCTCGATGCGCTGAAGAGCGCCGTTGAAGCCCAGCTCAAGCGCGAGATGGACGCCCAGTCGCGCCGCAAGCTCAAGAAGAGCCTGCTCGACGCGCTCGACGAGAAGTATGTTTTTGAACTGCCCCCGTCCCTGGTCGAACAGGAGTTCAATAACGTCTGGGCCCAGGTCGAGGCCGACATGAAGCAGGCTGCGAAGACCTTTGCCGATGAAGGCACGACGGAGGAGGCGGCCCGCGCCGATTATCTCAAGATCGCCCAGCGCCGCGTCCGCCTGGGCCTCGTGCTGGCCGAGATCGGCGACAACGCCAAGGTCCAGATCACCGATGATGAGGTGACCCAGGCCCTGATCGAGCGCGCGCGCCAGTATCCGGGTCAGGAAAAGCAGGTCTGGGAATTCTACCGCAAGAACCCGCAGGCGCTTGCTGAACTCCGCGCCCCGATCTTTGAGGAAAAGGTGGTCGATTATCTCTTGGCACAGATGACGGTCGCGGAGAGCAAGGTCTTGCGTGACGTGCTCTTCGCCGACGACGAGGCCGAGGCTTCGGCGGCCGCCGCCGCCGAGAAGCCCGCCAAGGCGAAGTCAAAAAAGAAGGCCGACTGAACCCTCTCTGCAGTGGTCTCAGGAGAAGGCGGCCAACACCCATTGGCCGCCTTGTCTTCTGTTGGCGGCTCGCGGCCTCGATGCCGCGTTTGAAGGCCCGCTTCACCGCTTCGCGCCGTCACTGCCCGTCGATGATCTCGAACATGGCTGGTGTATCGCGGGTGCCCACGACGTCACGCCGCGCTCTGGCGTCGGAGCCCAATGATATGTCATCCGCCGCTCCACCGATGGCCAGGCGGATGAACTGACCGGCCGGAAACGCGCGCTGCGGGGCTTTCGACGGGAGACCCATGGCGCCTCTGGCTCGCCATCGAGCGCGGCCTTTGCAATGGTCGCCAGCGGACACCATGGATCCGGCGCGGCTGAAGCTCTGGATCCTCTCGCCCTGCCCTCCGGGGTCTTCACGGACGATGGAGCGCAAGAGCGTGGGCATCCGTCCCCCTGCTTCCCGGGCGCCTGATCCAATGCTTCTTCAAGCAGGCAAGAACCCGGATCCCCTGGTCACGCCTTGAGCCCTTCTGCGGCGTTCTCGCAGGCATATCGCTGTTCGGCCGGTTCATGCGCGACGGTAGTGCGCGCCTCAGTCTACCCGCAAATGGCTGCACGCGCCGGCAAGGGCCAGCCAGACACTGCTCGTCGATGGCGATTGCAGGAGAGATCAATGCCGCGCAAATCCGTAAGAATGCAGAATCCGCGTTCAAGCAGGAGATGGAGCAGGCCCCGCAGGAGCGCAGTGGGCAGGAGCGCGGTGGGCAGGAGCGCGGTGGGCAGGAGCGCGGGCCGCGGTCCGTGCGCAAGGTCGATTAGCTTCAGGACATCATCTTTCGGGCTCAGTGTGTCGCAAGCGAGCTGCGCGATATCTGCGCCGCCTCCAAGGTTGGATCTCGCCACCTGTATCTGGACGTTGGCCAAATACTGAAAAACTCTGGGCGCTGTCCTTCGCAAAAGACCTGGAACGGTCAGTCGACGCCCGGAATTCACCGTGATCGGAGGAACGCAACCGCCACGGCGGCCAGACGCACGCAAGCGTTTGTAATCGGCGACACCGTGACTACATTAACATAACCAGTGCGGACGAATCGGTGTCCGCGCGCCAGGAGCTGCCTGCCATGATCCGAGATCGTGATCCCGTCGAAATCCACAACAATCTCGTCCCGATGGTGATCGAGCAGTCGAGCCGTGGAGAGCGTGCGTTTGATATCTACTCGCGCCTCCTGCGCGAGCGGATCATCTTCCTGACCGGCCCGGTCGAGGATTACGGCGCATCGCTGATCGTGGCGCAGCTGTTGTTTCTCGAAGCTGACAATCCGAAGAAGGAGATTTCCTTCTATATCAACTCTCCGGGTGGCTCCGTGACCGCCGGCATGTCGATCTACGATACGATGCAGTTCGTGAAGCCGCCCATCACCACCATCTGCCTTGGCATGGCGGCGTCGATGGGCTCGCTTCTGCTGACGGCGGGCGAGAAGGGCCAGCGCTTCGCCCTGCCCAATTCGCGCGTGATGGTGCACCAGCCATCAGCCGGTTATTCAGGCAAGGTCACCGACATCATGATCTACGCCCGTGAGTTTGATACAACGAAGAAGCGGCTCAACGAAATCTACGTCAAGCACACCGGCCGCAGCTACAAGGAGATCGAGGATGCGCTCGAGCGGGACAATTACATGTCCGCCGAAGACGCCAAGGCCTTCGGTCTGATCGATCAGGTGATCGACAAGCGCCCCGATGACGGCGGAGCTGTCACGGCTCCCGTCGCATGACAGCCATGCGACAGAAAGGTGGTTGGCGAAGGGCTTGCCTGACCATATGATCACGTGGCTGGATCCGTCATGTTTGCCGGATCCGGAAGTTGGGCTTTAACGGTCTGATGGGAAAATGTGGGGTTTACTGTCCAGATAGCCGCTGAGCCGGCTGCCCAATACGAACCGCTCGTTGCGGCGGTCTTTGAAACGCAACGATGGAGACAAGGCCATGACCAAGGCGAGCAGCGATTCCAAGAGCACGCTTTATTGCTCGTTCTGCGGCAAGAGCCAGCACGAAGTCCGCAAGCTGATCGCGGGCCCGACGGTATTCATCTGTGATGAATGCGTTGAACTGTGTATGGACATCATACGCGAGGAATCAAAAACCTCGATGGTGAAGGCGAAGGATGGCGTGCCGACGCCCAAGGAGATCCGCAAGGTTCTGGACGACTACGTGATCGGTCAGGAACATGCCAAGAAGGTCCTGTCGGTGGCCGTGCACAACCACTACAAGCGATTGAACCACGCCACCAAGCACAACGACGTTGAGTTGGCGAAGTCGAACATCCTGCTCGTCGGACCGACTGGTTCGGGCAAGACCCTCCTGGCTCAGACGCTTGCCCGCATCCTCGATGTGCCCTTCACGATGGCCGACGCGACGACACTGACCGAGGCCGGCTATGTCGGCGAGGATGTGGAGAACATCATCCTCAAGCTGCTGCAGGCCTCCGACTACAATGTCGAGCGGGCCCAGCGCGGCATCGTGTACATCGACGAGATCGACAAGATTTCCCGAAAGTCCGATAATCCGTCGATCACGCGCGATGTGTCGGGCGAAGGCGTGCAGCAGGCTCTGCTGAAGATCATGGAAGGCACGGTTGCCTCCGTGCCGCCGCAGGGCGGGCGCAAGCATCCACAGCAGGAGTTCCTGCAGGTCGACACCACGAACATCCTGTTCATCTGCGGCGGTGCCTTCGCCGGCCTCGAAAAGATCATTTCAGCCCGCGGTCAGGGGACCTCGATCGGCTTTGGCGCCAAGGTCAAGGGTCCGGATGACCGCCGCACCGGCGCGATCTTCCGCGAGGTCGAGCCAGACGATCTGCTCAAGTTCGGGTTGATCCCCGAGTTCGTGGGGCGTCTTCCTGTCCTCGCCACACTCGAGGACCTTGACGAGACGGCGCTGAAGAAGATCCTGACAGAGCCCAAGAACGCGCTGGTCAAGCAGTATGGCCGTCTTTTCGAGATGGAGGACGTTGAACTCTCCTTCTCGGACGAGGCGCTCAACATGATTGCTCGCAAGGCCATCGACCGCAAGACCGGTGCACGCGGTCTGCGCTCGATCCTGGAAGCGATCCTGCTTGAGACAATGTATGATCTGCCTGGCCTCGACGGGGTCAATCAGGTCGTGATCAGCCCGGAAGTCATCGATGGGAAGGCTCGTCCGCTCTACATCTATGAAGAGAAGGACGGCGCCAAGGCTGCCCAGAGCGCCTGAGCCGGTTCCACGCTTTCAAACGCAAACGACGGGCCTCAGCCCGCCGTTTCTGTTCCGGGCGCACTGATCAACGCGTCAGCTCTTGACCCGCGTCTCCTCGAAGGCCGGCACGCGGGCTGCGAACTTGTCGAGCCACTTTCGCAGCTTGGGGTGCTTCTTGCGCCAGGCGCCGGCAAAACGCAGATCGAGATAGCCGAGTGCGCAGGCCACCATCACATGCCCGACATGGAGCTGTTTGGTCAGCTTTGGCGGGTCTGCTTCGAGCGCGGTGAGCGCTCGGTCGACCTTTCCGGCCTGGTGCTCCAGCCATCTGGCGTTTCTCATGTCTTGCTCGCGCCAGCGGGCTTCATAGACCTGCACAAGGGCCGCGTCGCACAATCCGTCAGCCAGCGCCTGGAGGCGAAGGGCGGCGAAGCGCTTGGCCCCGCGCGGAAGCACCTTGCCGCCGCCGGCCAGAAAATCGAGATATTCGACGATCACGCGCGAGTCATACAGCGTCGTGCCGTCTTCCAGCACCAGCGTTGGGATCTTGCCGAGCGGGTTCTGGTTGCGCAGCGGGTCATCCGCGCTGTTGGTGTCGGCCACCACGGTCTGGATCTGGTCGGTGAGACCCATCAGGGCTGCACAGATCTTGACCTTGCGGCCATAGGGCGATGCGGGAGCGGAACGAAGGATCATCATGGGTAAGCTTTCGGTGAGTCGGACCAACAGTGTACCACAAGGCTCAACCGGCCATGACCTCGCAGCGGAACCCGGCCTTGCGCGAGCGTGCCAGCCGTGAGGCCAGCGCCGGAAGCAGAGCTTCGGCCTGAGCCAGCAAGGTCCAGGGCGGATTGATCACGATCAGCCCGCAGCCCGCCAGCTTCTCGGCGGATGCAAGGTCATCGACGATCAGTTCGAGCCGCAGCGCATGAGCGACGCCGGAATCACAAACGGCGCGGGCGAGGTCGTCGGCCTGGCGTGGATTCTTGAGCGGATACCAGACGACGAAGCAACCGTTCTGCCATTTGCGCCACGCGGCGATCACTTCACGCGCCGTCACCCGCCACTCATCCGCCGCCTCGAAGGCCGGATCGACCAGCACGACGCCGCGCCTCTCCTTGGGCGGGACATTGGCGCGCAACACATGCCAGCCATCCATCAGCAGCACCTTGAAGCGCTTGTCCTTGTTCAGCGCCGTTTTCAGTTGCCAGTTGGTTTCGCCATGCAGTTCGGCCCCGATGTAGCGGTCTTCAGCGCGGAGCATGTGCTGGCAGATCAGCGGCGAGCCGGGATAGATCTTGGGTCCATGGCCGGCGCGCAGGGCCGAAAGGGTTTCGCGAAACGGTGCGAGAACGGCCTCGGCCTTTGCGTCGAGCGGCTCGGCAAGAAGGCCGATACCGTTGCGCCATTCACCGGTGCGCGCGGCAGCGAGGCTTCCGAGATCATATAGACCGCCTCCGGCATGGCTCTCGATCACACGGATCGCGCCGGGCTTCTGCTGCAGGTAGCTGATGATGCTGGCAAGCACCGCATGCTTGAGCACGTCGGCGAAGTTTCCGGCATGGAAAGCGTGGCGGTAGTTCATGGCTGCGTCTCCTGCGCCGGTTGAGCGCGGATCAGCGAACCGGCTGCAGCGTGATCTCGCGCAAACGGCAGCCGCCGCGATCGACCTCCGGGCAGGTGCGGAACGAGCGCAGGTCCTTGGTCAGGCAGATGCGGACCTCCTGCAATTCGTTGCGTCGGCAGGCCACCGACATCATGTCGGTCCTGAGGCCCGAATTGGCCGCGATGAAGGCACGCTCAAGGTCGATCGGAACCCAGTTCTGCGCCTGCTGGACGGCCTTGAACTGCTGCGGAATCACCACCGCATCGCGGGCCCTCTTGACGTCGTTGAAGTAGTCCGTGGGGCTTGAGCCGGCGCACACGCCGTGTTTGTTCCACTGGTGGCGGGCGAGACCTTCGTCGGGATAGACCTCACGCGCGATCTGCATGGACTGTCGCGATGGGTTGCGTCCGGCTGGCCCGCAGTCCGTGGGATAGCCGCGCTCGTTCTGCGGCCAGAGCCCATGCACGACGAAGCCAAGCCCTGAGCCTGAGCGGCACTGGTCACGGTTCTTACTGTCCCCTTCCAGCGTGCAGAAGCCTGGCGACCAGGACAACGCCAGAACGTAGAAATCGAACTCGCCCGCGGCCCCGCCACGGATGACACGGTCCTGTGCTTGCCCCGGCGAAAGACCCAGGATGGCCAGCGCAAAGAGGGCGCCGATGCCCTGCACAAAGACCGGGACGGTCCTGCTCACCATGCCGTGGCCTGCTCGCAGTTGGGAGCGTAGGTCCTGTGCCGATCAAGGCCGGTGACGCACCAGATCACTTCCCAGGTGTTTCCGAAGTGGCCGATGCTCTCGCGGACGAAGTAGTTGACGTGCCTGAGGCGTCCGTCCGACATGTGGACTCGTGCGCTGCAGAAGCGCCGCGGCACATAACTGGCGCCCCATGGCCGCAGCCCGGTTTCCCGGATCTTGTCGAAGGCGTTGATGCTGAGTCCGGTGCCCCAGTAGAACGCCTCTCGCGAGGCGAACCAGCCTGCAACCTCGGACAGGACCTCGCCGGAGGCGCAGGCCGGGAGAGGCCTGGCCGCATAGCCCGCATAGCGGTTCTCGGCAGGCGTTGTGGCGCCCGCCGCTTGTGCGACGACAGACAGACCAAACGCAGCGATGGCGGACCACTTCAACACGCGCATGATTCACCCCATTCCGCACCTTGCCGACCATGCGAAGAAGCATCTCCCCGGTCAAGCGCCTTCGCGTCGTTTCAGAGGCTCAGCCGTTGGCACGCCGCTTCTTCTGCGGCCTTGAGCCGGTTATGACGCGCAACTGGCTGAGTTCGCCGCGGCTGAGCACGCGGATGGATGAGCTCGGCGTCCCGTCGGCCAACGCCAAGAGCTGGCGCGACACGCCCATCATGCTGAGATAGCGTTCCAGAACAGGCGAGAAACCCGCCGTGCTGAACTGTCCGTCAATCGTGCCGCCGCCGAGGATGTCACGCTGCCCCGAAGCCTTCGTCCAGGCCTTGTGCACCCCGACCTCGCTGCCTTTCGGCACAATTCGGCTCTTGCCGCCAGCGAGGGTGTAGGCGCAGGCCGAATAGCAGCGCGCTGTCAGGAAGGAGCCTGACCGTACCTGTCCGACCATGATCGAAAACCCGAGCTGGCGCACGATCAGGCCGAGCTTGATCGAACCGACGAGATTGCCGCCCGGCGAGGATATCAGCATCAGGCTGGCGACCTTCCGGCCGACCACATCCGACCGGACGAAGTTGAAGAACTTGTCGTTGGAATCAAGTTCGATCTCGCCGGATGCGACGATCACTTTCGGGCAGGCTGCGCCGCAGGACGGGTCATCGAGGTCCTGCAGGCTGAACGCCATCGCGGCAGCGGCATGGGACGACGCCAGCCAGAACAGGGGGGCAGCGACAAGCAAGGCTCGTGAAAGACGCAGACGCATCGAAGGGCCTCCTGAGATGGTGGGCGGTGACGGGCTCGAACCGCCGACCCTCTCGGTGTAAACGAGATGCTCTACCTACTGAGCTAACCGCCCGCGCCATCCGCGTATTCCTGTCTAGCAAAGCCTTGCCGGGCCCACAACGCCGGATGCAACCTACGGCGAAACGAAAAGCCCGGCCGTGAGGACGGGCCTTGTCTGGTGTCGCAATCGTGGCTCAGTGTGCGACCGACGCCGCGCTATCCTCCTCGGTGCGGCCGGCGCGGGCGTCGATGCGGGCGTCTTCCGCGGCTTCGTCCCATTCGATCGGCACCGGCTGGCGGACCAGAGCATGCTGCAGGACTTGGTGCATGCTCGAGACCGGCACGATCTCAAGGCCGTTCTTCACGGACTTGGGCAGATCGATGAGGTCCTTGGCATTCTCCTCCGGGATCAATACCGTCTTGATGCCGCCCCGCAGCGCCGCCAGCAGCTTCTCCTTCAGCCCCCCGATCGGCAGGACGCGGCCGCGCAGGGTGACCTCGCCTGTCATGGCGATGTCGCGGCGGATCGGGATCTGCGTCAGCACCGATACGATGGCGGTGGCCATCGCGATGCCGGCGGAAGGTCCGTCCTTGGGCGTTGCGCCTTCCGGCACGTGCACATGGATGTCGCGCTTGTCGAAGAAGGGCGGCTTGATGCCAAAATCGACGGCACGCGAGCGGACATACGACGCCGCGGCCGAGATCGATTCCTTCATCACATCCCGTAGGTTGCCGGTCACGGTCATCTTGCCGCGACCGGGCATGAGCAGGCCTTCGATGGTCAGAAGCTCGCCACCGACCTCGGTCCATGCCAGCCCGGTGACGACACCGACCTGATCCTCGCTCTCGGCTTCACCATAACGATAGCGCGGCGGGCCGAGATACTCTTCGAGCAGGTCAGGCGTAACCTGAACCTTCTTCTTCTTGAGCAGGATGATGTCCTTCACCGCCTTGCGGACCGTGTTGGAAATCTCGCGCTCGAGATTGCGCACGCCAGCCTCGCGGGTGTAGCGACGGATCAGTTTCTCCAGTGCCTCGTCCGTGAGCTGCCATTCCTTGTTGTCGAGCCCATGCTTGGACACGGCGTTGGGGATCAGGTGCTTCTTGGCGATCTCGCCCTTCTCCTCCTCGGTGTAGCCGGCAATGCGGATCACCTCCATGCGGTCGAGCAGGGCGGGCGGAATGTTGAGCGTGTTCGCCGTCGTCACGAACATGACGTTCGACAGGTCGTAGTCGACCTCGAGATAATGATCGTTGAACGTCGAGTTCTGCTCCGGATCCAGGACCTCCAGCAACGCCGCGGAGGGATCGCCGCGGAAATCCATGCCCATCTTGTCGATCTCGTCGAGTAGGATCAGCGGATTGCTGGTCTTGGCCTTCTTCATCGACTGGATGATCTTGCCGGGCATCGAGCCGATATAGGTCCGGCGATGACCCCGGATCTCGGCCTCATCACGCACCCCGCCGAGAGACATGCGCACGAACTCACGGCCCGTCGCTTTTGCGATGGACTTGCCAAGCGAGGTCTTGCCCACGCCAGGAGGGCCGACCAGGCACAGGATCGGGCCGGTGAGCTTGTTGGTGCGCTGCTGCACCGCCAGGTACTCGATGATCCGGTCCTTGACTTTCTCAAGGCCGTGATGGTCGTTGTCCAACAGTTCCTGCGCGCCCTTAAGGTCCTTCTTGATCTTGGACCTCTTGTTCCACGGAATGCCGAGCATCCAGTCGAGATAGTTCCGCACGACGGTCGCTTCCGCCGACATCGGCGACATCTGCCTGAGCTTCTTGAGCTCGGCGATGGCCTTGTCGCGGGCCTCCTTCGTCAGCTTGGTCTGGGCGATTTTCTGCTCAAGTTCGGCCAATTCGTCGCGGCCTTCCTCGTTGTCGCCCAGCTCCTTCTGGATCGCCTTCATCTGCTCGTTGAGGTAATACTCCCGCTGGGTCTTCTCCATCTGCCGCTTGACGCGGGAGCGGATGCGCTTCTCCACCTGCAGGACGGAGATTTCGCTCTCCATCAGGCCGAGCACCTTCTCGAGGCGTGTCGGCACGTCGAGCGTCTCCAGCACCATCTGCTTGTCGGAAATCTTGACAGCCAGATGCGAGGCGACGGTATCACCGAGCTTGGACGGCACGTCAATCTGCGTGACCGCGGCGACGACCTCGGGCGACACCTTCTTGTTGAGCTTCACATAATTCTCAAATTCGCTGACCACGGAGCGGCCAAGCGCCTCGACCTCGACCTTCTTGCCTTCGATGTCGGCAAGGGCCTCCACATGGGCGGCATAGAAGTCGTCGGTTCGTGTGAATTGCGTGATCTTGCCGCGCGATGCGCCCTCGACCAGCACCTTGACGGTCCCGTCGGGGAGCTTCAGCAGTTGCAGGACAGTTGCAAGCGTCCCGATCTCGAAAATTGCGTCCGGTGCTGGATCATCATCCGACGCGTTCTTTTGCGTCGCCAGGACGATCAAACCGTCTGCCTTCACAACCTCTTCCAGAGCGCGGATAGACTTCTCACGGCCGACGAATAGCGGCACGATCATGTGCGGGAACACCACGATGTCCCTGAGCGGCAACACCGGATACTCGGCGACAGAGCCGGGCGTCACGGAAGGGCGAGCTTTTTGGGCGCTCATCAGTCTTGTCCTTGTCAGGTTTGCGGCCGGCTTGGCCCCCTTCTGGGCAGCCAGGACAACCGGGTGCAGGGCCAGCGGGCGCTGGACCTAGACTGCAGACACCACCCTCGACAGGCGTGGCCTTGATTGATTCTGCAGCCGAATACCAAAGTGGCGATAACCTGCCGATGTTTCAAGCAGCGCCTTTGGGCATGGTGATCACTGACAGGTGATAAGCAAGACATGGGCCGACTTCGGGTCTTCCCTATGCGGCGGGGGGCTGACGGAACGGAAAACAGCGGCGCCCCGTGGGACGCCGCCGTCAATAGGCTGCCACGGAGGCAGGATGGAACCGATCACTCAGAACTTGTAGTTTACGCCAGCACGGACCAGCGAACCGCTGTTCTCATAGCGCGCCTGATAGGCCACGCCCGCAACCGGGGCGCCAGCAAACTGGGTGGCCGTCACGGTCTGCTTGCCGAGGTCGTAGTAAAGATACTCGAGCTTCGCGGTCCAGTTGTTCGTTAGCGCGTACTCGGCGCCGGCGCCGACGGTGTAGCCGAAGCGCATCTTGTCGCTGCTGCCGGTCCACTGGGCGCCCGGACCAACGGCGACGACGCTGCCGGAGTTTTGCGGGTTGCCATAGGCGAGACCGCCGGTCACGTAGATCAGCAGACGATCAGAGGCGGCATAGCCGAGGCGTGCCCGCAGGGTTCCAAGATAGTTGAGCTCCGTGCCGGCCCGCGTGGTCAGGCCGCCAAGGGTCGCCGGGTCGGTAAAGGCGCGGCTGCGATTGCCGTCAACATACTGGAAATCGGCTTCGACACCAGCAACGATCAGGCCATATTGCTGATTGTAGCCGATCTGGCCGCCGCCGATGAAGCCATTCTTGCCGACGCCAAGCGATCCGGGAACGACTGTGGGGCCTAGCGCGACGAAGCCGGGCGTGCCGATTGTGTCAGCCGTATTGTTATTGAACGCAAAGCCTGCGTTGAGACCGACATAAAAGCCACTCCAGCTGTAGATCGGTGCGTAGGCCGGGGCCATGATAGGGCCCTTGCGGGCGGGCAGGTCCGCTGCTGTTGCTGTGGCCACCGTCACGAGGCCGACAAAAGCGGCTGCGCCGCCAACGAGAAACTTTTGCATTTTGAACTCCGGTATGAGGCATCCACTGGCGCTTGTTGCCAGTAGAATTGACGTCAGACTGATAGCACGCCTCGAATTTTGAAGCTGTTACGTCTGAACCACATGGTTGTCTGAGAACAGGGCGGTAATATGTTGAATTATGGCGGCAACATGATATTTAACTAAAACATATTAAATATTATGTATTTAGAATTTATAATGCATTCCGGCGCGAAGTGTATTATTTTTTGGATTAACACTGGAAGGACCGCCGATGTTGGCAAAAGATGAACTCGAGAAATTGTAATGGAGGAGCTCGCCGCGAACCACAACGTTCTCTGTCAGCAGCACCTCGGCGCCGCCGCCAATAACTGTTCCCAACCGCATCCGTGACATCGAACCAAGTGTCGTCTTGTAAGCGTAGTTGGAGACGGCCGCTCCACCCGTGCCGAACACCAAGACCCTGTCGAAGCTGTAGCCAATGCGCCCGCGCATCGAGCCGTTGTTGCCTTGCCTGAACTTGTTGCCGAGACCACTGTTGCCGTTCGATGTTGCACCCGCATCGGCCTCGATGCCGAGGATCACGCGGTCGAACTGACCGTTGACGCCGATATGGGCTCCGGCGACGAAGCCGGAGGTGGTTGCAGGCGATATCGAGCCAACCGTTCCGCCGACATGGCCTCCGATGTAGACGCCCTGCCAGCTGGTGCGGTGCGACGCTTGCGCCCAAGCGCCCGAGGCTGACGCCGCCAGGCCTGCAGTCATGGCGCAGAGCGCGATCGTTGCGTGAGTGGCTTGGCGGATTGAATGCATGACCGGCCCCTAAACGAAAACGGGGAAACCATACAGCATGTAGAATTGTTGAAATAGACGTTACTTTTTGTTAACCAATATTATCATTGATGAAGTATGAACCATGCGTTCAACTTGCCCAACGTGGCTAAGGGAAATCAGTTGGCGAAAATGGCTGTCGTTTTGCCGTTCAGGATAATCCGGTTCTCAATATGGTAGCCGACCGCGCGGGCGAGGACGCGGCGCTCGATGTCACGGCCTTTCCGGGCGCGGTCTTCGGGTGAATCCCGGTGGCTGATGAACGCGACGTCCTGCTCCATGGATCGGGCCCTCATCGAGATCGGAGGTCACATAGTGGGCGGTCTCGCCAATCAGCTTTACGCCGCGCTCATGGGCCTGGTGATACGGTTTGGCGCCCTTGAAGCCCGGCAGAAAGGAGTGGTGGATGGTGATGCAGTGCCCCAACAGCTTGTTTGACAGCCCGTCTGATGGCACCTGCAGATAGCGCGCCAGCACGACGCGTTCGGTGTCGGTGTCGCGCACCAGCCGCCACAACTCGGTCTCCTTCTCCGTTTTTGTATGTCTGGTGACCGCACAGTGGAAGAAGCGCACTGAGCCGAACTCGAGGTGCCCGTAGGTGTCGCGCGCATGGTTGGCGACGATCCCGGCCAGATCCATCGCCAACTCGCCGATCTGCCAGCGATAGATCAGATCGGCCAGCCAGTGGTCAAACTTTGAGACCCAGATCATGCCTCTCCGACGCGCCGCACGGCAAGTCAGCGACCAGCGTAGTGCGAAGCGTTCGGCGATTGGCGCAAAAGCTGTGCGGGGATTGGTCGCCGCATCCGCCTGTGCCGAGTCGAAAACAACGCGCATGAAGAAGCACCCGCTTTCGGCGTCGTCGAACTGCTGCGCATCGAGGATGTTATCGCCCTGACCAAACAAGTACGTCGCGATTCTTGCGACGGTTCCTGGCTGGTCCGGGCAGGCCAACAGAAGAACATGACGATCGTTCAGGAGGAAGGCTCCAGAAGATCAGGCCGGGCGCGGTGAGATCGCCGCTTTCTGGAGCGTTGTGCGGGCGGTGGAAAGCCCGGTCAGGATCCCTTGATGCCTCAGCGGGTGCGGATGCCGCGCCCGTGCTGTCCCGTGCCTTCTCCATGCATGGAGTTCCTGCTGCCGCGTTTTGCTGCAGAAGGGTCGATTCAGCCGCAATTCGAACGACGCGTTAAGCTTTGCGCAAAGCTCCGCGGTTATACTCCGGATACTGCTTAGAAGGAGCATCCTAAATGTTGCGTTCGCTGGTCGGAATGCCTTCGGAAATGTCATCGGACACACGCCGTCAGCTGCTGAATGCCGTAACGGATTTGTTTCTGTTGGACGAAACGCCAAGCGATGCGGCCAAGGTGCACTATGGTGAGATTGCCTTGCAGTCGCTCGAACACCTTCCTGTCAGTGATCGCGCCTCCTATGCCGGCCAGGTTGCCAGCACGCAGACACTCCCCCATGCCGTGGCCATGCGCCTCGCCGGCGATGACGAGGCTGACGTCGCGCGGCTCGTGCTCAAGCTGTCGCCGGTCCTGACCGATTCCGATCTTGCCGCGATCGCGGTCAGCCAGTCTCAGTCGCACCTGGTCGCCATCGCCGAGAGAGCGCGGCTGTCTTCCGGCGTGACCGACATCCTCGTGGCGCGTGGCGATGGCGAGGTTCTGCGCACGGTATCGGGCAACGAGGGCGCTAACTTCTCAGACAAGGGCTTCGACACGCTTCTTGAGCGCGGCGGGCAGGATGGCGAGGTCAGCAACGCGCTGGCGAAGCGGTCTGATCTCAGCCCGCAGAGGTCGCGTCGCGTTTTTCAGATCGTCGAGCAGTTGCGCACCTCCTCGACCGTTGCCCACACCCCGGAAGGCGACAACCTCGCCCGCCGTGCCCGGCAGCAGCGTCTTGAGGTGAAGCTGCTGATCGCCGACATCGCGGCCAAGACGCGCAAGCTCGATGACGTGGTCAGCATGCTTGCTGAAGAGGACCGGGCCTATCATCTGGCGCAGGTGCTCGCATCCGCCGCCGATCTGCAGGCCGATCCGGTTCTGCGCGTGCTCATGCAATCCGATGTGGCGGGCATTGCCGTGACCTGCCGGTCGCTCGACATCGGCGGCGAAGCGTTTACCGATGTGCTGAAACTGCGCGCCCGTCGCCTCCACCTGCACTTCCACAGCATCGATGACGACGTCTCTGATTATGCAGAGCTCGACAAGGCGACCGCTGAGCGCACGATGCGCTTCCTGAAGCTGAAAGCCAAGGTCGCCTGAATTCCGTCTCCCCGATCGCCGCCGGCAGATCAAGGCAGCAACGTTCCGAATGGCCCTCCCTAACACGGGGGGGCTCAAGGGCGTTTGCGGACCGGACTGGAGAGCGAGAATGGCGCGGGCGACGGGGCTCGAACCCGCGACCTCCGGCGTGACAGGCCGGCACTCTAACCAACTGAGCTACGCCCGCGCATTGGACTGCCGCTGTTCATGCTTGGCGGCAGTGAGGGCGGGATAAGCGAGGGTGCAGGGAGTGTCAAGCCGCGTTTGCATGCCGCCCGATCTTTCGGGGTTCCTGCACGCTACCAAGTCCGCCAAGGGCCGACATCGACATGGACCAGCCCGTTCCAGTAGACCTTGTGCCCGCCCGTCTCAGGAAGCGTCTTGATGAAGGCGAGCACCGCGCGCGGGCTCTGACCTGGCACGCGGATATCCATCGCCTCGCAGCGCCGGTGGTAGGAGTTCCGGCGCGCTCGCCAGACCGGCCTGAAGGTCGAGGTCACCCGAACCGAACCGTACTGCTTCACCAGATGGTCGAGGACGCGCTTCAGCAGGGAAGGCAGACACCGGGTCGACGTTCCCGGATCGGTCGATACGCCGTTGACGAGCACCTCGTTGGCAGGCGGCACACGCGGCTCGAAGTCCAAACTGCGTTGACCCGGCGTACGGCGCGGCCATTCCGATACCGGTTCGTCCTCCTCATCCTCCGGCCTTGACAACGGGGCGACGTCGGGACTTCGGGGTAGAACAGGCGCATTCGGCGCGGCCCGCGGCGGCGTATCAGGCTGGGCTGGAGCCGCGACCGGTGCAGCGGCGCCGGGCAGGCCGGCATCCGTACGGCCGCCCGGAAGCTGCAGGTCGAACGGGCGCGCAGGGGGAACGGGCGCCGTGACAATCCGCGGCGCCCCCTGGGCCAGCGCGGCCGAGGTCCCGGCGAACAGGAAAGCGGCGGCAATGGCGCAGGCGACGTGTCGCCACCCCGCGACCGGTACAAGCCAAAGCCGCAGGACATCGGGCCATTTCCAAGCGTTATCGCGCATCAGGATGCTTCAAGCCTTCGGGTAGACCGCCGGATTATCGCCGGGACGCCCGTATAAACGGCCTTTCCGGCCACGTCACCTCTCGGCTTGCGTCCTATGACGCACTTGCGAAGGAGAGGGCTGTGGGTTATCGCATGCGTGACGACAGGGCAGCGGAAGCGCTGTCTTTACAGAACGCCGTCGACAAAAGAGCCCGCCAAAGAGGCTTCGGAAGGTTGCGCCTTATCCGTGCGCGTCACCATTATGGGGTATACACACAGTGATGCTAGGCGTTTTGGCCGATTATCTGCCCTTGGTCATTTTCATCGGCATGTCGCTGGTGATTGGCCTCGCCCTGCTGATTGCTCCATTTGTCGTGGCCCACAAGGCGCCTGATTCGGAAAAGCTCTCTGCCTACGAGTGCGGGTTCAATGCCTTTGACGACGCGCGCATGAAGTTTGATGTGCGTTTCTATCTGGTGGCGATTCTCTTTATCATCTTCGATCTCGAAGTGGCGTTCCTGTTCCCCTGGGCGGTCGCCTTCGGTCAGCTAGGATGGTTCGGCTTCTGGTCGATGATGACGTTCCTGGGCGTGCTGACCGTCGGCTTCATCTACGAGTGGAAAAAGGGAGCGCTGGATTGGGATTGATCCCATCCGCGGCAGGAACCATGAACACGCTCGTTGCCCAAGCGCCGTACGGAATCCTTGATCCGAACACCGGAAAGCCGGTCGGTTCGAACGACCCGTTTTTCCTCGACATGAATAACGAGTTGGCTGACAAGGGCTTCATCGTTACCTCGACAGATGACCTCATCAACTGGGCGCGCGCCGGCTCGCTGATGTGGATGACCTTCGGTCTGGCTTGCTGCGCCGTCGAGATGATGCAGCTTTCAATGCCGCGCTATGACGTCGAGCGTTTCGGCTTCGCGCCGCGCGCAAGTCCGCGCCAGAGCGACGTGATGATTGTCGCCGGCACGCTGACCAACAAGATGGCTCCGGCGCTGCGCAAGGTCTACGACCAGATGCCAGAGCCACGCTATGTCATATCGATGGGCAGCTGCGCCAATGGTGGCGGCTACTATCACTATAGCTATGCTGTGGTGCGCGGTTGCGACCGTATTGTGCCCGTCGACATCTACGTGCCCGGCTGCCCGCCGACAGCGGAAGCGCTGCTCTACGGCGTGCTGATGCTGCAAAAGAAAATCAGGCGCACGGGGACGATCGAGCGGTAGCGAATCGTGAATGGGCCGCGTCCTTCGACAGGCTCAGGGTGAGGATTGGGGTTTTTTCCTCATCCTGGTCCCGTCGAAGGATGAGATCACAAGCCGTACAATCCGTGATTGAACTGGGGACATGAACATGACCGAAGCGCTTGCCGCACTCGGCGCACACATCAAGGCGGCGTTGCCTGGCAAGGTGACGGGCTCTGACGTGTCTTTCGGTGAGTTGACCGTTCACGCCGAGGCCGCCGACATTGTGGCCGTGCTGCGCTTCCTGCGCGATGACCCCGCCTGCCTGTTCTTCAACTTCACGGACCTCTGCGGCGCGGATTATCCGGCGCGTGAGAAGCGTTTCGATATCGTTTATCATATCCTCTCGCCGCGATTGAACCACCGCATCAGGGTCAAGGCGCAGACCGATGAGATGACCCCGGTCCCGTCGATCATCGCAATCTTCCCGGCGGCCAACTGGTACGAACGCGAGGCCTATGATTTTTATGGAATCCTGTTTACCGGCCACCCTGACCTGCGCCGCATCCTGACTGACTACGGCTTCGAAGGGCATCCGCTGCGCAAGGACTTCCCGCTGACCGGATTTGTGGAGGTTCGTTACGACGACGCCGAAAAGCGCGTGGTCTATGAGCCGGTCAAGCTGGTGCAGGAGTTCCGCAGTTTCGATTTCCTCTCGCCATGGGAAGGCGCAGACTACGCGCTGCCCGGCGATGAAAAGGCGAAGGCCTGAATCATGACCGAACACAACATCCGCAACTTCTCGATCAACTTTGGCCCGCAGCATCCGGCGGCACATGGCGTGCTGCGCCTCGTGCTGGAACTCGACGGCGAGATTGTCGAGCGGGTCGACCCGCATATCGGCCTGCTGCATCGCGGCACCGAGAAGCTGATCGAGGCCAAGACCTGGCTTCAGGCAGTGCCTTATTTCGACCGGCTCGATTACGTCGCGCCGATGAACCAGGAGCATGCCTTTGCGCTGGCTGTCGAAAAGCTGGCCGGCATTGCCGTGCCACGCCGCGGGCAGTTGATCCGCGTGCTGTTCTGCGAAATCGGTCGCATTCTCAGCCATATCCTCAACGTAACCACGCAGGCCATGGACGTCGGTGCCCTCACCCCGCCGCTCTGGGGCTTCGAGGAGCGCGAGAAGCTGATGATCTTCTATGAGCGGGCAAGTGGCGCGCGCATGCATGCGGCCTATTTCCGACCTGGCGGCGTACATCAGGATCTGCCGAACAAGCTGGTCGAGGACATCGCCGCCTGGTGCGATCCGTTCCTCAAGATCTGCGATGACCTTGAGACCCTGCTGACCGACAACCGCATTTTCAAGCAGCGCAATGTCGACATCGGGGTCGTTGACCTGGAAACCTGCTGGAAATGGGGTTTCTCGGGCGTGATGGTGCGTGGCTCCGGCGCGCCGTGGGATCTGCGCAAGAGCCAGCCCTATGAGTGCTATGAGGAAATGGATTTTGATATCCCAATCGGCAAGAACGGCGATTGCTATGACCGGTATTGCATCCGCATGGAGGAGATGCGCCAGTCCGTGCGCATCATGAAGCAGTGCTGCAACCTCTTGCTCTCATCCTCCGGCGATGGCCCTGTGTCCTCGACCGACGGCAAGATTGTGCCGCCCAAGCGCGGCGCGATGAAGCGCTCAATGGAAGCGCTGATCCACCATTTCAAGCTTTATACCGAGGGCTACAAGGTGCCAGCTGGCGAAGTCTATGCCGCAGTCGAAGCGCCCAAGGGCGAATTTGGCGTCTATGTCGTGTCTGACGGCACCAACAAGCCCTATCGCTGCAAGATCAAGGCGCCCGGTTTCGCCCATTTGCAGGCTATGGATTTCTTATGCCGCAAGCACATGCTTGCGGACGTCAGCGCGATTCTGGGCTCCATCGATATCGTCTTCGGTGAGGTGGACCGGTGACCCTCGAAACCATCCTCAGCTTCATTGTTTTCGTTGCCGCGGGCTTCCTTGGCCTGTGCGGCATGCTGATCCTGCGGCAGGGCGAGCAGGCGCTGTCGACGCTGGCTCATACCAAAGCCTCGCTGGTGCAGGTCTTCGCGGCGCGCTACCTCGCCATGGCCTTCATCATGCTGGGTCTTGCTTCATTCCGCGAATGGCGTGCGCTCGCCATCGTGCTTCTGGTCGGCGCGGTGATGGCGGCCTTGGATTTTCATTTCGTCGGCAAGGCCGGCGGCAAGACCCTGCCGCATGTGATCGCTGGCGTTGGCTGTGCTGTGCTGGCGGCGGCTGCGCTCGCCGTTGCGCGAGGTTGAGGCTCCAAGATGTCTGTCCGCCGTTTAGCCCCCGATTCCGTGCAGCCCGGAGCCTTCGCCTTCTCGAAGACGAACGACAACTGGGCTGACGCGCAGATCGCCAAGTATCCGAGGGGCCGCGAGGCGTCCGCCGTGATTCCGTTGCTTTGGAAGGCGCAGGAACAGGCCGGAGGCTGGCTGCCGCAGAAGGCCATAGAGGCGGTCGGTCGGAAGCTTGGCATGCCCTATATGCGCGTCTTCGAGATCGCGACCTTCTATACGATGTTCAACCTGCAGCCTGCCGGCGAGCATTTCATTCAGGTCTGCGGCACGGTGCCATGCCACATCAAGGGCGCGCGCGACATCATTAAGGTTTGCGAAGACGTGATCGGACCGCAATCCACAGTCACGGCGGATGGCAAGTTTTCGTGGCTGGAGGTCGAGTGCCTCGGGGCCTGCTGCAACGCGCCGATGGTGCAGATCAACTTCGACTATTACGAGGATCTCACGCCCGAGAATTTCGCACGCCTCCTCGATGATCTGCGTGCTGGCCGGAAGGTGAACACCGGCCCCCAGGTCGACCGCTCGTGCTCGGAGCCGCTCGGCGGCGGCGAAACCCTGAAGGACAAGGCGCTCTATGACGGGAGCGCCGTCGGTCGCGGCGATTGGCAACAGCGAATCGCTGCTGATCGCGAAGCCGCGAGAACAGCGGCCGAGGCTGCTGAGGTGGCAAAGGCTGCCGCTGCAAGTGGAGCTGCTGCGCCTGCTCCGGCAACCCGGCCAGATGCGCCGGTAGCGGCTCCCCGTCCTCCTGCGGGGGAGGGTGGGCAGGCGGGGCGCGCCGCACCTGCTGCGACACCTGCCAAAGTAACGAAGCCCGCAAGAGCGGCGCCTGCCCACCCTCCAACTCTCCGCCGCAAGGGGGGGGAGGGCGCGACGGCAACAGGTCCTTTGATCGCATCCACCGTTGCCGATGCCCCGACACTCCTCGCCAAGCCGCGCGCCGGCAAGGGGGACGATCTCAAGCTGATCTGGGGCATCGGGCCAAAGCTGGAGAAGCTGCTCAACCGCCGTGGTGTCTGGCATTTCGACCAGATCGCAGCCTGGACTGACAAGGAACTGGCCTGGATCGACACCAAGATGGAAGGCTTCAAGGGCCGCGCCGTGCGCGATCAATGGGTCGAGCAGTCCAAGAAGCTGGCAACCGGCTGGCGCCCCGACAGCGCCGTCGGCGAAAAGCCCGGAAAGACGTGAGAAGAGGCAACGATGCTCGCTGACAAGGACCGCATTTTCACCAATCTCTACGGCCTGCAGGATCATTCCCTGAACAGCGCGATCCAGCGCGGCGCCTGGGATGGCACGAAGTTCATCCTCGATCAGGGCCGCGATTGGATCATCGACGAGATGAAGCGCTCGGGCCTGCGCGGGCGCGGCGGGGCAGGGTTCCCGACCGGAATGAAGTGGTCCTTCATGCCCAAGGTCAATGATGGCCGCCCTCACTATCTGGTCGTCAACGCCGACGAATCGGAGCCCGGCACCTGCAAGGACCGGGAGATTATGCGCAATGATCCGCATACGCTGGTCGAGGGCTGCCTGATTGCCTCCTTCGCCATGGGCGCGCACGCGGCCTACATCTACATTCGCGGCGAGTATGTGCGCGAGCGCGAGGCGCTGCAGCGCGCGGTCGATGAGGCCTACGCGGCGAAGCTGATCGGCAAGGACAATATCAACGGCTATCCGTTCGATCTGTATGTCCATCACGGGGCAGGGGCCTACATCTGCGGCGAGGAAACCGCGCTGCTGGAAAGCCTCGAAGGCAAGAAGGGCATGCCGCGCCTGAAACCGCCATTCCCCGCAAACGTTGGGCTTTATGGTTGCCCGACCACCGTCAACAACGTGGAATCGATTGCGGTCGCGCCGACGATCCTTCGGCGTGGCGCAAGCTGGTTCAGCGCCATTGGCAACCCAAACAATGTCGGCACGAAGTTGTTCTGCGTCTCCGGTCACGTCAACAAGCCGTGCAATGTCGAGGAAGGGATGGGCATTCCGTTCCGCGAACTGATCGACAAGCATTGCGGCGGCGTGCGCGGCGGCTGGGACAACCTCAAAGCGGTCATCCCCGGCGGCTCATCGGTGCGCATGGTGCCGGCGGCACAGATCATCGACACGCCGATGGACTTCGACTCGCTGTCCAAGCTGCGTTCCGGCCTCGGCACGGCGGCAGTCATTGTCATGGACAATTCCACCGACCTGGTCCGCGCCATCGCCCGCATCTCGTACTTCTACAAGCACGAGAGCTGTGGCCAGTGCACGCCTTGCCGCGAGGGCACCGGCTGGATGTGGCGCGTGCTCAACCGCATGGCCGATGGTCGCGCCCAAAAGCGCGAAATCGACATGCTGCTCGACGTCACCAAGCAGATCGAAGGCCACACCATCTGCGCCCTCGGCGATGCGGCGGCCTGGCCGATCCAGGGCCTGATTGCCCATTTCCGTCACGAAATCGAAGAACGCATCGACCAGTATGCGGCGAACCCGCATTCTGAGCCAGTGCGGATGGCGGCGGAGTGAGACGAACAGTATGACAAAACTCCTCATTGACGGCATCGAGGTCGACGTCCCGGCGGATTGCACCGTGTTGCAGGCCTGCGAGGCGGCGGGTGCGGAAATTCCGCGCTTCTGCTTCCACGAGCGGCTGTCGATCGCCGGCAATTGCCGTATGTGCCTGGTCGAGGTGAAGGGCGGCCCGCCCAAGCCACAGGCCAGCTGTGCCATCGGCGTGCGCGATCTGCGCCCCGGTCCGAACGGCGAGCCGCCGGTCGTGATGACCAAGTCCCCCATGGTGAAAAAGGCGCGCGAGGGCGTGATGGAGTTCCTGCTCCTGAACCACCCGCTCGATTGCCCGATTTGCGACCAGGGCGGCGAATGCGACCTGCAAGATCAGGCCATGGCCTACGGGGTGGACAGCTCCCGCTTCGCCGAGAACAAGCGTGCGGTCGAGAACAAGTATATCGGCCCGCTGGTGAAGACCGAGATGAACCGCTGCATCCATTGCACGCGCTGCGTCCGCTTCACCGCCGAAGTCGCCGGCGGCACCGACCTCGGCGCCATCGGGCGCGGTGAGGATATGGAGATCACCACCTATCTCGAACAGGCGATGACCTCCGAACTGCAGGGCAATGTCATCGATCTGTGCCCGGTCGGCGCGCTGACCTCCAAGCCCTACGCCTTCAACGCGCGGCCCTGGGAACTGCAGAAGACCGAGAGCATCGACGTGATGGACGCCGTCGGCTCGGCCATCCGGGTGGATTCGCGCGGGACCGAAGTCATGCGCATCCTGCCGCGAACCAATGAGGCGGTCAACGAGGAGTGGATTTCCGACAAGACCCGCTTTATCTGGGACGGTCTGAAGACCCAGCGGCTCGACCGGCCCTATATCCGCAAGGGCGGCCAGGTGAAGCCTGCGTCCTGGAGCGAAGCGTTGCAGCTTGTCGCGGACAAGCTCACTGCCACGGCACCAGCCCGCATCGGCGCGCTTGCCGGAGATCTGGCCGCCGTCGAGGAGATGTTCGCGCTCAAAACCCTGATGGCGACGCTTGGCGTCGCAAACATCGATTGCCGCACCGACGGCGCCGAGCTCGATCCCGTGCTGGGCCGGGCCAGCTACATCCTGAACGTCGGCATTGCCGGGATCGAGGATGCCGATGCGATCCTGCTGATCGGAACCAATCCACGCAAGGAAGCCAGCCTTGTCAACACCCGGATCCGCAAGCGCTGGCTCAAGGGCGGCGTGACGATCGGCGTGATCGGCGAAAAGATCGATGTGAGTTATGATTACAACTACCTCGGCGCAGGTCCGGATTCATTGTCCGAACTGGTCAGAACCTATGGCAGCGTCACCGCCAAGAAGCCTCTTGTCATCGTCGGGCAGGGCGCCTTGTCCCGTCCGGATGGCGCTGCGGTTCTGTCGATGGCCGCGCAGTTCGCCAGCCAGATCGGTGCCGTGCGTGAGGACTGGAACGGTTTCGGGGTCCTGCACACCGCGGCCTCCCGCGTCGGCGGGCTCGATCTCGGGTTCGTGCCGGGCGAGGGCGGCCTCGGCGCGACCCAGATGCTGAAGCCGGGCGCGCTGGATGTGCTCTACCTGCTCGGCGTCGACGAGGTCGAAGTTCCGCAGGGCGCTTTCGTGATCTATCAGGGCAGCCATGGCGATCGCGGCGCGCACCGCGCAGATCTCATCCTGCCCGGTGCGGCCTACACTGAAAAGTCCGGCACGTATGTCAATACCGAAGGACGCGTGCAGATGGCCAGCCGCGCCGTGTTCCCGCCCGGCGAGGCCAAGGAAGACTGGGCCATCTTGCGCGCGCTGTCCGGTTCGCTCGGCAAGGCACTGCCCTTCGACACGCTGGCGCAACTGCGCAAGTCGCTTTTCGCCGCCCATCCACATTTTGCCTCTCTTGGCCAGATCGCGGTGGGCGACCGCGCCGGGGTTGCCGCGCTGGCGACGCGCGGCGGCAAGATCGGCAAGGCGCCGTTCGCCTCGCCGGTCGCGGCCTACTACCAGACCAACCCAATTGCGCGCGCATCCGCCATCATGGCCGAATGCCAGGCGCTGGCTGATGGGCGCATGGCCCGGGCTGCGGAATGAGGAGCTGATCCATGCCCGAATTGCTCCTGACACTCGCGATCATTGTCGGCAAGACGCTGCTCTTGATCGCCTGCCTGCTCGTCTTCATCGCCTACATCCTCTACGCCGACCGCAAGATCTGGGCAGCGGTGCAACTCCGCCGCGGTCCGAACGTTGTCGGACCCTGGGGCCTGCTGCAATCCTTCGCCGACCTGCTTAAGTTCGTCCTCAAGGAGCCGGTCATTCCGGCAGGGGCCAACAAGGGCGTTTTCCTGCTTGCGCCGCTGGTCACAGTTGTGCTGGCCCTGGCGGCCTGGGCGGTCATTCCGGTCAATGCAGGCTGGGCGATCGCCGACATCAATGTCGGCATCCTGTACGTCTTTGCGGTGTCGTCCCTTGGTGTCTACGGCATCATCATGGCCGGCTGGGCCTCGAACTCGAAGTATCCCTTCCTCGGCGCTCTGCGCTCGGCCGCACAGATGGTGTCTTATGAAGTCTCCATCGGGTTCGTCATCATCACCGTGCTGCTCTGCGTCGGCTCGCTCAACCTGACCAGCATCGTCGAGGCGCAGGCGAGCCCCTATGGCATTCTCGGCTGGTACTTCCTGCCGCTGTTCCCGGTGTTCGTGATCTTCTTCATCTCGGCGCTCGCGGAAACAAACCGCCCGCCCTTCGATTTGCCGGAGGCTGAATCGGAGCTGGTGGCCGGGTTCATGGTTGAATACTCGTCGACGCCGTACCTTCTGTTCATGCTCGGTGAATACGTGGCGATAATGACCATGTGCGCCCTGTGCACCATCCTGTTCCTTGGGGGCTGGCTGCCGCCTCTGCCGGTGGCTCCGTTTACATGGATACCGGGCGTGGTCTGGTTCATCATCAAGGTCTGCATGGTGTTCTTCATGTTCGCCATGGTGAAAGCGTTTGTGCCGCGTTATCGCTACGATCAACTGATGCGTCTGGGCTGGAAGGTGTTCCTGCCGCTGTCGCTGGCGATGGTGGTGGTGACCGCGCTGGTTCTGCAACTAACAGGCTGGGGGCCGGTGAGGGGATGAGGCAGTGTCCACCCTGTCGCTGATCGGTGCATTGGTGGGGGCTGCGCTCGGATATGTGAATGCGTCCATGCTCTCCGGCGTCGTCATCAGGGCGTTGCAGGCGACGGACAAATCGCAGACCGAGACCGAGCGGGCGGACTACAGGGCCCGGATCAGGCTGTTCTGGCTGATCGTGCACCTGGTTTTGATTGGCGGCGGCTCCGTCGCCGGTGTTGGAATGGCCAACTGGCTCTTTGGCTAGGCGGCAAACGGGAATAGGAGAGACGCGCATGGCGTTTCGACTGGATCAGGCGGCGAAGTCGCTGCTCTTGAAGGAGTTCGTCAGCGCCTTTGCGCTGTCGATACGCTATTTCTTCAAGCCGAAAGCGACCCTGAATTATCCGTTCGAGAAGGGGCAACTCAGCCCGCGTTTCCGGGGCGAGCATGCCCTGCGACGCTACCCCAACGGGGAGGAGCGCTGCATCGCCTGCAAGCTGTGCGAGGCGATCTGCCCGGCGCAGGCGATCACCATCGAGGCTGGCCCGCGCCGCAATGACGGAACGCGCCGCACCACGCGCTACGATATCGACATGACCAAGTGCATCTATTGCGGCTTCTGCCAGGAAGCGTGCCCTGTGGATGCCATCGTGGAAGGCCCGAACTTCGAGTTCGCTACCGAAACCCGCGAGGAGTTGTTCTACAACAAGGACCGGCTGCTGGCGAATGGCGATCGCTGGGAACGGGAAATCGCACGGAATATCAAGATGGATGCGCCGTACAGGTGAGCTGGATAACATCCACCATTCCTCACTGTGAGCCTGTCGAAGGATGGGGCCGGGGCGGGATCATGGGCAACTCTCGATCATCCTTTGACAGGCTCAGGCTGAAGATCGTGGGTTGGGCATCGCGGGTTAGGCAAGACCAATTCGCGGGTTGTTGCCCGGTGAGTCGGGGACTATAGACCTCACGGTGCAACCCGTGTTGCGCCGCACAAGAATAAGCCGCCAAAGGGGCGGGGGAGCGTTGGGATCATGACCGCAGCCGCGGCCTTCTTCTTCATGTTCGCGTCGGTGACGATTGCATCGGCGGTGATGGTGATTGCCTCGCGCAATCCGGTCCACTCGGTGCTTTTTCTCATTCTTGCCTTCGTCAATGCGGCGGGCCTGTTCCTTCTGATGGGGGCTGAATTCCTGGCGATGATCCTCGTCGTGGTCTATGTTGGCGCAGTTGCGGTGCTGTTCCTGTTCGTCGTGATGATGCTCGACGTCGATTTCGCGGAGCTCAGGCAGGGATTCCTCCAGTACCTGCCGATCGGTCTGGTGGTCGGGTTCATCTTCCTGCTCCAGTTGACCCTCGTTCTGGGCACTTGGGTCATCGACCCGGGCGCACTCAAGGCCGGCACGTCGCCAATCCCGGCCGACATAACCAATACCGAGGCGCTCGGTCTCGTACTCTACACAAAGTACGTCTACTATTTCCAAGCGGCCGGCCTCGTGCTGCTGGTCGCCATGATCGGCGCCATCGTGCTCACGCTCCGCCACAAGGACGGCGTCAAGCGCCAGGATGTGGCCGCCCAGGTGGCGCGCACCAAGGCAACCGCCATGGAGGTGCGCAAGGTGCCCTCCCGGACTGGCGTGTGAGGAGGCGACAATGATCGGACTTGGCCATTATCTTACCGTCGCCGCGATCCTGTTCACGCTTGGCGTGCTCGGGATCTTCATCAACCGCAAGAACGTCATCGTCATCCTGATGTCGATCGAGTTGATCCTGCTCGCCGTCAACATCAACCTCGTGGCCTTCTCGACCCATCTCAACGACATGGTCGGACAGGTCTTCGCGCTGCTGGTGCTGACGGTTGCCGCCGCGGAGGCCGCCATCGGCCTCGCCATCCTCGTGACCTATTTCCGCAACCGCGGCACCATCGCGGTCGAGGACATCAACATGATGAAGGGCTGAGCGGCATCATGTATCACGCCATCGTCTTTCTCCCGCTGGTCGGCTTCCTGATCGCGGGCTTCTTCGGGCGCCTGATCGGGCCGAGGCCAAGCGAGCTGATCACCACCTCGCTTCTGGCGATTGCTGCCATCCTGTCCTGGATCGCGCTGGTGCAGGTCGGTTTTGGCCACGGCACGACGCGCGTGCAGATCGCCACCTGGATGCAGTCGGGTGGGATGCAGATCGACTGGGCATTCAGGATCGACACGCTCACCGCCGTGATGCTCGTTGTGGTCAACACGGTGTCTTCGCTCGTGCACCTGTATTCCATCGGTTACATGCGCGAGGACGACAGCCGTCCGCGCTTCTTCGCATATCTGTCGCTGTTCACCTTCGCCATGCTGATGCTGGTGACCTCGGACAACCTGGTCCAGATGTTCTTTGGCTGGGAAGGGGTCGGCCTCGCGAGTTATCTGCTGATCGGTTTTTGGTACAAGAAGCCGTCGGCTAATGCCGCCGCCATCAAGGCCTTCGTTGTCAACCGCGTCGGGGACTTCGGCTTCGTGCTCGGCATCTTCCTTGTCTTCTGGCTGACCGGCTCCGTCGCCTACGACCAGATCTTCGCGAAGATCCCCGACCTCGCCTCAACCACCTTCCGGTTCATCGGCTTCGAGTGGAACGCGGTCACGCTGGCTTGCCTGCTGCTGTTCATGGGGGCGATGGGCAAGTCGGCGCAGTTCATGCTGCACACCTGGTTGCCGGACGCGATGGAAGGCCCGACGCCCGTGTCGGCCCTGATCCATGCTGCGACCATGGTCACCGCCGGCGTCTTCATGGTGGCGCGGCTGTCGCCGGTGTTCGAGTATGCGCCGACGGCGCTCACGGTTGTTGTCACCATCGGCGCGATCACGGCCTTCTTCGCGGCCACTGTCGGTCTCGTCCAGAACGACATCAAGCGCGTCATCGCTTATTCGACCTGCTCGCAGCTCGGCTACATGTTCGTAGCCCTCGGCGTCGGCGCCTACGGCGCGGGCATTTTCCACCTGTTCACCCATGCCTTCTTCAAGGCGCTGCTCTTCCTGGGTGCAGGCTCGGTGATCCACGCCATGCACCATGAGCAGGACATGCGGAACATGGGCGGATTGCGGAAGCACATTCCCTTGACTGCTGCCGCCATGACGATTGGCACGCTGGCGCTGACCGGCTTTCCCTTCCTCGCCGGCTACTTCTCGAAGGACGCCATCATTGAAAGCGCCTTCGCAAGGGGCACCGGTGCAGGCTCGATGGCCTTCGTGATGCTTGTCGTCGCCGCCGCATTCACCTCGTTCTACTCTTGGCGGCTCTACTTCATGATCTTCGAGGGCAAGCCCCGCTGGGGTGGGGCCGCGCATCACGATCATGGTGCGGCCCCGGCCATGCTCGCCGGTGCGCATCATGCAGCGCCCAATGATCACGGTCATGGTCACGTTCCGCATGAGAGCCCGCTGGTGATGCTGGTCCCGCTCGGTGTCCTGGCGCTGGGCGCCATCGCTGCCGGCTTCGCCTTCAAGGAGGCGTTCATCGGCCATGACTATGAGCATTTCTGGAAGACAGCGCTGTTCACGGCCAAGGACAATCACATTCTGCATGCCATTCACAAGGTGCCGAAATGGGTGGTCTGGTCACCCTTTGTCGCGATGGTGATCGGTTTCGCCGCCGCATTCTACTGCTACGTTCTGCGGCCGGACGTGCCCGGACAGATCGCGAAGCAGCACGAGTTCCTCTACCGCTTCCTGCTCAACAAATGGTACTTCGATGAGCTGTATGACTGGCTCTTCGTTCGGCCGGCCAAGCGGCTCGGCACCTTGCTGTGGAAGCAGGGCGACGGCATGATCATTGACGGCCTTGGGCCGGATGGCATTTCGGCCCGTGTGGTGGACGTCACCAACCGGATCGTCAAGCTTCAGACCGGCTACGTCTATCACTACGCCTTTTCCATGATCATGGGGGTTGGCGGCCTTGTCACCTGGTACATCCTGACGCGCGGGTGATCTGATGTTTGGTCTTGGTATCCTCTCCGGACTTTTGATCCTGCCGCTGGTCGGAGCGGCATTCATTCTGACACTCCGTGGCGATGAAGCCTCTGTCCGGTCGAATGCGCGCATGGCGGCGCTGGTCACCACGCTGGTGACGCTGGCCCTGGCCATTGTCGCCTGGGCTCGCTTCGAGGTGGCCAGCCCCCAGTTCCAGCTCATCGAAAGCCATGGCTGGCTGTCGGAGACCATTCGCTTCAAGCTCGGCGTCGACGGCTTCTCGATGCCCTTCGTGCTGCTGACCGCCTTCCTGATGCCGTTCTGCATCCTCGCCTCTTGGGAGAGCATCGAGCATCGCATGAAGGAGTACATGGTCGCGTTTCTCGTGCTTGAAACCCTGATGATCGGTGTGTTCGTGGCGCTCGATCTCGTCCTGTTCTACATTTTCTTCGAGGCTGGCCTGATCCCGATGTTCCTAATCATCGGCATCTGGGGCGGCAAGCGCCGCATCTACGCCTCGTTCAAGTTCTTTCTCTACACGCTGCTCGGCTCGGTGCTCATGCTGCTTGCCATTATGGCGATGTACTGGAGCGCCGGCACGACGGATATCACCCAGTTGCTGGCCCACAAGTTTGCCAAGGAGCTGCAGCCCTGGCTCTGGCTTGCCTTCTTTGCCTCCTTCGCCGTGAAGATGCCGATGTGGCCGGTCCATACTTGGCTTCCTGACGCCCATGTCGAAGCTCCGACGGCCGGCTCCGTCATCCTGGCCGGCATCCTGCTCAAGATGGGCGGCTACGGGTTCATCCGCTTCTCGATTCCGATGTTCCCCGATGCGTCGCAGGACTTCGCGCCGATGGTCTACGCGCTCTCGGTGATCGCCATCATCTACACCTCACTGGTGGCGCTGATGCAGGAAGACATCAAGAAGCTGATCGCGTACTCGTCGGTTGCGCATATGGGCTTCGTCACCATGGGCCTGTTCACCCTGACGCCGCAGGGCATCCAGGGCGCTCTGTTCCAGATGGTCAGCCACGGGTTGGTGTCGGGCGCGCTCTTCCTGTGCGTCGGCGTCGTCTACGACCGCATGCATACCCGCGAGATCAAGGCCTATGGCGGGCTGACCAACCGCATGCCGGTCTATGCCGTGCTGTTCATGGTCTTTACGATGGCCAATGTCGGTCTGCCCGGCACCGCAGGCTTCGTCGGCGAGTTCCTGACCCTGCTTGGCGCGTTCAAGGCCAATCCCTGGGTGGCGTTCTTCGCCACCTTCGGCGTGATCCTCTCGGCGGCCTACGCGCTCTGGCTCTACCGCCGCGTGATGTTCGGCGAACTGGACAAACCGGAGCTCAAGGGCATCACCGATGTTGATCGCCGTGAGATGGTGCTCCTGGTGCCGCTGGCCGCCCTGACCATTTACTATGGCCTGCGTCCGGGCGCGATCCTCGATGCCTTTGCCGCCCCGACCGATCTCCTGATCAAGAACTACCAGGCTGCCGTCAACGCCACCCGGACGGCGCTGCTGGTGGTGCAGTAAGGACCCCGCCATGGCAGCCATTCCCGATCTGATGCCGGCGCTGCCGGAGCTCCTGCTGGCGATCGGCGCGCTGGCGATGGTCGTCATCGGAGCCTTCCAGGGCGAGAAATCGCTGCGTTTGCTGGAGATCATGGCCGTCGCCCTGTTCGCTGTTGCGGGCCTCGTTGTGCTGAGCCAGACCGGCAAGCAGATCACCTTCAGCGGCGCCTTCGTGGCGGACGGCTTTGGCCAGTTCATGAAGGTGCTGACGCTGATCGGCGCGGCGGCCGCCATCATCATGTCCTCGGACTATATCCGCCGAGAGGGCATGGCGCGTTTCGAGTATCCGATCCTGATCGTCCTCGCGACCATCGGCATGATGATGATGATCTCTGCCAACGACCTGATCGCGCTCTATGTGGGCGTTGAACTGCAGTCGCTCGCGCTGTATGTGGTCGCCGCGATGAACCGGGACGACGCGAAGTCGTCGGAGGCGGGCCTGAAGTACTTTGTGCTGGGAGCGCTGTCATCTGGCATGCTGCTCTATGGCATGTCGCTTGTCTATGGCTTTACCGGTACCGTCATCTTCGGCGGCATCGCGGAGGCGCTCGCCCATGGCGCCGCAGGCGGGCACAAGATCGGCCTTGGCCTTGTTTTCGGGCTCGTTTTCATGGCGGCCGGCCTCGCCTTCAAGATCTCGGCGGTACCGTTCCACATGTGGACACCGGACGTCTACGAGGGCTCGCCGACGGCCGTGACAGCCTTCTTTGCCGCCGCGCCCAAGATGGCGGCCATGGCCATGACGGTGCGCGTCTTCGTCAGCGCTTTTCCCGGCGCCATCGGCGACTGGCGGCAGATCGTCATCTTCATCGCGGCCGCTTCGATGGTGCTCGGCGCCTTCGCGGCAATCGGCCAGCGCAACATCAAACGCCTGATGGCGTACTCATCGATCGGCCACATGGGCTTTGCGCTTGTCGGTCTTGCGGCCGGAACAGTCAGCGGCGTACAGGGCGTTGCGATCTACATGGCGATCTACCTCGTGATGACGCTCGGCGCCTTCGCCTGTATCCTGTGCATGCGCCGCGACGGCCATATGGTCGAGGATATCGAGGAACTCGGCGGCCTCTCGCAGTCCCAGCCGCTGATCGCTTTCTGCCTGGCGATGCTACTGTTTTCGCTGGCCGGCATCCCGCCGCTGGCGGGCTTCTTCGCCAAATTCTATGTCTTCACCGCAGCCATCGAGGCAAAGCTGTACTATCTCGCGATAATCGGTGTGATCGCCAGCGTGATCGGCGCCTATTACTACCTGCGCATCGTCAAGATCATCTACTTCGACAAGCCGAGGGGTGCCTTCGAGAGGATGACACCGGCGCTGGGAGGCGTTATGGCACTGTCGAGCGCCGCGGTGCTGGCGTTCTGGCTTGTGCCGGGGCCGCTGGTCTCATCGGCGCTCGCGGCGGCCAAATCGTTGTTCTGAGGGCAGGACGCTGGTTCCGATCCTTGCGCCGGAAGCCGTGGCGGCAGGCTATGGTCTTGTGCACAAGGCCGAGGTCGGTACGACCATGGACGAAGCCCGGGCCCATGTCATGGCCGGCAATATGGAGCCATGCTGGTTCGTGGCTGATGCGCAGACCGGCGGACGTGGCCGCCATGGGCGGACCTGGATCTCGCCCCCGGGCAATCTGTATGCAACGCTGGCATTGACGGCGCCAGGCGATCCGGCGCGCGCACCGGAACTGGGCTTCGTTGCAGGGCTTGCCCTGTACAGGGCCGTGGCTGCAGGCACCGGGTTGCATCATCCGGACCTGGCGATCAAATGGCCCAATGATCTGCTGCTTGGCGGCGCCAAGGTTGCTGGCCTGCTGCTCGAGGGCCTGCAGGCGCGCGGCCGGTTTGTTGTGCTCATCGGCTTCGGTGTGAATGTCGCTTCTGCGCCGCAAGGTCTGATCTATCCGACGCAGGCCCTCGCCGCGGTCGCTGCAGCGCCAACACCGGCTCACCTGTTGCGCGAACTCAGCCTGAACTGGATCGAGGCCCACGCCCGATGGGCGGCAGGATTTGCCCGGACCCGCGCCGACTGGCAGGAGTTGGCCCATGGTCTTGGAGCGGACGTTCGCGTCCGCCCACCTTCCGGAGAGGTGCGCGGCGTGATGCGCGGCATCAACGCCCGCGGCTGTCTGCTTCTGGACACACCGACAGGCCAAGTGACAATCGACGCAGGCGATCTGTTCTTTGGTGGTTGACCCGCAGGCCAATCCCCTTACTGACAAGGCCATGGCACAAACAGATCAACTCGTCTTTTGCCCGCTCGGCGGGCTCGGCGAAATCGGCATGAACGCGGCGCTCTACGGCTTTGGTCCCGAGCGCTCCCGAAAATGGATCATGGTGGATTGCGGCGTCACCTTCGGCGGCCCCGAGACCCCCGGCGTCGACCTCATTATGCCGGACATCCGCTTTATCGAGGAGCGTCGCAAGGATCTGCTCGGCATCATCATCACCCATGCGCATGAGGACCATATCGGCGCGCTTGTCGCACTCTGGCCAAGGCTCCGTGTGCCCGTCTGGTGCACGCAATTCGCAGCCGGCCTCATCGAAACAAGAAAGCTGCATGAGCCCGGCGCGCCGAAGGTCCCGCTGAACGTCGTGGTCCCTGGGCTGTTCTACCCGTTCGGACCTTTCTCGGTCGAATTCATCAAGGTGGCGCATTCCATTCCGCAGAGCTGCGCACTGGCCATCAAGACGCCGGTGGGGACCGTGTTGCATACCGGCGACTGGAAGATCGACGACACGCCCCATGTCGGCTGGCCGACCGATGCCGCGCGGCTCAAGCAACTGGGTGATGAAGGCGTGCTCGCCATGGTCTGTGATTCCACCAACGTCATGCGCGAGGGCATCAGCCCAGGCGAGGCCGATGTGGCGAAGACTTTGGCTGAACTGATCAAGGCGGCGCCCGGTCGTGTAGCAGTCACCACCTTCGCTTCGAATGTTGCCCGCATCCGGGCCGTCGCCGAGGCGGCCCGGGACTGTGGCCGGGAGGTCGTCGTTGTCGGCCGTGCCATGGACAAGGTCATCGATGTCGCAAAGGAATGCGGCATGCTGGATGAATTGCCCGACTTCCGCTCGGCCCAGACCTATGGCTACCTTCCGCGCGAGAAGGTTGTCTGTCTGCTGACCGGCTCTCAGGGCGAGCCTCGCGCGGCGCTGGCCCGTATCGCCGAGGACGAGCATCCCGACATCGCGCTGTCGCCCGGAGACCGGGTGATCTTCTCGTCCCGCACGATTCCTGGCAACGAGAAGGCGGTTGGCCGGATCATGAATGCGCTCGCCTTGCAGCGGATCGAGATCGTCACGGATCGCCAGCATCTGGTCCACGTCTCAGGTCACCCGCGCCGCGAGGAAATGAAGCAGATGTATGATTGGGTGCGCCCGCATATCGCGATCCCGGCCCATGGCGAACCGCTGCACCTCACCGAGCACGCCAAGCTCGCCGAAGAGCTGAGGGTGCCGCATGTGCTGGTCGCGACCAATGGCGACATGCTGTCCTTCACGCGACAGGGGGTCGACAAGATCGACGATGTTGTCGTCGGGCGCATCTTCCAGGATGGCCAGTTACGCATCAACGCCGGCGACAGGACGGTGCCTGACCGGCGCAAGCTATCCTTCGCCGGCGTCGTCTCTGTGGCCATCGCGATCGACGACAAGGGCAACATCGCCGGCGATCTGGAGATTGCCTGCATGGGACTGCCGGAAAAGACCGAGGACGGCGACAGCTTCGACGACGTGGTCAACGACGCGGTTCTCGATCTGGTCGAGAACATGCCAAAGCAGCGCCGCCGCGACCCGGAAGGCCTGCGCAACTCCATCGAGCGCGCTGTCCGTGGGGCGATCAACGAGGAATGGGGCAAGAAGCCGGTTGTTCATGCCCTTGTGATCGAGGTGTGAGGATCTGCCATGATTGGACGGCTGAACCATGTGGCGCTTGCGGTGCCTGATCTGGAGGCCGCGGCTGCCTGCTACAGCGGCACGCTGGGCGCGGTCGTGGCCCCGGTCCAGAACCTGCCGGAGCATGGCGTGAGAGTGGTTTTCGTTGAACTGCCCAATACCAAGATCGAACTGCTCGGCGTATTGGGCGCGACTTCGCCGATCGCGAGATTTCTGGAGAAGAACCCGGACGGCGGCATCCATCACATCTGTTACGAGGTGGAGGATATCTTGGCGGCGCGGGACCGGATGATTGCCGCAGGGGCGCGTGTTCTCGGTGACGGTCAGCCCAAAATCGGAGCCCACGGCAAGCCGGTTATCTTCCTGCATCCGAAGGACTTCTGCGGCACTTTGACCGAGCTTGAACAGGTCTGAGGCGGCAGGTCTGGTGCTATAGAGCACTTTGCCGTCGCTTCTGGCCAGAACCGAAAGTCGAGCATGTCCCCGTTGGCTGCCTTCGCCGTCTACTTCGTCATCTGGTGGACAGTGCTGTTCTGTGTTTTGCCACTGAATGTGCAGAGCCAGTCCGAAACGGGGAACGTGACGACGGGAACCGAGCCGGGGGCTCCGGTTGCGCCGCAGCTGTGGCGCAAGGCGATCATCACCAGCATCGTCTCGGTTCCGGTCTTCGCGATCGTTTATGTCCTGTGGGTCTGGGCGGATCTTTAGGGTTGCCTCCCAAAAAGAAAAAGGCAGGGCCGAAGCCCTGCCACACAGACTGTTATTCCCTCCATGACGCGCGCATATCCTGCGCGTTCTCACCATGGTGGGCGTTTGCTCCTCCCGAGACCTGGACCGCCGAAAGTCCTTGGCAGCTTTCGTGCTGACCAACATTTCAACTTTTAGCTGAACTTCAAAAGTTTGTCATCATTTTTGGCAGGGATTGCATGATGTTTTTGCAATCTGCCTTCTGACGCTGCAGGGCGCCTGTACTGCTTGCGCGCCACATTCAAAACTCCGTCGGGTTCGCAGCCATGCCTTGTCATCGCCGCCTTCAGTCGCTAGGCACATCTTGCAGTGCCTGAGAAGCGGAGATTGAACGACGTGATCAAACCAACGTCCCTTGCCCTTGTGCTCGCCCTTGCCGGAGCGGGCGCGCTGTTCGCGCCGATGACCGCGGCCGCACAGCAGCTTGACCCCCAGAACACGATCGTGCTGACCACGAAGGATGGCCCCGTGACCATTCGCTTGCGGCCTGATCTGGCCCCCAGACATGTCGAGCAGATCAAGACGCTGACGAAGCGAGGCTTCTACAACGGCATCGTCTTCCACCGTGTGATTGACGGCTTCATGGCGCAGACGGGCGACCCGACAGGCACTGGCACTGGAAAGTCAGATCTGCCCAATCTTCCGGCAGAGTTCAGCCGTGAGCCCTACAAGGTCGGCACCGTCGGCATGGCCCGGGCCCAGGCCCCGAACTCGGCCAACTCGCAATTCTTCATCTGCTACGAGGGTTGCGCGCCGCTGACCGGCCAGTACACCATCTGGGGCGAGGTTATCTCCGGCATGGATGCTGTCCGCAAGATCAAGCGCGGCGAGCCTCCGGTGAACCCCGACAAGATCATCAGCATGAAGCTGCTGGCTGATTCCCGCTGATTGTTCCGTCACCCACCATCGAACACGAGTTCTGTCATGAGCCTCGATCCCGAAAACACGCTTGTCCTCGACACCACCAAGGGCAAGGTCGTCATCGCCATGCGCCCCGATCTGGCCCCCGGCCATGTCGAGCGCATCAAGAAACTGGCCCGCGAGGGCTTTTATGACGGCATCAAGTTCCACCGCGTGATTGACGGCTTCATGGCGCAGACCGGCTGCCCGCGCGGCACCGGCACCGGCGGCTCAGACTATCCGGACCTCAAGGCTGAGTTCAACGCCGAGCCGCATGTGCGCGGCGTCTGTTCGATGGCGCGTGCGGCCAACCCGCATTCCGCGAATTCGCAGTTCTTCATCTGCTTTGATGACGCAACCTTCCTCGACAAGCAGTACACCGCCTGGGGCAAGGTCATTGAAGGCATGGAGAATGTCGACAAGATCAAGCGCGGCGAGCCCGTCCGCGATCCCGATTCGATCATCTCGATGAAGGTCATGGCCGACGCCTGACCGGAGTTGGTCCGGCTCTGTCCGGGATCGTTCTGAGCCATGGACATCGCGCTGTTTGAGTTTGATCTTCCCCAGAAGCTCATCGCGCTGCGCCCGGCCGAGCCGCGCGACGCGGCGCGCATGCTGGTCGTGAGGCCCGGGCTTGTGTGTCCATTGTCGGATCACCACGTGGGCGATCTTGGGGACCTGCTCGTGCCCGGCGACGTGCTCGTCCTCAACGATACGCGCGTCATTCCCTCGCGCCTGTATGGATTGCGTCTCAAGGGCGAGACGGCCGCTTGGGTCGAGATGATGCTGCACAAGCGCCTTGGCGCCGATGGCTGGCTGGCCTTCGCGCGTCCGGCCAAAAAACTGGCCATCGGCGATGTGGTTCGTTTCGGCCAAAACGCAGCCGACGCGGCCTGCCAGGCTATGCGCCTTGACGCTAGGGTGGTCGGCAAGGGCGAGGGCGGCGAGGTTGAACTCGCCTTCGAGCTTGCCGGGCCGCATCTCGACGAGGCGGTGATGCGCCTCGGGGAACTGCCGCTGCCGCCCTACATCGCCGGCAAGCGCGGCGCCGATGCGCGTGATGCCGTCGACTACCAGACGGTCTATGCCCGCGAGGACGGGGCTGTGGCCGCACCGACGGCCGGGCTTCATTTCACGGAGGGGCTCTTTTCCCGTCTTGCCGAGCGCGGCATCGGCCGCGAGTTTGTTACCTTGCATGTTGGGGCAGGGACCTTCCTGCCGGTCAAGGCCCAGAACACCGATGATCACCGCATGCATGCGGAGTGGGGAACCATTTCGCCGGATGTCGCCCGTCGCCTCAATGCTGCGCGTGCCGCTGGCGGCCGCATTGTCGCGGTCGGTACAACCTCGCTGAGGCTGCTTGAGAGCGCGACCAGCCTCGATGGCATGGTGAGGCCGTTCTCGGGCGACACAGCAATCTTCATCACGCCGGGCTATCGGTTTTCGGCGGTCGACATCCTGATGACCAACTTCCATCTGCCGAAGTCGACGCTGTTCATGCTGGTGAGCGCCTTCAGCGGCCTGGAGGTGATGCGGCATGCCTATGCCCATGCCATCGCCGATGGCTATCGCTTCTATTCCTATGGGGATTCGAGTCTTTTGTTTCGCGCGTCATGAGCCGACAGCGGAATGGCTCGCCTTGTGGCGACGGCTGTGCTAACCCGCGAGCTAATGTGTCAAACACCTGAACAGTCTGAGCATGTCCGATAATTTTCTGCGCGAGATCGATGAGGAGGTCCGCCGCGACAAGGCGGCCGACCTCTGGAAGAAATATGGCAACCTGATCATCGTGCTGCTCGCCCTGCTCGTTGCGGGGGTCGGGGCTTGGCGCTTCTGGCAATATCGCCAGGAACAAGCCGCCCAGGCCGTCAGCGCCAGGCTCGAGACGGCCCTGAAGGCCTCGCGTGAAAGCCGCGGCGAGGAAGCCGAAAGGACCCTTGCCGAACTCGCCAAGGAAGGCGCTGGCGGTTATGCGCTGGTCGCTCGCTTCCGCTTGGCGGCAGAAGTCGCGCGGCGCGATCCTGCCGTTGGTGCGAGGGCCTTCGATGCCCTGAGCAGCGATGCCACGATTGAAGCCGCCTTTCGGGATCTTGCCCGCATCCGGTCGGCGATGCTGACAGTCGACCTCGCCCCCTACGCCGAAATCAAGGCGAGCCTTGAGCCGCTGGCCGCCCCAACCGGAATCTGGCGGCACACTGCACGCGAACTGCTCGGGGTCTCTGCCCTGAAGGCGGCCAACATGGATGATGCGGGCCGCTGGTTCGACCAGATCGTGGTGGATCGCGAGGCTCCGCAGGCCTTGCGCCAGCGCGCCGACCTGTATCTCGCACTTGTGCGCGCCGGTCCGGTCGACGTGAAGTGAGCACCGACGGGGGGCTCGGCCCCGCGCGCCGGCCAGAGAGGCGATGAAACCATGACCGCGACCGTCGCCATCATTGGGCGTCCCAATGTTGGCAAGTCCACCCTGTTCAACCGGTTGGTCGGGCGCAAGCTCGCCCTTGTCGATGACACGCCGGGCGTCACGCGCGACCGCCGCGAGGGGCTGGCGACCCTGGGGCCGCTGAGGTTCACCATTGTCGACACGGCCGGGCTGGAAGATGCCGAGGAAGGGTCACTGGCCCAGCGCATGCGGGCGCAGACCGAGGTGGCCATGGGCGACGCCGACCTCATCCTGTTCGTGATCGACGCGCGCGCCGGCGTCACACCCAGCGATCGTCCCTTTGCCGAACTCGTTCGCCGCTCCGGCAAGCCGGTGATCCTGCTCGCCAACAAGGCTGAGGGCGGCAAGGGTATGGCCGGAACCTACGAGGCCTATGAACTGGGTCTCGGCGACCCGATCCCGTTCTCTGCCGAGCATGGCGAGGGCACGGCCGATCTGGCGCAAGCCCTGATTCCGCTGATCGGTATCGAGGATGGCGGGGACGAGGAGGATGAATTCCCCGCCAATGTGGAAAGTGAAGACGAGGCTGACCTCGACATCGACCACGCGCCGCCCGAGAAGCCGCTACGGGTTGCCATTGTTGGGCGTCCGAATGCCGGCAAGTCGACGCTGATCAACGCGATGATCGGCGAGGACCGCCTGCTGACCGGGCCGGAAGCGGGCATCACGCGCGACTCGATCTCGGTCGACTGGTCATGGCGCAACCGCACGGTGAAGCTGTTCGACACCGCCGGCATGCGCAAGCGCGCCCGCATTACCGAGAAGCTCGAAAAGCTCTCGGTCACGGATGGCTTGCGTGCCGTGCGCTTTGCCGAGGTCGTCGTTGTTCTGCTCGACGCGACCATTCCATTCGAAAAACAGGATCTGACCATCGTGGACCTGATCGAGCGGGAAGGCCGTGCGGTCGTGATAGGGCTCAACAAATGGGATCTGGTGGCTGATCAGCCTGGCCTGCTCAAGGAACTGCGCGAGGAATGCGACCGGATGCTGGCGCAGGTGCGCGGCGTTGCCTGCGTGCCGCTGTCCGGCCTGAGCGGGCAGGGGCTTGAGAAACTCATGGAGGCGGTGATGAAGGCCGCCGATGTGTGGAACACCCGGATTTCCACGGCGCGGCTCAACAAATGGCTCGCCGATGTGCTCTCGCATCATCCGCCGCCGGCCGTTTCCGGACGCCGGATCAAGATCCGCTACATCACGCAGCCCAAGTCGCGCCCGCCGACCTTCGTGCTGTTCGGCAACCAGCTTAGCGACCTGCCGACGGCCTACACGCGCTATCTCACCCATGGATTGCGCGAGAGCTTCAACCTGCCGGGCACACCGATCCGCATCAACTCCAGGACGGGCGACAATCCCTACGCGGATGGTCGCGGCAGCGGACGCGACAGCGACAGGAAGCGCTGACGCGGTGAGTGGGATCAGATCGGCGCTTGCGGGGTCCTGATAGTCCCGGTCGGGAAATCAAAGATCAGACCGCTCCGCACCCAATCGGGTGACAACAGCCTGATGATCTCGGGTGCGATCTCTTCGGGGGTGCGCAGTAGAAGCGGATTTTCGCCCGGCATGGCCTCGGCCCGCATGCGGGTGCGCAAGGGGCCGGGATTGACCAGCATGACCTTGACGGCGGTCTTGAGGGTTTCGGCGGCGTAGGTCCGCGCCAGTGCCTCGACAGCGGCCTTGGATACCGCATAGGGACCCCAATAGGCCGTGCACTTGTGGGCGGCGCCTGAACTGACAAAGGCCGCACGCCCGGCATCCGACAAGCGCAGCAGCCCGTCCATGGCCCTGATCAGCCGCCAGTTGGCCGTGACATTGATGTCGAGAACGGTCTGCCATTCCGCCGGGCTGATGTGTCCGAGAGGGGACAGAGGGCCCAGAATGCCGGCATTGCCGAGCAGGATGTCGAGTTTCCCCCAACGCGCCGTGATCGCTTCCCCAAGCCGGTCAAGTGCCTCGAAATCAGTCAGCGACAGCGGCACAAGCGTGGCGGTCCCGCCCAGGTCCCTGATCTCGTCGTCGAGTTCCTCCAGAGCGCCCTGCGTGCGGGCGAGCGCCACGACATGCGCGCCCTGCCGCGCCAGTTCAAGCGACACGGCCCGTCCGATGCCGCGGGATGCGCCCGTGACCAGCGCAACACGATCTTTCAGGTGCATGGATAAGGTCCGTTTGTTAGCCGGCTTCCGCCAGAAGCGACAGTTGCTGCTTGCCGCCGTCACCGGCCTGATCGGTCAATCCGGTCGGATAGTCGCCGGTGAAGCAGTGATCGGTAAATTGGGGACGCAGGGGATCGCGGCCTTCCGGATGGCCCATGGCGCGGTAGATGCCATCCACCGACAGGAAGGCGAGCGAGTCGCAGCCGATGAAGTCGCGCATCTCCTCCAGCGAATGGGTTGCGGCCAGCAGGTTGTCCTTCTGCGGCGTGTCGATCCCGTAATAGTCGGGATAGCGGATCGGCGGCGATGAGATCCGGAAGTGCACCTCTCGCGCGCCGGCTTCTCGCATCATCTTGACGATCTTCACCGAAGTTGTGCCGCGGACGATGGAATCGTCAAGCAGCACGATACTCTTGCCATTCACGACGCTGCGGTTGGCGCTGTGTTTCATCCGCACGCCGAGTTCGCGGACAGATTGCGTGGGCTGGATGAAGGTACGGCCGATATAGTGGTTGCGGATGATGCCAAGCTCAAACGGGATGCCGCTGGCATGGGCGTAGCCCAGCGCGGCGGGAACGCCGGAATCGGGGACTGGGACCACCACATCGGCGTTGGCCGGCGCCTCGGCAGCCAGTTCCGCGCCCATCCGCTTGCGGCGTTCGTAGACACTGATGCCCTTCATGATCGAATCAGGCCGCGCGAAATAGACGGCCTCAAAGATGCATGGCCTTTCCTGAATCGGCGGGAAGGGCTTGTGGCTCTCGATGCCCTCATCAGAGATCACCACGACTTCGCCGTTCTCGACCTCGCGCACGAAGCGCGCGCCGATGATGTCAAGCGCGCAGGTCTCGGAGGCCAGAATGAAGCGGCCGTCCAGCTCGCCGATCACAAGAGGGCGTATGCCGAGCGGATCACGCGCGCCGATGAGCTTCTTGTTCGTCAGGCCGACCAGCGAGTAGGCCCCTTCGAGCTGGCGCAAGCCATCGACGAAGCGGTCGATGAAGCGGGGCTTTCGACTGCAGGCGACCAGATGCAGTACCACTTCCGTGTCTGAGGTCGACTGATAGATCGCCCCATCGCGGATCAATTGCTTGCGCAAGCTGAGCCCGTTGGTCAGGTTGCCATTGTGGGCAACCGCAAAGCCCCCCTGTTCCAGTTCCGCGAACAGCGGCTGCACATTGCGCAGGATGGTGCCGCCGGTTGTCGCATAGCGCACATGCCCGATGGCGGCGTGACCAGGCAGCCGCTCGATCACATGCCTGTCGGAGAACGTATCGCCGACAAGGCCCAGTCGCCTTTCGGAGTGGAAACGGCCGCCATCGAAACTCACGATTCCGGCTGCTTCCTGGCCGCGATGCTGCAGCGCGTGCATGCCGAGGGCGGTGATTGCCGAGGCGTCGGGGTGGCCCCAAATGCCGAACACCCCACACTCTTCGCGCAGGGTGTCACCGTCACGTCCGTCATCGGCGTACGAGCTGTTCATCACCATCCGGAGCATCCCACATCTCACTCGCCAGATAAATCGAACCCGCCGACAAGCCTAGCGCGGGTCGCGCAATCGTGTGCTCGACGATCAGTCTGGCATGCCGCATGCCGCGTCGCCTACGGCCTTTGCGGTTGACCCGGCTGGCGCTGGGCGTTGTCCACCGCCCGTTGCAGAGAGGCGCGATCCACCTGTGCGCCTGGCGCTTCGCTACGGCGCTGGGGCTGAACCTGCGCCGGCGGGCGCGGCTCCTCAGCCGGCGCCTCCGTTGGTGCGGTTGTCCTCGGAGCAAGACCCTTGATGAAGCTGGTGTCGATGTCCTGCGGCAGCATGGTCAGAAGCGTCTTGCCCGAGCTTTCGAGCAGCGGCTTGGTTTTGGCGTCGCGCACCCAGTCTGGCTGGCGGGTTTCGGGCACGAGCGTCGTCCACAGAAGGTAGCCCACCACAGCCAGCAAAAGCCCACGCGCGGCGCCAAAGGCGAGGCCAAGCGTGCGGTCCAGCGCGCCGATCCGCGAATCGAGTACGAAATCGGAAATTCGCGCGGTGATCAGCGAGACGATCACGAGCGTGACCAGGAAGATGGCCGCGATCGCGATCACCAGCGCGATGGTGTCTTGCTTCACATGCTGCTTCACGAAGGACAGGAGCAGCGGGTGAAAGCTCCAAGCGGCCACGGCAGCGGCGACCCACGACGCGATCGAAAGCACTTCGCGTGTGAAACCCCTGACCGCGGCCAGAAGCGCTGACAGCGCGACAGCGCCCAGAACAACAAGATCAAGGATGGTCAAGGACATGGGGCGTCGCCGTCATTGAAAGGTGAATTGCGCGCCGCATCGGTTGTTGAGCAGCAACAGGGTCTCTATAGCCGGTGCCTTGCGGTTCGTCACGCCTCAAGGTCTATCTTTCGCGTTCGTTCTCGGCTTGCTTGCGCTGCCGCTTGGGTGCGCTGGCCGCAATCGAGGCGACGAGTTCGGATACATGCGGGGTCACGTTCAGCCTGATGCCGCGCATGTCTGCAGTGTCCGCCGATGCCGGCGCAACGACCCGCTTGAAGCCTAGCTTGGCTGCCTCCTTGATCCGCGCGCCCGTCAGCGACACAGGACGGACCGCGCCACTGAGGGCAATCTCACCGAACACGACCGAATCGGAGGGCAGGACGGCCCCGGTCAGCGACGAGACCAGCGCCGCCGCGACGGCCAGATCGGCGGCTGGTTCCTGCACGCGCAGGCCGCCCGCGACGTTGAGATAGACGTCATGGCCGGAAAGCCGCAAGCCACCATGGGTTTCGAGCACCGCAAGCACCATCGCGAGGCGGCTTGGGTCCCAGCCCACCACAGCGCGGCGCGCCGTGCCGAGGGCGGTCGGCGCGACAAGGGCCTGGATCTCGACCAGAACCGGACGCGTGCCCTCCATGCCGGCGAACACGGCGGCGCCCGGTGCGGTCAGATCCCGCCCCGCCAGAAACAGCGCAGACGGGTTAGCGACCTCCGCCAATCCGCGGCCGGTCATCTCGAAGACGCCAATCTCGTCGGTCGGGCCAAACCGGTTCTTCTGCGCCCGCAGTACGCGGAAAGCATGGCCGCCTTCACCCTCGAAAGAAATCACCGCATCGACCATGTGTTCGACCACGCGCGGTCCGGCGATCTGCCCATCCTTGGTGACATGGCCGACCAGGATCAGGCAGGCACCCGAGGTCTTGGCGAAACGGATCAGGGCCTGCGCCGAGCCGCGCACCTGCGTGACGGTGCCAGGCGCCGACTCCACAGCGCCCGTCCACATGGTCTGGATCGAATCGATCACGACCAGCGCCGGCGCTTCGCGCTGCGACAGCGTGGCGATAATGTCCTCGACATTGGTTTCCGCCGCAAGTTCGACGGGCGCGTCGGCGAGGCCGAGCCGTTCGGCGCGCAGGCGCACCTGTGCCACCGCTTCCTCGCCGGAGACATAAACGACCCGCTGACCGGCGCTCGCAAGGGCGGCGCAGGCCTGCGTCAGCAGGGTCGACTTGCCGATGCCTGGATCGCCACCGATCAGCAGCACCGAGCCGCGCACGAAACCGCCGCCGGTGACTCGGTCGAGTTCCGCCATGCCGCAGAGCGTGCGCGGCGAATCGCGCGTGTCACCCTTCATGCTCTCGAGCGCGAAGACCCGGCCCTTGGCCCGACCCCCGACCAACCGTCCGCCGCCCGGAAGGGGCGGTGCGGTGCCTTCCTCCACGATCGTGCTCCACTCGCCGCAGGCGTCGCACTTGCCCTGCCAGCGCTGATAGACGGCGCCGCAATTCTGGCAGTTGAACGAGGTTCCCCGGCGGGCCATCAGCCGCCTACATAGATGCGGTTGTAGCGCTGCCCCAGGCGGGTCAGCATCTCATAGCCCACCGTCTTGGCTGACCGGGCGACGCGGTCGACGTCGAGTTCGCCGCCGATGAGCGTCACCTCACCGCCGCGCATTGCCAGTGTCGGGGACGCCTCGGTGACGTCAAGGATGATCAGGTCCATCGAGACAGTGCCCGAGAATGGACAAAGCACATCGCCGACCAGCGCCTGTCCCCCCGGCAGCACGTCGATGCCGCTGCCATTGCGAGGATAGCCGTCGGCATAGCCGAGATGGATCGTCGCCAGTCTGCGTCGCCCCTTGGCATGCCAGCGGCCATTGTAGCCGACCGCCGTTCCGTCCGGAACATCGCGAACCTGGATAATCCGCGCCTTTACAGTGACGACGGGGCTCATCGGATTGGGCTGACAGGGTGTCGGGTTGCCGCCGTACAGCGCGTAGCCAGGCCGGGTGAGATCATAGGCCGGGGCAATGTCGAGGAAATGCCCTGAGGAATTGAGGAGCGACTTGCTGACGCCTGGAAACAGGTCGGCGATTTCGGCGAAGCTGAACACTTGTCGCCGCGTTGCTGGATCGCCATCCACTTCGGCTGAGGTGAAATGGCTCATCACGAGGCCCAGCGCCAGCATGTCGAAGCCGCCGCCGGCCTGCAGGTCGCGCGCCTCCGCCAAGCTGAGGCCAAGCCGGTTCATGCCGGTATCGATGTGGATGGCGCAGGGACACTGACGCCCGCGCTGGTCCCATTCGGCGATTTCCTCAAGGCTGCCCAGCACAGGCCGCGCGTCGATCGACAGCAGTGCATCTGCCGTTCCCGGCAGGAGCCCGTTCAGCACGTAGATGACAGCGTCCGGTGCAACGCGCCGCACGCGCCGGGCCTCCGAGACATGTGCCACGAAAAAGCTGTGGCAGCCGGCGCGGTCCAGAGCCGCGACAACCGGTTCGATGCCGCAGCCATAGGCATCGGCCTTCACCACCGCGCCACATTCCGCCTGCGGCGCGCACCGCGACAGCAGTTGCCAGTTGTCCACGAGCGCGCCAAGATCAATGGTCAGGGTCGCGCCGAACTCGGCGGTGGTTTCGCTCATCTCATTCCAGCCGCTCTGGCAGATGGTCTGTCGCCGCAAGATCCGAGAATCGTGTCACCTCCGCGTCAAACTGCAGTTGCACGGTCCCGGTCGGCCCGTGGCGCTGCTTGCCGATGATCAGTTCGGCCTTGCCATGGATCATGTCCATCTCGGCCTGCCATTTGAAGTGCTCCTCAGTGCCGAGCTTCGGCTCGCGGTTCTTGACGTAGTACTCCTCCCGGAACACGAACATGACGACGTCCGCGTCCTGCTCGATTGAGCCCGACTCGCGCAGATCCTGCAATTGCGGCCGCTTGTCATCGCGCGACTCCACGCCACGAGAAAGCTGGGACAGGGCGATGACGGGAACATTCAGCTCCTTCGCCAGCGCTTTCAGGCCGGTGGTGATCTCCGTCACCTCCTGCACGCGGTTGTCACCCTTCTTGGCTGAACCCGACAGAAGCTGGAGATAGTCGATGAACAGCACATCGAGTCCGCGCTGGCGCTTGAGGCGCCGCGCCCGCGCCACGAGTTGCGCGATCGAAATGCCGCCGGTCTGGTCGATATAGAGCGGCATCTTCTCAATGTCGGCCGCAACATCGGACAGGCGGTAGAACTCGCTCTCGGTGATCTTGCCTTGCCGGATCTTGTAGGACGAAATCCCGGCCTGTTCGGCGATGATGCGGGTTGCAAGCTGCTCGGCCGACATTTCGAGCGAAAAAAATCCGACGATCGCTCCGTTCACCGTCTTGATTATGCCATCGGGCTGCTTTTCGCCCTTGTAGCCCTTGGCCATGTTGAATGCGATGTTGGTGGCCAGCGAGGTCTTGCCCATGGCCGGGCGTCCGGCAATGATGATCAGGTCCGAATTCTGGAACCCGCCCATGCGCTGGTCGAGGTCGCGCAAGCCCGTTGCAAGGCCCGAAAGGCCGCCGTCGCGCTCGTAGGCGCGGGCGGCCATGTCGATTGCGGTTGACATGGCCGTCGAAAAAGCCTGGAAGCCGCCTTCGTAGCGGCCTTTCTCGGCCAGGGCGAATAGCTTGCGTTCCGCTTCCTCGATCTGCTCGCGCGGCGGGGAATCCACCGGTGAATCATAGGCCACGTTGACCAGTTCCTCGCCGACCGTGATCAGGCTGCGGCGGATCGCCAGGTCGTAGATCGTTTGGCCATAGTCCTGTGCATTGATGACAGTTGTGGCCTCCGCAGCGAGGCGCGCGAGGTACTGCGTCACGGTGGCTCCGCCAAGATCGGCATCGCCGAGGAATGTCTTCAGGGTGATCGGATTGGCGATCTTGCCAGCGCGGATCAAGCTCGCCGTCGTTTCGTAGATGCGAATGTGCACCGGTTCGAAGAAATGCTCGGGCAACAGGAAGTCCGATACGCGGTAAAACGCATCATTATTGACGAGAATGGCGCCAAGCAGCGCCTGTTCTGCCTCGGTATTGTTGGGCGCCACCCGATAGGATACGTCGTGCGACGCATCGAGCTTGGCCGCAAGGACGGTCACGTTGGACATGGTTGCTTCCGATTGAGTCGGGATGGTGAGTGTAGCATTCCCAAGGGTAGTGGAAGCCCAAAACCGATGCCGCACATCAATTCACAGGGTGAACGGAAAAGGCCGCCCGAAGGCGGCCTTTGCTTGCGTGTGGCAGTTTGATCGCACCAGCGGCGCGGTGGTCACATTTCGGCGTTCGGGCCGGCTTCGGCCAGCGCCGCGCCGACTTCGAGGCCCAGATCATCGAGGTTGAATGCTTCGCGCAGGACGGCGACCTCGCCGCGGGCCTGCCGTTCGGCTTCCTCGGCGCTGCGGGCGACATTAGCCGTGATCTTGGCATCCACCTCTGGATGCAAGACGACGGCGAGCGTATAGACGCCCAGCGCCTTGATCGGGGTATTGATCACAACCTGACCCTTGCCCACCGAAACGCCGGCTGCGGCAATCGCGGCGGCAACGTCGCGTGCCGAAACCGAGCCATACAGCGTGCCGGATTCGCCGGCCTGACGGATAAGGACAAAGGACTGGCCATCGAGCGTCTCGGCAACCTTGGCCGCTTCGGCCTTGGCTTCAAGATTGCGGGCCTCAAGCTGGGCGCGCTGGGTCGCAAAGCGCTGCTTGTTGGCGTCGGTGGCGCGCAGGGCCTTGCCGCGTGGCAGGAGGAAATTGCGTCCATAGCCGTCGCGGACGCGAACGACTTCGCCCATCTGGCCAAGCTTGGCGACGCGTTCGAGCAGAATGACTTCCATTGCAGGTCTCCGTGGGTGTTGCTGGATATCAGGTGGTCGGGGTGATCGGGGGCTGCTGCGCTCGCCGCGCACGGATGCGCAGGACGCAGTCGAGAAATCCGAAGATGGCGATGAGCGGTGCCAGGACGGTCGCGCCAACCATCAGGCCCAGATACAGTGCGAACAGCAGTCCGCCCCGCATGGGGCGCCCAGCCGACATCTCGTGGATTCCGGCAAGGCCATTGAGCAAGAAGGCCGCGGTCAGCGCGCCCAGAACGGCCATGCCGAAAAAGCCGGGAAATCCGGGAACGAACGCCAGGACAAGGGCTGCGAGCAGCACGCCAAGCGCTTCGCGCGGCAGATTGAGCGACGCAATCACCGGCCATGGACGCGGCAGGCGGCCAGACATGTGCACCGCCTTTGCCGCAATCCACAGGTTGGCCGCCAGCATCGGCACCAGGGAGGCGCCGGCGAGGAAAGGCGCCCATGTCGCAAGGGCTGACGCAACCTCGTCAACGCTCATGTTCGCGGGCAGCTGAATCGGTTGAAGGCCCGGCACCCGGCCGGACAGAACCGCGGCGATCGAACGCTGCATGGTGGTGGTGTAGGCCTCGTGGCTGCCGGCGATCGCCATTGCGCCGACAAGTGTCACCAGCGCCGCCGTTCCGGCCATAAAGAGCAACAGGCGGCCGAGCGGATACCATTCGGTTTGGCCGCGCGCATCGCTCCGGCCAAGCAACACGAGATAGGCCATCCCCCAGGCAGGAAGTGCAATCCCGATCGCAAAAGCGAGCCCGGCCTGATAGCGCAGCGCAAGTGAAAGGCCGATGGCGCCTGCGATCGCGGCGATGAGTCCGGCGCGGTGCCGCCAGCCCAGAGCCGCGATGAATACGGGCAACGGGGCTGCATAGGACAGGAGCATCGCCAGCGGTGATCCTGTGATCACCACCGCAAACAGGAGCGCGGATACAAGACCCGCGCCGATGCCGGCAAATACATGGCTCATCATTTGTCCTGCTGTCCCGCTGCTCGGATCAATCCGGCAGGGTGAGAAGCCCGGGGCTTCAACGGACCCGGCGGGGTTGCACCGCCGGGCGACTGTCTGGCATCAGCTGATCACGTAAGGCAACAGTCCCAGAAAGCGGGCGCGCTTGATGGCAGTTGCCAGTTCGCGCTGCTTCTTGGCGCAGACGGCCGTGATGCGGGAGGGAACGATCTTGCCGCGCTCGGAGATGTAGCGCGAGAGCAGCTTGACATCCTTGTAATCGATTTTCGGGGCGCCTTCGCCCGAGAACGGGCAGGACTTGCGGCGGCGGAAGAACGGGCGGCGTGCACCTGCGGTCATGATCAGAACTCCTCGCCAACTTCTTCTTCGTCACGGCGGCGTGGCGGACGCTCGTCGCCAAACCGCTCGCGGTCACGGCGCTCATCGCGCTCACGCTTCTGAAGCATGGCGGACGGACCGTCCTCATGCTCTTCCACGCGGATCGTGATGAAGCGCAGCACATCTTCGTTCAGACGCATCTGACGCTCCATCTCGGCGACCGCCGAGGGCGGGCTCGAGATGTTGAGCAGCGAATAATGCGCCTTGCGGTTCTTCTTGATGCGATAGGCGAGGGACTTGACGCCCCAGTACTCGACCTTGCCGACCGTGCCGCCGCCAGCTTCGATGATGCCCTTGAACTGGTCGATCAGGGCCTCGACAGCCTGCGCGCTCACATCCTGGCGCGCCATGAAGATATGTTCGTAAAGATGAGCCATTGGCCTTCCTTCTGTTCTCGATGCTGCTGCCCGGCGCAAAGCCCTTCGAGCCAAATCCCATGCGGCCAGATCGTTCCAGATCATTCCGCGCGGAAGGCCCGATTTGCTGTCGAAGGCGGAGACAAGGAGTGTCGGGGAAATCCCCTCGCGTGACTGACAACGGATGTCACACGCACTCTTTCAGCCCCCGGCCGAGGCAATCAATCGCGTGCTGATACATGAGCAGGTGCTGCAATGCAACAGTGAAGGGCGCGCATGACGCGCACCACAGGTTCTTCGGACGGCTTCAGCGGCGTCGGCGCGAATTCGACTTGCTGAGTGACGACGCGATCGGCTGCCCTTGACGGGCCATGCCAAAACGGCCACTTCCGCGCCACTCGGCAAGCAAAGGAATGGCACAATGAGCATGGCGTTGATCTGTCCGGGGCAGGGCAGCCAGGCGGTGGGCATGGGCAAGGCGCTGGCCGATGCCTTTCCGGTGGCGGCGTCGGTCTTCCGCGAGGTGGACGAAGCCCTGGCACAGAACCTCTCCGCCATCATGTGGGATGGCCCCGCCGACGCCTTGACGCTGACGGCGAACACCCAACCGGCGCTCATGGCGGTGTCAGTCGCCGTGGTCCGCGTGCTGCAGGCCGAGGCTGGGCTGGATCTGAGGCGCGATGTCGCCTTCGTCGCTGGCCACTCGCTTGGCGAATACTCCGCTCTTGCGGCGGCGGGCACGTTCTCGGTTGCCGACGCCGCGCGGCTTCTGCGCATTCGCGGCGTCGCGATGCAGAAGGCGGTTCCTGCCGGCGCAGGCGCCATGGCGGCGCTGATCGGCGTCGAACTCGATGCCGCCCGTGCCATTGCCGCTGATGCTGCGCAAGACGAAGTGTGTCAGGCCGCAAACGACAATGGCGGCGGACAGGTCGTGCTGTCCGGATCGAAGGCCGCCGTCGAGCGCGCCATGGCGATCGCAGCCGAGCGCGGCGTGCGCCGCGCCGTGCTGCTGCCCGTCTCCGCGCCGTTCCATTGCGCTCTGATGCAGCCGGCGGCGGAGGCGATGCGAGCGGCCCTGGCGACCGTGACGATGCACGCGCCTGCCGCACCGGTCATGGCCAATGTCGGCGCGGCCCCGCTGAATGACCCGGCCGCAATCCGTGACAGCCTGGTGGCGCAGGTCACCGGCACGGTGCGCTGGCGCGAAGGCGTCGAGGCAATGGCGTCTGCTGGCGTCACGCAGTTCTGGGAGGTCGGGTCGGGCAAGGTGCTCACCGGCCTCGGCAAGCGCATCGCAGCAGGCGCCACCTTCAGCGCGGTTGGTGGGCCCGACGAGATCGCAGCTTACATCGCCGCACGCGGCTGAACGTTCACAAGGATCAGGACCATGTTCGCATTGACAGGCAAGACCGCGCTGGTCACCGGCGCAACCGGCGGAATCGGCGGGGCCATCGCCCGCGCGCTCGCGGCGCAGGGCGCCCGCGTTGCGGTATCCGGCACGCGTGTGGAGGTACTGGAGGCGCTTGCTGCCGAACTCGGCGGAGGGGCCATCGCTCTGCCCTGCAATCTCTCTGACCCAGCCTCGGTCGAGGCGCTGGTGCCGGCGGCGGATGTGGCGCTGGGGCAGGTCGACATTCTTGTCAATAATGCCGGCATCACCCGCGACAACCTCTTCCTGCGCATGAAGGACGAGGAGTGGGAGCAGGTCATCGCGGTTAATCTGACTGCTTCCTTCCGACTGATGCGGGCCGCCGTGAAGGGCATGATGCGCCGCCGCAATGGCCGCATCATCTCGATCGGCTCGGTCGTCGGCACCACAGGCAATCCGGGGCAGGGCAACTACGCCGCCTCGAAGGCGGGCCTGATCGGGATGAGCAAGGCATTGGCCGCCGAGGTCGCCAGCCGGGGCGTCACGGTCAATGTGATCGCGCCGGGCTTCATTGAGTCGCCCATGACGGAGGCGCTGAACGACAAGCAGCGCGAGGCCATTCTGGGAAATGTGCCGATGGGCCGGCTCGGAACCGGCAGCGATATCGCTGCGGCGGCTGTGTTCCTGGCGAGCTCCGAAGCCGCCTACCTGACTGGACAGACCCTCCATGTGAATGGCGGAATGGCAATGATCTGAGGGTGTTGCGGACGGTAGCCCCGGATTCCCTGCTTGAGGCCACTTGGAATATGGCAGTTTTTGCGCCACAGTTTATTCTCCTGTTGACGCGGTGCGGGGGCTTGACGGATTGATCCGGGTTGGGCTTTTGCATTGCTGGGTGGAGGGGTCTTCGATGTCCAGAAGACCAGTGCCAGTCGATTTCAAGCGGCTTGCGTCGGACGCTGGCCGGAAACAAAGAGCGAAGAGGACTTGTCCATGAGCGATGTCGCGGAGCGCGTGAAGAAGATCGTGGTCGAACATCTTGGCGTCGAAGCCGACAAGGTCGTGGCTTCCGCCAACTTTATCGATGATCTGGGTGCTGACTCGCTGGATACGGTCGAGTTGGTGATGGCGTTTGAAGAAGAGTTCAACGTCGAGATCCCGGATGATGCGGCCGAAACCATCGTCACCGTGGGCGATGCGGTGAAGTTCCTCGAAAAGAACGCGACAGCTTGAGCGCACGCCATATGGCCGCTTCATCGTCGATTCGCTGACCGGAGGTCGACCAGTGCGGCGTGTGGTTGTGACCGGCCTCGGCACGGTGTCGCCTCTGGCGTGCGGTGTCGAGGCAACATGGACTCGCCTTCTGGCTGGGCAAAGCGCTGCCCGGCCGCTTGTCCATTTCGATGCGAGCGACCTGCCATGCCGCATCGGCTGCGTTCCGCCGAAGGGCGATGGCGCAGGCGGAACCTACAATCCCGACGATTGGATGGAGCCCAAGGAGCAGCGCAAGGTCGACGAATTCATCGTCTATGCCATGTCCGCCGCCACCCAGGCCTTGCGTGACGCCTGCTGGAAACCTCAGACCTACGAAGAGCAGACCACGACAGGGGTGATGATCGGCTCCGGCATCGGCGGGATTGGCGGCATTTATGATGGCTCGATTACCCTGCATGAGAAGGGACCCCGCCGTCTGTCGCCCTTCTTCATCCCGGGGCGTCTTGCGAACCTCGCCTCAGGTTATGTTTCGATCGAGCACGGGCTCAAGGGTCCGAACCATTCGGTCGTGACCGCCTGCTCAACAGGGGCCCACGCGATCGGCGACGCTGCGCGCATCGTGGCGCTTGGTGATGCCGAAGTGATGCTGGCGGGCGGCACCGAGTCGGCGGTGAACCGGATCGGCATCGCCGGATTCTGCGCCTGCCGCGCGCTGTCGACATCATACAACGACACGCCTGAGAAGGCGTCTCGCCCCTATGACAAGGGCCGTGACGGCTTCGTCATGGGCGAGGGCGCTGCCGTTGTCGTGGTGGAGGCACTCGACCATGCGCTTGCGCGCGGTGCGAAGATCTATGCGGAGATTGTCGGCTACGGCATGTCCGGCGACGCTTTCCACATCACCTCGCCCTCGGAGGATGGCGACGGCGCCTACCGCTGCATGGCGGCCGCGCTGAAACGTGCCGGGATGGCGGCGTCAGACATCGACTACATCAATGCGCACGGCACATCGACGCCGCTCGGCGACGAGATTGAACTGCGCGCGATTGAACGGCTGCTTGGCGCACATGGCGCGCAGGTGTCGATGTCGTCGACCAAGTCGGCTGTCGGCCATCTGCTCGGCGCCGCAGGCGCCCTTGAAGCGATTTTTTCGATTCTCGCCATCCGGGACGGCGTGGCGCCACCGACGCTGAACCTCGACAATCCGTCTGTCGAGACCAGCATCGACCTTGTGCCGCATGTAGCCCGCAGACGGAAGATCGATGTCGCGCTCTCGAATTCCTTCGGATTTGGTGGTACCAACGCCTCGTTGATCTTCCGCCGCTACCAGTAGGACTGCTGGCGGCGTGCGAACAGGTCAACCCGCTTTTGACGCAATTGATCGCGACAGTTAGCTTGGAAGTCTGACCTAGCGTCCCGATCTGGTGGAGACCAGTACCGCATGAGCACTACGTCCTCCGGCTCGCAAATGCAGCGCGTCTCTCTGCGCAGCCCGTCGGAAGCCATGAAGCCCAGCGCCGCGCCGCCGCCACCCAAGAAGCCGAAGCGCCGCAAGGGCGGATTTCTCGGCTTTCTGAGCGCCGTCTTCACTGTCGGGCTGTTTTTGGCAGTTCTGGTCGGCGGTGCCTTCATCGTCGTCTCGCGCCAGTCTGCCGAGCCGGGCCCGCTGACCGCTGACAAGGCGATCGTGATTCCGCGCGACAGCGGCCTTGCCGAGATTGCCGAACAGCTCGAACGGGAGGGCGTGATCCGCAACACGATGATGTTCCGCATCGCCGGCTATGTGACGGGCGCCTGGAGCGGCCTTAGGGCCGGGGAATATCTTTTCAAGGCAAATATCAGCCCGCGCGAAGCGCTGGACGTGCTGACCTCCGGGCGGCCTGTGTTGCACTCGATCCTGATACCCGAAGGATTGACCAGCGAGCAGATTATTGCCCGCCTGAGGGAGAATGAACTGCTCACCGGGGATGTAACGCAGATTCCGCGCGAGGGCGCGCTGCTGCCCGACACCTACCGCGTGGAGCGTGGCTCCACGCGCCAGCGCCTGCTGCAGACCATGGCCGAGAAGCAGCGCGAGGAAATGAACCGGATCTGGGCCCGCCGGGTTCCGGACCTGCCGATCAAGACCCCTCAGGAACTGGTGACGCTGGCCTCCATCGTCGAGAAGGAGACCGGCCGGGCTGATGAGCGGCCGCGCGTGGCCGGCGTCTTCGTCAATCGCTTGAACCGCAGGATGAAGCTGCAGTCGGATCCCACGATTGTCTACGGCCTCGTGGGCGGCAAGGGCACGCTCGGCCGCGGCATCCTGCGCAACGAGATCACCCAGCCGACGCCGTACAACACCTATGTCATCGACGGGCTTCCGCCCGGCCCGATCGCCAATCCGGGTCGGGCGGCCATGGAAGCGGTCGCCAACCCGTCGCGTACCAGGGACCTGTTCTTCGTCGCCGACGGTACTGGCGGCCATGCCTTCGGCGAAACGCTGGAACAGCACAATCGCAACGTCGCACGCTGGCGCCAGATCGAGGCGTCGCGGCGCGAGGCCGGACGCCCATCGGCCGAAGCGAGCGTCGACCGATCCGAGCCGCCGCCAGTTGCGCCAGGGACACCGACTGCCCCCGCCACGACGACGCCAGGGCAGCCTGACCGCCGCACGGAAGTCCCGCTTGGCTTTGATGCCGCGCGGTCCGGTCTTGTGACCAATGCTGACCCGGCGGCTGCCGATGTCGAGACCTTTCCGGTCCCGGCCGGGCGTCGCGCCGGCATGAGCCAGCCCACGCCACAGCCGGGCAGGCCTGCCGGGGCGACGGCGCCATCCGGCCAGCCCCGGCCGCGCGCCTTCGATGCCTCAGAAGGAACCGCGCGTGATCCCCTGCTCAACCGGAACTTCGATCTCAATTCAGCCAAGGTCATCCCGAATATCAGGCCATGATCGGATCCTGACGGCCAATTCGGCTTTTCGCGCTGGCCAAAGCGCTTTACGGTCCCGCCAGCGGCGGCGGCGATTCCAGTGCGGGCGACGATGATTTCAAGCATGACAGGCTTTGCGCGCGAAGCCGGCTCCTTTGGCAGCCTCACCTGGGCGTGGGAGATCAAATCCGTCAATGGACGTAATCTCGATGTCAGGGTCCGTGTTCCTCCCGGGTTCGACGCCAATGGCGAGGATGCGCGCAAGGTGGTCAGCGCGGCCGTCACGCGCGGAGCGGTCCAGGTCGGGTTGACCGTTCAGCACAGCGAACAGCGCAAGGTTGGTGTCAGGATCAACACGGAGGTTCTCGCTTCGCTGGTGAAGGCAATCGGTGACCTTCCGTCAGGGCTTCCTGTCAACCCGGCCAGTCTGGACGGACTGCTGCAGGTACGCGGCGTCGTTGAAGTGGACGAGCAGGAGCAGCAGGGCTTGCCGGTCGAACTTCAATCCGTGCTCCTGCGCGGCATAGAAGCGGCGACGACGTCCTTTGTCGTCGCGCGGCAGCAGGAGGGTATTGCGCTGGCGGAGCTGATGACGCGGCAGCTCAGTCAGATGGGCGCGCTCGTCGAGGCCGTCGAGACCCACCCCCAGCGTTCGGTCGACGCCATCAGGGCGAGGTTGCAAGCGCAGGTGGGCGCATTGCTTGACGCCCACGAGACCCTTGATCCGGCGCGTCTGTATCAGGAGGCAGCGATCATCGCAACACGCGCCGATGTCCGCGAGGAGCTTGACCGGCTTGTTGCCCATGTTGCTGCGGCGCAAGGGCTGTTCGCACTGGGTGGCGCAATCGGCCGCAAACTCGACTTCCTCGCCCAAGAATTCGGGCGCGAGGCCAGCACGCTGTGCGCCAAGGCTGGCAGCGTTGAGCTTTCGGCGATCGGACTGGAGCTGCGCGCGCTGGTCGACCAGTTCCGCGAGCAGGCTCAGAACGTGGAATGATGACGATGCCGGCCATTGAACGCCGCGGAATGATGCTGATCCTGTCCTCTCCGTCCGGCGCGGGGAAGTCGACCCTGACACGTCAGCTCGTCGCCGACCAGAGCGACATCAGCCTGTCGATCTCGGTCACGACCCGTCCGAAGCGTCCATCTGAGATTGACGGCAAGCATTACCACTTCGTGCCGGTCGCTGCCTTCAAGGCGATGCGCGACCGTAACGAGCTGCTCGAAAGCGCTGAAGTTCATGGCAATTTCTATGGCACGCCGTGCCGCCCCGTTGAGGCTGCCCTCGAAGCGGGACGCGACGTACTGTTCGACATCGACTGGCAGGGTACGCGCCAGATCATGGCAAGGATGCGTCGTGACGTGGTCGCCGTGTTCATCCTCCCGCCCACAATGGGCGAGTTGCAGCATCGGCTTGAGCGCCGGGCCGAAGACAATGCGGATACGATCGCGCGCCGCTTGCGCAATGCGCGCGACGAGATCGCGCAATGGGGACTGTACGACTACCTGATCGTGAACGATGACCTCGAAGCCGCCTTCTACAGCGTCAAGGCTATCCTTGCTGCGGAACGGCTGAAACGGGACCGTTTGGTCGGCGCGCCCGGGTTCGTCGATCGTCTGCTCAAGACCTGACGATGGCGGCCGTCTTGCCGTCCCGAAGGGCTGCGACGGCATTGGCGAGTCTGACGAAGCCTGATACGGGAATCGTCTCGGCGCGAGCCGTCTCAGCGATGCAGGTCTGAGCGAACAAGAGCGGAAGATCGACATTCAGCGCCTTCAGCGACTGCCGCAGCATCTTGCGACGCTGGCCGAATGCGGCCTGTGTCACCCGCTCCAGCTCGCGCAAGTCGCAGCTCTCCGGCTCGGCGCGGGGCACGAGATGGACAACGCTCGACGTCACCTTTGGCGGCGGCACGAAGGCAGACGGAGCGATATCGAACAGGATCGACGCCTCTGTTCTCCAGCCGCACAAGACCCCGAGCCGACCGTAATTGTCCGGGTCGTCTGCATTGGCGATGATCCGTTCGGCCACCTCGCGCTGGAACATCAGCGTGAGCGAGCTGAACCAGGGCGGCCAGGCCTTGGTGCTCAGCCAGCCAACCAGAAGTGCGGTGCCGACATTGTAGGGCAGGTTCGCCACGATCCGTGCGGGCTGGTCGCCGAGAAGAGATGCGATATCGACGCTCATGGCATCGCCATGGATGACATCGAGCTGTCCGGGCCAACGCCGGGAGATGTCCGCCAGCGCAGGCAGGCAGCGCGCGTCGCGCTCAATGGCGATAACACGCCTCGCTCCCTCGGCAAGGAGCGCACGCGTCAATCCGCCCGGACCGGGGCCGATTTCGACAACCGTAGTGCCAGTCAGCGGGCCGCTGGCACGGGCGATGCGGGCGGTCAGATTGAGGTCGAACAGGAAGTTCTGGCCTAACGACCGCTTGGCTGTGAGGCCGTAGGTCTGGACCACATCGCGGAGCGGCTGCAACCCGTCAAAAGCGCTGGGAGCGGAAGTCGGAGGCCGGCTCACTCAGCGACCGACAATCCCGTCGACAGTGCCGGTTGGCTGTTCGCCAAGAGCCTGCCGGAAATTGAAGGCGCCGAGCGTACGCAGTTCAAGCCGCAGCAGCACGCCCTGGTTTGTCTGCGGCCGGGTACCTTCCGAGGTGTCGCGGAACGAGGTGTAATAGACCACATCGAACACCGTGCACTCGTCGCGGTAGTTCAGCCCGAGGCTCATCGACTGGAGTGCGGCACGCGGCGTCTTGAGTGTCGGACTGGAGTGCCGGTCGGTCAGATACTTGTCGAGATCGTACAGCAGCGATCCACGCGCACTCCAGTATTGGCCGAGCTTGATGCCCCCGGCCAGCGAAATGCCTTCGCGGCGGAAGGGCTGGGCCCGATCCGGCTGGGCTTCATAACGGGCATAGGTGACCGACGCCCAGATCGGATCGAGTGTGGCCATCGCCGTGACTTCAAGCGACCGTGCCGAGAATGTGCGTTCGTCGAACCGGCCCTTGGCGATCACCGATCCATAGGATGAGGGCGCAATCTGGACGCGCGCAACATAGTCCGAGCGGCGGGTTTCGAGCCCTGTTTGCGCGCCGGCGTTGACCGCATCCTGAACCGCATAGGAGTTGCGGCCCGACAGATGATAGGACTGCCCGAACAATGCATTCGCATAGGCGCCGCTCGCGAAAGTCCCGGCATAGTTGAGCCCATAGCTCGCCCGTATGCCGCCCTCATTCCGGTCATAGCCGGAGAACCGGCTCATCTGGAACAGGTTGGTGTCGTCGAACACAGTGCTCTGCGCATCCTCGTTCGGTGTCCTGAGGATGCTGGTTTCATTGGGCCGCGCCAAAATCTGCGCCACGGGCGAAATCACGTGCGTGCCGAAGCCCGGTGAGAGCAGGATCGGATACGTGTAGGTCAGGCCTATGGCCGGCATCGCACGGCCATATTCGCCGTTGCGCACACCAAAGGTGCCCTGCTCATCGTTGTTGAAACCGCCCGCATTGAGGTTGGTCGAGAACCCATCCACCTTCAGCGACGCGAACGGTGTCCAGACCTGCCCGGCCGGGTCGATGATCTGCCGGCGCCAGGAGGCGCTGATGCTGGCGCGCGTCGTGGTACCGCCGATGCCGCGCAGGAGGCACTCGGTCTTGTTATACAGAAAGCAGCCTTCGTAATAGGCCGTCGGCGTCGTCACCAGATAGTTGGTACCGGCGAAATTGCGGGCTTGGGTCGGAATGGTCTGGAAAGCCGACTGCTCGCGCGTCAGGCTCGTGATGTTGGCCTCGATCGCGATCTCGCCGCCAAGCCAGGATGGCCCGTCGAAGCGCTTGTTGTAGTCGATGACCGGATGCACGATCGGCTGCTGCTTCTGCCAATCGATGTAGCTCAGCGGCCGGAAATGATAGGCCCGGGCATCAAACCAGGCGTTCTCGGTCTGCCCGTTCAGATAGACGGAGGATGTCACCTCACGGAAGAACGTCGCCGTCAGCCCCTCGCTGCGGATCCGGTAGTTGCGGTAGAAATAGCGGTCGGTCGAGCCCGACAGGTCCAAGCCGAAGCGCCACTTGTCATTGATGTCAAAGGAGCCAAAGGTCTCAAGCGAGCCGCGGAATTTGCGGTCGCCGGCCCCGATCGGTGGAGCCGCATAGGTGCCCGGGTCGGACTGGAAAATGCCAGCGCCGCGGATCGTGTAGGCCCCGTTGACCAGCCGGTGACGCCACTCGGCGACGCCGAGAAAGCCCTGACGCGAGAACACGGTCGGCGTCAGGGTCAGGTCATAATTCGGGGCAAGGTTGACGAAAACCGGCACGCCCACGCCGACACCAAGGTGGTTCGACGAATAGATAGTGGGGGAAAGCAGGCCGGTTTGCCGTTTCACCGTCGAATCGGGCGACCAGAAATAGGGGATGTAGGCGATCGGAATGCCGACCAGCTCAAGCGTCGAGCCCTCGAAGTAGATCGTCTTCTCTTCGCCCTTGTGAATGATCCGCTGCGAACGCACCTGCCACAGGGGGGGCTTCTCCGGATTGTCCTTGCACGGCTCACAGGCTGTGTACGTGCCGGTCGTGAAGCTGACGGTGTCGCCGCCGGAGCGCTCGGCGCGCGGTGCGGCGAAGCGGCTCTTGTCTGGATTCTCGGTGCGCAGGGATTCGATGAACCCGTCCCGGAAATCATCGGTGAGATCGAACCGGGAGCCGGTGATGACCTGGCCATTGGCCTCTGTCATTCGGGCATTGCCCTCGGCGAACACGCGCTTGGTGCCGCGATTAGAGACCTCGCGGTCGGCTTCGAGCGTGCGGCCCTGATAGATAATCTGGACGTCGCCAACGGCTTCAACGGTATTCTTGTCGTTGTTGTAGACCAATTGCTTGGCTTCGATCAGCATCCGGTCCTTGGTCTGCTGGCCGGGCGCTGGTGATCCGCGCTGTCCGGGCAGGACCGGCGTCTGGGCCTGCGCATGCGCCAGTCCCAGAACCAGCACAAGGCCGGTACTGGTGACAAGACACCGCAAACGCTGCTTCCGCGCGCTGATCAAACGACTCACCCAGTCAACCCACGCTGCGCGCACTAGCCATCCTCCTGATGAAGGAGGGCAAGAACGCCGAGCAAACTCCCCAAAATCGCCGGCAACCAGGCGGCCATCCCGGGCGCAATGATCCCGTTGGCCCCGAGGTCTTCGGTCAGCTCAGTGGCGACGTAAAGCACGAACCCCGCGACAACACCACCCAGCACCATTCGGGCAACACCACCAAATCGAAAAAATCTTAAAGAAACGGTCGCAGCTACCATGATCATCGCGACGAGCAATACGGGCCGGGCCGTCAGCGCCGCCTGCTGGAGCTTGTAGCGGGTCGCGTCAAGGCCGGCGCGCTCGGTCCGATCGATCACCTCCGGCAGGTCCCAGTAGGAGACCTGTTCCGGTGACGTGAAGTTACGTCGTACTTGCTCGACGCCGAGATTGGTGGCGATCATTGCTATCGCGTAGCTCTGGGGTTCGTCGATGGTCGACACCACCCGGACATCGGTCAGTTCCCAGTAGCCGTCATGCAGGACGGCGCGCCGCGCCTCCGTCCGGTCGATGAAACGGCCCGAAAGATCATAGTTGAAGAAGGTCACCCCATTCAGTTCCCGCCCCTGACCACTGGTGGAGATCGCCCGGACAACCGCCTGTCCATCGACGCTCTTCTGCCTGAGCCAAAGGTCCTTGGCTGTCACATTGCTGCCGCTCTTGGTGAAAATCTTGGCCTCAATGTTCGCGGCCCGCTGCCTGAACTCCGCCGCCACGGGGTTGAACAGCGTGATGCTGCCGATCCCGATGATGAGCCCGACCACAAGGCCCGGCTGCAGAAACGCCCAAGCGGACACGCCGGCCGACCGCGCCACTACCAGTTCCAGCTTGCGGCTGAGGCCCAAAAGCGCACCCATCGCACCGAACAGGACGGCGAAGGGCAGGACCTGTTCGGCGATCGACGGGGCGCGGTAGAAAGCGAGGGTTGCCATCAGGCCGGCCGAGGCGCCCTCGGCATCGCCGGCGCGGCGCATGAGCTCAACGAAGTCGAGTGTGAAGATCAGCATGTAGATGGTCAAGAACACGCCCGCGATCAGCTTCACGAAGCGTGCGGCGATGTAAAAACCCAGAGTACGGCCGATGATCATGCCGCCCTCGCGAAACGCAGCCTCGCCGCAGTCATCAACCGGTCGCCTCCGCGCGACAGCACACTGATCAGCGGGTTGAGCTTCGATCCGGCAAAGATCACCAGCAGGCAGAACGCGCTCGCCAACAGTGGCAGCGCATAGGACAGATAGACTGCGCTCGTTGACCGGACCATCAGCGTAGAGAGCGCAAATCCCGCGATGCGCAGCACAATCACGCTGACTGAGGCGAGAGCCATGGCCATACCGCGCCCCTGCCGGGTGGTTCGTGGCTCACCGAGAGCGGCAAATCCGATCAGGATGAAGGCGATGACATAGATCGGTGCGAGGAAACGGTCGTGAAGCTCGGCGCGGAAGCGGCCGCGGAAAGTCTTGTAATACTCTTCAGTCTCGTCCGGGAAGAGCAGCGCCTGCGTCGTGCGCTCCCGCGGCTTGAGGATAACGTTGGCCCCGTCCTGCCCAAAGGATGACAGGTCGACCCCGTAGCGCTCGAAGGTCACGATTGAGCTGTCCTGCGAGCGCCGATCCTGACGCTGGATCGATCCCGCCTCCAGCACGAGGAACGGCTTTCCCTCGATTTCAAGCGTCTGGCCTTTCTCGGCGATGTAGACAGACGTCTTCCCGGCCTCTCGGTTGTCCTGGAAGAAGATGCCCAGCAGGGCATCGCCGGACCGTTCGCGGTAGTGAAAGGTGATTCCCTGGTCGAGCGTGGTGAACTGGCCTTCCTTCACCACGTTTGCAATGAAATCGCCGCGGATTTGGGTGATCATGTCGCGCAGGTCGCGAAAGCTGGCTGGCATAACATACAGCGTCATGAACGCCACCAGCAGCGCAGCAAGCAGGGCCATCACGGCAAAAGGTTTGATCAGTTCGCGCGGCGGCACGCCTGACGCGCTCATCACGATCAGCTCCGAATCGCTGTTGAACTTGTTGAGCGTGTACAGTGTCGCACCGAAGGCGGCGACCGGGGCGATCACGATGACCAGCGCCGGCAGAGACAACACGGTGAAACGCAGGAAGACAAGGATCGTCTGACCTTTGCCGGTCACAAGACTGATCTCCCGCAGCGCCGAGGTGATCCAGATCACCAGAGTGAGTCCGATGAGACATGAGATCGCCGCGATCGCCATCGTGCGGAACAGGTAGCGATCGAGCAATCCGAAACGCATGTCGAAGCAGGAATCCTTGCAGTCCGGGCGAGCAACAAAGGCCATTCAAAAGCGGCGAGTTTGTGTCGCGCGCTTGTGGCTCTCGGGGAATTTGTTAGAACATGTTAGGTGCTTGCAACCAAGTCGTCTGTAGATGTCACGACACACCTGAGAGCTGATCATGGCTGAACGCTTTAAGATCGAATTCAAGCCGCTCACCCTGCCTGGCGCCGGCGATGTCGCCTTCCTGGTTTATGATGATCTTGTTCTGCCCTCAACAGTGTCGGCTGACCTGGCGGCAACGGTTTCACGGTCGGCTTCGATCGAAGGCTTCAAGGGCAAGGCGCTTGCTACGATGGTGACGATGGCGGCGCCCGGCAGCGGCCATGACCGCATCGTGGTCGTCGGGCTGGGTCCAAAGGCTGACGCGGAGTCGATCGACTGGGTCTCGCTGGGTGGCGTCATTGCGGGGCAGATGCTGGCCGGCCGTGAACTTGGCGTATTTCTCGCGACGGCCGCCGAGACCGTGAAGCCCGAGCAGGCGGCGGATATCGCCCTGGGCGCTCGCCTGCGCAGCTACAGTTTCGACCGCTACAAGACCAAGACCGCGGACAAGGACGGCAAGACACGCGGCCCTCTGTCGCTGCATGTCATCGACACGCTCAAGACGAAGAAGGCGGTCAAACTGAAGGATTCGGTGGCCGAGGGCGTCTGCCTTGCGCGCGATCTGGTCAACGAGCCGCCGAATATCCTCGGCCCCGAGGAGTTTGCCGGTTATGCCGAGGAACTCTCGAAACTGGGTGTCGAAGTCGAGATCCTGGGCGAAAAGCAGTTGCGCAAGATCGGCATGCGGGCGCTGCTCGGGGTGGGACAGGGCTCCGTACGCGAGAGCAAGGTCGCCATCATGCGCTGGAACGGCGGCAAGGACGGCAGCAAGCCCGTCGCCTTCATCGGCAAGGGCGTTGTGTTCGACACCGGCGGCATCTCGATCAAGCCTGCCGGCGGGATGGAAGACATGAAGGGCGACATGGCCGGCGCGGCCTGCGTTGTCGGCCTGATGCATGCGCTCGCCAGCCGCAAGGCGAAAGCCAATGTCATTGGCGCCATCGGGCTGGTCGAGAACATGCCGGACGGAAAGGCCCAGCGGCCGGGCGATATCGTCACATCCTTGTCGGGCCAGACCATCGAGATCATCAACACCGACGCCGAAGGCCGCCTCGTCCTGGCCGACGTGCTCTGGTATGTGCAGGACCAGTACAAGCCGGTGTTCATGATCAACTTGGCCACGCTCACCGGGGCGATCCTCGTGGCGCTCGGCAAGGAGAATGCCGGCCTTTTCTCCAACAATGACGAGTTGGCGACGCGCATTTTCGAGGCCGGAAAGCTCACCGGCGAGACTGTCTGGCGCATGCCGATGTCGGCGGCCTACGACAAGATCATCGATTCGAAGTTCGCGGACGTGAAGAACTCCGCCGGGCGCGATGCTGGTTCGATCACCGCAGCGCATTTCCTCAAGCGCTTCGTCAACGACACCCCCTGGGCGCATCTCGACATTGCTGGCACGGCCATGGGCTCACCGCAGACCGAGATCAACAAGGGTTGGGCATCGGGCTGGGGCGTGCGCCTCCTGAACCAACTCGTCGCGGCGCACTACGAAAAGTGATGCCGCGAGGCGACTGCGTGCGCCCGGGTGCATGATGGACCTGATGTTCTATCAGCTCCTCAACCAGAAGCTGGAGCGCGCTTTGCCGCTCCTGCTGGAAAAGGCGCGTGAGCGCGGCTGGAAAGCGGTTGTCGAGGTTGGCAATCCGGAGCGTCAGGCCGCGTTGGACGATGCCTTGTGGACATATTCGGATCGCAGTTTTCTGCCTCATGGCATTGATGGAGATGCAGCAGCGCCGCATCAGCCGATCCTGATCACAACAACGCGCGAGAACAGAAATGGCGCCGAGATCCGCTTTCTGGTGGACGGCGCGCGGCTCGGCGACGATCTTTTGGGCTACAGCCGGATTGCCCTGATCTTCGACGGGCAGGATCCTGTTGCGCTCGACGCGGCGCGGGCGGACTGGAAGACGGCGAAGACTTCGGGTCTGGCGGCCACGTTCTGGCAGCAGAGCCCTGACGGAAAATGGGAGAAGAAGGCGTGATTTCAGGACCTTGTCCGCGTATCCTGATGCTGGCAGTGATCAGCTGCGCCTTGGGCGCCTGCTCGATCGACATGGGCGGCTTCGCCTTCATCAACGACAAGGCCGCCTCGGTGCGCGTTTCGACCGAGGAAGCGCGGCTCGATGCCGATGGAACTTGCGGCGCCGACGCCAACCTCGACCCATCTAACCTGCGGACACGCCCCACAGCGGTTGCGCTGGGTATCGGCGAATGCGACCTTGTCCGGCTCAAGGGCGAGAAGCCAACCGACGTGCTCATCGGTGAGAGCGGCAAGGGCCAGCGCGAGGTGCAGGTCCTGTATTCCGAGCCGGGCGGTCGCGAGATCTACCTGTTCACCGACAACAGGTTGACCCGCATCGTCAAGCCTGGTCAGGGCTGACGCTAGTTGTCGCTCAGCCGTCGCCAAGCACGGTGCTGACCTCAAGCCACTCATCCTCCATGCGGGCGATCTTGCCATCGAGCGCGGCCCGGTCGGCGGAGAGTCGCCCGGCCTTCTCCGGCTCCTTGACGAAAATATCCGGACTTGCCAGCGCCTGATCGATCCGCTTGCGGAGGCTGTCGAGCTTCGCGATCTCGGCTTCGATCTCGCGCAGCCGCTTTTCGAGTTTGCCGCGCGCCGGCTTGCGCCCCTCCGGCCCGGCCGCGGCCTCCGCAGACCGCGGCCCAATTTGCCGCTCGCTGTTGCGGCGCGTGGTCTTTGCCGATCCTGCAAGGATGCGTGCGCGATACTCGTCGAGATCGCCATCGAACGCCTTGACTGTACTGTTCTCGACCAGCCAGAGCCGATCCGCGCAGGCTTCAATCAGAAAGCGGTCGTGGCTGACCAGCATCACGGCTCCTGGATAGTCGTTGATCGCCTCCATCAGCGCCGCCCGGCTGTCGATGTCGAGATGGTTCGTCGGCTCGTCGAGGATGAGCAGGTGAGGGCCGCGGAATGTCGCAAGCCCCAGCATCAGCCGCGCCTTTTCGCCGCCTGACAACTTGTCGACCTTTGTATCGGCCTTCGAGGCTGGAAATCCCATCTGCGCCGCGCGGGCGCGGATCTTGGCTTCCGGCATTTCCGGCATGAGCGGCGCGATGTGCTGGACCGGGGTTTCGTTGAGCCTGAGTTCATCGACCTGATGCTGGGCGAAATAGGCCACCTCGATCTTGGAGGAGTGGCGGACCTCGCCCGACATCGGCGCGAGTTTGCTCGCCAGCAGCTTGCAGAAGGTCGACTTGCCGTTGCCGTTCTGCCCGAGCAGCGCGATCCGGTCATCCGGCTGGATCGACAGGTTCAAACGGTTGAGGATCGGCTTGTCGCCGTAGCCCACGGCGGCCTCGTCGAAGGTGTAGAGCGGCGGCGACATTTCCCGTTTCGGCTCGGGAAAGTGGAACGGCAGCACCTGACTGTCGACGATGGCCGAGATCGGGGCCAGCTTCTCCAGCCGTTTGACGCGCGACTGTGCCTGCTTTGCCTTCGAGGCCTTGGCCTTGAAGCGGTCCACGAAGGCCTGCAGATGCTTGCGCTCGGCTTCCTGTTTGTCCCTCATCTTGCCGACCAGCAGCATCTTCTCGGTGCGCTGCCGGTCGAAGGAGGAGTAGCCGCCGCGATAGAGCGTCAACTTGGCTTGATCAAGATGCAGGATGTGATCGACGCAGGTGTCGAGCAACTCGCGGTCATGGCTGATGACGAGGACCGTGTGAGGGTACTTCGCCAGATAGTCATAAAGCCAGAGCGTGCCCTCGAGGTCGAGATAGTTGGTGGGCTCGTCCAGCAGCAGCAGGTCCGGCTCGGTGAACAGAACCGCCGCCAGCGCCACGCGCATCCGCCAACCGCCCGAGAAGGACGAGCAGGGCCGCTTCTGGGTCTCCGCGTCGAAGCCGAGACCGTGAAGGATCGAGGCGGCGCGTGCTTCGGCCGAATAGGCACCGATGTCGACCAGCCGCATTTCGATGTCGGCACGGCGCATCGGGTCCTGCATTGTTTCGGCTTCCGCCAATAGCGCCTTGCGCTCGGTGTCGGCGGCCAGAACCACCGCGAGCAGGCTTTCGGGGCCGCCCGGTGCCTCCTGCGACACCCCGCCGATCCGCACATTCTTCGGCAGGCAGACACCGCCGCTCTCGGTGGACAGCTCGCCCATGATGATACGGAACAGGGTGGTCTTGCCGGTGCCGTTGCGGCCGACAAGCCCGACCTTGGCGTTGGGCGGCAACGCGACGGAGGCATTCTCGATGAGAAGCCTTGGTCCGAGGCGATAGGTGAGGTCATTGAGATGGAGCATGCTCGGCTTGTTGCCGACTGTGTGGCAAAAAGCCAGACCGGACGACCACGCAGGGACACAAAACGGCTTTGCGTGAACTGCAAGGTCGCCGTTTGGCCCGCCTCGCGCTAACAGACTGCCATGCTCTACGACTTCGCCGCCGCCCTCGTCACGCTCCGTGTCAGGCTCGACCCGCCCGGGCTCGCACCGATCTTCCGGCCGGTGACGCGAGGCATGTCCGTGTGCAGCCCAAAGCGACCGCGCTGCGCGCCTGTGTCATCGCGTTCGGGTTGCGGGCGTTCTTTGCCTTGGCCGGTGACCATTTGCTGCGCGTGCCTTGCGTTGCGCTGACGGATTTTTTGTCTGGCACCACATCGGTGAAGGCGATGCCGAGCGCGTTGCTTTGCCTCCTGCGGTCGCCGGTGATGCGGTGGCCACGCGGTCGAAGCGGTCGAGTTTCTTGATGTCGCGATGGTTCATCGCGCCGGGTTTATTCCGCTCTTAGCGCACCGCCTTCGGCGTTTGATCGACATTTTCATGCGGCTAAGACGCGCTGCTTTGAGGACGCGCCTGACGGTGGCGGGAGACACGCCGACGATCCTGGGGATCTCCTTGCTGGGCATCTGATCCCACGCAGCGCTACAATCTCGTCCAGAGCGGTCTTTGGCGTCGGGCGGCGCAAACTGTGCGGTCGGGAGGAGCGATCCGATCGGCCTGTCGTGCCTTCGGCGTCAACCCGCGCCATCCATGTGCGCACGGTCCGCGGGCAGACGGCTGCAGTTGGCACCGCCGCCGACAGCCGCTCCTCGCCCATGACGCGGCGAACGATCGCCTGTCGACCAAACGGCGTCAGTCGCGCATTCTTGTCAACGTTCATCCAGGTTCTCCTGACGTTGCGCGTGTGTCGCAACATCAGTCTGCGGCGGTAGACCCGGCCTTTTGAAAGCCCAAAGCTAGAGCGTTGACAGCAGACGCCGCATCAGTTCGCGGCGCGGCGCAATCGAGGAAATCAAACCGTACTCCTCGAGCGTATGCGCGCCGTCGCCATCAATCCCAAGACCGTCAAGCGTTGGCACATTCAACGCCGCCGTGAAGTTCCCGTCCGAGCCGCCGCCGGTCATGGGGCAGTCTTGAAGCGTGAAGCCGATGTCGCTGGCGAGCCGCACCGCATGGTCAAACAGCGCCGCGACGTCCTTGGACTTCTCATAAGGCGGCCGGTTCATGCCGCCGAAGACCTTCAGCTTCACATCGGGATCGTGCGAGGTCAGACCCAGCAACTGGGCCTCAAGGGCTGATCCGTCCGTGACGGTCCGGATCCGGAGATCGATGGTGAACCAGGCGTGCTGCGGAATGACATTGGGCGCCGTGCCGCCATTGATCAGTGCCACGGTCGCGGTGATGCCGCGATCGTAGTCCGTCAGGGCTTCGATCGCGAGGATCTGCCGTGCAGCTTCGCGGATTGCACTTCGGCCATCGGCGTGGCGCGAACCGGAGTGCGCTGGCCTGCCTTCTATGGTGACCTCGAAACGACCGACACCCTTGCGGGCTGTTACGATCTTGCCGCCCTCGCGCGCCGGTTCAGTCACGAGAACATGGCTTGCCGCACGGGCAAGGTCCTCGATGATGCCCCGTGTGGTCGGGCTTCCGATCTCCTCATCGGGCGTGAACAGAAACCGAAGCGGCCGTTGCCCGGCGCCGGCGCGGGCCGCATCCTTGAAGGCCTGCAACGCCAGCCACGCACCGCCCTTCATGTCATAGACGCCCGGACCATAGAGCCGGTCGCCTTCGATCCGGACCTTGAGGTTCTGTGAACTGGTGCCGACCGGATGGACCGTATCCAGATGCGACATCACAAGGATGCCCGGCTTGTCTGCGGCGAGCCCGGCGCTCAGCACGAGCGTGTCGCCCAGACCGTCGCGCCCCGCGATGCGCTCGACATGGACCGGCTCGCCGGCCATTTCGGCCTCGACCAGATCCATCATCGCGTTCACGCCAGCGATGTGCCGGGTCGGGCTTTCCAGCGCGACCCAATCAATCAGGGGCTGCAGCGTCGCCTGGGAGTTCGGGGAGTTTACCACTGTCCTTGACCCGCTCTCAGAACGGGATGTCGTCGTCGATGTTCGCAGCGCGCCCTGCAGGGGCCGCGGGACGTCTTTCCATCGGGCTGGCGCGGCCGAATTGGCTCCCGCCGGAACGGTCCTCGACCATCCCACCGCCTGCGCCCACCTCGCCGCCGTCGCCGCGCCCGCGGCTGTCGAGCAAGGTCAATTCACCCCGGAAACGCTGCAGCACCACTTCTGTCCGGCGACGCTTCTGGCCCGACTGCTGGTCGTCCCACTCGCGGGTCTGCAACTGGCCCTCAATGTAGACCTTGCTGCCCTTGCGCAGATAGCTCTCCGCGACCTTGGCGAGGTTTTCGTTGAAAATGACCACATCATGCCATTCGGTCTTGTCCTTGCGCTCGCCGGTTGCCTTGTCGCGCCAGCTTTCCGTCGTGGCGAGCGAAAAATTGACCACGGCGTCGCCGGACGGCATGCGGCGGACTTCCGGGTCCTTGCCGAGGTTTCCGATGAGGATGACCTTGTTGACGCTGCCGGACATGACCCAAACTCCTGATAGTGCAGCCACGCTGCGGTCTCTTTACGCCCCACTTAAAGGAAGACGCTTGCCAAAATCAAGATGTTCTTGATCTGTTCCATGCAATCGGTTGGGGAGAATTGAGTCGGCATGTCGACTTTGCATCCAGGACGATCCGCCCAGAGCAGGCGCGCCATGGCGCTCTGCGCTATCATGTCGCCGTTGATAACTGGCCACAGGATGATTGAACCGCGCTTGCCTGTGATATCCGTCAGCTTTCTGACAAGGACCGACAGAGCATCCTATGGCCCGTTCTACTGATCGTCCGGACGACATGTTCGACAAGAACCGGCTGGCCGATCCCAACGCGCGGATCATTTCGGTTCGCGGCGCACGCGAGCATAATCTCAAGAATGTCGACCTGACCGTGCCACGCGACAAGCTCGTCGTGTTCACCGGCGTGTCCGGCTCCGGCAAGTCCTCGCTGGCCTTTGATACAATTTATGCCGAGGGGCAGCGCCGCTATGTCGAGTCTCTATCAGCATATGCGCGACAGTTCCTGGAAATGATGCAGAAGCCGGATGTCGACCAGATCGATGGACTCTCGCCGGCAATTTCAATCGAGCAGAAGACGACATCGAAAAATCCGCGCTCGACTGTGGCCACCGTTACCGAGATCTACGACTACATGCGCTTGCTCTGGGCGCGCGTTGGCATTCCCTATTCGCCGGCGACAGGGCTGCCGATCGAGAGCCAGACCATCAGCCAGATGGTGGACCGGGTGCTGGCACTGCCCGAGAAGACGCGTCTGTTCCTGCTTGCCCCGGTGGTGCGCGGACGCAAGGGCGAATACCGCAAGGAATTGGCTGATTACCAGAAGCGCGGATTCCAACGCGTCAAGATCGACGGGCAGTTTTACGAGATCGCGGACGCCCCGGGGCTCGACAAGAAGATCAAACACGATATCGACATTGTCGTGGACCGGATCGTGGTGCGTCCGGACATCGCCTCGCGGCTGGCCGAAAGCTTCGAGACGGCGCTCGAACTCGCCGATGGGCTCGCCACTGTCGAATACGCCGACGAGAAAGACCAAAAGGGCGAAGCGAGATTCACGATCTTCTCATCGAAGTTCGCCTGTCCCGTGTCCGGCTTCACGATCCCCGAGGTTGAGCCGCGCCTGTTTTCCTTCAACAACCCGTTCGGAGCCTGTCCGACCTGCGACGGCCTCGGCCACGAGATGCGCATCGATCCCGACATGGTCGTGCCGGATCACGGCGCAACGCTGAAGGCCGGCGCAGTCGCTCCCTGGGCCAAGTCGACCTCGCCCTATTATGTGCAGACCTTGCAGGCGTTATCGCGCCACTTGGGGTTCTCGATGACAAAACCCTGGCGTGATCTGCCGGACGCCGCCCGTTTCGCGATCCTCTACGGTACCGGAAACGAGGCGGTCCGCTTTGCTTATGATGATGGCCTGCGCTCCTATGAGGTGAACAAGCCCTTCGAGGGTGTGATCACCAATCTGGAGCGGCGTTATCGCGAGACCGAATCCGACTGGGCGCGCGACGAGATCGGACGCTACATGAGCGAGACGCCCTGCGCGGCCTGCCACGGCTTCCGGCTTAAGCCTGAGGCGCTGGCGGTAAAGGTTGCGATGAGCCATATCGGCAGCATCTCGCAGCTCTCCGTGCGCGATGCGCTCGATTGGTTCAGCGTGCTGCCCGCAAGCCTGAACAGCAAGCAGAACGAGATCGCGACCCGTATCCTCAAGGAGATCCGCGACCGGCTGACATTTCTGCTCGATGTCGGGCTTGAATATCTCACCTTGTCGCGCTCTTCGGGCACCCTGTCGGGCGGCGAGAGCCAGCGCATCAGGCTCGCCTCGCAGATCGGGTCGGGGCTGACCGGCGTTCTGTATGTACTCGATGAACCGTCGATCGGCCTGCACCAGCGCGACAATGAGCGGCTGCTCGGCACGCTCAGGCGTCTGCGCGACCTCGGCAACACGGTCATCGTGGTGGAGCATGACGAGGACGCGGTTCTTCAGGCCGACTACGTTGTCGATGTCGGCCCCGGCGCGGGCGTGCATGGGGGCGAGATCGTGGCATGCGGAACGCCGAATGAGGTGATGGCCAACCCGGCCTCTCTGACCGGCAGGTATCTCAAGGGCGAGCTGTCGGTTCCGGTGCCGGCGCGCCGCCGCAAGGCGCAGAAGGGCAGGGTCCTCAAGCTCATCGGCGCGCGCGGCAACAATCTCAAGGATGTCTCGGTCGATCTTCCGCTTGGCAGCTTTGTCTGCATCACCGGCGTCTCCGGCGGCGGCAAGTCGACGCTCGTGATCGACACGCTGTACAAGGCCGTGGCGCGCAAACTGAATGGCTCGATCGAGCATCCGGCGCCGTTCGACCGCCTCGAAGGCCTCGAGCACCTCGACAAGGTCATCGACATCGACCAGTCGCCGATCGGGCGCACGCCGCGCTCCAACCCGGCCACCTATACCGGCGCTTTCACCCCGATCCGCGAGTGGTTCGCCGGTTTGCCAGAGGCCAAGGCGCGCGGCTACCAGCCGGGCCGATTCTCATTCAACGTCAAGGGCGGGCGCTGCGAGGCCTGCCAGGGCGATGGCGTGATCAAGATCGAGATGCACTTCCTCCCCGATGTCTACGTCACGTGCGATGTCTGCAAGGGCAAGCGCTATGACCGCGAGACGCTGGAGGTGAAGTTCCGTTGCCACTCGATCGCCGACGTGCTCGACATGACTGTCGAGGAGGCGGCGGATCTGTTCAAGGCCGTGCCGGGCATCCGCGACAAGATGGCGACGCTGGCGCGAGTCGGCCTTGACTACATCAAGGTCGGCCAGCAGGCGACGACATTGTCGGGAGGCGAGGCGCAGCGCGTGAAGCTCTCCAAGGAGCTGTCGAAGCGCGCCACCGGGCGCACGCTCTACATCCTTGACGAGCCAACCACGGGCCTGCATTTCCACGACGTGGCCAAGCTGATGGAAGTGCTGCATGAACTGGTAGACCAGGGCAACAGCGTCGTCGTGATCGAGCACAACCTCGAAGTCATCAAGACCGCTGACTGGGTCATCGACATGGGGCCGGAAGGCGGCGACGGCGGCGGCACCGTTGTGGCCGAGGGCACGCCGGAGGATATCTGCAAGGTGCCTGCGAGCCATACGGGCCGATTCCTCAAGGAGATCCTGGCCCGCCGACCGCTGAAGACCAGCACCACCGCCGCTTGAGCGTCATGCGGGTCATATCGGTCATTGACCAGATCAGTCAGGGTGGCTTCCGCCACAAGGCCAACGAGGACCGCGTTGGCATTGGCGGCTGCCATGCCTGGGTTATCGACGGCGCGACCGGCCTTGGAGAGCCCTTTATGGGCGCGGGCAGCGACGCCGCCTGGCTGGCCCAGCGCGCCCACGAGGCCCTGACCCGGCATGCCGCCCTCACGCGACCGGACGACTTGATGGCTGCGCTGGCCGACGATCTGGTCGGTTGTTTTGAGGCGGAGCGGACGCGCCCCCTGGCAGAGGCCTGGGAGCTGCCCTGCGGGGCCTTCATGCTGGCGACGGCCGACGAGGGCGTCATCACGATTACATGGTCGGGCGATTGCCGGGCGCTGGTCCAGCCAGCCGGTGGGCCCGTGAGCGCCTTCGGCGCGAGTCCGGTCAGCGAAGAGGCGGAAGCGGCGTTGGTGGCCCAGGTCGGCGCTGCGGGGGATCCCGCAGAGCGTTTCCGGGAGCCCGGAGCGCTGGTGCAGCTCCGAGCCATGCGCGCGCTCGCGCTCGCCGCAGGCAATGCCCGGATTCTGGCACCTGATCCCGGCTTTGTCCGCCATCTGGCGCAGGCAGCGGTGGTCGCGTCCGAAGCCGACGTGTTGCTCATGACGGACGGCTTCGCCGCCGCCGAGCTGCGTTATGGCGTGTATGCGTCGCCGCAGGCGCTGATGGCTGCCGCGCGTCGCGATGGCCTTGCCGAGATCGTCCAGCAACTACGCCGATTCGAGCGCGAAACTGATCCGGACGGCAAGCTCAAGCCGCGCTGGAAGCGCTGTGACGACGCAACAGCGATCTGGCTGAAAATCAGCAATTAAGCGTTTGATTTTCAAGTCATAAATAGGTCGTGGACGGCTGCGTGTTTTGCTGGCTTCGTGACCCTGAATCATCTAGACCCGATGCCATTGGATTTGCAGACGGAACCTGTCAGTGAGCGAAGACGACATCAAGCCGCCAAGCCCGCCCGCCCCTGCGGCGGGCAGCGACATCAAGCCGATCTCGATCACCGACGAGATGCGCAAGAGCTATCTCGATTACGCCATGAGCGTGATTGTGAGCCGCGCCTTGCCGGACGTTCGCGACGGGTTGAAGCCGGTCCATCGCCGCATCCTCTACGCCATGTGGGAGAACAGCTTCACGCCGGACCGCAAATATGTGAAGTCGGCCCGCATCGTCGGCGACGTGATGGGTCAGTATCACCCGCATGGCGACCAGGCGATCTATGATGCGCTTGTCCGCATGGCGCAGGACTTTTCGATGCGCCTCATGCTTGTCGATGGGCAGGGCAACTTTGGCTCGGTCGACGGCGATCCGCCGGCGGCAATGCGCTACACCGAAAGCCGCCTCGCACGACCGGCCATGGCGCTCCTTGAGGATCTCGATAAAGAAACCGTCGACTTCCAGGCCAACTACGACGATTCCAAGGAAGAGCCGACTGTCCTGCCGGCGCGCTATCCCAACCTTCTGGTCAATGGCGCCGGCGGCATTGCCGTCGGCATGGCCACGAACATCCCGCCGCACAACCTCGGCGAGGTCATCGACGCCTGCATCGCCTACATCGACGACCCCGAAATCAGCATCGATGATTTGATCGACATCGTGCCGGGTCCGGACTTCCCGACCGGCGGCTTCATCATGGGCCGCGGCGGCATTCGCGCGGCCTATCATCTCGGCCGCGGCTCGGTGATCATGCGCGCCAAAACAGAGATCGAGGAACTCCGCAAGGAGCGCGAGGCGATCATCGTCACTGAACTGCCCTATCAGGTCAACAAGGCGACGCTTCTCGAGAAGATCGCGGACCTTGTGCGCGAGAAGCGGCTGGAGGGCATCTCCGACCTGCGCGACGAGTCGGACCGCGACGGCATGCGCATGGTGATCGAACTCAAGCGCGACGCCGTGGCGGACGTGGTGCTGAACCAGCTGTTCCGCTTCACGCCGCTGCAGTCCAGCTTTGGCTGCAACATGGTGGCGCTAAACGGCGGACGTCCCGAGACGCTCAACCTCAAGGACTTCATCAAGGCCTTCGTGGACTTCCGCGAGGAGGTCATTTCGCGGCGCACCAAGTTCCTGCTGACCAAGGCGCGCGAGCGGGCGCATGTGTTATGCGGCCTCGCCATTGCGGTCGCCAACATCGACGAGGTGATCCGCATCATCCGCACATCGCCGGACCCGAACGCAGCCCGCGAGGCCCTCACAGGGCGTATGTGGCAGGCGTCAGATCTCGCCCCGCTGATCCGGCTCGTCGACGATCCGCGCTATCCGATCAACGAGGACGGCACCTATCGCCTGTCCGATGTGCAGGCCCGCGCGATCCTCGAACTGCGCCTTGCCCGCCTCACGGCCCTTGGCCGGGACGAAATCGGCGACGAACTGACCAAGCTCGCGACGGAGATCGAGGATTTCCTGGCGATCCTGCGCTCGCGCGAGCGGATCATGGGGCTAGTCAAGTCCGAACTCGGCGAGATCCGCACGGCCCATACCACACCGCGCAAGACCGTGATCCAGGATTGGGATGCCGACCTCGAAGACGAGGATCTGATAGCCCGCGAGGATATGGTCGTCACGGTCAGCCACGGCGGCTACATCAAGCGCGTGCCGCTTTCGACCTATCGCGCCCAGCGCCGCGGCGGCAAGGGCCGCTCGGGCATGGCCACGCGCGACGAGGACTTCGTTTCCCGCCTGTTCGTCGCCAATACGCATACGCCGCTGATCTTCTTTTCCTCGCTCGGCCAGGCCTACAAGGAAAAGGTCTGGCGGCTGCCGCTGGCCGCTCCCAATGCGCGCGGCAAGGCGCTGGTCAACCTGCTGCCGCTGGAGCAGGGCGAGCGCATCACCACTGTCATGCCGCTGCCGGAGGACGAAGCGAGTTGGGATACGCTCGACGTGATGTTTGCGACCGCGTCGGGCAATGTCCGTCGCAACAAGCTCTCGGACTTCGTGCAGGTCAACCGCAATGGCAAGATCGCGATGAAGCTCGACGAAGGCGATGCCATTGTCGACGTCCAGATCTGCTCGGAGGCTGACGATGTTCTGCTGACGACCGCGCAGGGCCAGTGCATCCGCTTCGCTGTGCCAGAGGTCCGGGTCTTCAAGGGCCGTGACTCGACGGGCGTGAGGGGCATCAATCTTGCCGAAGGGGACAAGGTCATCTCGCTGGCGATCCTGCACCATCTTGAAGCCACGGCCGATCAACGGGGGGCCTATCTGAAGATGCGGCGCGCCGCCGCTGGCGAGAGTCAGGATGAGGTGCCGGGCGAGAGCGCCGCGCCGGACGCCGAAGACAGCGCAACCGACGACGTTCAGTTGCCGCCCGAGCGCCATGCCGAAATGGTGATGGCCGAGCAGATTGTGCTCACCGTGTCCGAAAGGGGCTACGGCAAGCGGACCTCTTCCTTCGAGTATCGGGTGACCGGACGCGGCGGCAAGGGCATCGTTGCCATGGTCGTGAACGAACGCAACGGGCGTCTCGTCGCTTCCTTCCCCGTGGCTGACGAGGACCAAATCATGCTGGTGACCGATGGTGGGCAACTGATCCGGGTGCCCGTGGCGGGAATCCGCGTGGCAGGCCGGTCGACACAAGGCGTGATCGTCTTCAACACGGCCGAGGCAGAACGGGTCGTCAGCGTCGAACACATCACAGACGACGGTGGCGATGACGAGGCGGATGGGGACGCCGGTTGAGTTCATGCGTGTAAAGGACATTCAATTTTTGGAAGTGATGACGTGTTGACGTTGCATCGGGTACACAGATGTAACCATGGACGCGCGCAGTATGGCTTCTTGGCTCTGCGTCGTGGCGCTTCATGCCGGAACCGTCATGGCCTAGGATGGTCCTCAGCGTTGGACGCTTACGGCCTCATCCGGTTGGGCGACCTGCTCCATGTTCCGCTGGCCATTGGCCGGAAGCCAGCCATCGGTGAACGCCTCGCCGACACTCTTGATCGTTCTAGCATCGTTGGCCGGCTCAAGCACTGCCATGGAGCCATGGAACAGGACGTTGGCGCTCGGATCGGAACCCGCCCCCTTGATGAAGACGTAATTGCCCTCCGGCTTGGCCTTGAGGACCTCGCGCACCATCATCCGGCCGATATCGCTGTTGTCGAAGGTCAGGTAGAAGGTCTGTGGAATCTCGATTAGGCGGCCATAGCCCACCACCGCGACGCCCGGGTTGATCGCTTTCTTGATGATGGCCTCACCGATCTTCCAGCGTTCTTCCTGAAGATTGGACCAGATCAGGCCGATCACCTTGGGCTTCGCCTGCGCGAATGCTGACGGTGAAGCCGTGAGGCCGGCGGCAAGGGCGCCGACGAGGACCAGGCCGTGACGGTTCATGATTTGTCTTTTCGCTTTTGTGTTCTTTCTCGACCACCGGAAACGTGTCCAGCAGGGCTGCACGGTGCTTCCTGGACCAGGTGACGAGACGGGATTGGGCGTTCTGGGTCAACCGGGACTGTCGCGTTCCTCGGCCTCTCACAACGCCAAGAGCTCTCGCCGGATCAGCAGCCATTGGAGGAGCACCGTTCCGGACGTTGCTGGGATCCAGCGCGCACCCTTGAGAAGTGCAAAACATCGCTTTAGGAAGGCGCTCTGTTCCGGATGCACCAGTGCCGCACGACCTCATCATCTATGACTGTGACGGCACACTGATCGACACCGAGACGATCTACGCCGAAGTCAATCTGAAGGCCTATCACGCGATCGGGCTGACCCACTGGACGCTCGACTCCTATGTGGACGCCATGGTCGGGATTCCGGTGACGGAAGGCCGGAAGATCCTCGAACGCGAATATGGCGGGCCGTTGCCACCGGAGTTTGAAAGCGGCATCGAGCGCGAGGCCCTGCTGCGTTTCTCGCATAAACTCCCGACCTTGCCCGGCGTGCGCGAGGCCGTGAGCCTGGTAGACGGCACCCGCTGCGTGGCGTCGTCAACCAGCCTGGTACCGCTCAAGCGCAATCTGACGACAGCGGGGCTGATCGATCTGTTCGATCCCCACGTGTTTTCAGCCAGTCAGGTCTCGCGCGGCAAGCCGCATCCGGACGTGTTCCTTTTCGCGGCGGAGCAGATGGGCGTCAGGCCAGAGCGCTGCCTTGTGATCGAGGATTCTGTGCCCGGCGTGGTGGCTGCCCGGGCCGCTGGCATGCCGGTTGTGGGCTTCACCGGCGTCGCCCACGACAAGGCGCGCATCGCCCGTCGCCTCACCGAGGCCGGAGCGATGGCTGTCATCGATCACATGGACGAGTGGCCCGCCATGGTGATGGCGCTGAGGCGGCCCTGACGCGTCGGCGAGGCGTTCAGAGCGCGGGTTCGATGACCCGGCAGCCTGAACCCTTGCGGCGGCAAGCATTGAGCGTGCGATTCTGGACTCCGACAAGGTTTGATGCGTATCAAAAATGACCCGAGGCCTCCGCCGGAGGTGACTGTAGATGCTTTCGGGCCACGCCCGGCGCGATGGCCGGAGTAGACGGGCTGAAAGGCCCAGCTGAGCAGCTGGCCTCCGCCCACCGGTCGAGACCGACAGGCTCCATCGCGGCAAGTGCGGCGAGTGCAGGCCCGAGTAGACAGGGCAACAGAGATTTTCCGATCACGATTTGGCTCTGTACAGCAAGATCTTGCGCTGTAACGCTGCAAGCTGAGAACAAGCTGGCAGGGGAGCAAACTCCTGCCGATCAATGCCCGGGCTCTGCCGCGATGAGCCCGTGCGCGATCGGTGCTGCCTGGGTGATTGGCCGGCCGTCCGCTTGAACAGGCGGTCCAGATGCGCCTGATCGAGAAAGCCGCACGGCGCGCCGCGCCGATAAGGTGTCTCATGCGTTGATGGGACGATGGCAGGCGGCTGTGTCCTGGAACAATGGGCCGACGCCACTTCCAATCCGGTCGCCTGCGCGCTAACGCTTGTCTCATGACACGCACAGCGCTTTACACCGGTTCGTTTGATCCCGTCACAAACGGTCATGTCGATGTGGTCAGGCAGGCATGCCGGATGGTCGATCGTCTCGTGGTGGCCATCGGGGTTCATCCTGGCAAGGCGCCGCTGTTCGGCGCCGAGGAACGGGCCGAGATGCTGCGCGAGGTCTGCGGGCCGGTCGCGCGCGTCGAACAGGCTGTCTTCGAGGTCGTGACCTTCGACGACCTCGCCGTGAATGCCGCCCACAGGGCTGGGGCCACGATGATGATCCGTGGGCTTCGCGACGGCACCGACCTTGACTACGAAATGCAGATGGCGGGCATGAACGGTGCAATGTCGCCTGATCTGCTCACGGTGTTCCTGCCGGCGTCGCCACGGGTTCGCCCGGTGACGGCGACGCTGGTCCGCCAGATCGCGGCCATGGGCGGGGACATCTCGCAGTTCGTTCCTGAGGCGGTCGCGCTGCGGCTGACGCAACGGTTTTCGAAGCCGTAGCAATCCAAGCTTGCATTTTTGGCCTGTGAATGGTGTCAGTCGCTGGGTCGTGAGCGGATCCGACTCGCGTCTCCGCCATGCCGCGCTGCAAACAGGGTTCCCATGCGTCTGTCCCGCTATTTCCTGCCCATCCTGCGTGATACCCCCAAAGAAGCGGAGATTGTCTCGCATCGCCTGATGCTGCGCGCCGGGATGATCCGCCAGCAGGCTGCGGGCAGCTACACGCTGCTGCCGCTCGGCCTGCGTGTCTTGAACAAGATCAACGCCGTCATCCGCGAAGAGCAGAACCGCTCCGGCGCGGTCGAGCTGCTGATGCCAACCATACAGTCAGCCGATCTCTGGCGTGAGAGCGGCCGCTATGACGCCTATGGCAAGGAGATGCTGCGGATCCGTGACCGGCATGACCGCGAAATTCTGTTCGGACCGACCAATGAGGAGATGATCACTGAGATCTTCAGGTCCTACGTGAAGTCTTACAAGGAACTGCCGCTGAACCTTTACCATATCCAGTGGAAGTTCCGCGACGAGGTGCGCCCGCGCTTCGGCGTGATGCGGGGCCGCGAGTTCCTGATGAAGGATGCCTATTCCTTCGATCTCGACAAGGCCGGCGCTGTCCATGCCTACAACAAGATGTTCGTAGCCTATCTGCGCACGTTCGAGCGCCTCGGCCTTAAGGCGGTTCCCATGCGGGCCGACACCGGCCCGATCGGCGGTGATCTCAGCCATGAGTTCATCATCCTGGCCTCGACGGGCGAAAGCGAAGTCTTCTGTCACCGTGACTTCCTCGATTTCGCCGTGCCGCCGGCCGACACGGATTTCGACGACGTCGCAGGTCTGCAGGCTATCGTCGACCGCTGGACATCACTCTATGCCGCTACGTCCGAGATGCATGACGAAGCTGCCTACACAGCCATTCCCGCAGCGTCGCGGGTTTCGGCGCGCGGCATCGAGGTCGGCCACATTTTCTACTTCGGCACCAAGTACTCCGAACCCATGGGCGCGACTGTCGCAGGCCCCGATGGCAAGGACACCCATGTGCACATGGGCTCTTACGGCATCGGCCCGACGCGGTTGATCGCGTCCCTGATCGAAGCCAATCATGACGATGCGGGCATCATCTGGCCTGATGCGATTGCGCCCTTCACGGTGTCGCTGCTCAACCTGAAAACGGGCGATGCCGGAACGGAGGCCGCCTGCGACAACGTCTACGCCGCGCTGACGAAGGCGGGTGTCGATGTTCTTTACGATGATCGTGACGAGCGTCCGGGCGCCAAGTTTGTCGTCAACGACCTGATCGGTTCACCCTGGCAGCTGATCGTCGGACCCAAGGGTCTCGCGGAGGGCAAGGTCGAGCTGAAGCGTCGCCGGACCGGCGAGCGCGAGGTGCTGACACCAGCCGCCGCGCTTGACAAACTGATCGGCAAGGCATGATCCGGCCATGAACGACACAGCGGCGGACACGCGGCCATTTGCGCGCTTCGAGTGGATGCTCGCGTCGCGCTATTTACGCACGCGGCGGCGCGAGGGCTTCGTATCCGTCATCGCCGGCTTCTCGTTCCTCGGCATCATGCTGGGGGTTGCTACTCTGATCATCGTGCTCTCGGTGATGAACGGCTTCCGCAAGGAGTTGCTCGACAAGATCGTCGGCGTGAACGGCCATATCTTCCTCACCCCCATCGAACGCCCGCTCGACGACTACCGCGAGGTGGCGGACAAGCTCATGGCCGTGCCCGGCGTGAAGCTGGCAATCCCGATGGTGGAGGGGCAGGCGCTGGCCTCGTCGCAGTACGGCAACAGCGGCGTGCTCGTGCGCGGGATGCGTGAAGCCGACATCAAGCGCATTTCCTTCATTGCCGGCAATATCAAGCAAGGAACGCTGGACGGCTTCGATGCGGCCGCCGGCATCGCCATCGGCGAGCGCCTGGCGCAGACACTGTCGATCAGGGCGGGCGACACACTGACCGTGATCAGCCCGCGCGGCGCGGCGACCCCGTTCGGCACGATGCCGCGCATCAAGGCCTATCCAGTGGTGGCCGTGTTCGAGATCGGCATGTCGGAGTTCGATGGAACCTTCGCCTTCATGCCGCTGGGCGAGGCGCAGGCCTATTTCAACCGCGACGACGACGTGAACGTGATCGAGGTCTTCATCGAGAACGCCGACCGGACCCAAAGCGTGAGGGACGCGATCGAGGCCAACGCGCCCCGTCCGCTGGTTCTGACCGATTGGCGGCAGCGCAACCGGACCTTCTTCTCCGCGCTCGAGGTCGAGCGCAATGTGATGTTCCTAATCCTGATGCTGATCGTGCTGGTCGCCGCCCTGAATATCGTCTCGGGCCTTATCATGCTGGTGAAGGACAAGAGCACGGACATTGCAATCCTGCGAACCATGGGCGCCACCAGCGGCTCGATCCTCCGGGTCTTCCTGATCACAGGCGCATCGATCGGGGTTGTCGGGACACTTGCCGGCTTTGGGCTCGGGCTGTTCATCTGCGCCAACATCCAGGCGATCCAGCAGTTCGCCTCCCGGATCAGCGGAACCCAACTCTGGGATCCGACCGTCCGTTTCCTGACCGAGATTCCGGCCGAGACCAATCCGACCGAGGTCGTCGCCGTCGTCGCGATGGCGCTTGTGCTCTCGCTTCTGGCCACGCTGTACCCAGCCTGGCGTGCCGCGAAGCTCGATCCCGTCGAAGCGCTGCGGTACGGGTGAGCGGTCATGGCCGAGCCGATCACGCCAGCCCTGTTCCTGTCCAAGGTCGACCGCAGCTACCAGCAAAGCGGCGGCTCGCTGGACATTCTCAAGAAGGCTGATTTCGCAATCTGGCCCGGCGAGCTCGTCGCGCTGGTGGCCCCGTCAGGCACCGGCAAATCGACCCTGCTGCATGTGGCCGGTCTGCTTGAACATCCCGATGCCGGCGAGGTTTTTATCGGCGGGACGGCGACTTCCAAGCTCGACGACGCCGCGCGTACGCGCATTCGCCGCACCGAGATCGGCTTCGTCTACCAGTTCCACCATCTCCTCCCCGAGTTCTCCGCGCAGGAGAACGTGGTCATGCCGCAGCTGATCCGCGGTCTTGGTAAGGCGGAGGCGAGGACACGGGCGGCAGAATTGCTCGGTTTTCTCGGGCTTGGCGAGCGCCTCAAACACCGGCCCGGTGAGTTGTCCGGCGGCGAGCAGCAGCGCGTCGCCATTGCGCGCGCCGTCGCCAACGCGCCGCGCCTGCTGCTGGCCGATGAGCCGACCGGAAACCTCGATCCCGGCACATCGAAACACGTCTTCCTCACGCTCACCTCGCTGGTGCGTGCCTCCGGCCTCGCGGCCTTGATCGCCACCCACAACCTGGAACTTGCCGGCCAGATGGACCGCCGGGTCACGATCAAGGGCGGGCAGGTGATGAATCTGGATTGAGCCAGTGCCCAGTGCGGTGAGCGACAAGCGACCAAGAAATTTGCCGGCTGAACGTTCACGCTGACCGTCGTATACCCAGGTTTGCTCTTGGACGGCTGGCGCGCTGACCCCTGAACGGAGCGGATGAGCAAATGGATGTCCCATCGGTTAGGTACGAACAGATCATGCGGTGATAGCTGAAGGTGGCAGCATTGGTGGCCGTGCTGGCCGAATGTGCGCCATCAGTGCTGACCTCGACGGCCGTCCGAGGCGGCGCGACAAACAGTTTCTTGACACGGCGGTTCGTGCGGCTCCACCCAGGACTGAAATCGAGTTTCCGGTTCCCTCTGACGTTCGATAGTTGTCCGCGGTGACAACTGGCCTGAACGTTTGAAACAACGCATTGTGGAAGCCGCAGGCCAATGCCGGGAGATCGCTGCTGGAACCAGCTGCGCGATCAAGCGTGAGTTTCGCTCGGCAGGCTGTTGCCGGGATTTCTGTCAAACAGGAAACAAGTGATGGGAGCTGGTCATCAGCTGGCCTCGGACAAGTTCCGAAACGGTCTATCCGGTCGTTCGTATGGTCGTGAAACCGGCAATATCGGTGCAATCAGGCGGGCGGCTGCATTTGCCAACGCGGACGCAAATAGCCAGACCCCATGCCAATAGCCCGTCGCTTGCCAGGTCGCTATGCTACTCGCAAGAGCAGCGCCGGCGCATTAACCCTGACCCAACAGGCTCTGGAACTTCGTTTGACAAAAGAACAAAAACGATACAAACAAGAACATATCAAAAACATGGAGTTGAGTCATGACCCGTCGTCTTGTTGTTGGCGTCACCGAACTGGCGTCTCTGGGAACGTTCATCGTGATGATCCTGACCTGGGCGGCGCTTCTGTCCGCCCCGGGGGTGTGAATATCCCGACGTCGTGGGGCGCCGGGCCTCGACGCGCCGGGTGAGCGGCGCGATAACGGACCGGGGAGGGTCCGACGCCCGTGATTCCAGACGATGTGGCCTTTGTGCATCTGCACGTGCATTCGAGCTATTCATTGCTCGAAGGAGCGATGACGGTTGAGAAACTCGCCAAGCTTGCGGTGGCCGACAGGCAGCCCGCCCTTGCCCTGACCGACACCAACAATCTGTTCGGGGCGCTCGAATTCTCGGAGAAGCTTGCCGGCCTCGGCGTCCAGCCGATCGTTGGTATTCAGTTGAGCGTCGATTGCGCCGATGGGCAGGCCGTTTCACGCCGCCCGCTGCATGCGGCGCATCCGCATGTCGTGCTGCTGGCGGCGAGCGAGGCCGGATATGCGAGCCTTCTGGCGCTGGTAAGCGCCGCCTACATGCTGCCCGAACTTGGCGCCGCGCCGGTCGTGTCGCTTGATCTGCTGGCAGAGCATGCGCAAGGCGTGATTGCGCTGACCGGTGGGCAGGATGGCCCAATTGACTCCGCCCTGCGCGAAGGTCGCCATGAACTGGCCGCAACCCGGCTGGCGCGGCTCCAAAAGATCTTCGGGGATCGGCTCTATGTCGAGATCCAGCGGCCGGCCATCGGCGGCGGTCTCGAGACCGAGGCGGATCTGCTGGCGCTGGCCTATCAGCATGACATGCCGATCGTCGCCGCGAACGTGCCCTTCTTCGGCAAGGCGGCCGATTACGAGGCGCATGACGCCCTGATGGCGATCGCGGCGGGGCGCCTGATGTCGGATGACGACCGGCGGCGCGTCAGCGAGGGCCAGTTCTTCGCCACGCGCGCGGAGATGGTCAAGCGCTTTGCCGATCTGCCCGAAGCCGCGGCCACGACCGTCGAAGTCGCAATGCGCTGCGCCTGGCGTCCGGTCGTGCGCAAGCCGATCCTGCCGCGCTTCGAGACAGCCGACGGCCGTGACGAGGCGGCGGAGCTGCGCGACCAGGCCGAGGCAGGCTTGCGCGAGCGACTGGCAGCGCATGGGCCGTCCACCGGCTTTTCGGTCGACGATTACCGCAAGCGGCTTGATTTCGAACTTTCCATCATCGAGCGGATGAATTTCCCCGGCTATTTCCTGATCGTGGCCGACTTCATAAAGTGGGCCAAGAGCCATGGCATTCCGGTCGGGCCAGGCCGCGGCTCGGGCGCGGGCTCGCTGGTCGCCTATGCCCTGACGATCACCGATGTCGATCCCTTGCGGTTCGGCCTGCTGTTCGAGCGCTTTCTCAATCCCGATCGGGTCTCGATGCCTGACTTCGATATTGATTTCTGCCAGGACAGGCGCGAGGACGTGATCGAGTACGTCAAGCGGCGCTATGGCGATGAGCGTGTCGCGCAGATCATCACCTTCGGCACCTTGCTGGCGCGCGGCGTGATGCGCGATGTCGGCCGTGTGCTGGAGATGCCCTATGGCCAGGTCGACAAGCTGACCAAGCTCGTGCCGCAGGCACCGGGCAAGATCACCCCGTTGGCCGAGGCGATCGCTGGCGAGCCGAAGCTGCAGATGGCGGCCAGGGAAGAGCCAATCGTCGGGCGCATGCTGGAGATTGCCCAGAAGCTGGAGGGGCTGCACCGGCACGCCTCGACCCACGCCGCCGGCGTGGTGATCGGCGACCGACCGCTCGATCAGCTCGTGCCGATGTACCGCGACCCGCGCACGGGCGCGCGCGTCACGCAGTACAACATGAAGTGGGTTGAGCAGGCTGGGCTGGTCAAGTTTGACTTCCTCGGCCTGAAGACCCTGACCGTGCTGACCACGGCGGTGCGGCTGATCGCCCAGCGCGGCATCGAGGTGAAGCTCGACAGCCTGCCCTTCGATGATCCGAGGACCTACGAGATGCTGGCGCGCGGCGAGACGGTCGGTGTGTTCCAGGTGGAAAGCGCTGGCATGAGGAAAGCTCTGGTAGAGATGAAGGCTGACCGAATCGAGGACCTGATCGCACTGGTCGCGCTCTATCGCCCCGGCCCGATGGACAACATCCCGACCTATTGCCGCAGGAAGCTCGGGCAGGAGCAGGCAAGCTACATTCACCCCGCTCTTGAGCCCTACCTGTCCGAGACGCATGGCATCATCGTCTATCAGGAGCAGGTCATGCAGGTGGCCCAGGCGCTGTCGGGCTACTCGCTTGGCGAGGCTGACCTTCTGCGACGCGCCATGGGCAAGAAGAACCAGAAGGAGATGGACCAGCAGCGCAAGCGCTTCGTCGGCGGCGCGGTGGATCGCCGCATTCCTGAAGCGCTGGCCTCGGAAATCTTCGACCTGCTCGACAAGTTTGCCAACTACGGCTTCAACAAGAGCCACGCGGCCGCCTATGCCATCGTCTCCTACCAGACGGCCTATCTGAAGGCGAATTATCCGGTCGAGTTCATGGCGGCGTCGATGACGCTGGACCTGTCCAACACCGACAAGTTGTCCGAATTCCGGCGCGACGCGGAGCGCATGGGTATCAAGGTCGAGCCGCCCTCTATCAACCGCTCGGGCGTGCATTTCGATGTGCGCGACGGCGCCATCCATTATGCGCTGGCGGCGATACGGGGCGTCGGCGCTGAGGCGGTAGGCAGCATCGTTTCCGAGCGCGAACGGGCAGGGCCGTTCCGCGATCTTCCGGATGTCGCCCGGCGCCTTGATCCGCGGCGCATCAACAAGCGCACCTTGGAGGCGTTGATCGCGGCGGGCGCCTTCGATGTGCTGGAGCCGGACCGCGCCCGCGCCACGGCGGCCATCGATGGCATCATGGCCCTGGCGCAGCGCACGCGCGAGGCTGCACAGGGCGGCCAGAACGAGCTGTTCGGCATTGGAGGGGTCGATGCACTGGTCATCCCGGCCACGCAGCCCTGGCTCGCCTCCGAAAAGCTGCAGAAGGAGCACGCTGCGGTCGGCTTTTTCCTCACTGGCCATCCGCTCGATGACTATCAGTCGGTGCTAACGCGCATGCGCGTGCGCCGCTTCACGGAATTCGCCGCCACGGTGCGCCAGACCGGCGCGTCCATGGGCCGGATCGCGGCTTCCGTCATCGACCGAAGCGAGCGTCGCACCAAGACCGGGAACAAGATGGGCATCGTCCAGCTTTCGGACCAGAGCGGCCATTTCGAGGCGGTGCTGTTCGCAGAAGGGCTGCAGCGCTTCCGCGAGCTGCTCGAACCGGGCAATGTCGTGCTGCTGATGGTCTCGGCCACGCTCGATGGCGACGAGGTCAAGCCGCGCATCGAGGGCGTCGAGCCGCTCGATGCCGCAGCCGCGCGCCAGAAGCAGGACATGCGCATCTTCCTGCGCGACGACAAGCCGGTCGCCGCTTTGGCCGAACGCCTCAAACAGTCCGGCGACGGCTGCGTCTCCATCGTGGTCATCGTCGATCAGGGCGAGGAGGAAATCGAGGTCGAACTGCCCGGCAAGCGTTTGGTCAATCCGCAGATTGCGGGGGCGCTCAGGGCCGTTCAGGGGGTGGTGAGTGTGGAGTTGAGTTGAGGTGGAGAGCCATGCGGATATCGTTTCGGAAAGTGAAGCGGGTCTCAGTGTGGCAATGAAACGGACCATGAAACACAGACCGCTCAGAATCGATCTGTTTGCCGAAATGCAGGAGAGAGTCTCAATCGTCGTAAAGGACAATGGTCACGGAGTGTTCTGCGCTGAACCGCTTGCCCTCTACCCCGAACCCTGCTAACGCCCCTGCCATCCCACATGCGGACTTTCACGGTCGGAAGTTTATTCCGTCCATCCGGTGGCGAAACGTGGTCTGACCACGCTTGGCCGCACTGATCCGCAGAGGCACGTGTAACCGGAGAAAACGACCATGGCAGTCCCTGATTTTTCCATGCGCCAATTGCTCGAAGCAGGCGCGCATTTCGGCCACCAGTCCCACCGCTGGAACCCCAAGATGTCCCAGTACATCTTCGGCGAGCGCAACAAGATCCACATCATCGACCTCGCGCAGTCCGTGCCTATGCTGCACCGCGCCCTGCAGGCGGTGAGCGATACCGTGGCCCGCGGCGGCCGCGTGCTCTTCGTCGGCACCAAGCGCCAGGCGCAGGACCTCGTCGCCGACGCCGCCAAGCGCTCGGCCCAGTACTATGTCAACTCCCGCTGGCTCGGCGGCATGCTGACCAACTGGAAGACGATTTCGGGCTCCATTGCGCGCCTGCGCAAGCTCGACGACATGCTCGCTGTCGGCGCCGCCGGCCTGACCAAGAAAGAGCGCCTGATGCTGTCGCGCGAACGCGACAATCTCGAAAAGGCGCTCGGCGGCATCAAGGACATGGGCGGCACGCCGGATATGATCTTCGTGATCGACACCAACAAGGAGCAACTCGCCGTAAAGGAGGCCCAGCGCCTTAACATTCCGGTTGCCGCCATCGTCGATACAAACTGCGATCCCGACGGCATCACCTTCCCGATCCCGGGCAATGACGACGCCGGCCGCGCCATCGCGCTCTACTGCGAACTTGTCGCCCGCGCCGCGCTCGACGGCATCGCCCGCGGCCAGGGTAACAGCGGCGTCGACATGGGCGCCTCAGTGGCGCCGATGATTGAAGAGCTGCCGACCGAAACCGGGACGACCGGCTTCGAACTTCTGACTGCGCCGCGCGGGGCGCCGGACGACCTGACACGCTTGTTGGGCGTCGGCCCGGAACTGGTTACCAAGCTGAACGAGGCCGGCCTGTTCCACTTCTGGCAGTTTGCCGCGATGTCGCCTGCCGATGAAGCGGCTGTCGACGCCCAGCTCAAGCTCTCGGGCCGCATCGCGCGCGATGGCTGGACGGCCCAGGCGCGCTCTCTCGTCGACGCATGATGCGCGGGCCTCAGGCCCGTGTGTCCATCCAGTTTCCACGCGCAGGCGCAGCCAGAAGCTGCGCCTGTTGATCGTCTCACATGGCCCGGCCGGGCATTCCGCTTGAAAGGTGAATGACATGACAGCGATTACAGCTGCCCTGGTGAAGGAACTGCGCGAAAAGACCGACGCTGGCATGATGGACTGCAAGACCGCACTGGTCGAAAGCGGCGGCGATATGGAGGCCGCGGTCGACTGGTTGCGCAAGAAGGGTTTGTCAAAGGCCGCCAAGAAAGCCGGCCGCACCGCCGCCGAGGGTCTCGTCGCGGTCAGCACCGCCGGCGCTGCTGGTGTCGTCATCGAGCTCAACGCCGAAACCGACTTCCTCGCCAAGAACGAGCAGTTCCAGGCGCTGTGTCGCAATGTCGCCGGCGTCGCGCTGGCCATCGGCGAGGATGTCGAGGCCGTGAAGGCCGCGGCCTATCCCGGCGGCGGGACGGTGCAGGAAGCCATCGCCAACGCCATCGCCACCATCGGCGAGAATATGGAGCTGCGCCGCGTCCGGAAGCTTGCGGTGGCGTCGGGCGTGGTCGCCAGCTATCTGCACAACGCCGCCGGCGAGGGCCTCGGCCGCATTGGCGTGCTGGTTGCACTGGAATCGACAGGCAAGGCCGACGAACTTGCCCTGCTCGGCCGCCAGATCGCGATGCATGTCGCCGCGACCAACCCCGTCGCGCTTGACCTCGCCTCGGTCGATCCAGACATTCTGGCCCGCGAAAAGGCTATCCTCGCCGACAAGAACGCCGGCAAGCCTGCGCATGTGCTGGAGAAGATCACCGAATCCGGCATGAAGTCCTACGCGAAGGAGTTCTGCCTGCTCGAGCAGGTCTACATCCATGACGGCTCCAAGTCGGTCGGCCAGGCCGTCAAGGAAAGCGAAGGCAAGGTCGGCACCACGATCCGGCTCAGCGGCTTCGCCCGGTTTGCCTTGGGCGAAGGAATCACCAAAGAAGAGAGCGACTTCGCGGCGGAAGTCGCGGCGGCGGCGGGCGGAAAGGCCTGATCCGCGCCGGACCAACAGGCGGCGCCGAAAGCGCCGCTTTTTTGTGCCGTATCGGCGGGGAGGCGGTCATGTCCAGTTTCAAACGCGTGCTCATCAAGCTCTCCGGTGAGGCCCTCGCGGCGCCTGACGGCTACTGGCTCTATCCGCAGGTACTCAATACCCTTGCGGCCGACATCGCGGAGGCCTCGCGCGCCGGAATCGAGATCGCGCTTGTCATCGGTGGCGGCAACATCATACGGGGCGCCCGCGTCAGCGCAGCCGGTTGGATCGACCGCGCCACGGCGGATTCAATGGGGATGCTGGCCACCGCGATGAACTCGATCGCGCTCGAGAACGCGGTCAACGCCGCCGGCGTTACGGCCCGTACCATGTCGGCCGTGTCGATGCCGACGATCTGCGAGACCTATGCGCGCCAGCCCGCGCTGCACCACATGGAGCGCGGCCATGTCGTGATCATCGCGGGGGGCACTGGCAACCCGTTCTTCACCACCGACACTGCAGCGGTCCTGCGGGCAGCTGAACTGAAATGCGAGGCTGTGTTCAAGGCGACCCAGGTCGACGGCGTCTACAGCGCCGACCCCAAGAAGGACCCGAATGCGACGCGCTACGATCGGGTGACCCATGCTGAAGCCATCTCGAAGGAGCTTGGCGTGATGGATACGGCGGCCTTCGCCCTGGCGCGCGATGCCGGCCTCACCATCGGGGTCTTTTCAATCGCCCAGCCCGGCGCCATTTATGCTGTGCTGAAAGGCGAGGGGCGGGCAACCTACGTTGTTCCCTGAGCCACTTGACCGGGCCGGACACGATCCGCATGGTCATCGCGCACTTCTGGACCACCTGACGCAAAGGCCGATCCCATGGCTCCTCCGACCTTCGACCTCAACGACATCAAGCGCCGCATGCAGGGCGCTGTGGCTTCGCTGAAGCATGACCTGAACTCGCTGCGCACCGGGCGTGCCTCCGCCAGCGTGCTTGATCCGATCATGGTCGATGCCTATGGCTCGAAGATTCCGCTCAATCAGGTCGCGACGGTTAGCGTGCCCGAAGCGCGGATGATCAGCGTCGCGGTCTGGGATCGCAGCATGGCGATGGCCGTCGACAAGGCGATCCGCGAGTCCGATCTGGGCCTCAATCCGCAGACCGAAGGCCAGACCATCCGCATCCGCATCCCTGAACTCAACGAGCAACGCCGCAAGGAATTGGTCAAGGTCGCGCACAAATACGCCGAGGAGGCCCGCGTCGCCGTGCGCCATGTGCGCCGCGACGGCCTCGAAGTGATCAAGAAACTGGAGAAGGACGGCCTGATGTCGGAGGACGACGCCAGCCGCCAGTCCGACCAGGTGCAGAAGGCCACCGATCAGTCCGTGGCGGAGGTCGACGCTGCCCTTGCGACAAAGGAAAAGGAAATCATGCAGGTCTAGGTGCTGGTCGCCGCGTGCGAATCAGTCAACTTGGGCGTTCCCGAACGTCGCTTTCGTTCAGGCGCTGAAATCGGCTTGAAGACGCTCACACTTGGTCCAGCTTGCAAAACCGATGAGTCCAACAACCGAAACTCTGAGACAGCCGGCTCCCGAGGGGCGGCCTCCTGCACCGGGGCCGCGGCATGTCGCCATCATCATGGACGGGAACGGCCGCTGGGCACAGGCTCGGGGCCTCCCGCGTACAGAAGGACACCGGCGCGGTGTTGAGGCCCTGCGGCGCACAGTGCGCGCCTCGCGCGACCTCGGCATCGCACATCTCACCATCTTCAGCTTTTCAACCGAAAACTGGCGGCGGCCTGCGCTTGAGGTCAGTTTCCTGCTCGGCCTGTTCAAGCGCTTCGTACGCAATGATCTTGCGGAATTGCACGCCTCGAATGTGCGGGTGCGGATGATCGGCGACCGCGACAGCACACCGGCCGATATCCGCGATCTGATTGTCCAGGCAGAAACCCTGACCGCCGCCAACACCGCCCTGACCCTCACGATCGCCTTCAACTACGGAGCGCGGGACGAGATCGTGCGCGCCGTCAACGCGATGCAGGCTGAACGGGCAGCCCGCGGCGAACAAGGTCCGGTCAGGGAGGCTGACATATCGTGTCATCTCGACACCGCCGGAATCCCTGACCCCGATCTGGTGATCCGGACATCCGGCGAAGTGCGTCTGTCCAACTTCCTGATGTGGCAGGCAGCCTATGCGGAACTCGTGTTCACGCCGGTCCTGTGGCCGGATTTCGACCACACCGCCCTCGAGGTGGCCCTCAACGAGTTCCGTTCGCGCGATCGCAGATTTGGTGGACTGAGCAGGCAGGCCGTTTGACCGCCGCCCTTAAATCGGGTCAACCTCACTTCGCCGCACAGGAACCCGTTTGATGGCCGTTGACGCCAATCCCTCACCGCCAAGGAGCGAGCTTGGGCTGCGCGTCATCTCGGGCGTGGTCATGGCCGTGGTGGCTCTGCTGACACTGTGGTGGGGCGACTGGCCATTTGCGCTGCTCTGGACGCTCGTCGGCGTTATTGCCGCATCCGAGTGGCTGAAGATCGTCCTCCCTGAGGCGCCCGACAACCATCGTTTCGGCCTGATGGGAGCCATCGCGCTCGCTGGGCTGACCGCTTTCATGGGACATGAGGCGTTGGCCATCGGGCTGAGCGTCGCCACCTCATTCGGCGCCTGGCTACTGGTGCGGCGCACGGTCCGTCTCATTGCTGCCGCTGGCGTCCTGTACGCGGCTGCCATTGCGATTGCGCCGATCATCGTGCGCATGGAGACCCACCTCGGGCTGACGCTCATCGCCTGGTGCTTCGCTGTCGTCTGGGCCACGGATGTCGCGGCCTATTTCACGGGCAGGGCGTTCGGCGGCCCTAAGCTCTGGCCGGCGGTCAGCCCGAAGAAGACGTGGTCAGGTGCGATCGGCGGTGCCCTGGCTGGTGTAATCGCTGGACTTGCGGTGTCCTTGCTCGCCGGTCGTTCCGGCGTGCCGTGGCCGCTTGGGGCCTTCGCGACAATGCTGTGCGGTCTGGCGGCGTCCGCGGCAGGACAGGCTGGCGATCTGCTGGAGTCATCGCTGAAACGCCGGTTTGGCGTGAAGGATTCCGGATCAATCATCCCCGGCCATGGCGGGGTTCTCGACCGTCTTGACGCCTTCGTCGTTGTGGTGACGCTGGCCGCTGTCGCCGTCCTAATCTGGCGCTGAGGAGACGCGCGGATGCGTACACTGAGCATCCTCGGCGCGACAGGATCGATCGGTCGGTCCACGCTGCAGGTGGTGCGGGCAAACCCGGGGCAGTTTCAGATCATTGCGCTCGTCGGCGGCCATGATGCATCGGCGTTGGCGCAGGCTGCGATTGCTGTACAGGCCCGTTTCGCGGCGTTGGCGGACCCTGCCGGACTTGGTGCGCTCAAGGAGGCGTTGGGTAGCCGTGGCATTGCATGCGGTGCCGGCGAGCGGGCGGTTCTGGAAGCCGCCGCCATGCCAACCGACCTGATTGTGGCGGGCATCAGCGGCATTGCTGGATTGAAGCCGACTGTTGCGGCGCTGGCCCCGGGCCGCAGGCTTGCGCTCGCCAACAAGGAAACGCTTGTCTGCGCCGGCGACTTCTTCATGGCCGAAGCCCGCCGTCTTGGCTCAACCATCCTGCCGATGGATTCCGAGCATAACGCCGTGGCACAGGCCCTGTGCGGCCGTTCGCTCGCTGATGTCGCGCGGATCACGCTGACAGCCTCGGGCGGACCTTTCCGGACATGGGACGTCGAGCGCATCCGCAAGGCCCGCCCCGAGGAGGCCCTGATCCACCCGAACTACGCCATGGGTGCGAAAATCACCGTCGACTCGGCCGGGCTCGTCAACAAGGGGCTGGAACTGATCGAGGCGCACCACATCTTCGGCATCGAACCGGACCGGCTCGCCGCCGTGATCCATCCGCAACAGATCATGCATGGTCTGGTGTCCTTCACCGATGGCAGCATGATCGCTGGGATGGCCCACCCCAACATGTGCGTGCCGATTGCCGACTGTCTCGCGGCGGAGCGGCGACTGGCCAGTGGTGTGCCGGCGCCGGATCTGGCATCCCTCGGCGGGCTCAGTTTTGAAGCACCTGACCTCGACCGTTTTCCAGCGCTGGGGCTCGCGATGCAGGCCATGCGGGCCGGCGGCCATGCGACGGCCATTCTCAACGCCGCCGACGAAGTTGCCGTCGAAGCCTTCCTGGCTGGCGCCATCTGTTTCGGCGACATTCACCGTGTCATCGAAGAAACGCTCGAAATCACGGCCCGCGACATATTGCTGTCGCCTTCTTCGGTTGAGGAAGCGCTGGCAATCGATCATATAGCTCGCATCGCTGCGCGTGGCGTGATTGCGTCGGGCCGCGTCGGCTCAGCATAGCTGTCCGGCCTGGGCCGGAAACAGGACAGATCAGGACAGGCAATGGACATCGTTGGTTCCGTGTGGACGCTGGGCTCGAACGTGTTGTTTTACGTCCTGCCGTTCCTGTTTGTCCTTACGCTTGTCATCTTCGTGCACGAGTGGGGTCACTACAAGGTCGGCCGCCTCTGCGGCGTGGACGTCAACGTCTTCTCAATCGGCTTTGGCAAGGAGCTGTTCGGCTGGACCGACAAGCACGGGACGCGCTGGCGCTTTGCCATGGTGCCGCTCGGTGGCTACGTCAAATTCGCCGGCGACGCCAATGCCGCCAGCGTACCCGATTCCGCCTCGGTGACCGGCCTTCCGGAAGGCGATCGCAGGCGGACGCTGCCGGGCGCGACGGTTGGCCGCCGGGCAATGATTGTTGCGGCTGGTCCGGTCGCGAACTTCATTTTTGCCATCCTCGTTTTCGCGGCGGTGGTGATGGCCTATGGGCGCTCGGAGATTGCCCCGCGTGTCGACAAGGTCACGCCGGGCAGCGCGGCCGAGCAGGGCGGCCTTCTGCCCGGCGATCTGATCCTGTCCATCAACGGCTCGGAGATGGCCAACTTCGAAGAGGTGCGCCGCGTGGTCAGCATCAACGCCGAGAGCAAGCTGTTCTTTGTCGTGGACCGCAACACCCGGAAGGTCGAACTCGAGGTGACGCCCGCGCTGGTGGAGCGCCGGAATCCTCTCGGGATCGAGCGTCTGGGCGTCATCGGCGTCACAGCGGCAGCGCGCCCGGAAGACCGCCGCGATGTCTCCTATGGCCCTGTCGAGGCTCTTGGGTACGGCGTCCGCGAAAGCTGGTTCATCGTCACGCGGACGTTTGACTATCTCGGCAAGCTGATCTCCGGGCGCGAGAAGGCGGACCAGCTTTCAGGCGTGATTCATATCGCCGAGGTCTCGGGGCATGTGGCATCGACGGGCGGTCTGGTGTCGCTGTTGACGCTGGCCGCCGTGCTCTCTGTGTCGATCGGCCTGATGAACCTGTTCCCGATCCCGATGCTTGATGGCGGACATCTGGTTTTCTATGCCTATGAGGCGCTGTTCCGCAAACCGATGAGCGAGCGCGTGCAGGAATACGCTTTCCGCGTCGGCATTACCCTTATGTTAGGATTGATGGTGTTTGTTACCTGGAACGACATCGTCCGCATAGTGACGCGCTCGGCCGGCGGCTGATGAGCAGACAGGCGGCGTTGTGCGGGGGCAACGGAGGCAAACAAACTGATGACTGGTGAGTTTGCGTGTTTGCATCCCACGGGAAACTTTGTAGAAGCTTTTTGACTCGTATTCCTTATGACCGGATATAGCCGGTTTGTGGTTAACGGACGGTGTATCAATCTCATGACGACGACGGTGATGAACCGCCGCCACGCGGCAAGCCTCAAAGTCTCGACAGCCATTGGTATTGCTATGCTGGCAATGACCGGAACCGCTGCGCTGGCGCAGGCGGTGGTGGTGCAGGGAAACAGGCGCGTGGATGCGGAAACCATCCGCGGTTTCGTTGCGCGCGGCGAATCCCCTGAAGCCATCCGCCGTGAACTGATGGGGACCGGTCTGTTCTCCGAGGTGCGCGTCGCGCGCCGTGGCGGCCAGACGGTGGTCTCGGTCAGCGAGAACAACTCGATTAACAACGTCGCCTTCGAAGGCAACCGCCGTCTGAAGTCGGATTTGCTTGGCGGCGAGGTCCAGTCCCGCTCACGCGGTCCGATCAGCGACGCGATGATCGCGTCCGACATCGAGCGCATCAAGAACCTGTACCGCCGCGCCGGCTACAACTCCGAAGTGACATACCGTTTGGTCCCGCTGCCCAATGGCCGCTCCGACGTGGTCTTCACCATCAATGAAGGCAGCAAGAGCGGCATTCGCGAGATCGTCTTCTCGGGCAACACCCAGTATGGCAGCGGCCGCCTCAAGGGCCTGATGACATCGACAGAAATGAACCTTCTGAGCTGGTTCAAGACCACAGACGTCTACGACCCGGACAGGATCCTGTCCGATCTGGAACTGGTCCGTCGCTTTTATCTGCGAAATGGCTACGCCGATTTCCGGGTTCTGTCGAACACAACCACTTTTGATCAGGATCGAGGCGGCTACATCGTCAATATCGTGGTTGAGGAAGGTCCGCGCTACACCGTTCGTGACGTGCAGGTGTCCTCGCGCCTGCGGGACGTCGATCCGGAAACACTCCGCCGTGTGATCAGCACGAATGTCGGTGACACCTACAACGCTGAGGCAGTGGAACGCTCCCTGTCAGCCATCACGGTCGAAGTGGCCCGCCGCGGTTACGCATTTTCGCAGGTCCGTCCGACTGGGCAACGGGATGCGGAGACGCGCACCGTCTCGATCAATTATCAGGTCGATGAGGGCCCGCGTGTCTATGTCGAGCGGATCAACATTCGCGGCAACACCCGCACCATGGACGAGGTGATCCGTCGCGAGTTCGATCTTGGTGAAGGCGACGCCTATAACAAGGTGTTCATCGACCGCGCCGAGCGTCGGCTGAACAATCTTGGCTTCTTCAACCGCGTCCGGATCACCAACGAGCCGGGCAGCGCGCCGGACCGCGTGGTGATCAACGTCGACCTTGAGGATAAGCCTACTGGCGCGTTCTCGATCGCGGGCGGCTATTCGACGTCGGATGGCTTCATTGCCGACATTTCTCTCAGCGAGAGCAACTTTCTCGGTCGCGGCCAGTTCGTCCGCATCGGCGGTTCCTACGGGCAGAAGACGCGCGGCATCGACTTCTCGTTTACCGAGCCCTATTTCATGGGGCAGCGCATTGCGGCCGGCTTCGACCTGTATTCGAAATTCACCGACAGCAGCTCGACGTCTCGCTTCACCAGCCAGGCTACCGGCGTCAACCTGCGCGCGACGCTGCCGCTCACGGAAGAGTTCTCGATCACGGCCCGCTATTCGCTCTACCAGACCCAGATCAAGATCCCGAACACCGCCAGCGACCCCTTCAATGACTGCTCCATTCCGTATCCCGGTCAGAATCCTCCTTTGACAGGCGTGGGTGATCCGCCAGTATTCCCCAGTACGGGCGGGGTTGCAGATTGTTTGCTCAATGGCGAAGCCTCGATCGCGATCAAGGAAGCCCGCGGCACCAGGTTGACCTCCCTGGCAGGCCTGTCCTTCGTCTACAATGCACTCGACAATGTGAAGACGCCGCGTAACGGTTTCTTCGCTGAGCTGAGACCTGACGTCGCCGGTCTCGGCGGCGATTCCAAGTTCACGCGCATCGCGGGTGAGGCGCGCTACTATCGCGAAGTGCTGGATGATGTTGTCGGATTCATTCGCGTCCAGGGCGGCCACTCGATGGCGCTCGGCGGCGAACCGCTGCGCATCATCGACCACAACTTCCTCGGCCCGACTCTTGTTCGTGGCTTTGCCCCGTCCGGCATCGGCCCACGCGACGTGTCGGACTTCTCTGGCTCGAAGACGGGCGCGCTCGGCGGCACAACCTATTTTGGCGGCTCGGTCGAGATGCAATTCCCGATCCCGCTGCTGCCGAAGGAGATCGGTATTCGCGGCGCTGTCTTTGCTGACGCCGGCACATTGTTCAACTTTGATGGCGGTCGCGCCACCGCAGGCGGCCAATGCGCAGGGCTCGCCGGAACGAAGGCGCGCTTCTTCGACGTGAATCGCAACAACATGGTTGACGGTGGGCCTCCGGGTATCAGCGAAGTTGCCTGTGTCCGTGACAAGAACATCATCCGTAGTTCAGTCGGTGCATCAATCCTCTGGCAGTCGCCACTGGGGCCGATCCGCTTCGACTACGCCTACGCGCTCAGTTATGACAAGGGCGTATTTGGCGATGGCGCACCCGGTCGCCCATTGGGCTTCCGCTACGGCGGCGATCGCCTGCAGGCGTTCCGCTTCTCGGGCGGCGCCAGCTTCTGACGTCATGCTTCTTGAGCGGGGGAACAGCCTCTGTTCACTCCAGATTGCTTCCCATGCCAGCGCCAGTCTTCTTTTCTGATGTCCGGACGCTGACGCTCTTCGAAGTTGCCGCGATCGCCCGTGCGACACTGCGTGCGGAAACACCTGATGCGGCCATTGACACAATCAGGCCGCTGGATGAAGCCGGCCCGTCCGACCTCTCGTACATGGACAATCCGCGCTACGTGGCGCAATTGGCTGGAACACAGGCCGGCTTTGTGCTTGTCTCCCGTCGCTACGCCGACCGCGTCCCAACAACCGCGGTTCCGCTTGTCTGTCCCGATCCGCAGGGGGCCTATGCGCGCTGCCTGGCTGCGATGGTTCCAGCGGCCCTGCATCCGCAATCGGTTTTCGATGGCACCGGCATCAGCCCTCAGGCCGTCATCCATCCGACCGCCCGGCTCGAACGTGGCGTTATTGTCGATCCCGGCGCCGTCATCGGGCCGCGCGTGGAGATCGGTTCCGGAACCATCATCGGCGCGCAGGTGTTGGTTGGGCCGGGTTGCAGGATCGGCCGGGATTGTGCCATCAGCCCGCAGGTCACGCTGCAGCATGCCTTGCTCGGCAACCGGGTAATCCTGCATCCGGGCGTCCGGATTGGACAGGATGGCTTTGGCTTTGCGCCGGGCAGCCACGGACATATCAAGGTGCCGCAGATCGGCCGGGTCATCATCCAGGATGATGTCGAGATCGGCGCCAACAGCACGATCGACCGCGGCGCCATCCGCGACACCATGATCGGAGAGGGTACCAAGATCGACAATCTGGTCCAGATTGCCCACAACGTCGTCATCGGTCGCAATTGCGTGATTGTGGCGCAGGTCGGCATTTCAGGTTCCGCAACCCTTGGGGACGGTGTTGTCCTCGGCGGACAGGTGGGCGTGATCGGACACGTAACCATTGGCGCCGGCACGCAGATCGCCGCCTCCAGCAATGTTGCCACCGATGTGCCGGCTGGTGTGCGCTGGGGCGGAACCCCAGCCAAACCGCTGGGTCAATGGATGCGGGAAATCGCCACCGTGAGCCGTTTGGCAACACGCAAGGGCAACAGATCAGGCGCGACGGATGCAGAGGAGCCATCGCCATGAACGAGATGACGTCATCTGTGGTGGAGGGCCGCCCCAAAGCGCTCGGCCATGCCGACATCATGCGGATCCAGGAACTTCTGCCGCATCGCTATCCGTTCCTGCTGATCGATCGGATCATTGACATCGACGGAGACAACTCCGGCGTTGGAATCAAGAACGTCACCTTCAACGAGCCGCAGTTCCAGGGGCATTTCCCGTCGCAGCCGGTCATGCCGGGTGTGATGATCATCGAGGCCATGGCGCAGACCGCCGGCGCGATGTGCGTCTATGGCCGCGGGAGCGATAGACCACCGCCGAAGGTCGTCTATTTCATGACAATCGACGAATGCAAGTTCCGCAAGCCGGTCGGGCCGGGCGACGTGATGAAGCTGCACATGACCAAGCTCAAGCAGCGCCGCAACATGTGGTGGTTCAAGGGCGAGGCGAAGGTTGACGGCGAGTTGGTTGCCGAAGCGGTGATCTCGGCCATGCTGGTCGAGAACGAGCCATGACGCGGTCCGCATGACGATCCATCCCACAGCGATTGTTGCCGCCGGGGCGCGCCTTGGGTCGGGCGTCTGCATCGGCCCATACTGCGTCATCGGTCCTCATGTCGAGATCGGGGAGGATTGCGAGCTCGTCAGCCATATCGTCGTCAATGGCCACACCACGATTGGCGCGGGCGCGGTCATTCACCCCTTCGCTGTGCTTGGCCACGGCCCGCAGGATCTCAAGCCCGTTGCTGAAGCCTCCCGTCTCACTATCGGTCGCAATTGCCTGATCCGCGAGCATGTCACCATGAACAATGGCACGGCACGGGGGGGGGCACACACACGCGTCGGCGACGACTGTTTCTTCATGATCTCGTCCCACGTGGCGCATGACTGCACCGTCGGCAATAACGTCACCCTCGTGAACAATGTCATGCTGGCTGGCCATTGCGAGATCGGCGACAACGCGATCATGGGCGGCGGCTCCGCGGTCCATCAATTCACCCGCGTTGGGCACAACGCCTTCATCGGCGGGCTCGCAGCCGTCGAACATGATGTCATTCCCTACGGCATGGCATTGGGCAATCGGGCCTATCTTGGCGGCCTGAACATCATCGGGCTGAAGAGGCGGGGCGTCACCCGGGCTGACATCCACGCGCTGCGTCATGCCTTTGAGCTGCTGTTCGAGGGACCGGGCACGCTGCAGCAGCAACTCGCCTTGGCCGAGAGCGCCTATCCCGATCAGGTCATCGTCGGGGAGGTGCTGGCCTTCATCAGGGCGGGCGGCAAGCGTCGCATTCTGACCCCGCGCTCAGGGCAGCGCCCGGACAAGGCCGGCGATCCCGCAACCGGGTCCGAGGGCTGATGGGCGGCAGCGCTTCAGCACCGGTCGCCATCATTGCCGGATCGGGCGCGCTGCCGCTTGAAGTGGCCAACAGCGCAGCAAGAATGGGCCGACCGGTCTTCATGGCGCTGATATCCGGCAGCGCCGATCCCGCCCACTATGCGGGCTTCGCTCACGCCGAGTTCGGCCTCGGGCAACTTGGCGGCCTGCTCAGGGCCCTCAAGGAGCGCGGCATCGTCGAGGCCTCGCTGATTGGCGGGGTGATAAGGCCCGGCCTGACGGACATCAAACCCGATTTCGGTCTAGTCCGGCATTGGGCTGAATTGGCGCAAGCCTTCCGCAAGGGCGATGACGGGCTTCTCAGCGGAATCATCGCAATTCTCGAAGAGCAGGACATCAAGGTCGTCTCTGCTCTGGCGATCGCGCCAGACCTCGCCGTCACAGTGGCAGGGCCGGTCACAAGCCGTTATCCGACCCGTGAGGCGTCAGAGGAGATTGCGCTCGGCCTCAAGCTGATGGCCGCCTTGTCGCCCTTCGATGTAGGCCAATGCGTGGTTGTCAGCGATGGGCGGCCCGTCGCCATCGAAGGTGCCGAGGGCACGGACGCGATGCTGCAGCGAGTTGCCGAGATGCGCCTGACAGGCCGCCTGAGGCGCGAGAGCGGAGGCGGGGTGCTCGTCAAGGCGCCGAAGATCGGCCAGAACATGCGCATCGATATTCCCGCAATCGGCCCGCAGACCGTGCGCAACGCCGCCGATGCCGGGCTTCAGGGAATCGCGATCGCCCGCGGGCAGGTGCTGCTGGCAGAACGTGCAGCCACGATCGCGCTGGCGAACAGGCTCGGATTGTTCATCGAGGCGACGCCATGAGCGATCCCACTCCGTTCCGGCTCTTCGTGGTCGCGGGTGAGGCCTCGGGCGATCTTCTGGCGGCCAGCTTTATCATGGCGCTGCGCGAACGGCTCGCGCCGCGGCCTGTTGAACTCACCGGCATCGGCGGGCCGGTGCTCGAACAGCTTGGGCTTGTCCCCCGCTTTCCCCAAGCCGACATCCAGATCATGGGGATTATCGCAGTCCTGCAGCGGTTGCCGACCATCCTGGGCCATATCGCGGACACAGCGAATGCGGTGGTGGATCAGTCGCCAGATCTTTTGCTGACAGTCGACGTGCCCGACTTTTCGATGCGCGTCGCCAAGCGAGTCCGGCACGTGGCACCCTGGATCCCGATCGTTCACTGGGTCGCGCCGTCGGTCTGGGCCTGGCGACCGGGTCGGGCAAAGGCCATGAAGCCCCATGTTGACCGCCTGTTGGCCCTGCTGCCATTCGAACCGGAAACGTTTGCCAGACTGGGCGGCCCCCCGACAACCTATGTCGGCCACCCGTTGCTCGACACCGCCAGCGCGATCCGGCCCGATGCCGAGGAGCAGCGCTTGCGCGACAATATCGCGGCACCCGTAATCCTGGTGCTCCCCGGCAGCCGCCGATCCGAGATCCGCCACATCCTGCCAGTGTTCCGGGAGAGCGTGCGCCTGATGGCCGCGAGCTACCCGCACGCCCATTTCATCATCCCGGCGGTGCGCCATCTGGCCGACGAGATCAGTCGCGAAGTGGCCGGCTGGTCGGTCAAGGCCGAAGTCGTGCATGGCGACGCCGCCAAGAATGCAGCCTTCCGGCGGGCACGGGCTGCACTCGCGGCATCGGGGACCGTGACACTCGAACTGGCGCTTGCCGGGGTTCCGCTGATCGGGACCTATCATGGCCATTCTATCGAAGCCTGGATTGCGAGGCGTGTGGTGACCAGCCACAGCGTACTGCTCTGCAACCTCGTCCTCGGTGAAAATGCCGTGCCCGAACTGATGCAGGAAGAGGCGACGGCTGCCGCGCTCGCCGGCGCGATGATGCAGATCATCCCTGAGGGGCCGGAGCGCTCGCGGCAGCTTCAGGCCTTCGCGCGGCTTGACACGCTGATGGCGCTGCCCGAGGGCCGCAGATCGGCGGAGCTTGCGGTCGATGTCGCGCTCGGCCTCGCGGCGGTCCGCAGCGGCTGAACAGCAAAAAGGCGGGCTTTTTCCCCTGTAAGCTCTCGGTAGTATCTGGATAATGCCGTCAACGACGCTTGCCGATTGGAGCGTAGTCGCGCTGCACCGCGCCGGTGTAGAGTTGGCGCGGCCGCCCGATTTTCTGGCTTGGGTCTTCGATCATTTCTTTCCACTGCGCGATCCAGCCGACAGTACGCGCCAACGCGAACAGCACGGTGAACATCGAGGTCGGGAAGCCCATCGCCTTCAGCGTGATACCCGAATAAAAATCGATGTTCGGATACAGTTTCTTCTCGATGAAATAGCTGTCCGACAGGGCAATCCGCTCAAGTTCAAGCGCCACATCCAGCAGCGGGTCATCCTTGATGCCGAGTTCAGTCAGAACCTCATGGCAGGTCTTCTGCATGATCTTGGCGCGCGGATCGTAGTTCTTGTAGACGCGGTGTCCAAAGCCCATCAGGCGGAACGGATCGTTCTTGTCCTTGGCCTTGGCGATGTATTTCGGGATGTTGTCGACATGGCCGATTTCCTGAAGCATCTTCAAGGCCGCCTCGTTCGCGCCGCCATGGGCAGGGCCCCAGAGGCAGGCGATGCCGGCGGCGATGCAGGCGAACGGGTTCGCGCCTGAGGAACCGGCCAGGCGCACAGTCGACGTCGATGCATTCTGCTCGTGGTCGGCGTGCAGGATGAAAATGCGGTCTAGAGCCCGCGCCATGACCGGGTTGACCTTGTACTCCTCGGCCGGCACCGCATAGCACATGCGCAGGAAGTTCGACGAGTAGTCGAGGCTATTGAGTGGATACACGAACGGCTGGCCGACCGTATACTTGTAGGCCATCGCCGCAAGCGTCGGCATTTTTGCGATCATCCGCATCGAGGCGATCATGCGCTGCGTCGGGTCCGAGATGTCAGTGGAATCGTGGTAAAAGGCCGACATTGCGCCGACGGCGCCGACCATCACGGCCATTGGGTGCGCATCGCGCCGAAAGCCCTGATAGAAACGGGCCATCTGCTCATGGACCATGGTGTGCCGCGTCACACGGTAGTCGAAGTCGGCCTTCTGGGCGGCGGTCGGCAATTCCCCGTAGAGCAGGAGATAGCAGGTCTCCAGAAAATCGCCATGCTCGGCCAGCTGCTCGATAGGGTAGCCGCGATACAGCAAGATGCCCGCGTCGCCGTCGATGAAGGTGATCTTCGATTCACAGCTCGCGGTCGAGGTAAAGCCCGGATCATAGGTGAACATACCGGTCTGCCCGTAGAGCCTCGCAATATCGATCACGCTCGGCCCGATAGTCCCGTTCTTCACGGTCACGTCGACCTGATGATTGTCGACGACAATATGGCCCGTCACTGCGCCCATGGTTGTGCACCTTTCCCACATTCTGCCGCAGCGGGGCGGCAAGTCACCGGCATGCGGGGCGATGCAACACAGTCGTCATGCTCTCCCCCGAAAGCTGTTACGATATAGCTAGCCTATCTGCCGCAGTGCAGCAACACACTCAAACGCCTGACCACGGCCCTGAATGCGGGCTTAGTTTACCGGTTGAGGATTTCGGTGAGGCATGCGGGGTTTCTCACCGCTTTGTCGTGGCGTAACGCAAGCCTTCTTCAGGTGTTGTGACGTCGAGGGATGTTGAAAGCGAAAGGGTGGACGACGGCCATGTCGACTGGGACGTGGCCTGTTCGGGCGCGTGCTGCATCGTCACGGAAAACGACACCGAGGACCCAGTGGAAAGAGTGTACGATGACCCGGCGGCTCCGGACAGCGTTGGCGATGGCTGCGATGGGGGGAAGCGATGTTCTCCATGGAAGCGGCGCTCGCCGTTCAGCCAGTCTAGGCACTGTCGTGAATTTTGTGCTTAAGGCCATAATGCCGCCAGTGGAGGGCGCATATGGCAATCAAGAAGGCCATGCTGGATCAGCTTGTGGCAGGGCGTGATCCGAAGATGCCTTCGCCAAGGACGACTTTCTCGACGATCTGAAAAAGGCGCTGGCCCAAGACAAGCCACTCGCGCGTGGCGAAGGCTGAGACCAGATGCTAAGCCGCCCGTCCGTTCGTCCTGTCATGGCTGCCATGCGAGGTCTTTCCGTCAATCGCCACCAGAGCCGGCGCATCGGGCCGCAGCGTCATCGCGCAGGACACGAAAGATCCGAAAACAGCCCGGGGTCGATCCGGTTCAGCACGATCCGCAGCCGGCGCGAGCCGGTGATGCCGTGACCAGAGGGCAGCAAACGCCGCACGAAAGGCAGGTTATCCTTGCCCCATTCCACAATCTCATCGAAATCGTCGCCGGCCCGGATCGTCCCGCATACCACCAGCAGCAAGACCTGGGCCAGCGGATGCGCCCCACGCCAGCTCTCGCGATCATCCTCAAGCAAACCGACATGATCCAGCAGAGCCCGCAAACGCCGCCGATCACTCCCAAACATAAATGCCTGCTTCAGCATCCATCCCTTGAATCTGGCCCACGCCAGCCGCCATGGGCTCGTTAACCTGAGTTCAGGGCCGTGAACGCCTGACGGGTCAGATCTTGGGAGCAATGTCCCGCAGGCGGCCGAGGCATTCCTCTCGGCCGAGCACGACGAGTACGTCGAATAGACCGGGCGAGGTGGTTTTGCCCGTCAGCGCCGCCCTCAGGGGCTGGGCGACCTGCCCAAGCTTCAGCCCCTGCGACTCGGCGAAGGCGCGCAAACAGGCCTCAGTGCCCGCAGCCGTCCAGTCAGGCAGTTCCGCCAGTCTGGCGGCCAGCAGGCCCAGCCTCGCCCGTGCGTCGGAATCGAGCAGGGCTGCTGCCTTCTCTTCCAGCGGCAGAGGGCGCGGAGTGTAGAGATAAGCCGCACTATCAAGCAGTTCGACCAGCGTCTTCGCCCGCTCTTTCAGCCCTGGCATGGCTTCCAACATCATGGCGCGCAAGCTGGGCTTCATGGATGGACCGATCCCGCGGGCGGGCCCGAGGTCGGGTATGACGGCCTCCAGCGCCGCCATGATCTCGTCCACGGGGGCAGCGCGCATGTAGACACCATTGAGGTTTTCGAGCTTGGCGAAGTCAAACCGGGAGGCGGAGCGCCCTATTGAGCCAAGGTCAAACGCAGCGATCATCTCGTCGGTCGAAAACACCTCCTGATCGCCATGGGCCCAGCCGAGACGGACGAGATAATTGCGCAGGGCAGCGGGCAGGTAGCCCATGGCCCGGTACGCGTCTACGCCGAGCGCGCCGTGCCGCTTGGACAACTTGCCGCCATCGGGTCCGTGGATCAGCGGAATATGCGCCATGGTCGGCACGGGCCAGCCCATGGCGTGGTATATCTGCGTCTGTCGCGCGGCGTTGGTGAGGTGGTCGTCGCCGCGGATGATATGGGTTACCCCCATGTCGTGATCGTCGACGACGACCGCGAGCATGTAGGTCGGCGTCCCGTCGGAACGGAGGAGGACGAGGTCGTCGAGATCCTTGTTTTGCCATACGACACGGCCTTGCACCTGGTCGTCGACTACGGTTTCGCCAGTCATAGGCGCGCGCAGTCGGATCACCGGCTTCACGTCCTTCTGTGCAGTTGCCGGATCGCGGTCGCGCCAGCGGCCGTCATAGCGCAACGGACGCCCCTCGGCCCTGGCCAGCTCACGCATTTCGTCGAGCTCGGCCTGTGTCGCATAGCAGCGGTAGGCTCGCCCGCGGGCGAGCATCTCATGGGCCACCTCCGCGTGGCGGGCCGCGCGAGCAAACTGGAAGATCGGATCGCCGTCCCAGTCCAAGCCCAGCCAACTGAGGCCATCGATGATAGCGCCGATCGCCGCCTCGGTCGAGCGCTCGCGGTCGGTGTCCTCGATGCGCAGCAGCATCTTGCCCCCGAAGCGCTTGGCATAGAGCCAATTGAACAGAGCAGTCCGGCCGCCGCCAATATGCAGGAAACCGGTTGGCGAGGGGGCAAAGCGGGTTACGATTGGCGTGCTCATGGGATGTGGACCCCGGCGCGATGCGCCCGTGTGTGAGGACTGTTGGCTGGGGTGTGCAGAAGGCCGCGGCCAAGGTCAAGGCCGCTGCCGGATTTTGCGCCAAGGCCCCCAGGCCTGGCGCGCAAAGCCGCGCCAGGCTCAGCAATTGGGCGGGGATCGGATAATCTCTGCAACGACAAAAGAGGGAAATCGCAAAGACGCACAGACCGCTCGAGCCTGCGCGCTGGCGGCTTGGGCGGCGCGTTCGTCCGGCAGCGTACGCTGGAAAGTCTGACTTGCCGAGACGCTGTCAGGGCCTTCGAAGGTAATCACACAGGCCTTCGCAACAAAGAGCAACTGGCGCACACCGAAGCAGCTAAGGCTCACTCTCGGTGCAGATAGCCGGGCAGGGCCTCCTCGCCAGCACCGGCAGGAACCCAAGCCCGCAGCGCGCGTGGACACGGCGCAAGCTCACCAGCCGTGTCGCGCCGGCTCCGGCGTCCCGTTGATGATGAGGACCTCAATACCTACGCACCAGACTGACCAGCTTGCCCTGGATCTTCACCCGATCAGGACCGAGAACGCGTGTCTCGTAGGCCGGATTGGCCGCCTCAAGCCCGATTGACGTACCACGGCGGCGCAGCCGCTTCAGCGTCGCTTCTTCGTCATCGATGAGGGCGACGATGATCTCCCCGGTGTTCGCCGTTTCCTGCTTGCGGATAACGACCGTGTCGCCGTCCAGGATGCCGGCCTCAATCATTGAATCGCCCTGCACCTCGAGTGCGAAGTGCTCGCCAGACCCGAGCAGGTCCGGCGGGAGCGAAATACTGTGGGTCTTGTTCTGGATGGCCGTGATCGCGACGCCCGCCGCGATCCGTCCCATGACCGGGATCATCAGGTTGCGGTTCGGCTCTTCGCTGCCACCGCGCGCAGGCTCGGAAGCGGAGCGCACGAGGCCGCCTTCAACGACACTCGGATTGAAGCGCGGACGTGCAGTGGCCGCGATGCTCGCATCCGGCAGCTTGATGACCTCAAGCGCGCGTGCCCGGTTCGGCAGCCGTCGGATGAAGCCGCGCTCCTCAAGCGCCATGATCAGCCGGTGGATGCCAGATTTTGAGCGCAGGTCGAGCGCCTCCTTCATCTCTTCGAAAGAGGGAGGCACTCCGGCCTCGCGCAGCCGTTCGTGGATGAACCTGAGCAGTTCATGTTGCTTGCGTGTGAGCATCGGAACTCCAGCGTGGATACGCCCGGGGATCAAAAAACGTAACGTGAACACGTATACATGTTCCTGCTGTGTTCTGCAAGTACCCGCTCTCTGGCAGTCCGAAAGGCTGCTAGAGGCGGATGATCCGGCAGGCGCTGCCTGCCTCCGCGGCCGGCGCATTGGCGGGCCGGATCAGCAACGCGTCAGCAGAGGCCATCAATCGCTGGATTGAGCTGTCCTGGGAGGTGAAGGGCGTCGCGACAAGATTTCCGGCGTCATCGCGCCCGATGCTGGCGCGCATGTACTCCTGGCGCAGGTCATTTGCCGGCAGCGCACGGCCGAGAAGGGCGCCCTCGCTCCGGTCCGCGTCCGGGTTCGGTTGCCCCAGAAGCCTTCTGAGCAACGGCTCCAGAAACAGGATGGCGCAGACCACAGACGACACTGGATTGCCGGGCAATCCGAGACAAAGCGTGGAACCGCGGACGCCAAACATCAGTGGCTTTCCAGGGCGGACAGCGATCTTCCAGAAGTTGATCGCAAAGCCGTTGGCAACCAAGGCGGCCTGGACGAAATCGTGGTCGCCGACAGATGCGCCGCCGCTTGTGACGATAAGATCAGATCGGTCCGCCGCATTCGCGATGGCTAGCCTGGTCGCATCCGCGTCGTCCGCCACAATGCCCTGGTCGTCTGCGAGCCCGCCCAGGCTCTCGACGAAGGCCGCCAGCGCATAGGCATTGGATGACACGATCTGGCCATCGCGCAGCGCAGCGCCCGGCAGGGCCAGTTCGTCCCCAGTCGAGAGAATCGCCACGCGGGGCTGGCTGCGGACTGTCAGCACGCTGTGGCCCATGCTGGCTGCCAGCCCGATATGGCGCGCGTCGAGCACCGTTCCGGCCTTTAAAAGACAGTCACCTGAGCGAAAATCCAATCCGGCGGACCTGACGAAGCGCCCGGCATGCTCAGCCTGTGTCGGTGTGATGATGCCTGTGCCGACGCCTTGGGCGTTCTCCTGGATCAGGATGGTGTCCGCCCCATGGGGAACCGGCGCGCCGGTAAAGATGCGTACCGCGTTCCCCGGGCCGACCGTCCCACGGAACGGGTGGCCTGCCTTCGCTTCACCGAGAACACGCAAGGGCGCCAAGCCTGCCAGATCGGTGGCACGGACGGCATAGCCGTCCATGGCGGAGGCGGCGAAGGGCGGCTGGGTCCTGAGCGCCATAACACCCTCGGCAAGCGTCCGGCCACGGGCCCCGACGAGCGTGACAGTCTGCGTACCTGGCAAGGTGACAGCCGCCGCGAGCATGCGCGCCCGCGCCAAGTCTGGTGCCATCAGACTCACGCGTCGGCTCTCCCCCGCTCGTAAACACCGGATTTCCCCCCCGACTTGTGGACGAGCTGGATGGCATCAATCCGCATCCCGCGATCGGCGGCCTTGACCATATCGTAGATGGTAAGACAGGCGACGGACACCGCGGTGAGGGCCTCCATTTCCACGCCCGTCTGTCCGGCAACGCGTACCTCCGCACTGACGCGCACACCGGGCAGGGCCTCGTCAAGGACAAGGTCAACGGAGACCTTCGTGATGGCGAGCGGGTGGCAAAGAGGGATCAACTCGTGGGTCCGCTTGGCGGCCATAATCCCGGCCAGGCGGGCCGTGCCCAGGACATCGCCCTTTTTGGCGTCGCCGGCCCTGATCAGGGCAAGGGTTGCCGGCTGCATCACGACGGCCCCTTCTGCAACCGCGCGCCGCATGGTCACGGCCTTGTCGGCCACATCGACCATGTGAGCCTGACCTTGCGCATCGAGATGCGTCAACCGGCTCATGCATGCCCCCGTGGTTCGGCCCGCGAAAGCGCATCCAACGGGTTGAGCAGGGCGCGCGTCGCGGCGGCAACATCCTCCTGCCGCATCAGGCTTTCCCCCACGAGGAAGGTGCGGACTCCACATGCTCCGAGCCGCCGTGTATCGGAATGGTGAAAGATGCCACTTTCGCTGATGACGATCCGCCCGGCGGGAATCCGCGGAGCCAGGGCTTCGGTGACAGCCAGGTCGACATGGAAGGACCTGAGATCGCGATTGTTGATCCCGATCAGCGGCGAGGGCAGGGCCAGGGCGCGGTCGAGTTCAGCCGCATCATGCACCTCGATCAGCGAGGCCATGCCGAGCTCGCTCGCCGTATCCACCAGGTCCCGGGCTTCGGTGTCCGAGACGCTGGCCATGATCACGAGGATGCAGTCCGCGCCCCAGGCGCGCGCTTCGTAGATCTGATAGGGCTCGAACATGAAGTCCTTGCGCAGCGCCGGCAGTCCACTGGCGGCGCGCGCCTGTTGCAGGAAAACCGGTCGGCCCTGAAAAGACGGCGTGTCGGTCAGCACGGACAGGCAGGCCGCGCCACCAGCCTTGTAGGCCGAGGCAAGCGAAGGCGGATCGAAATCGGCTCTGATCAGCCCTTTCGACGGGCTGGCCTTCTTGATTTCGGCAATGAGGGCGAGGCTCCCGGCCGCATGCTGCGCCTCGATCGCGCCCAAGAAGTTGCGCGGCGGCGGGCTGGTTTCGGCCAGCCGGCGCATGTCCGCGGGCGGAACTGCGGCCTTCGCCGCAGCGATTTCCTCACGCTTGTAGGCCTCGATCCGGGCGAGGATGTCACTCACGCTACCCTCTCACGCGTTCGAGGCGGCAACAAGTCTGGCCAGCGTGGCTTTCGCGGCCCCGCTGTCCAGCGCGGCGCCCGCCCGTGCCACCCCGTCCTGCAGGTTTGCCGCGGCCCCCGCAACCACCAGCGACGCGCCGGCATTGAACACAGCGATATCGCGGTATGCGCTGCGTGCGCCGTCCAGCACTGCGGTCAGCGCGGCTGCGTTGACATCGGCGGTGCCGCCGCGCAGCTCATCGAGCCGCGTGATCTGGAGGCCGACATCGGCGGGCGAGATGGTGAAGCTCCGCACCGATCCGTTCTCGAGTGCGACAACATGTGTGAGCCCCGTCGTCGTGACCTCGTCCAGCCCGTCCGCGCCGTGTACGGCCCAGACCCGCTCGCTGCCGAGCGCGCGCAGCACCTCGATCATGGGCATGAGCCAGCTCTGGGCAAAGGCGCCAAGGAGCTGGCGCTTGACGCCAGCCGGGTTCGAGAGCGGGCCTATCAGATTGAAGATCGTGCGCGTGCCAAGTTCGGTTCGCACCGGGGCGACATGGCGCATCGACGCATGGTGCGTCGGCGCGAACATGAAGCCGACGCCGGCTTCGCGAATGCAGCGCTCGACACCGGCTACTTCGATGCCGACCTTGACACCCAGCGCGGTCAGGACATCCGCCGTGCCGGATTTCGAAGAGGCGGCGCGGTTGCCATGCTTCGCCACGGGAACGCCACAGGCGGCCACGATCAGGGAGGCGAGGGTCGAGATGTTATAGGTGCCGGCATTGTCGCCGCCGGTGCCGACGATGTCGATGGCGTCGGCGGGAGCGGTCACCCGCACAGCGCGGGCCCGAAGTGCGCTCACCGCCCCGTTGATTTCCTCGGTGGTCTCGCCGCGAACGCGCAGTGCCATCAGGAAGCCGGCGGCCTGGGCGGGGGTCACCTCGCCCGACAGGATCGTGTCGAAGGCGGCGCGGGCTTCCGCCGCAGTAAGGCTGGCCCCGGTTGCGACCTTGGCGATGAAGGGTTTGAACGTATCCATGCTGTTTCCGGACTTAGGCCATGATGGAAGGCGCGAGGTTCGCGTCGCGCCAAGCGGCAGCCATGTCAAGGAAATTGCGCACGATCAGCGCACCATGCTCCGACATGATGCTTTCAGGGTGGAACTGGACGCCGCAGATCGGCCAGTCGCGATGGCAGGCCGCCATGATAAGGCCATCATCGGTCTCGGCCTCGACCGCCAGCGCTGGCGGTAGGCTGTCGCGGTCGAGCACGAGCGAATGATAGCGCGTCGCGTCAAACGACCGGTTGATGCCACGAAACAGCCCTGTCCCGAGATGCCGGATCGTACTGATCTTGCCATGCATCGGCTCCGGCGCAAGGACGACGGCGCCACCAAAGGCCTGCCCGATGCTTTGCAGCCCAAGGCAGACGCCAAAGACGGGCTTTCGTCCTGGCGCGCCTGCCACGACGTCGAGACAGATGCCCGCCTCGGTCGGCGTGCACGGGCCGGGTGACAGCACAATGGCATCGGCATCGCTGGCAAGCGCGTCCTCGGCCAAAATGGCATCATTCCGGTACACCACGGTCTCAGCGCTCTGCGCGCCGACAAGCTGCACGAGGTTCCATGTGAAGCTGTCATAATTGTCGATCAGAAGGATCTTCAAGGCCGTGAACCGGTTTGGGTGCTGATTGAATGCCTGTCGCTGCAAGCCGGGTCAAGGCACATGCATCGTTCGAAGCAACGGAACTCGCAAGGCAAGTGTTGATTCAAGGCACAGACAACAACCCCGCGCCTCAACGGTTCCTGCGGAGCTTTTTGCGCGATCCTTGTCGAAGCGTTCTGCAGCAGTACGCGTCGAGCGCAGCAATGAAGGTTCAAACAAGCCGCCTGATGATGCGGTTTAGACGAGACGAACGCGGCGGCATCGCCTTGATGTTTGCACCCCTGATTGAGCCGCTGATCGGACTTGTCGGCGCTGCAGCCTTGCTGACCGTCGCAAGAATGTCAGGGCGAAACGAGGGCGAGCGCCGTGCTGTGGCCGATGCAACCTTTGCCACCAATGCTGGAACCGATGCGAGCCTTGTGCGCGTCCGCGCCCGGTTGCAAAGCCTTCGCGACAATGGCTGGCGCTATTGCGCGACCGGGGAACAAACCCATGTAGCGGTGTAGCGGTTTCCCGGCCCTGGCAACACGGCATCGCTGGATGTCGTCGCTGGAGCCGCGCACGGCGGGAACACGCTCAAGGTCACCGTGGTGCTCGACAACACCGGCTCGACAGCAGCTGACAACGGGCCCTTGCGGCCAGCGACCTGCCCAACAGCCTGTTCGTGTCCGGCGGTAACGGCTCGGGCCTGAAGGCTTCGATCGTTCCCTTCGTCGCCACGGTCAATCCGGGGCGGACCAATCTCGGGGTGAACGGCGTCGACAGAAGCAGCGATAGCAGCTTCCTTGCCGCCTGCATGCGCGCACGTTGGATCGGCAAAATTCCGAATTGAAACGGCTACCCTTTCTGGGTTCTGTCAGCGCCCGGCAGAACCGGAACCCGGCCTGTTGGCGCCGAGGTATATCTTTGTGCCGGTTATTGGGCCCGTGCCGAACGCGCGGCAAAGCGCACGGCCTCTTCGGCAGCCTTGAAAAGGGCCTTGGCCTTGTTGATGCATTCAAGCTGTTCGGAGGCGTTAACCGAATCGTGGACGATCCCCGCGCCGGCCTGAACTGACATCGTGCCATTCCGGACAATGGCGGTCCGCAGCACAATGCAGGTGTCCATTTCGCCGTTCGAACCGAAATAGCCGATGCAGCCGCCATAGGCACCCCGCGCATCGCGCTCCAGTTCGTCGATGATCTCCATCGCGCGCACTTTCGGGGCGCCGGAAACCGTGCCTGCGGGAAAGCCGGAGACAAGCGCGTCCAGCGCGTCCTTGCCCGGGCTGATGGCGCCTTCGACATTCGAGACGATATGCATTACTTGGCTGTAGCGCTCGATGAAAAAACGGTCCGTGACCTCCACGGTCCCTATCTTCGCGACGCGCCCGACATCGTTGCGGCCAAGATCAAGCAGCATCAGATGCTCGGCGCGCTCCTTGGGGTCAGCCAGAAGCTCGGCCGCCAGCGCGTCATCCTCGCGCGGCGTCGCCCCACGCCGGCGCGTTCCGGCAATGGGCCTGATCGTCACCTTGCCGTCTCGCAGGCGCACCAGGATCTCCGGGCTGGAGCAGACGATCTGGAAGTCCTCGAAATCAAGATAGCACAGGAACGGCGCCGGATTCACCCGCCTGAGCGCGCGGTAGAGCGAGAATGGCGGCAGTTCGAAGGGAGCATCGAAGCGCTGCGACAGCACGACCTGGAAGATGTCGCCGGCGCGGATGTAGTCCTTCGCCCGGTCGACCATCGCAGAGTAGGCTGCGGCAGGTGTGTTGGAGACGGGAACGGGCTGCTCGAAGGCGCTGACGTCGATGCGGGCATCGACGGGCAGGGGGGCTTCGAGGCATGCGACGACAGCGTCTATCCGGCCCCGTGCCGTTTCATGCGCTGCGCGCGCGCTGATGCCAGACATCGGCCTGATCGGGGCGGCGACGGACATCTCGTCGCGGACCGCATCGAAGGTCACCATCACGGTTGGCCTGACGAAGATCGCGTCCGGCAGGCCAAGACCGGTGTCCTTGCGCGGTGCAAGCCGCTCCATCAGCCTGACCATGTCATAGCCGAGATAGCCGAACAGGCCCGCAGCCATCGGCAGGTCGATGCCCTCGATGTCGATATGGCTTTCGGCCAGAATCCGGCGCAAGCTGTCGAACGGTGCTGCGGGATCCGTGATGAATCCGGGATCGCCGGACAGGGGACGGGCGATTTCCGCGCGGCCCCTGTCGCAGCGCCAGACGAGATCGGGCGCAAGACCGATCATCGAGAAGCGCCCGCGCACAGCGCCGCCCTCGACCGATTCCAGCAGGAAGGCCGAGCCCGTGGTGCGCGTCCGCAGTTTCAGGAAGGCGGCCACCGGCGTTTCGCAGTCCGCCACGAGAACATCGCGCACGATCTGGCCATGTCCCGCATCATAGGCCGCGGTGAAGGCCGCGAGATCGAAGGATGCGGACATGCCTCAGCCGTCCCCGCCACCTGTCGCGTTGCGGAGGCTCTGCTGGTTAATCCTGACGCCGAGGCGGGCCTGCAGGGCGCTGACATACTGCGCCAGAAGATCGTCGCCGAGCGCAAGGCCCAGTTGCTGGCTAACATTCTCCGCTTCCTGGGTCGAGCGCAGGAAAGGTGGCGTGGACGCAGACAGTACCCGGAACACCATGCGCCCGCGCTCCGGTCCGAGGTCCGCCGATTGAGCCACGTTGAGAGGCGCGCCGAACGCCACGGTCAGCACATTGGCCGGAAACTCTGGCAAGCTGCTGGCCCTCGTCAGTGCCGGGGAGGTTTTGACCTCCGACTGCGCCGACGCCGCGGCAGCTTCAAAGGCTTCGCCCTTGGCAATACGATCCGCCATCTCGCGTGCCCTGGCCTGCAGTCGGGTCGTGACCTCCTCCTGCCGCCATTGGACGATCACGGTGTTGCGGACCTCCTCGAAGCTGCGCTCACGGGCCGGCTCGATCGCGCTGAGATCATGCCAGACATAACCATTGTCCCGCGTCCGAACGGGCTCGTTATCGGTGCCGATATCGGCCCGGAACATCGCTTCGATCACCTGCTCCAGCATCGGAACCGTCTGCAAGGGCTGTCCACCATTGCTCTGGCGATTCCGGTCGACCGGCCCCAGAACGCTGAGCGGCAGCCTCAGTTCCTTGGCGATTTCCGTCAGCGGACGGGCAGAAGCCCTTTGGTCTTCGACCTTGTCGTGAATTTCATTGAGGACCCGGGCCGCGGTGGTGAGCGCAAGATCCATCCTGACATCCGTAGCCACCTCAGCCAGCGGACGCAGCGATTCAGGCTCGATGGTGGTCGCTCGCACCAGTGCGTAGCCGAAGGCGCCCTGAACAGGATCGCTGACCGCGCTTGCGACAAGGCCGAATGCAACCGTCGCCACGGCCTGATCGAGCATTTCGGTCCGTGTAAAGCTGCCGAGGCTCAGGTCTGTATCAGCAATGTTCCGCTCTTTCGCGATATCCTCAAAGCTGCTGCCCTGTTTGATCTTCTCCAGAGCCGCCGCTGCCTCTGCCTTGTTGGGGAACACGATCTGCTGGATGGTGCGGCGTTCGGGGCGGCCGAAACGGGTCTTGATCCGTTCGTAATGGGCGGCAGTATCAGCGTCGGTTACCGCAGTCGGGTCGGCCAGCGTCTGCGGAGTCAGGATCAGAAGCGACGCGGTCCTGTACTCGGGCGCGCCGAAGGCCGCCTTGCGCTCACCATAGAACGTGCGCAGCACCTCGTCCGCCGGCACGGCGATTTCGCCGGCAGCGGCGGGCGGTAGCTCGAAGAAGGACAGAACCCGCTGCTCGTTGCGGTAGCGGTGCGCTGCTTCTTGCACGGCGACAGGCGCGGCCGTCAGGCCGGAAACGCTCTCGGTAAGCTGGTTGCGCACGATGGCGGAGCGTTGCTCGCGGACATACATGGCCTCGTTCAGCCCGGATTGCCGAAGGAGTTCGTTGAACAGGCCGCGGTCAAACTGGCCCGATGATCCCCGAAAGTTCTGGTCCTCGACAATGGACTGCGCCACCATTTCATTGCTGAGCGTCAGCCCCCGCGCCATTGCATCGGTATCCATGGCCGCTTCCATGATCAGCCGCGACAGGACCTGCTGGTCAATACCGAACATGCGTGCCTGTTCCGGCGAGATGTTCTGCCGGAAGCGGCGTGACAGGCGCTGCAACTCCGTCTGGTAGGCAGTGCGCACTTTTTCGATGTCGATGTCCATCTTGCCCACTGTGGCGACCGTATTGCGGCTCGCGCCACGGAAGATGTCGCCGATCCCCCAGATGGCGAAGGAGCCGATCAGGATCGCGAACAGGATCGCGACCAGCACTTTGCCCAGCCAGGTCTGGCCTGCATTGCGGATACCTTGCATCATCATGGGGGCGAACGAGCTCCGGCGTTTTGTGCCGGACTTATAGGCAGACCACCGCGCCGCCGCAATGAGGCAATTGCGGGGACCAGGGCAGCTTGGTCAGGTAAGCGTTTGAATAATCGGGGTGGCGGCGCGTGTAGTTGTCTGCTTCAAGGGGCATTGATGTGGAGCCCTCGGAATGGATCAGTGTTTCGTCAAGGACCGTTTGCATCTGTTGCTGGATCATTTCGGTCGGGTCTGCGACCGTCGAGACGGCTGAAGGGTCCCGGTATCGGCTGCCAGAGCTGCTGTTTCTGGGGACCTGCGCCACGATTGCGGGCTGCGGCGCCTTTGGCGAGATCGGCGACTGGGGCGAGGCGCATCTGTCCTTTCCGCGCGAGCATGACAAGTACTTCTTCGGCTCGCCCAAGAAGATTTGGTTGCGCGTCGTGCTGAACCGGATCGATCCGGCGCTGTTTCGGCCTGCTTCAGGCCTCGGGGGACTGTGGTGATTTTTGTGCTTGGGGCCATAAAGACGCCGAGGGAGGGCATATGGCAATCAAGAAGGACACGCTGGATCAGCTTCTGGCAGGGCGTGATCCAAAGGATGCCTTCGCCAAGGACGGCTTCGATGTGAACAAAGCGCTGGCCGAGCGCGCGTTGAACGCCGAGCTGGAGGATCATCTCGAAGGCGAGGCGGCGGCTGGCAAGCCGAACCGTCGCAATGGCTTTTTCGAAGAAGACGATTCCGACCGAGACGTCTAGGCTTGATTTGCGGATCCCGAGGGACCGCGAGGACAGTTTCGATCCGAAGCTGATCGCGTGGTATCGGCGCCGGTTTCCCGGCTTTGATACGCAAATCATGTCCATGGATGCGAGGGGCAAGACCTCCCGCGAGACGCGGTGCTTCATCTCCTCAGCCCGCCTCACGCCCGAACGCGCCGGAACCGCAATCCGCAGCCCCTGCGGGGCCAAAAGCCTCCACTGGATGATCGACGTCGTCTTCAAGGAGGATCAATCACCCCTCAGGCGCGGGCACGGAGCCGGCAACATGGCCCGCGTCCGAAGGCGCGCCTTGAACCTCGTCCGCGCCGGAAAGGGAAAGCGATTGATCAAAACAGCACGAAAATACCGCAGGCTGGAACACCAATGCACTCGCGCAAATCATCAATGCCGCACCACGTTAATCTGGACCCGTTGTCGTGTTGCGGGGACGGGGCGGTGTTGCTATCGCTCGCCGAGCTCGTCCAGATAGGATTCATACGATGGCCATTGCCCCCAAACCTCTTGTCGCCGGCAACTGGAAGATGAATGGCCTCAGGGGGTCTTTGGAGACGGCGTCGGCTATCGCACGCGGCGTTGATGCAGGCGTGCGCGCCAAGGTCGACGTGCTGATCTGCCCTCCCGCGACCATCCTGCATGCGTTAACGGCAGCCATGATCGGAACCGGCATCGCCACCGGGGGGCAGGATTGCCATGCCAGTCCGTCCGGCGCCTTCACCGGCGACATTTCGGCGCCTATGCTGGCGGATGCCGGCGCGTCCTTCGTCATTCTCGGCCACTCCGAGCGCCGCACGTTGCACGGCGAAACCAGCGCGGATGTAAAGGCCAAGGCTGAGGCCGCGCTGCGCGCGTTGCTCGTTCCTATCATCTGCATCGGGGAAACGTTGGCCGAACGGGAGGCAGGCAGGACGATCGCTGTCGTCCAGAAACAGGTGCGCGGCTCGCTGCCGGAGACGGCCACGGGTGCGAGCGTGGTTATCGCATATGAACCTGTCTGGGCGATTGGCACCGGCAAGACGCCCACCGCCGCTGATGTGGCAGAGTTGCATGCCGAAATCCGCGCCGAACTTGGTCGGTTGGTGGGCAAGGCCGAGGCGGCGAAGGTGAAGGTGCTCTATGGCGGCTCGGTGAAACCGTCCAACGCTGCGGAACTGATGGCGTTGCCCGATGTCAATGGCGCGCTCGTGGGCGGCGCTAGCCTCAAAGCCGAAGACTTCCTCGGTATTATCAGGGCCGTCTGAGAGAGCGAGCGCCGCCTCTGCAGCGAGCGCGGAGGCGCCCCTTGGACGGCTCCGGGGGGCATCTCACGACGATGCATTGATCACTTGGACGAGCTGATACCACGCATCAGCTCGTCCAAGCGGGCGAGCATCTGCGTTGCGGTATTGGTGCTCGCCGGTGGCTTGACCTTCAGGCGCATGTCGCATTCGAACCGGGCCTGCTCTGTTCGGTGTAGGCGTCGTTCACCGCTGCACTGGGCGCAGGAAGCGCTGGTGAGGCCGAGGGCGAAGACAAAGGCGGAAATGGCGGTCTTGAGAATGGTCACGATTGGCGCTTATCACAGTCACGACTCATGCCCTTGATCGAAAGCAACGACCGCGGCCGCCGCATGCTCCGGCCGGCACCCTTTCTTGCAAATTCAGGATGGGCTCAATGTTGCGGCTTGTCCACAGGACGGACTGACGGAGGCGCTCAGATGCGCGATGGCCGCGGCGGTGCCGCCGCTGCCATGCGGGATCTCCAGCGCCTGCAGCGCCATCTCGACGGCTGCAAGGGACCCGAGCACCATAGGCGCGTTGACATGGCCCATATGGGCGATGCGGAAGGCCTTGCCGCTGAGATCGCCAAGCCCGCCCCCGAGTGTCACGCCGCACATGGCGCGCGTGAACTCCAACACCGTGCCAGGCTCGAACCCCTTTGTCAGCACGGGTGTGACCGATGGCGCCCGCTGCGCCGGGTGTTCCACGTTGAGGGCAAGACACTGGCCCTCAGCCCAGCGCGAGACGGCGGCGTGGGTCGCTCCTGCCAGCAGGGCATGGCGCTTCCACACTGCTTCGAGACCTTCCTCGAAAATCATGTCGAGCGAAGCCCTCAGACCGAACATCAGATGTTCAGGCGGCGTGCCACAATGCTTCATGTAGTGCAGCGGGCTGCGGCGCGAGGTCCAATCCCAGTAGCGGGTCTTGAGATCTGCGCTCTCATGCGCCTTGTGCGCCTTGTCGTTGGCCGCCACGAAGCCCAGGCCGGGCGAGGTCATCAGCCCCTTCTGGGACGCAGACATCGCCACATCGACACCCCAGGCGTCCATCTCGAAGGGCATGCACGCCAGCGAGGCGACGCCGTCGATCATGTAGAGAGCCGGATGCGCAGCAGTATTGATGGCCTTGCGAACCGCAAGCACGTCGTTGGCGATCCCCGATGCCGTATCGACCTGCGCCATCAGCACGGCCTTGATCCTGTGGTCTCGGTCCTGCCTGAGGCGGGTTTCGACGGCGGCCGGATCGACGGCGGAGCTCCACGATCCTGGGAGGATCTCGACATCGACGCCCATGAAGCTGGCCATCTCGCCCCAGCCTATGGCGAAACGGCCGCTCGCCAGAACCAGCACCTTGTCGCCCCGCGACAGCACGTTTGTGAGCGCCGCTTCCCAGGCCCCGTGCCCGTTGCAGGCATAAAGATAGGTCTGCCCGGAGGTCCGGAACAACTTCTGGAGGTCCGCCAGCAGCGTCGTCGTCAGATCGATGATGGTCGGGGTGTGTAGTTCCTCGGCCGGCCTCATCATGGCCTGAAGCACGCGCTCGGGAATGTTTGTCGGGCCTGGAGTGGCCAGCAAAGCCCGTCCGTTTGCCACGCTCATGTCAGTCTCTCCACGGTCCGGGACGATGATGTTTCGGGAAGGACGCGAGGCCCCTCCTTTCACGACCAGAAAAAACGGATCGCGGCAAGCCCATCAAGGCTGATGCCACCATGCGCCCCATGGCAATTCAATTTGCGATTGGATGACGGCATGGATTGCGGCCATTGGATTGTGAGCGAATGCCACTCTGGCAGGTTTCGGGCTGCGTTTGCGTCGTCTGATGAGGTTGAGTGCGGCATCCCTGAGATGGGCCAGGTTCTTCGGGGCATTTCTGTTTCGCACACCGCAGGCGTCCTGTGCGAAGGTGCCGCCCGCAACCGCACCGACAACAGACCGGAAAACCTCGCGATCTTCCGACGCCTTAGCCTCGACGTTCTGCGAACAGCAAGACCAAAGCTGCCCATCAGACGAAAACGAAAGCGTGCAGGATGGTCCGACCACTTCGCACGATCCGTCATCGGTCAAATGCGATAGCCTTGGTGCCATGCGCCTGATGCCTTGGCAGCATGCGTCCCCCATGCTAAGGCCCAGTTCAACCGATTGCGCTGGCACTCTTGCCGGCCCCTTCCCATGTCTGTGAGACCATGCAGTCAGTCCTGATCGTCATTCATCTGATCATCGTGATCGCCCTCGTCATCGTCGTGCTTCTGCAGCGCTCCGAAGGAGGTATGGGTCTGGGCGGCGGCGGCGGCGGTGTTTCCGGCTTTATGACCGGTCGCGGTCAGGCCAACGCTCTGACGCGCACCACGGCGATCCTGGCCGCAGTGTTCTTCTGCACGAGCCTGATCCTGTCCGTGCTGGCGTCGCACAACCGCACGCCGCGCTCGATCCTTGATGGCGCTACGCCAACGTCCCCAGCCACCGTGCCTGGAGCGCCCTCCGCGCCGGCACCGGCAGGCGGCGGCGTGCTAGATCAGCTCCGGCAGATGCAGGACCAGAGCGGGGCGCAGCCGCCAAGGCCCTCGGCGCCGCCGCAATAGGCCAGAGCAGCAGCACCACAAGGGCCGGTTTTCCGGCCCTTCTCTTTTGTGGACAAGCGAGTTTCGCAAGGCGGCGCGACAAACTCACGCTCCCCGAATCGCAGGAACAGGTCTAAGGAACGATTCCCATGACGCGGTACATCTTCATCACCGGCGGCGTGGTCTCCTCACTTGGCAAGGGCATCGCGTCGGCCGCTCTCGGGGCTCTGTTGCAGTCGCGCGGCTATAAGGTCCGCCTGCGCAAGCTGGATCCTTACCTCAATGTCGATCCGGGCACGATGAGCCCCTATCAGCACGGCGAGGTTTTTGTGACCGACGATGGCGCGGAAACCGACCTCGATCTCGGCCATTACGAGCGCTTCACCGGACGCGCGGCGCAACGCAACGACAACATCACGACCGGCCGCATCTACATGGACATCCTGACCAAGGAACGGCGTGGCGATTACCTCGGCGCCACCATTCAGGTCATCCCGCATGTCACCAATGCGATCAAGGATTTCGTGCTTGCTGGCAACGAGGATTATGACTTCGTCCTGGTGGAGGTCGGCGGCACGGTCGGCGACATCGAGAGCCTGCCCTTCCTCGAAGCCATCCGTCAGGTCGGGCAGGAGCAGATGCGCGGCGCGGTGATCTATATCCACCTGACCCTGCTGCCTTACATACCGAGCGCGGGCGAACTCAAGACAAAACCCACACAGCATTCTGTAGCGGAATTGCGCTCGATCGGCATCCAGCCGGACATCCTGCTGTGCCGGACGGACCGGGCCATTCCGGTCGAAGAGCGCCGCAAGCTGGCCCTGTTCTGCAATGTCAGGCCAACCGCCGTGATCGAGGCGCGTGATCTCGGCTCGATCTACGATGTGCCGCTGGCCTATCACGAAGAGGGTCTGGACGACGAGGTGCTGGCCGCGTTCGGCATGTCGGAAGCCGCGCGCGCTCCGGACATCGGTGGCTGGAAGCGGATTTCCGAGCATATCCATGCACCCGAGGGCGAGGTCACCATCGCCGTCGTCGGCAAGTACACTGGCATGAAGGATGCCTACAAATCGCTGATCGAGGCCCTGACGCATGGCGGCATTGCCAATAGGGTCAAGGTCAACCTCGACTGGATCGAAAGCGAGGTGTTCGAGAAGGAAGATCCGTCGCCTTTCCTCGAACACGTCCATGGCATTCTGGTGCCCGGCGGCTTCGGCATCCGCGGTGCGGAGGGCAAGATCCGCGCGGCCCGCTTCGCGCGCGAACGCAAGGTGCCGTATTTCGGCATCTGCTTCGGCATGCAGATGGCAGTGATCGAGGCTGCACGGTCCCTGGCCGGCGTCGAGGCCGCCAATTCCTCGGAGTTTGGCCCTACCAAAGAGCCGGTCGTCGGGCTGATGACCGAATGGCTCAAGGGCAACGAACTGGAGACGCGCGCTGCCGGCGGCAATCTCGGTGGCACGATGCGGCTGGGAGCCTATGAATCTGCATTGGCCAAGGGCTCCCGCATCGCGGCGATCTATGGCGCGACCACGATTTCGGAACGGCATCGTCACCGCTACGAGGTCAACATGGCCTACCGAACGATGCTGGAAGCCAAGGGCATGCGTTTTGCCGGGCTGTCGCCCGATGGTCTGTTGCCTGAAACCATCGAGTATGAGGACCATCCGTGGTTCATCGGCGTGCAGTATCACCCCGAACTCAAGTCGCGACCCTTCGAGCCTCACCCGCTGTTTGCGAGCTTCATCGAGGCCGCGAAGGCGCAATCGCGGCTGGTGTGATGGCACGCGGCCTCGATCATCTCGTTTTCGGCGTCTATGATCTCGACGCGGCCGCGCTGTTCTTTGAACGTGCCGGCCTCACCGTGGGTGTGCGGAACCACCACCCTTGGGGCACCCACAACCGCATCGTTCAGTTCCCGGGCTTTTTCCTCGAGCTGATCACGGTGGGCGATTCCGGCCTGATCCCGGAGCATGCCGAACGCCGGTTCTCGTTCGGAGCGGCTGTGCGCGACGCGCTGGCAGACCGGGAGGGCTTCTCGATGCTGGTGCTGGAAAGCACCGATGCCCTGGCCGACAACACCACGTTCCACAAGTTGGGCCTCGGCGATGCCGAGCCCTTTTTCTTTGAACGGCAGGCGAGCCGACCGGATGGCTTGCACGTTCGCGTTGCTTTCACGCTGGCGTTTGCCAGCATGCCGGGCGCATCGGCGCCGGGCTTCTTCGTTTGTCAGCAACACGAGCCGCAGAACTTCTGGAACCCGCGCTTCCAGACCCATGCCAACGGGGCAACGGCGGTGTCGGCGGTCACGCTGGTCTCACCGGACCCGTCCGCCCACAGCCGCTTCTTTGAGGGCTTCACCGGCGCAGGCGAGGCGGTCAGGCACGAGGCCGGCTGGACGCTGGAATTGCCGCGCGGGCGCATCGAGGTCGTCACGCCGGATCATGCACGACAAACTGTGCAATGGCGTGGCGAAGGCGCGGCGAACGCTGCGCTGGCCCTGGCGAGCGTGACGCTGGCCGTGCCCGATCTGGCTCCCGTGCAACGTCGGCTGGACGAACAGGGCATCGCTCACGCAAGATGCGGTCCCCGAGTCGTGGTTGAGGCTTTCGGTGCGGTGATCGCATTCGAGCAAGCCTGACACGCGGGCGAAAGAGGCCCCATGCTCTACACATCCATTCAGGGACTGCCCGATTTCCTGCTGTTCTTCGCTGCCGCCATGGGCCTGACAGCGGCCTATCTCGTGCTCTACACGCTCTCGACCACCCACAACGAGTTCGAGCTGATCCGCCAGAACAATGTGGCGGCCGGGGCCTCGCTGGGGCTGAGTCTGATGGGGTTCGCCATCCCGCTGTCCAGCGCCATCGTCAATTCCAAGACCATCGTCGACCTGTTGGTCTATGGCGTCGTCGCGCTGATCATCCAGATCATGGTTTACTGGCTGGTAAGGCTGCTGCTGACCAACCTGTCAC
>JAPLOU010000071.1 GCA_026400535.1 Hyphomicrobiales bacterium
TCAGCGGCTTCCGCGCCTTCATCGACGTGGTGATGGAGCCCGGCCAGTCCGGCGACCTTCGCGCCTTCCTGCGCTCCGGCCAGCAGGCCCTGACCGAGACATGGACCTATCCCTGGCGGGGTGAGTGAACCCATCCGGCGTCATCCCCGGCGCTCTGGAACAGCGTGACAAACCCGCCTTCGCCGGATGGCAGACGGATTTGAGGCACGCGTGACCGCACTTGTGATCGCATGATCAGGACGTTGATCCGGATCGCGCCAGGCCCTTGTGGCGAACCCGACGGGTGATGAAGGCCATGGCTCACTGCGGCGCGATGTCGCCCGCCGCGTGCAGCTGGACTTCCAACGCTCCCGCATCAGCTCTGCCAATCGGCGTACAATTCCTGCCCTGGTGCGACGATTGCAAAGAGAAGCTGATCATGATTCAATGACCGTCTTAGTACGACAGGTGCGCTTACCTCAACGTTCTGATTCCATACGCCGGTTATCGGAGGCTGCGCTGATGCCGGGCGCATTCCGGCGCTTCGCCGGCTCCGCCGATTGGGTTCATGGTGACTGGGAACCCGAAGACACGGCCTCGCCGTCAAAAAGACGCCGGTAGCTGGCCTCAAGTGCAAGCACCTCGTCCGGCCGCAAGGCTACGAATTCGTTCTCCCGCGCCTGCTTCGACAGAGAACCGCCATTCTGTTGCAGGAAGCGAAACAGAAGGTCGAGGAGGCGATCCGGCATGTCGACGATGGCGGTGGCCTCCGCCCTGAACAGATCGTGCCGACGAAGGAAGTCCGCTTCGCGCGGGAGATCCTCGTCGATGGTCCGGGCCATGCATTCAAACAGGAACTCGGCGTGCGGCGTCGCGTCGAAGTAACGGTAGAAGTCGAGCGTGTCGTTGAGAATGTGGACGTTGTTCTTCGCGGTGGGCTCCCACGCGATCAGCGGCAGCATGCGGACCGAGTGGCTTTCCAGGACCGCCTTGTAATCCGCGATCCGGTCGAACATCACGGCCGAGACCGGGAACACGACTCCCGGCGGGTTGAATCCGCGCTCGGCCAGGACATGATGGATGAGATAGCGATGCAATCGTCCATTGCCGTCCTCGAAGGGACGGACATAGACGAAGCCGAAAGCGAGGACGGCGGCAGCGATGACGGGGTCGAGCGATCCGGCCGTTCCACCTGTAAAGGCAATGAGGCCGTTCATCAGCACGGCGAGGTCGTCATGCCTGGCGCTGATGTGATCGGGAAGCGGCGCCATCGTGTCGCGGTCATGCTCCCCGACAAAGCCGCCTTCCGTCCGCAATCCCATCCTGACGAAACGGGCGTCCTCGATGACGATGCGCTGAAGACGCAGCAGCTCGTCGAGGTCGAGCGGCTTTTGACCGGCTTTTCCGATGGCGCGGCCCCAACGCTGGATGCGGTCTTGCGGTGCGCGTTCGCCCTCGATGGCGTAACTCCACTTGGAATCCTTCAGCAGCAGGAAGGCTGCGGCGCGCGCGAGCACGTCTTTCGGAACGGCCGCGACCGCTTGCAGCGCCTGCTCCTTGAGCCCACGCGCCACGAAGGCCTGGAGGCGCTCGGTCTTGAAGACCAGCGGGCCCGGGCAGGTTGTCGCGGACGCGGTGACGCTGAGAGAGCACGCCTTCGGTGGCAAACTGCTGTTCGGGATCGACAACCGGCACATAGCTGCCCCTGTCGGCATCCGCGAGGTCGAGACGCTTGCCCAGCAGCCATTCGTAGAGAAACCAAAGGCGGCGGGCATAGGCACTGGTCGGCTTGGCGCAGACGAATTGGGCGATGGCCTCCGGCCCGGTTGCCAGAAA
>JAPLOU010000043.1 GCA_026400535.1 Hyphomicrobiales bacterium
GACCGCGACCACCACAGCCGCCGAAGCCGGCTACTGGAGGCGCAACCCTGGCTGGGCCATCGGCGCCGGCGTGGTCGGCGGCCTTGCCCTCGGCGCGGCCCTCGCCTCCCGCCCCGCCTATGCCGCCGAACCGATCTATGATGAACCGCAGCCGCGCCGCGTTTGCAGCTTTGTCGAGCGCGTCAACAGCTGGGGCGAAGTGATCGGTTCCCGGCGCGTCTGCCGCGTGGTCTACTGACCAGACGAAACGGTCTGCCGCCAACGGACTCGAGACCCACACCCCGGCAAGACCGCAAGAGCCCGCCCCCGCGGGCTCTTTTTCGTTGCACGGGTTGTATCGGACGCCGCAGCCGCCACATGTTGCGGCATGACATTGTCTTCGCCCCTCGCTGCCGACCGTCCGGACCAGATCTTTGCCCTCAAGCATGATCCGCGTTATCACGTGCTCGGCGACGCCTTCTTCACCGCGCTGGCCCCTGACAGGCTTGGCACATCGCCGGTTCTGGTTCATGCCAACGCACGCGCCGCCGCCCTGATCGGACTGCCGGAGCGCGCGCTGGGTGACCCGCGCTTTGCGGCGATCTTCAGCGGGCAGACGCCGCTAGAGGGCTTTCAGCCGCTGGCCATGGTCTATTCCGGCCACCAGTTCGGCCAATGGGCCGGGCAGCTCGGCGATGGACGGGCCCTGACCATCGGCCAGGTCCGCAATGCGGACGACGGGTTCTGGGACATCCAGCTCAAGGGCGCGGGCAAGACGCCATACTCCCGGTTCGGCGACGGACGCGCGGTCCTGCGCTCCTCGATCCGGGAGTATCTGTGCAGCGAGGCGATGGCGGCGCTCGGCGTGCCGACGACACGGGCACTGTCGGTGGTCGCAACCCGCAGCCCCGTGCTGCGCGAAACCGTCGAACCCGGCGCTGTGGTGACGCGGCTCATGCGCTCGAACATCCGTTTCGGCCATTTCGAGCATTTCCACCATCGCGGAGAGCCAGACCGTGTGCGCGAACTGGCCGAGTTCGTGATCGCCACCTACCACCCCGAACTGGACGGCCTCGCTGACCGCCACCGGCTCTGGTTTGACTCCGTGGTGACACGGACGGCCCATATGGTGGCGGACTGGCAGGCCATCGGCTTTGCCCATGGCGTGATGAACACCGACAACATGTCGATCCTTGGCGACACGATCGACTATGGCCCTTTCGGCTTTCTCGACACGTTCGATCCGGGCTTCATCTGCAACCATTCTGACCATACCGGCCGCTATGCATTCGACCGACAGCCGGCCATCGCACTGTGGAACCTGCAGGCGCTGGCCGTGGCCGTGCAGGGCCTCGTGGCCTGGGACGACATCAACGCGTCGCTGCAGAGCTTCGTCGAGCGCTTCGTGGCGCGCTACGCGGCGCTGATGCGCGCCAAGATCGGGCTTGCCGCCGAAGAAGACAGCGAACTGGTCACGGACCTGCTGGCCCTGATGCGGCGCGGCGGCGCCGACTACAGCCTCGCGTTCCGTCTGCTGAGCACGACGGACGGCAATCCGGGCCGCGCGCGCTGGACCGCCCTGTTCAGCGACGCGGCAAGACCGGCGGCCTTCCGCTGGCTCGACCGCTGGCAGGCCCGCATCGGGGAGGTCAACCCCGATTTCGGCGCAGCAAGGACGCAGATGGACGCGAGGAACCCCAAGTTCGTGCTGCGCAACTGGGTGGCCGAAAGCGCCATCCGCGCGGTCGAGGACCATGGCGATGTGGCGACGCTGGACCGCATCTTCCGGCTGGTGACGGCACCATTCGCGGAACACGCGCTGGCGGATGCCGGGTTCGCCGCGCCGCCTCCGGAGGCGATGCGCGACCTGGAGGTGTCATGCTCCTCCTGAGCTGCGCCATTGCCCACCCACGCAGCCTCGCTCTATAGCTTGGTCCTGTCTTCGATTCGTCCCACCGTGGGTCCAAGCTGCCGTCATGCGTGTTCTGATTGTCGCCATCGCCGGTCTGGTTCTGTGGCTCGCGACGTCAGCGCCCGCGCAGGCCCGCACGCTCGAAGACTGCGAGACGATCAAGGATTGGCACGCCTACAACACCTGCCTGGCCGCGTTTGGGCCACGTCGAGGGCAACGCGCCGTCACCGACCAGCCGCAGGCAAAGGATGCCGAGAGCCGGGTCTACCGGGGGCGCAAGCAGACCGCGCGCCGGTCGGTTCCGGGCCTGAACGTGCAGCGTGCCGCCGGCGGGCGCGTCAGGGCGACATTCGACATCAGCGCGCCGCGCCGGGCACGCCCCCAGTGAGCGCGGCGGGAGCGATCTGCATCGGCGAATGCATGGTCGAGCTCAGCCGGCGCGGGGCGCGCTATGGACTGAACTTTGGCGGGGACACGTTCAACACTGCCGCCTACATGGCCCGCGCGGGCGCCAAGGTGGCCTATGCGACAGCCTTGGGCGATGATCCTTACAGCAGCGCCATCTTGAAGCTGATCGCGTCCGAGAAAATTGACCACGGCCTTATCCCGTGTCTCAAGGGCCGCAATGCCGGGCTCTACATCATCGAGACCGATGGCAAGGGTGAGCGCAGCTTCTGGTACTGGCGTGATCGTGCGCCGGCGCGCGAGCTGTTCGAGGTGCCGGAGGCGGCAGGGGTCGCCCAGGCGATGCGCTCCGCAAGGCTGTTGTATTTCTCCGGCATCACCTTGTCGCTGTATTCCGCCACAGGGCTCGATGCTTTTGAATCCGCCCTCGCGGCCGCGCGCTCCGCGGGCGCCATCATCGCCTTCGACGGAAACTTCAGACCGCGCGGCTGGGGACATGATCTCGCGCGCGGACGCGCGGTTTTTGCCCGTTTTCTCAAGCTCTGCGACATCGCGCTGCCGACCTTCGACGATGAACAGATGCTGTGGGGCGATACCAGTCCCGATGAGACGCTGGCCCGCATGGCGGGTTTCGGCGTCAAGGAGATCGCGGTAAAGATGGGCGCTGACGGGGCGATCATCGTGACGCCAGGCATGCGCCAGGCCATTGCCGTGCCGACGATCGTCACGCCGGTCGACACCACGGCCGCTGGCGACAGCTTCAATGGCGGCTACCTCGCCGCCCGCCTCGCCGGAGCGCCACCGGAGCGGTCCGCGCTCACTGGGCACGCCCTGGCGGGCACGGTGATCCAGCATCGCGGCGCTATCGTGCCAAGGGCCGCGACGCGGGCAGCGCTGAAGGGGCTCTGAGCCGCCGTCGGCGGGCCGGTCCGCGCGATTTCACCCTTCGGCGGTTTCATTCTTTGGCGGGCTCAGGACGAGGATGGTCTGGCGGCAGGATCGGGCCGTTCTGCGGCCAGCAGGTGTTCCGCATTGCCGTCGCCGCCTGCGATCGGGCTGGCGATGCGCCCAAGGCTTTGCCAGCCAAGATCCGCGACGGCGACCTCGACGCGGGCGAGCGCCCCGGCAACGGCGGTTCCGTCCTTGACGATTCCGCCCTTACCGATGGCGGCACGCCCGACCTCGAACTGCGGCTTGATCAGCACGATGAGCTTCGCCACCGGCGCGGCAAGCCGGCTGAGCGCGGGCAGTACAAGTGTCAGCGAGATGAAGCTGACATCGCAGACGATGAAGGCCGGCGGCGATGTCAGCGCCGATGGCTGAAGGCTCCGGATGTCGGCCCCTTCCATCAGCGTAACGCGGCTGTCGTTGCGCAGGCTGGCATGAAATTGCCCGCTGCCAGTATCCACCGCCGTCACCGATCTTGCCCCGCGCTGCAGCAGCACATCGGTGAAGCCGCCGGTGGATGCACCGCAGTCGAGACAGTCAAGGCCCTGCGGACTGAAGGCAAAATGATCGAGAGCAGCCGCCAGCTTCAGACCGCCGCGCGAGACATAGGGGTGGGGCTGGCCGGCCGTGATGGCGGCCGCCTCCGGCAAGAGCTGCGAGGCCTTGGCCACCGTCTCGCCGTCCGCAGTAACCAGGCAGGCTGCAATGGCGGCCTGGGCGCGGGCGCGGCTTTCGAAAAGGCCGCGCGCGACAAGCAGCACATCGGCGCGCTTGCGCTGCAAGGCCGGTCAGGCCCGCTTCGGAACGATGCCGCCGCTGCTCGCCATGGCGAGCTCAACCGCGCGGGTGATTCCGGCCGCATCAAGGCCGGCCTCGGCGTACATGCGGTCGGGCTTGTCGTGATCCTGATAGATGTCCGGAAGCGTCAGCGTGCGGATGATCAGCCCCGTGTCGAGCGCCCCATGCCGCGCCAACGCATGAAGGACTTGCGATCCGAAGCCACCAGCCGAGCCTTCCTCGACCGTGATCAGCGCCTCATGGTGGCGCGCCAGCCTGAGCAGCAACTCCTCGTCGAGCGGTTTGGCGAAACGGGCATCGGCCACCGTGCAGGAGACGCCATGGCGGGCCAGCGCATCGGCCGCCATCAGGCATTCCGCAAGCCGCGTCCCGAAGCAGAGCAGCGCCACGGATGTTCCTTCGCGCACCACGCGGCCCTTGCCGATCGGCAGGATCCGGCCGAAATCCGGCAACTCGACGCCGGTGCCCTCCCCGCGCGGAAAGCGGAAGGCGATGGGCCCCTGATCATAGGCGGCTGCAGTTGCGACCATGTGGGTGAGTTCTGCCTCGTCGGCGGCAGCCATCACAACCATGTCCGGAAGGCAGCTCAGATAGGCCACATCGAAGGCACCGGCATGGGTCGCGCCATCGGCGCCGACGAGCCCGGCGCGGTCCAATGCGAACCGCACGGGCAGCTTCTGCAAGGCGACGTCATGCACGACCTGATCATAGGCGCGCTGCAGGAAGGTCGAGTAGATCGCGCAGAACGGCTTGTAGCCTTCTGTGGCAAGGCCCGCCGCGAAGGTCACGGCATGCTGTTCGGCAATGCCGACATCGAAGGTGCGCGCCGGGAACTCCCGGGCGAATTCGTCGAGCCCGGTTCCAGATGGCATGGCGGCGGTAATGGCGACGATACGGTCGTCCTTGCGCGCCTGCTTGATCAGCGACTGGGCAAAGACGCCGGTGTAGCTCGGGGCGTTCGCGGGCGTCTTGGCCTGCTCGCCGGTGTCGGGATCAAACCGGACGACGCCGTGGTACTTGTCCGTCGCCGCCTCGGCGGGGGCATAGCCCTTGCCCTTCTGCGTCACGACATGGACAAGGACCGGCCCGGTCTCGCTGTCGCGGACATTGCGCAGGATCGGCAGCAGGTGATCGAGATTGTGCCCATCGATCGGACCGACATAGTAAAAGCCCAGTTCCTCGAACAGCGTGCCGCCGGTCCAGAAACCACGTGAGAACTCCTCGGTTTTCTTTGCCTTGTCATAGAGGAACTTCGGCAGGTTGCGGGCCAACTGCTTGGCTGTCTCGCGCAGCTTGCGGTAGGTGCGCCCCGAAGCGAGCCGCGCCAGGTAGGCAGACATCGCGCCGACCGGCGGGGCGATCGACATGTCATTGTCATTGAGAATGACGATCAGGCGGCTCTGCATGGCGCCGGCATTGTTCATCGCCTCATAGGCCATGCCGGCGGACATCGCGCCGTCGCCGATGACGGCAATGACGTTGTTGGTCTTGCCATCCAGATCGCGCGCGACCGCCATGCCGAGGCCGGCCGAGATCGAGGTCGAGGAATGGGCGGCGCCGAACGGATCGTAGGGGCTTTCCGAACGCTTGGTGAAGCCGGACAGCCCGCCGCCCTGCCTCAGCGTGCGGATGCGGTCGCGGCGGCCGGTCAGGATCTTGTGCGGATAGGCCTGATGGCCGACATCCCAGATGAGCCGGTCTTCGGGCGTGTCGAAGACATGATGCAGCGCCACGGTCAACTCGATCACGCCAAGGCCGGCGCCAAGATGCCCTCCGGTGACGGAAACCGCGTCGATGGTTTCCAGGCGCAGCTCATCCGCCACTTGCCGCAGGGCAGCATCGGGCAACGCGCGCAGGTCAGCCGGGGTCCGGATGGTGTCGAGCAGCGGGGTCGAAATGCGGGAGATCAATGCGAAGAGCCCTTGGTGAAGCTTTGCCTATAGGCTGATTGGCCGGAAAACGAAATGGCGCCGGTGTCGCGCCATCTGGCCTGCCAGTCCGGTCAGTGCCATCGCCGCGATCTCACCGCGTCAGAAAGCGCGCCACCAGCGCCCTGATCGCCTGCCGGTCCTCCGTTTCGCGGCCAAAGGCGGCGGCATGGCCCGAGAGGCTCTGGACGACCTCAACGGTCGCATCCGGAAAGAAGACGGCCTGATCCGCCGCATCGCGTGGATGAAAATAGATGTCCGTCGAAATCGGCGCAAACAGCACCGGCATCGTGGCGCGGGCCGCGGCCGTGGCAAAGGAGCCGCCGCAGCCGGGTGTCGCGGCGATGTCATTGCGGGCCCACATGTCGAGATGGCTGAGCAAGTCGTTGGCGTCCCTGGCATGGTAACGCGTGCGCCATTTGGCGAGAAAGCCGGCCAGATCGTCGGCGGCCATGTCGGCATGGGCCTGATGGCGGCCCTCCGAGAAGAAGCGCGGCGACAGTGCAAAGGGCGCCCATGCCTCCGAAAGACGGGACAGTCCGCGAATCGGCTGTGTGGCGTAGCGGCCTCCGTCGAAGGCGGGATCGCTTGTGAGGGCCATCGCCATGGCATTGAGGAATATCTGGCCATAGAGCGTGGTACGGGCGTTGCCGGCGATGCAGATGGCGCGGCCGACCCTGTCCGGATGGCTCACCGCCCATTGCAAAGCCTGCTGCCCGCCCATGCTGGCCCCGATCACGGCAGCGATACGCCCGACGCCAAGATGATCGAGCAGGGCTGTCTGCGCGGCGATGTTGTCGCGAATGGCGAGTTTCGGGAAGTCCGCGCCGCCATGCGGGTGCGGTGTGTTCGACGGCGAGGACGAGCGGCCATTGCCCAGCATCTCCACATCGATCAGCCAATGCCGGTCCTCGGCAAGCGGCCCGTCTTCGGTCCCCAGATAGGCCAGTCCGAGCGGATTGGCAGCAAAGGCCGTGCAGAGCACGATCGGCTCACCCTGCCCGATCCGTCCGCGCTGGCGCCAGGCGAGCCGCGCCTCGGGCAGCACGATGCCGCTCTCGACGGCAAAATCCGGCAGGCTGAACAGTTCGAAGGGCGGGACGACGGGCGCTGACATGGAACAACTTCACCGAAACGGGTTGAGGAGTGGATGCGTTCTGCCTAACTAGTCCAAGACAGTCCCGCACGACACCCATCGAGGCACCAAATCCATGAGCATTGCCCACCTGCCTGAGCGCTGCGTCATCAAGATCGCGGGCGAGGATGCGCGGACATTTCTGGATGGCCTCGTGACCAATGACATGGCGCTGGTGACGCACGATCAAGCCGGTTTCGGCGCACTGCTGACGCCGCAGGGCAAGATCATCGTCGATTTCTTCATGGTCGCGCTGGATGACGAGGATGGCGGCGGCTTCCTGCTCGATACATCGACGGCATTCGGGCCAGACCTGCTGAAGAAGCTCAGCCTCTACAAGCTCAGGAGAAAAGTGATCATCGAGGATCTTGGCGAGACGGCAGCGGTCATCGCGTCGAGCGATGGCGGCCGGCTGCCGCCGGACTGCGGTGTGGTCTATGCCGACCCACGCCTAGCCGGCATGGGCGACCGGGCCATCGTCGATCGGAACGAGTTGCCGGGCCTGATCAGCGCGGCGATTGAAGACTACCACAGCCATCGGATTTGCCTCGGCATTCCAGACGGCGGCAAGGATTTCGCCTATGGCGGTACGGCAACCTTTCCGCATGAGGCCCTCATGGACCAGCTTGGCGGCGTATCCTTCAGCAAGGGCTGCTATGTCGGGCAGGAGGTGGTGTCCCGCATGCAGCATCGCGGCTCGGCACGCACTCGCCTTGTGCCGATCGTCTTCACCGGTGGCTTCCGCTCGGAATGGGGCGTCGAGGTCAAAGCGGGTGACCGGAGCATCGGTTCTGTCGGGTCGACCGCGAGGGATCGCGGGATCGCGATGGTCAGGCTCGACAAGGTGGCCGAAGCGCTGACGGCGGACGAGCCCATCAGGGCTGGCGGGCTCGAGATCGCGCTGGTGAAGCCACCGTTCATCCATTTCCCCTTTCCCGGAGAGGCGGGTTTCGGCGAGAGCGCCGCATGAACGAGGCGGCACAGGAGCGCGGCGTGGTCCTGCATGCCGACGGCAAGCTGCGCTGCCCATGGCCGGGAACGGACCCGTTGTATGTCGCCTACCATGACACCGACTGGGGCGTACCGGAACGCGACGACCGGGCGTTGTTCGAGAAGCTGATCCTCGACGGATTTCAGGCCGGGCTGTCCTGGATCACCATCTTGCGCAAGCGCGAGAACTTCCGCGCCGCGTTCGATGGTTTCGAGCCCGCCAGGATCGTGCACTACGGTCCAGCCAAGATCGAGGCCCTGATGGGCGATGCCGGCATCATCCGCAATCGCGCCAAGATCGAAGGCACGGTGAGAAGCGCCCGCCTCTGGCTGCAGATGATGGAGCGCGGCTCGTTTGCGAAGCATCTCTGGGGCTTCGTCGACGGGGTTCCCGTTCAGGGCTCCTGCCGGACACACAGGCAGGTCCCGACGCAGACGAAGGCGGCGGAGGCCATGTCGAAGGACCTGAAGTCGCGCGGCTTCACCTTCGTCGGACCAACCATCGTCTATGCCTTCATGCAGGCCGTCGGCATGGTCAATGACCATCTCGTCGACTGCCATCGCCACCCCGAATGCGCGGAACTTGGCCGCCAGATGCGGTGGTGAAGCAGGCCGCCCCCCGGGCATGGCAGCGCATGCTGTCCGGGCGCCGGCTCGACATCCTCGACCCCTCGCCGCTTGACGTCGAGATCGAGGACATTGCCCATGGCCTTGCCCGCGTGGCACGTTGGAACGGCCAGACCGCCGGGGAGCATATCTTCTCCGTCGCCCAGCATTCGCTTCTGGTGGAAGCCATCAACGCCCATCTTCAACCCGGGCTGCCGCAGCCATGGCAGCTGATGGCTCTGCTGCATGATGCCCCCGAATACGTCATCGGCGACATCATTTCACCCGTGAAGGCGGCTGTCGGGGAAAACTACAAGAGCGTCGAAAAGCGTCTGCTGGCGACCATCCACATCCGCTTCGGCCTGCCGCCCGAGACGCCGCCGCCGCTGCACAGGAAGATCAAACGCGCCGATACGGTGGCCGCGTTCCTGGAGGCCACACATCTGGCGGGTTTCGCACGCGAGGAAGCGTTGCGCATCTTCGGCAGGCCCGAGCCGCTGCCGCGCGCCGTGCTCGACATCCTGGCCCCGGTCAGCACAGGCGAGGCACAGGCACACTTCAAGCAGCGCTTCGATGCGCTGCTGGGCGGCTGACGCCGCATGGCTGATTTGACGCGGCCGCGCCTGCGGCCTTAAACGCATCCCATGTCGCACAATTCCTTTGGCCACCTGTTCCGCTTCACCACCTTCGGCGAGAGCCACGGGGTTGCCATCGGCTGCGTGGTCGATGGCTGCCCGCCGCTGATCCCGATCACGGACGCCGAGATCCAGCGCGATCTTGATCGCCGCCGCCCCGGCCAGAGCAAATACACCACCCAGCGGCAGGAAGCCGATCAGGTGAAGATCCTGTCCGGGGTGTTCACGGACGAGCAAACGGGGCTTCAGGTCACCACCGGCACCTCCATCGGTCTGCTGATCGAGAACACCGACCAGCGCTCCAAGGACTACGGCGAGATCAAGGACAGCTACCGCCCCGGCCATGCTGACTACACCTATGACGTGAAGTACGGCATCCGCGACTACCGCGGCGGTGGGCGCTCCTCGGCGCGTGAGACGGCCATGCGCGTGGCAGCCGGCGCGATTGCCCGCAAAGTGGTGCCGGGCATGAGCGTACGCGGCGCGCTGGTTCAGATGGGTCCACACAAGATCAACCGCGCCAGATGGAACTGGGCGGAGGTCGACCGGAACCCCTTTTTCTGCCCGGATGCCGAGGCGGCGGCGCTTTGGGCCGATTATCTCGACGGCATCCGCAAGGCGGGGTCTTCCATTGGCGCAGTGATCGAGATCGTGGCCGAGGGCGTTCCGCCCGGGCTTGGCGCACCGATCTATGGCAAGCTCGATGCGGACCTCGCCAGCGCCATGATGAGCATCAACGCGGTGAAGGGCGTCGAGATCGGCGACGGCTTCGAAGCGGCCACGCTCTCGGGCGAAGGGAACGCCGACGAGATGCGCGCAGGCCATGATGGCGCGCCGACTTTTCTCAGCAATCACGCCGGCGGCATCCTCGGCGGCATCTCGACAGGCCAGCCGGTGGTCTGCCGCTTTGCCGTCAAGCCGACCTCCTCGATCCTTGCACAGCGTGCCTCGGTCACACGCTGGGGCGCTGAAACCAACCTGCGCACCAAGGGACGCCATGACCCTTGCGTCGGCATCCGCGCCGTGCCGGTGGGCGAGGCGATGATGGCGATCGTGCTGGCGGACCACTACCTGCGCCATCGGGGGCAAGTGGGCGAAGCGGCGAAGTGGCCGTTCCGGGCCGTTTAGGCCGGAACGCCAGCGCGCACATGCCCACTCACGATCCCATGTCGGCTGTTGCCGATTTATGCCACAGCATGGCGGGAGAGGGTTGTGCAGAGGGGCCCCGGCAGACTTTGGCGGCGCGACTGCACGTCGATCGGATCGCCTGGCATGCTGACCGCAGTCCGACGGTTCAGTATCAATGAATGTTGATCTCAATTTCATTGCAGCCAAATTATGCGCCTGCTACACGCTGCTGCGTGAAACTCGTAGCCTGGCTTACCAGAGAATCCATCGCGCGCGCGGCGTTCGCCAAGACGGTCGGGATGTCGCCGGCCAGCATCACCGCGCTGTGCAATGACGAGACCGCCTGGCTCTCGCGCGACGCAGCCGAGCGCATCGCCAAGGCGACCGGCGGCGCGGTCAGCCCGAATGACTTCCTGCAATTCGCCTTTCCGAAGGATGCTCCGATGCACCACACTGTCAACGAGGCGATCGATGCCTTCGCCCGCGGCGAGATCGTCGTCGTCACCGATGATGACGACCGCGAGAACGAGGGCGACCTGATCGTCGCCGCATCGCTGTGCACGCCCGAGAAGATGGCCTTCATCATCCGCCATTGCTGCGGCATCGTCTGCACGCCGCTGCCGCTGCAGGAAGCCAAGCGCCTCAGGCTCGACCCGATGGTCTCGTCCAATGACAGCGCCCACACCACGGCCTTCACGGTGACCATCGACTACAAGCACGGCACGACCACCGGCATTTCGGCCGATGACCGCACCGCGACCGTGCGCGGGCTTGCCAACCCGAATGTCGGGGCTTCGGATTTCTCCCGGCCCGGACATGTCTTTCCGCTGATCGCGCGCGATGGCGGCGTGTTGATGCGCTCGGGCCACACGGAGGCCGCCGTGGATCTGTGCAGGCTCGCCGGCCTGCCGCTGGTTGGCGTGATCTGCGAACTGGTCAACGATGACGGCACGGTGATGAAGGGCTCGCAGATCAATGCGTTCTCGGCCAGGCATGGCCTGAGGCAAATCACCGTGGCGGACCTGATCGCCTTTCGGCAGGCGCGCGAGAAGCTGGTCGAACGCGTCGCGACCTTCGCGGTCAAGACCGAGTTCGGCGACCTTACCGGCCATGCCTATGTCACGCCGTTCGACAGCGTGCAGCACTTCGCCTTCGTCATGGGCAAGGTCGGCGAGGGACGCGACGTGCCCGCCCGCCTCCACCGGGCCGATGTGGTGGGGGACATCTTCGGCGGCGGCAAGTCGATCAATGCCGCGCTCAAGCGCTTTGCCAGGGACGGCCGTGGGGTGCTGATCTATCTGCGCGACGGAGCGGCTGGCGTTCCCACCAACCGGCCCGGCGACGACACGGTGCAGAGCGAACACAAGCGCAACCAGGCCTGGCGCGAGGTTGGCCTCGGCGCGCAGATCCTGAAGGATCTGGGCGTCACCTCGATCGTCAACCTGTCATCATCGGCCCGCGCCTTCGTCGGCCTGTCCGGATTCGGCATCGAGATTGCCGGGACGGAACCGCTGGAGAAGTAAGAAGCGGCGAAAGCCGCCCTACCCTCGCAAACTCGCCCCGTAGCGCTTCGCCATCTCGGCCACGATCTTGCCACCCACGGCGTCGATTTCGGCCTCGGTCAGGGTCTTTTCGGTCGACTGCAAGGTGACGGCCAGCGCGACCGACTTCTTGCCGGCCTCGATCTTGTCGCCCTCATAGACGTCGAAGACCGAGACGTCCGAGATCAGCGCGCGATCCGCTCCGGCCGCCGTCTTGACCATGTCGCCGGCAGCGGTCTTCGCATCGACCACGAAGGCGAAATCGCGCGTGACGGGCTGGAAGTCCGACAGCTTCAGCCTCGGCTTCATCTTTGTGGGCTTCGCCTTCGGCATGGGCAGGCCATCCAGAATGATTTCAAAGCCCACCAGCGGGCCCTTCGCGTCGAGCAGTTTCAGCGTCCTTGGGTGGATCTCGCCAAACGCGCCGACGCTTCCCTTGGGGCCGAACTGCAGCGTGGCCGAGCGGCCCGGATGCATCCAGTGGGGCCCGCCCGGCATAACCTGCAGGCCACCGGTGGCGATCCCCAGCGATGCCAACAGCGCCAGAGCGTCTTGCTTGGCGTCGAGCGCGCTGATCTCCTGCCCCGCGCCATCCCAGTGGCGGCCGACGCCGGCGGGGCGCGCCGTGCCACGCCGGATGGCGGCTGCAGCCATGCGCTGGTCATCTTCACCGTCGCCGAGGAAGACCTGCCCGACCTCGAACAGCGCCACATCGCCAAAGCTGCGGTCGGCATTGCGCTGCGCGGCCTTGATCAGCCCCGGCAGCAGCGAGGGCCGCATGTCCGACAGATCGGAGGCGATCGGGTTGGCCAGCGCCAGCTCCGGCTTGCCGCCGCCGAAATGGACCGCCTCGTCCCTGGCGATGAAGGACCAGGTCACAGCCTCGACGAGGCCACGCGCGGCCAGCGTGCGCTTGGCCAGCCTTGTGCGCTTCTGCAGCACGGTGAGCACCGGCTTCGGCACTTCATCGACAAGGCGCGGGAACGGAATGGCGTCCACCCGGTCCAGCCCGGCGATGCGGACGATCTCCTCGACCAGATCGGCCTTGCCCTCAATATCGCCGCGCCAGCTCGGCGGCGAGACGCGGACACGGTCGCCAGTTCCCGAAACATGGAAGCCGAGGGAGGTCAGCGCCAGTTTCATCTCCGGGACCGGGAGCGAAAGCCCCGTGAGCCGCCTCACCTCCGACCAGGGAAATTCAATGAGGCGGCTGGTGTCCGGTGGCGCACCCGCGACGACCGCCTCCGACGCTTCGCCGCCGCACAGGTCGATGATCATCTGCGTCGCAAGGTCAAGACCGGGCAGGCAGAACTCGGGATCGACGCCGCGCTCGAAACGGTAGCGCGCGTCGGAATTGATGCCGAGCGCACGGCCCGTGCGGGCGGTGGTGAGCGGGTCCCAGAGCGCGCTCTCGACCAGCACATCGGTGGTGGCCTCCGAGCAGCCGGAGGCCTCGCCGCCCATGATGCCGGCAAGCGATTCCACGCTCCTGTCATCGCAGATCACCACATGATCGTTGCTGAAGCTGTAGGTCTTGCCATCGAGCGCCACCATGCTCTCGCCGGCTCGCGCGCGGCGGACGACCATATCGCCATGCACCTTCGCCGCATCGAAGACGTGCAGCGGCCGGTTCATGGCGAACGTCATGAAATTGGTGACATCGACCAGCGCATTGATCGGCCTGAGCCCGATGGCCTTGAGGCGCGCCTGCACCCAATCAGGCGAGGGGCCGTTCCGGACGCCGCGGATCAGGCGCATGGCGAAGGCCGGGCAAAGGTGCCGGTCAAGAACATCGAAATCGAGGATCACGGACACGGGACAGCGGAAGGCGCCCTTCACCGGCCTGACATTGACATGCCTGAGTTCGCCAAGCCCCGCCGCCGCAAGATCACGGGCGATGCCATGGATGCCGAGCGCGTCAGCCCGGTTCGGCGTCACGGCAATCTCGATCACGGGATCGCCGAAGCCCGCCCATTGCGCGTAGCTGGCGCCAAGGGGCGCATCGTCAGGCAGATCGATGATGCCATCATGGTCAGTCGACAGCTCAAGCTCGGCTGCCGAGCAGAGCATGCCGTTGGATTCGACGCCGCGGATGACGCCCTTGCCGAGCGTGATGTCCTTGCCAGGGATGTACGTGCCGGGGGGCGAGAACACGCTCTTCATGCCCGTCCGCGCGTTGGGGGCACCGCAAACCACCTGCACCGGCTCGCCAACGCCGGTATCCACCATGCAGACGCGCAGGCGGTCCGCATTGGGATGCTGCTTCGCCTCGATCACATGGGCGATCGTGAATGCGGACAGGGTTCTGGCCTTGTCCTCGACGCCTTCGACCTCAAGGCCGACCTTGTTGAGCGCCTCGCAAATCGCGTCGACCGAGGCGGAGGTGTCGAGGTGGTTCTTCAGCCAGGAGAGGGTGAATTTCATCGGACGTCCTTGGGCGGTCTGGTCTTGGGTATCGATCGAACCTTATCCTGAGCCCGTCGACAGAGGCGTTCCAGACAGGACTTCTCTCGGGATCATCCTTCGATGGTCTCAGAATGAGGATTCGGGATGTCATGTGTCACTCCAAGCGCAGCGACGCAATCCAGATTTACGGCGAACCTGGACTGGATTGCGTCGCCTCGCTGGCAATGACGGCATCTGAAGCAGACATGTTGCCCGCACTGTAGCGCGCCACGGCCTCGGGCCGTATGCCGCTGATCGTGTGGTGCGGATGTCCCGGCCCCACGAAAATCTCCGGCATGACACTGAACGGCACGATCCCGCCGCCAAAGGCCTTGCCGTACTTGCCAAGCTCGGGGTCATGGTCGCGGCCCTCGACAAACCCGACGAGTTCTCCGTAGCCGCCAAGGTTCTGCCTGGCGTCAGTCTCGTCTGGCTCGAAGGCCAGATGCAGGAAGGTCGCTATGCCGTAGACGCCGAGACACCGTTCGGCTCCGCCTTGCCAGGCGATGGCCGCCAGCACCACATCCTCGCCGACATCGAGATCGGCAAATCGCGGCCAGGCCAGTGCCTCCTGCATCACGATGCGGCTGCGCCAGAGCATCTTTTCCTTGAACGGCATGATCGGGCCCGCGGGATCGACGAAAGGCCAGTATTCAAGCGTCCGCGCCATCCCCAGCTTGATCGAGAAAGCACGGGCATCGCGGGCGAGAAAGTCATGCGCGGCCTGCCGGAGGTTTGCGTCGATATCAGGAGCAGCTCGATAAAGGCTGTCATCATCCATGGTGATCGCAAGACGATACTCGATGCGAGCGAGCAGCAGCGCCATAGCGCTGGCAAACACCTCTCCGATGCGGGCATGCGGCAAGCTCGGCTCGGCGATGATCAGGCGACCCGAGGCGATCAAGGTCGCGAAACGCTGCTTCAGGCTTTCGATCACGGTTCGGCTGTAGGCCTGCGCGTAGACGAAGGTGCAGACACGAAAGCCGCCCTCTTCCAGCGCAGGCGCGAAACCGGTCTCGATATCAGCGAGCAACCGCGTCAGCAGCTCCTCGCGGTTGCGGCTACAAATGAAGATCGCGATGTCGCACGTCAAACCGACAATCCGCCCGCCAATGTCGGGAAGTCCAGCGGCCGGAAGCCGTAATGCTGCAGCCAGCGCACATCAGCCTCGAAGAAGGGGCGCAGGTCGGGCATCCCGTATTTCAGCATGGCAATGCGGTCGATGCCCATGCCCCAGGCGAAGCCCTGGTAGACATCCGGGTCGATGCCGACATTGCGCAGCACGTTGGGGTGGACCATGCCGCAGCCGAGGATTTCGAGCCAATCCTCGCCCTCGCCGAAGCGGATTTCGCCGCCCTTGCGCGAACACTGGATGTCGACCTCGACCGAAGGCTCGGTGAACGGGAAGAAGGACGGGCGGAAGCGCATGGTCACATCCCGCACCTCGAAGAAGGCCTTGCAGAACTCCTGCAGGATCCATTTCAGGTGGCCCATATGCGAGCCCTTGTCGATGACAAGGCCCTCGACCTGATGGAACATCGGCGTATGCGTCTGGTCGGAATCGCAGCGGTAGGTGCGGCCCGGGCAGATCACCCGGATCGGCGGCTGCTGCGCCAGCATCGTGCGCACCTGGACGGGGCTGGTGTGCGTGCGCAGGAGCTTTCTCTTGCCGCCCTTGTCAGGCGCGAAGAAGAAGGTGTCATGCATCTCCCGCGCCGGGTGGCCTTCGGGGAAGTTGAGCTTGGTGAAGTTGAGGTCATCGGTCTCGACATCCGGCCCTTCGGCGATCGAGAAGCCCATGTCGCCGAAAATGGCGGTGATCTCGTCGATGACCTGGCTGATCGGGTGCAGCCTGCCGCACGCTTCGGGCCCCTCGCGCACGGGTAGCGAGACGTCAATGCGCTCGGACGCCAGACGCGCATTCAGCGCGGCATCGGTCAGAGCCTGCTTGCGCAAAGCCATGGCTGCCGAGACACGATCGCGCAGGCCGTTGATCAGCGGGCCCTGCTCCTTGCGCTCGTCCGGCGCCATGCCGCCAAGGCTCTTCAGCAGACCCGAAACACTCCCCGCCTTGCCCAGCGCGGCGATGCGCACGGCGTCAAGCGAAGCTTCGTCATTTGCGGCGGCAATGGCGGCAAGCGTGTCGTGTTCAAGCGTTCTGATGTCTGTCATGGGGCCAAAGCTGTCGCAGTGCGTGTTGCCTCATAGCCGCACTTCAGCGAAGTCTCAATGCCGCGCCGCTCAATGCCGGGTCGAGAGCGAATAGGCGCCTGCCTTGATCTTGGACGGCAGGGTCTCGGCGAAGACAGCGGTGGCGTCCTCGCCATAGATCGAGACAAGATCCCGAAAAGCCGCAAACAGTGCTGCATGGGCGAGGCTGTCGCCGTCAAGCCCCTCATGTCGTCCTGTCGCAAAGGCCTCGTCAACATACGATACTGCGATGCGCCTCAGATCGGCGGCATCCTCGTCTTCGGGCCGGGCCATGGCCGGGTTATCATTGGTCAGGTTCGACATCGGGTTTCGATTTCACTCAGCCTGGCGAGTGTTACGGCGGCCAGACGGCCCACGCCAGCGAACCCTTTAAGGAAGGTTAATTTGATCGATGAAGTTGTGAATAACTAGCCGCCATAACGGCTGGCCAGACGGCGCGACACGGTCTCGCCATCCTGCGACAGGCGCCTGGAGACCTCCTGGGCGGCGCTGGTGCAGGTACGGTAGCTCAGCGCGAAGCCGCGGAAGCCGCGGTTGTAGGCGCCCGCCAGGCGCTCGCGCCGTCCTGGCGTCGTACCCTCCGCACCCATCAGATCCGTCATCCTGACCCGCCACTCCGCCGCATCCGGCGCCGCGCAGAGCTGGCGCAGGAAGGCGAGCGATCCGATGATCTCGGCGAGACGGAGCAGGTCCGGCTCGTAGGCTGTCGGTGCAGGTTCGGGCGCCGGCGCGGCCTCGGGCGCCGCAGGTGGGCGCGCCACCTGAGGGCGCGATGCGCCTTGCTGGGCCATCGCCACCGCGGGCAAGCAAAGGCACAGCGCAAGGGCAAGCCCCCGAATCACCGCACCATCCAGATCGCGTGTGCGGCGCGCAGGACGTCCCCGAGCTGCCGCGTGGTCGTCAGACCTCCCAGATTGAACGGATCGGCCCACATCACGGCGCCAGCCTCCGGCCCGGTGCGCGGCTCGCCGCCGGACCACTCCGCCACAAAGGATGCGACGACGAAATGATGCGCGACCTTGTCGTTGGCGTCGCGATGGATGATCTCGACATGACGGTTGAAGCCGATGACGCGGGCGGTGACCCCGACCTCCTCGGCCAGTTCCCGCAACGCGGCCTCCGCCAGGGTCTCGCCGGACTCCACCTTGCCGCCCGGCAAAGACCAGACATCGCAGGCAGGAGGGCTGGTTCGGGTCGCCAGCAGGACCTTCCCGTCAGCCCTGAACACCGCGACGGAGGCCGCGAGCACCGGGCGGGCGGCTGTCACCTGCTGCGGAAAGGTCAGCACCCTGAGCCCGCTGGCCACGGCGTCAGCCCCCGGCGCAGGCGCTGTGGGCGCTCATCAGACGTGCTGCCCGCCATTGATGTGCAGTTCGGCCCCAGTCACGTAGGATGAGGCGCCTGTGCAGAGGAAATAGATCGCCTTGGCCACCTCTTCGGTCGTTCCCAGACGGCGCAGTGGCAGTTTCTCGACAATCTTGTCGGTCCCGGGGGAGAGGATCGAGGTGTCGATCTCGCCGGGAGAGATCGAATTGACCCGGATGCCGTGCGGGCCGAAATCCGACGCCATCTCGCGGGTCAGCGAGGCAAGCGCGGCCTTGGACGTGGCATAGGCCGCGCCGGCGAAGGGGTGCACCTGCGTGCCGGCGATCGAGGTCACATTGACGATGGCCCCCTGCCCGGCCTTGAGTTCGTGGAACAGGCCACGCGCAAGCATGATCGGGGCGAAGAAGTTGACCTGAAAAACGCGGCTCCAGTCGTTGAACGAGGTATCGGCGGCGCCAAGCCGCGAGCCGCCCGGGCCTTTGGGCGAGATGCCGGCATTGTTGACCAGCGCGTTGAGCTTGCCGCCCTCGACCACGAGGCGGCGGCGGATGTCGCCGATGCCGCGCTCGGTGTCGACCGGATCAGCCAGATCGATCTGGACATGGTCATCGGCGCCGGACGGCCAAGGGCACTTGTCGGAAAAGGCCTGGCGCGAACAGGACAGGATGCGCCATCCAGCCATGGCGAACTGCATCACCGTGGCATGTCCGATGCCGCGGGATGCGCCCGTCAACAGCATGACCGGTCGTTTTCCCGCCTCAGTCTTGGGGAAATCGAATGTTGGCATGGCCATCGGGGGTACCTGTCGCATGAGGAAGGACTGCTGCTTTGGCGGATTTGGACCTGATCTACGGATAAAGCCTGGTCTTCGTCCAGTCACCAGACGGCTCCGGTCGCCGGAAGACGACCCGATCATGCAGGCGAAACGCGCCGTCCTTCCAGAATTCGATAGAGGTGGGCATGATCCTGATGCCTGTCCAGTGCGGCGGACGCGGGATAGCGCCGATGGCGTATTTCGCTGCGTAGTGCGCCGCAGCCTTCTCCAGTGCGAAGCGGCTTTCCAGCGGACGCGACTGTTGGCTGGCCCAGGCTCCGATCCGGCTGTCGCGCGGGCGGGACTGGAAGTAGGCGTCCGCCTCGGCATCCGAGACCAACTCGACAGGACCGCGAAGGCGGACCTGCCGCCGGAGCGACTTCCAATGAAACAGGGCTGCGGCCTTCATCGAGCCAAGGATCTCGTTGCCCTTCTGGCTTTGCGTGTTGGTGTAGAACACGAAACCGCGCGCATCGAAGGCCTTGAGCAGGACCATCCGCACGTTTGGCATGCCGTCCGCGTCCGTGCTCGCCAGCGCCATGCCATTGGGATCATTGATCTCGGACGCTTTTGCCTCGCTCATCCAGCTTTCGAACAGGGCAAGGGGCTCGTCGGCTTCAGGAAAGTCACTCGTCATTAACGCTTCCCCTGTCTAATCATCAAAGGCTGTTTTCTTGCGAGTTGAGTGCTGCCGTGTTGAGGCTGGGCAACGCCTTTTCCTATACGTGCTTCGGACACGTTTGCACACGTCTTGGAACGCGTATCCTGCCCGCCGTGATCGCGGGGACACTGTCGTCTGCCTGTTCGATGAGCCTGCCGATGGTTTCGCTGTTAGCCCGCAAGGACCCCGAACCTGTGCTGACCACCGCCTCCGTGCCCGCGCCAGTCCCTCGCGCCGGCAACGGGCCCTCGCTGTCGGACCATCTTGGCCCTGAGGATCTGCGCCGCGCGACGGGGGCGCTGGCGCTGGCGCTGGATCCGCAAGGCAATGGCTCGTCGGTCGCCTGGGACAATGCCGAAAGCAAGTCGAGTGGCCGCTTCACTCCGGTCGGCGGGCCATTCCTCAAGGACTATGATGTCTGCCGCGCCTTCCTGGCCCAGGTCCAGACCGTGATGCAGCGGCAGGCGCTGCAGGGCACGGCGTGTCGGCCATCCGGCAGCCAGTGGGTCATCCAGGATCTCAAGCCCTGGAAAGAGCCAGGCTGACCGGCCAGGGCGCGCAGGACTGTTGCAAACACGCGACACTCGCCCCACGTTAGACTGACGTCCGATCCATGCGAATCCTACGAGCACAGAAGCGCCCATGCGCGATCCTTACACCATTCTCGGCGTAGCCAAATCCGCCAGCGAGGCGGAGGTCAAGAAGGCCTACCGTCGGCTGGCGAAGGTCCACCATCCCGACCGCAACGTCCATGATCCGAAGGCTAAGGAGCGCTTCTCCGAACTGAACAGCGCCTACGAAATCGTCGGCGATCCGGCCAAGCGCGCGCAGTTCGACCGTGGCGAGATCGGTGCTGACGGCAAGCCGAGATTCCAGGGATTCGAGGGATTCGGCCCCGGTGCGCGCCCGAGGGGCGGCTTCGAGCAGCAGGGCAGCCCTGCCGGATCAAGGGGTGGCTTCGATCCGGCGGACCTGTTTGGTGACATGTTCGCCGACGCCCTGCGACGGGGCGGCGGCGGTGCCGGGGCCCGGGCGCATCCCAAGGGCCAGGATGTCGAAGCGGTGATGACCGTGACCCTGGCGGACATCGCATCCGGGACATCGAAGCGGGTCAGGCTGCCGACCGGCCGTGAGGTGGACGTCGGCGTTCCCAAGGGCGTCACCGACGGCAAGGTCATCCGGCTCAAGGGCCTTGGCCACCCCAGCCCGTTCGCCGGGGAGGCGGGCGATGTCATGCTGACCATCAAGGTGGCCGTCGATCCGCGCTTCACGGTCGAAGGGCGCGACCTGCGGACCAAGATCAGCGTGCCCCTGATCGACGCCGTGCTTGGCGGCGCGGTGCGCGTGCCGACGCTGCAGGGCGATGTGGACATGAACCTGCCGCCCATGACCAGTTCCGGCCGCTCCTTCCGGCTCCGCGGCAAGGGGCTGCCCGGCGATGCCAGCAAGCCGGACGGCGACCTGTACGCATCCGTGGACATCCTCCTTCCCGCTGCCGATGATGAACTCACCGCCCTGATGCGGCGGCGGCGCTGACCGCTTCGGCACAGCTTTGTGGCCGCTCCTGCACAAAGATTGTGTGTCCGGCCTTGTCGGCGTGCGCCCCCAAAGCTAAGAGCGAAGCGTGACCTGATCGTTTAGCGCTAAACCAAACGGACGACCCACATGACAGTCGGACATGGCGTTCTCAAGGGCAAGCGTGGCCTGATCATGGGCGTGGCGAACAACCGCTCCATCGCCTGGGGTATCGCCAAGGCCTGTGCCGATCAGGGCGCGGAACTTGCGTTCACCTATCAAGGCGATTCGCTGAGGAAGCGGGTCGAGCCGCTGGCCAGGGAGGTCGGTGCCATTGTGGTCGGGCATTGCGACGTGACCGACGAGAGCACCATCGACGCGGTCTTCGCCGAGGTGGCGAGGACGTTCGGCAAGATCGATTTCCTCGTCCACTGCATCGCCTTTGCCGACAAGAACGAGTTGACCGGGCGCTATGTCGACACCAGCGCGGCCAACTTCAGCCAGTCCCTGCTGATTTCCTGCTACTCCTTCACAGCGATCGCGCAGCGCGCCGAAAAGCTGATGACCGAGGGCGGCGCCATGGTGACGCTGACCTATTACGGGGCGGAAAAATGGATGCCGCACTACAATGTGATGGGCGTGGCGAAGGCCGCACTTGAAGCCTCAGTGCGCTATCTGGCCGCCGACCTGGGGCCGCAGAACATTCGCGTCAACGCCATTTCGGCGGGGCCGATCAAGACGCTCGCCGCCTCGGGTATCGGCGACTTCCGCTACATCCTGCGCTGGAACGAGTACAATGCGCCGTTGCGCCGGACGGTGACCATCGAGGAGGTCGGCGAGACCTGCGTCTATCTCGTTTCCGACTGGTCACGGGGCATGACCGGAGAAATCCTGCACGTCGACGCCGGTTACCATGTCGTGGGCATGAAGAACCCGACAGCTCCGGACATCACGCTCGACAAGGGCGAGTGACAGGCAGGCCAGACCACCATCGCGCGTCCGACCCGGAGGCCAGCACGCATGAAGTCCTTCCGCCTGCCCAACGGTCTGACGCTCTATCTGATCCGCCACGGCGAAACCGACTGGAACGCCGAGGGGCGACTGCAGGGGGGACGCGACATTCCGCTCAATGACTTCGGCCGTGTTCAGGCCGAGGAGGCCGGGCTCAAGCTCCGCGATGTGGCCCCGCACGCGGAGGATCTCGACTATCTGTGTTCTCCCCTGAGCCGCGCACGCGAAACCATGGAAATCGCCCGGCGCTCGATCGGCCTGCACCCGACCTCCTACAAGACCGACGAGCGGCTGCGGGAGCTGACCTTCGGGACATGGGAGGGCATGACATGGCGCGAGGTCCGGGCAAGCGCGCCTGAGGCCGCCAGGGCGCGCGAAGCGAACAAGTGGGACTACATGCCGCCGCAGGGCGAAAGCTACGCGATGCTTCTGGCGCGCACGATGCCGGTTTTCGAGCAGATCAGGCGCGACACCGTGGTCGTCAGCCATGGCGGTGTGATGCGCGTCGCCGTCGCCGGGCTCGGATTTGAGACCAAGGGCGTGGCCGAGGACCTCGACATCTGGCAGGGCCGGATCGTCATCGTCACAAGCGGCGGCTACCGCTGGCACTGAAGTCGCACAAGCGGCAAGGTCAGCCGGAACGCATGCGGTTTTCCGCCCGGAACGTTAACGCTGAACCCATTCGCGGCATCGCGTTCACTAGCGGTTCAGTACACTTGTTGTTAAGCACACCGTCCGGGCCATGCGATCAGTGGCCGACAAGGCGTGCGTGGCGGGGCTCTGCGCCAAGCCACAACAGGGAGAGATGCCGGCGGCAACGGACAATGCGGACAACTCCCCGCGTGACGGTTGCTCCGGCCCTTTTGGTGCGATGAACGAAGTGGTCAAGTTTCCGCCCGTCACGTTTCCGGACCAGCAGGTCGCTGCCCTGTTCGGCGCTGAACGGCCCGACCTGCTTCACGACGAGGTTCTCGCCGAAATCTTCGCTGGAACGGTCCGGTCGCGCCCGTCCCACGAGGCCATGCGCGATGCGGACCGCGCGCTGAGTTATGCCGAGGTCTGGGCACAGGCCAGCGCAATCGCGCGCGGGCTTGTCAGCAAGGGTGTCGGTACGGGATCGGTGGTCGGATTGTGGATGCCGCGCGGCATCGAGCTTCTGGTGACGCAGATCGCGATCACCCTGTCCGGCGCCGCCTGGCTGCCCTTCGACGCGGACGCGCCCGTCGACCGGATCGCCACGTGCCTGCAGGACTGCGCGGCGGCCGGGCTGGTCACATCGGAGGCGAATGCCGCCAAGGCCGCGGAAGCGGGTGTCGCCATCTGGACGCCCGGCCTGCTCAAGGCGAGCGACGATGGCAAGGATCTGGCGCCCCGCGCCGCCGGGCTCACACCCGATGATCCGGCCTACATGATCTACACCTCGGGCTCGACCGGCAAGCCGAAGGGCATTGTCATCAGCCATCGCAGCATCTGCCATTTCCTGCGCTCGGCCAACGAGGTTTACGGCTTCAACGCCTCTGACGTGGTCTTCCAGGGCGCATCGGTCGCCTTCGACCTGTCGATGGAGGAAATCTGGGTTCCCTACCTGGCGGGAGCCACACTGTTCGTCGCCACGCCGCAGATCATGGGCGATATCGAGAACCTGCCTGACGTGCTGGAGCGCGCCGGCGTCACCGTCATCGACACGGTGCCGACGCTGCTGGGCGTCCTGCCGCGCGAGGTTCCGACGCTGCGCATCATCATCCTCGGCGGCGAGGCCCTGCCCCCCGCGATTGTCCAGAAATGGGCGAAGCCGGGCCGCAGGCTGTTCAACACCTACGGACCGACCGAGGCGACCGTGGTTGCGACCGTGGCCGAACTGACCGCGGGCGAAGCGGTGACAATTGGCAGGCCGATTCCGAACTACACCTGTTATGTCGTGTCCGAGGCTGGACAGATCTGCAAACCCGGCGAACCGGGCGAATTGTGGATCGGCGGACCGGGCGTGGCAACGGGCTATCTGGCGAGACCGGACCTCACGGACGAGAAGTTCGTCGCCAACAACTTCGGCGGCGGGGGCCGGCTTTACCGCTCGGGCGATGCGGTCAGCCTGGACGCGGCCGGCAACATCGCCTTCCACGGCCGCATCGACGACCAGATCAAGATCCGCGGCTTCCGTGTCGAACTCGGCGAGATCGAAGCCAAGCTCACCGACGAGCCGGGCATTGCGCAGGCAGCCGTGGTGCTGCGGCAGGATGACGGCATCGACAAGCTTGTCGCTTTCGTGGTGGCCGAACCGGGCACATCCATCGACCGCAATGTGCTGCGCAGCGCGCTCAGGGCGAAGTTGCCGCCCTACATGATCCCCGGCCACTGGGAGCAGGTGATCGAGTTGCCGCGCCTGGCCGCTTCCGGCAAGGTTGACCGAAAGGTGCTGAAAGCGGCGCCGCTGACCGTGACACCGGCCTCGACCGTGCAGGTCCCGCCGGAAACGCCGACCGAGGCCGTCCTGCTGGAAGCAGCCAGACCGCTGTTCAAGGGCCAGGCCATCGCCTTCGACGTCGATTTCTTCACCGAGATGGGCGGGCACTCGCTGATCGCGGCACAGTTCATCTCTGCTGTGCGCCAGTCGCCCAGCCATGCGATGATCACGCTGCAGGATGTCTACAACCTCCGCACCCTGCGCGCGATGGGGGCGGCGCTCGATGAACGCATCGCCGCCTCGGGCGGCGGTGGACCGAAGGACCTGTCCTTCGAGCCGCCACCGTTCTGGCGCCGCTTCTGGTGCGGCGTGGCGCAGGCGGTCGCGATGCCCTTCATCCTCGGCCTGGTCACCATCCAGTGGCTCGGTCTGTTCCTGTCGTCGATTTTCCTGATCAAGGGCGGGACCTCGATCTGGCAGGAAATGGCGATCCTTTGCGGCATCTATGTCACGCTCAATCTGGCCGTGAAGGGCACCATCATCGCACTGAAATGGCTGATCATCGGGCGCACGAAGCCGGGCGTCTATCCGCTCTGGGGCGTGTACTACTACCGTGTCTGGCTGGTCTCCCGTCTGGTGCAGACGACCACGCCGAAGTTCCTGCAAATGTCGCCGCTGATGCGCGTCTGGATCAGGCTCCTTGGCGGCAAGGTCGGCAAAGACGCCGTCATCGCCGAATTCGAGGCCGGAGCATGGGACCTTGTCAGCATCGGCGAACGGGTCTCGACCGGCTCGAAAGTCAAGCTCGCCAATGTCGAGTACAGCGGCAACCAGATGATCATCGCGCCGGTCGAAATCGGCGACTATGCCTATATCGGCAATGCCGTGGTGCTGTCGGGCGGGTGCGTGGTCAAGGAGGGCGTCGAACTCAAGGACCTGACCTGCGTCCTGCCGGATCAGGTGGTGCCAGCCTGGGAAATCTGGGACGGCTCGCCGCCACGCAAGATCGGCATGGTCGACCGCGCCAGCCTGCCCGAACATCCCGACGTGCCGTATTGGCAGCGCTTCCTCCTCGGCTGCGGCTACTTCGTGGCCTACACGCTTCTCCTGATGATAGGACTTGTGCCGATCTTCCCGGCCTTCTATGTGCTCTACAATCTCGATGCCTGGGTCGGCGGCGAACTCGACTACACGATCGCCTGGTCGGAGCTGCTGTTCTATACATGGCCGACGGCCTTGATCCTGATCGCAGTCTCCATGACCATCGTCATCGCGATGCGCTGGCTCATCCTGCCCAGGGTGCGGGTCGGGACCTATTCGATCTACTCGGTGTTCTATTTCCGCAAGTGGTGCATGGCGCTGTGCACCGAGGTGGTGCTGGAGACGCTGAATTCGCTCTTTGCCACCGTCTACATGCGCTACTGGTACCGCATGATGGGGGCCAAGATCGGCAAGGGCTCCGAAATCTCGACCAACCTCGCCGGACGCTATGATCTTGTCGACATCGGCGCCGGCAACTTCATCGGCGACGAAGCCATCTTCGGCGACGAGGAGGTCCGCAACGGCTACATGACGCTGGGCACCGTGAAGACCGGCGACCGCGTGTTCTTCGGCAATGCCGCCATCGTGCCGGCCGGATCGGTGATCGAGGACGGCGCGCTGATCGGCGTGAAATCCAAGATGCCGGACAGCCTGCACGTCAAGAAGGACGAGACCTGGTTCGGCTCGCCGGCGATCAAGCTGCCGGTGCGCCAGCGCGTCAATCTTGGCGCTTCGGCGACCTACGAGCCGCCTTTCCGCATGAAGCTCTGGCGTGCCACCTTCGAGGCGATGCACACATCGCTGCCGACGGCGCTCTTCATCATGATGGGCTACATGACCGCGGACACGATCGAAGGCCCGATCAGCGACGGCAACTACATGAAGGCGATCGGAATCTTCCTCGCGGCGGGCGTGGTCATCGCGATCACGCTGATCTGCGTCTCGGTCGCCTTCAAATGGATCATGATGGGCGTCTACAAGCCGGTGATGAAGCCGATGTGGTCATGGTGGGCGATGCGCACCGAGGCCTGCGCCGTGCTCTATGGCGGCCTCGTTGGCAAGGCCTCTCTCGAATACATGCGCGGCACGCCGTTCCTGCCCTGGGCGCTGAAGCTGTTCGGCACGAAGGTTGGCAAGGGCGTGGTGATGGACTGGACCGACGTGACCGAGTTCGACTGCATCACCCTGGGCGATTACTGCGTCATCAACGCCCATTCTTGCCCGCAGACGCATCTTTACGAGGATCGGGTCATGAAGGTCGGCCGCATCGAGATCGGACGCGGCGCTACCATCGGATCAGGCTGCACGATCCTCTACGACACCAAGATCGGTGAATTCGCCCGGATCGAGCCTCTGACACTGGTCATGAAGGGTGAACAGATCCCGCCGAACTCGATGTGGCAGGGGGCGCCCGCCGTGCCGCACATTCCGCATGTGAAGCATGCGGAAAAGGTCGCGGCCTGAGGCCGGCGCCGGGCGGTCAGTTCAGCGTGCGGGGCAGTGTTTCCTGAAAGTCGATCGCCTCGCCCATGGCCGGCGTCACCAGATCGTCCTCCCACATCACCTGATGGCCGCGCACGAAGGTGCCGATCGGCCAGCCTGTCACGGTGACGCCGTCATAGGGTGTCCAGCCGCATTTCGAGGCAATCCAGTCATTGGTGATGGTGCGCTGGCGCTTGAGGTCGACCACGGTGAAATCGGCATCATAGCCCACTGCGATCCGGCCCTTGCGCGCCATGCCAAACAGGCGGTTCGGGCCGTGGCTGGTCATGTCGACAAATCGCTCGAGGCTCATCATGCCGTTGTTGACGTGGCTGAGCATGATCGGCACCAGCGTCTGAACCCCGGTCATGCCCGAATGCGCGTTCGGATAGGCGTGGCTCTTCTCTTCATGGGTGTGAGGCGCGTGGTCTGAGCCCAGGATATCGGCGACGCCATTCACGACCCCCTTCCAGATCCCCTTGCGGTGGCTTTCGTCGCGAACCGGCGGGTTCATCTGCGCGTAGGCGCCAAGCCGCTCATAGCAGTCGGGCGCATGCAGCGTCAGGTGGTGCGGTGTGACCTCGACGGAGGCGACGTCCTTGTGGTCTTTGAGAAAGACCATCTCGTCGGCGGTCGAAATGTGCAGCACGTGGATACGGGCACCGCAGGCTCGCGCGATCCGGACCAGCCGCCGCGTACAGTTGAGCGCGACCTCTGGCGAGCGCCAGGCGGGATGCGAGGACGGGTCGCCGGGAACCCTGAGCGGCATGCGCTCGCGCAGCATCATCTCGTCTTCGGAATGGAAGGCAGCGCGACGCGAGGTGCGGCGCAGGATGTCGGTCACGCCCGCGTCATCCTCGACCAGAAGCGAGCCAGTCGAAGACCCCATGAAGACCTTGATCCCCGCCGCCGCCGGCAGGCGCTCGAGTTCCGCAACGTCCCTGGCATTCTCGTGCGTGCCGCCGACATAGAAGGCGAAGTCGCAGTGCATGCGGCGGTGGGCTGCCTTCACCTTGTCGGCCAGAGCTTCCGGCGTCGTGGTCAGCGGATTGGTGTTCGGCATCTCGAACACGCCTGTGACTCCGCCCATCACGGCGGCGCGCGAGCCGCTTTCGAGGTCTTCCTTGTGGGTGAGGCCGGGTTCGCGGAAATGCACCTGCGTGTCGACAACCCCGGGCAGCACGTGCAGGCCCCGGCAGTCGACGACCTTGCCGGCCGAGGCGCGCGTGAGGTCGCCGATGGCCGCGATGCGCCCATCCGTCACGCCGATGTCGCGCAGATCAGTGCCATCATGGTTGACCACTATGCCGCTGCGCAGGATCAGATCGAAAGTCTGGGTCATCTGGCAATCCCGTTGCGCGAGCCGTGTGATCGAAACTAGCTCATAGGCTGCCCTGGTCACATCGCAAACATGGTATGGCGGACTTGCATCGCTGACAGACGCGCTTGCCTCGCTCCGGACTTTCTGCCATAGACCGCCCTTCGTTGAACCGCCCGGCTCATTCAGGGCTGCCGTGGCGGTTCTTTTGTTGGCTCGACCAATATCGCAAGAGACGGTCCCAAGACCGCTACAGGAGCTGAAATGCCCAAGCTTAAAACCCATTCGGGTTCAAAGAAACGCTTCAAGATCACGGCCAACGGCTCGATCAAGTATGCTCAGGCCGGCAAGCGCCACGGCATGATCAAGCGGACGACCAAGCAGATCCGGAACCTGCGCGGCACCAATGTGCTGTTCAAGACCGATGGTGACAACATCATCAAGTACCGCCTGCCCAACGGCTGAGCTTCGTCCAGGCTCACCATGTCCGCCGTCATCTGAAGGAGTTTCACAATGTCCCGCGTCAAACGTGGCGTTACATCCAGCGCCAAGCACAAGAAAACACTGAAGGCCGCCAAGGGCTTCTACGGCCGCCGCAAGAACACGATCCGCACCGCCAAGGCGGCTGTCGATCGCGCCATGCAGTACGCCACCCGCGATCGCAAGAACAAGAAGCGCGTCTTCCGCGCCCTGTGGATCCAGCGCCTCAATGCCGCCGTGCGCGAGCATGGCCTCACCTACTCGAAGTTCATCGGCGCGCTGAACAATGCCGGCATCGAGATGGACCGCAAGGCCATGGCCGACATCGCGATGAACGAACCGGCCGCCTTTTCCGCCATCGTCGAACAGGCCAAGGCGCACCTGCCCGCCGCCGCCTGATCACGGCATCAGCAAGAATACCGCAACGGCGGGCCGCAGGGTCCGCCGTGTGGCGTTGGGGCGCGGGCGGCGAATTGCCTTGACGCAGTGCAGCATAAGCCCCATATGCACGACACAGCCCGCGATTGTCGTGAGGCTTAGGCTCGCAATCAGACGCCCGGCGCTTCCAACGTGAACACGTTCACGGGCAGACGCTCAAGATGCGAGTTCAACGGGGCGTGACCGTCTGATCCGCCCTCGCCGACAGCCACAGAGTTGTTCCGGCCAATATGAAAGCACTGCTCTCCATGACAACGACGTTTGCGGAGTTCGGCCTTGCCGCTCCGCTCAACCGCGCGCTCGAATTCGCCGGTTTCCACACGCCCACGCCGATTCAGGCCCAGGCCATTCCCCATCTGATCGCAGGCAGGGACCTGCTCGGCCTCGCCCAGACCGGCACCGGCAAGACGGCCGCCTTCGTGCTGCCGATCCTGCAGGCGCTGCGCTCGGCCGGCTCGAAACCCGAGCCTCACACCACCCGCGCGCTTATTCTGGCTCCGACCCGCGAACTGGCCATCCAGATCCATGAATCGGTCAGCACACTGGCCAAGGGCCAGCATTTCGCCCATGCCTGTGTCTTCGGTGGGGTGAGCATCAACCCGCAGATCGACGCGCTGCGCCGCGGCCTCGATATTCTGGTGGCGACGCCGGGCCGTCTGGTCGACCTGATCCAGCAGAAGCAGTGCAAGCTCTCGGCCGTGCAGTATTTCGTCCTCGACGAAGCTGACCGCATGCTCGACATGGGCTTCATCCGCGACATCAAGCGTATCCTTGCCCTGCTGCCCGCGAAGCGCCAGTCGATGCTGTTTTCGGCCACCATGCCGGAAAGCATCGGGGACATCGCCTCCAAGCTGCTCAAGGACCCGATCACGGTCGAAGTCCGCCCGGAAGCCGTTCCGATGGAGCGCATCGCGCAGCATCTCATTCATCTGCCGATGCAGGCGAAGAAGGACGCGCTGCTCAAGATCCTGTCGGGTCTCGACGTGACCCGCGCCATGGTTTTTGCCCGTACCAAGCATGGCGCGAACCGGCTGAGCGACTATCTCGATCAGTACGGCCTCAATGCCGTGGTCATTCACGGCAACAAGAGCCAGGGCGCGCGCCAGAAGGCGCTGGCCCAGTTCAAGTCGGGCGAAGCCAAGATCCTCGTCGCCACGGACATCGCAGCGCGCGGCATCGATGTGGCCGATGTCAGTCACGTGATCAACGCCGAATTGCCGGATGAACCGGAAGCCTATGTGCACCGGATCGGCCGCACGGCCCGCGCCGGCAAGATCGGTATCTCGATCACGCTGTGTTCACCGGACGAGCGCGAAAAGCTCAAGGCGGTCGAAAGGCTGATCAAGCGCGCCATCCCGGTCATGGTGATTGAGGGGCTCGATCTGACCAAGGCCGCCGCCGGCGGCCAGCGCATTTCCGATGACCGCGAGGAACGCGGCGGGCGCCGTGGCCGCAGCGGTGGACGGCGCGAAGAAGCGCGCGGCGTTGGCCGTCGCGGTGAAGAGCGTGGCCCGCCGCCGGCGCGCGCCGAGCGCCCGGCACGCCAGGATGACAGGCCAGCGCGCCATGACAGCCAGGTCCGGCCGCCAAGGCGTGACAGCCGCCCCGCCCGTCCCATGGAGCGTGATGTCGAACGCGAGGTGCGCGACGACGCGCCGTGGAGCAACCAGCCTGCCCCGGCCCGTGACGAGCGGCCGCGCAGCGCCGCGCCCCGGCGCGACGACCGGCCACGCGCAGCCCAGCCAGTCAGGCCGGGCGACGCGTCGAGCTTCCGTGACGAGCCCCGCGCCCCACGGGGCGAGCGAGCCGATTTTCTGCCACGCTTTCTCGACAACAAGGCCGGCGAGCGGCAGCCGCGCCGCGAAGGCGGAAGGCCGCCGCGTTCGGGCGGTGGTGGCCGCCGCTTCGGCTGACATCAGCCGCTTGGCCGCACTTTCCGGCGCAGATGCCTCAGGCGGTTCAAGTGGCTGCTGCGCCGCGAGCGATGCAGCAGCCATGACAGGCTCGCGATCTTCTCGCGGAACGCAGCGGGCAGGGCGTGCATGATCCAGCTCCAGACCAGACGCCCGGCGTGACGGGCCCTTCGCGCAGGATCATCTCCTCCAGTTCAGCCACGAGGCAATCGGAAACGGCCTGTTCGCTCTCCCCGGCTTCGGCGAAGCGGAATGGTACGGGCATGAGGTGTGCAAGGTGCCCTCGGTCGGCAGCTCGAAGCGATATGGTTGTCGGGCAGGCCGGTGAGCGAGGCCGAGGCCACCGTCACGCCATGATAGCCCTTCAGCCGCGCGATGATCGTCTTCCTGTGCGGCCGGCCGAGCGCATGGTTCATGGACCAGACCAATTTGACCAGGGTATCGTTGAGTTGGCTATCATTGGCGTCCGAGCCGCACGAGCCGTCGTAGACCTTCGAGACCGGCATGGCCGCGATCTTCATGAACGTTCCGGCCAGTGCGATGGCAGGGGCATGGCTGCGTCCGGAAAACAGATGCGTGAAGGGCAGCTTGGTCATCTGTTCACGTGCCGCCTCCACCAGTTTGGCGCTGGAGTAGCTGAGGGACGTGCAGAGCCCGGCCATGGCCTGGATGCAGCGCGCCCTGCGGTATCGGCAACGCGCACGCACTGGCCGCGCTCCAGCACCAGCTGTCCGCTCTTGCAATACGCGGCCAGGTTCGTGTCGGGATGGAGGGGTGTTTCGATGTCGCGGACTTGCGCATTGGCCAGCATGGCCGATTTCCCCCGATTCTGTGCACTGTGGCGTCCCAAAGCCGCCCAACATCCGGCAAAAACACAGTCCACCGCACAAGATCGCGTGTCATCATCCGCAATGCGCAGGTCCGTGGCGCACGAAATGAGCTGGCAGGGATGTCGACCGGGCGATAGCTTCAGGTCGATTTCCACGCCGATGGATGACCGATGCCCACAGATATGACCCTGATCAACCGTTCCGCCACCGACCTTGTCGGCCTTCTCAAGCTTGGCGCGATCACGCCGCATGACCTGCTTGATGCCCTTCAGGCCCGTGTATCGGAGGTTGACGGGCCGGTGAACGCGCTGCCGACGCTCTGCTTTGACCGGGCGCACAAGGCGGCCAACGCGTTGATGGCCCTGCCCTGGCAGAGTCGCGGCCTGCTGTGCGGCCTGCCGATCGCCATCAAGGACCTGACCGAGGTCAAGGGCGTGCGGACCACCTACGGTTCGCCGATTTTCGCCGATTTCATCCCGCCTGGATCAGACCCGCTGGTGGAGCGGATCGAGGCCGAGGGCGGGGTGATCTACGCCAAGTCGAACACGCCGGAATTCGGCGCCGGAGCCAACACCTTCAACGAGGTGTTCGGCGCGACGCGCAACCCGTGGAACACAAAGCTTTCCGCGGCCGGGTCGTCGGGCGGTGCTGCGGTCGCGCTCAAGACCGGGACGGCCTGGCTGGCGCATGGCTCCGATCTTGGCGGCTCGCTGCGCAATCCGGCCAGCATGAACGGCATCGTGGGGCTGCGCCCCTCGCTCGGACGCGTCGCCACCGACCCAGGGCATGAGATCACGGGCCGCTATGGCGTCGAAGGGCCCATGGCCCGCACCGTGGAGGATGTGGCGCTGTTTCTTGACGTGCTCACCGGAGAGGATATCCGCGATCCGATGTCGCTGCCCAAACCCGCCGTGCCGTTCGTGACGCAGGCCAGATCCGGATGGAAGCCGAAACGCGTGGCCTGGTCGGCTAATCTTGGAATCACCCCGGTCGATCCGGAGGTGGCGGAGATCACACGGCGCGCGGCGCTCCGCTTCGGCGAGATCGGCGCCATCGTTGAAGAGGCGCATCCTGACTTCTCGGAAGCCCATGACACCTTCCAGGTGATGCGGGCACGCGGATTTGCCATCGGCAAGAAGGACCTGCTCGACACCAAGCGCGATCTGCTGAAGCCGGAAGTGATCTGGAACATCGAGCAAGGGCTGAAACTGACCTGCGCCGACATCCTGCGTGCCGAACATGCCCGCGCAGCGATGTACCGGCGGATGCTCACCTTCTTCGAGACGTTTGATGTGATTTGTACCCCTGCGACCATTGTTGCGGCCTATCCCGTCGAGAACCGGTTTGTGGCCTCGTGCAACGGCGTCACGTTCGGCAATTATGTCGAGTGGCTGGCGATTGCCTATGCCTTCACGCTGGTGGGCTGTCCTGCGCTGTCGCTGCCTGCCGGCTTCACGCGCGATGGCCGGCCCATCGGACTGCAGATCGTCACAAAGCCGCGCGATGAGGGCAAGCTGCTGGCAGCAGCCATGGCGCTGGAACAGGTGCTCGGGCTGAACACGGGCGAGGTGATCGCGCCAAACGTGGCGCACCTGTGAGGATCAGCCGATGCGTTTGTCGGCGCTGTCGCACAGGTCCGCGACCACGCAGTTGCCGCACACCGGTTTGACCGCCTTGCAGGTGTAGCGCCCGTGCAGGATCAGCCAATGGTGGGCATGGTGGCCGAACTCATCCGGCACCGCTTTCTCCAGCCCGCGTTCGACCTCGAGCGGGTTCTTGCCCGGCGCGATGCGCAACCGGTTGGCGACGCGGAAAACATGGGTGTCGACGGCATGGGTAATGTGGCCAAAGGCCATGTTGAGCACCACATTCGCCGTCTTGCGGCCCACGCCGGGCAGCTTTTCGAGCGCTTCGCGGTCGGCCGGCACTTCGCCGCCATGCCCGGCGATCAATTGCTGCGACAGCAGGATGACGTTCTTCGCCTTGGTGCGGAACAGGCCGATGGACTTGACGTAATCGCGCACCGCATCCTCCCCAAGCGCGACCATCTTCCGGGGCGTGTCGGCAACGGCGAACAGGGGCCGGGTCGCCTTGTTCACACCCGCATCGGTTGCCTGCGCCGACAGCACCACCGCGACCAGCAGCGTGTAGGGATTGACCGATTCAAGCTCGCCCTTGGGCTCGGGATTGTGCGCCCGGAAACGTTCAAACAGGATGCAGATTTCGGCTGCGCTGCGCGGCTTTCGCCCTTTGGGCTTGCGCACGGCACTGGCGGATCTTGTCGCGGACTTGGGAGGCTGGCGGGCTGGCATTGCTCTGTTATAGTCCCGTGATGGACCAGCGCCACCCGAATCCAGCGACCCTTCACAACAGTGACACGCCGATTTTTGCGGCGGTGATCACCCCTCACCGCTCACTGGGCCAACAGGGTTTCCGGCTGGTGATGACACTGGTCTGCCTCGCCAGCATCATCGCGTCGATTCCGTTCATGATCGCCGGGGCCTGGCCGGTCGCCGGCTTTTTCGGCCTCGACGTGCTCGCGCTCTACGTCGCCTTCCGGGTCAACTTCCGCGATGCGCGGGGTTTTGAGGAGGTCGCCGTGTCGCCGGTCAAGGTCATGCTCGCCAAGGTCACGCCGAAGGGCGAACGGGCCGAATGGCGTTTCGACACGATCTTCACCAGGCTTGAGCGACAGGATGACGAGGATTTCGGCCTGATGCGCCTCAGCGTCGTCTCGCGCGGGCAATCAGTTCAGGTCGCGCAGGCGCTGTCGCCCAGGGAACGCGCGAGCCTTTATGACGCCATGGCCGGGGCCTTGGCGAAGGCAAAGGGTGCCTAGCTGTCATCGCGCACAGCGGCGCAATCCTGGCCGCTGCCCGCACTCCTCATCGCTCGGCAGGCTCAGGATGAGGTTGCTGGGTGACAGGAAACTTCGTCTGGCTCCCGGAAATCGGGTGTCGCGACCGTCCGCGATCCCCTAGACCTGATCCTGCCAGCAAGGGATCACGCCGATGACCGCCCAGACCTTCCTTTCGCACGTTACGTTGTCCGCACCGCAGCCCGTGACCTCGCTGACCATGGCGCAGGGCGACTACGAGATTGTGCGGCGCATCCTTGCGATGATCGCCGAAGGTTGGCGCGACCAGCCCGGGGTTGAAGCCATCGCCGACCGTGTTGGGCTGACCACCGACGAGACGCATCTGGTCTTCCGGCGCTGGTGCGGGCTGACGCCGAAAGCCTTCCTGCAGGCGGTGACGCTCGACCAGGCCAAGCGCCTGCTGACGGAAGACGCCAATCTCTTGGATGTGTCGCTTGATCTGGGCCTGTCAGGGCCAGGGCGGCTGCATGACCTGTTCGTCACCCACGAAGCCATGAGCCCGGGCGAGTGGAAGACCGGCGGCAAGGGCCTGAGACTGCGCTACGGCTATCATCCGTCGCCCTTCGGCGAGGCGCTGATCGTGGCGACGGAGCGCGGACTGGCCGGTCTTGGCTGGGTTGACGACAAGGCCGGGCCGGGCCGAGCAGATGGCGATGGCAAGCCGGCGGGTGGACGGGTCGGTGCGTTGGCCGACATGGTGCGGCGGTGGCCGAACGCGGCCTATGTCGAGGATCAGCCCGGCACCGCCGCGCTGGCGGCACGGATCTTCCACCCGGGCCAATGGCAGGAGGACCAGCCCCTGCGCGTTGTGTTGATCGGCTCGGATTTCGAGGTGCGTGTCTGGGAGCAACTGCTGCACATTCCGGTCGGCAAGGCGACCACCTATGGCGCGATCGCGGCGCGGATCGGCAAGCCCAAGGCCGCGCGGCCGGTGGGTGCGGCGGTGGGCCGCAACCCGCTGTCCTTCGTCGTGCCCTGCCACCGCGTGCTTGGCTCGACCGGCGGGCTCACGGGTTACCACTGGGGTCTGACGCGCAAGCGCGCCATTCTGGGCTGGGAAACGGGAATCGTCGCGTCCTGACGCGGCATTCAACGACGCGGAGCGGGCTCCCCGGCGCCTTTGGCCAAACGGGCGCGCAGCGACGCGGCCCGGGCTTCGGTGACCTTTGCGGCGCAGAAGCTGTGGCTCGCCTCGCGCGAGAAGTCGCGGCAGATCTGCTCGCGCTCCGATGAGAAGCCGGCCTGCTCGCGCGCGACATTGCGGCGCTCGTCATTGCCGCCCTGGACGCCGAGCTGGCGAAAACTCTCGCGGACCTGCGTTTCGGCGCGGGCGCGTTCCTTCTCGATGTCCCGTGCCAGCGCGACAAGCCCGCGCGCGTCTGGCCCCCACAGTCCGCGCGGCGTGAGGCGGCACTGGGCCGCCTCGATGACGCATGGCGTCTGCGGCTCGACCACCAAGAGAGCGTTGTTCAGCACGTCGAAGACGATCGGGCAGACGCTGGACTGCAGCCTGAATCGCGGCAGACCCTCGGGGCGGCCAAGATTTTCGAGCGGCACCGCCTGTTCACCGAACGAAACACCGCATGGCTCGAGCAGGTTGTTGGTCTGGAAGCCTTCGGCAGTGAATTTCAGGCCAAAGCCTCCAGGCTGCCGCTCCATGACGACCCGGCCCGACATGCCCTGATGCATCAGAGCCTGCCCGACGACCGCGTCATCCGCCACGGGGCGCACCGCCGGCCGACGCGGCGTTCCAGGCGGCTGGGCGGCGCCGGGCTGGCCGGCTGGAACAGGCGGTGCCACCGGAGTTCCAACCGGCGCAGAACCGGCAGCACCGGGCAACTGCATGGGCTGGGCCGAAAGGCCGGAAGGAGCGATCGCCAGAGCGGACAGGGCGAGCACGCGAAGGGTGAACCCGGCAAAGCGCAGGCGGAACGGGCGGCGAAGGATCAATCTCGAACGCATGAATCTGTCTGTTCACATCGCAATTGTCTATTTCAAACAAACAGAAGACTGTTTTGCCATGCTGCGTCAATTCAAAGATTGACGCGGCCAATGCAGTCAGGCGCGTTGACAGTCGCGGGAGGGCGACGCCGTGCGCGCGCTTTAGGCCGTGCGCGCGCTTTAGCATGAATCACGCCGCCGCGATTTTTCATGGCGGTTTGTTTGCCGATTGTCTTGCGTTGCAAAAGGCTTGCCCCCATATCCCGCTCAGCGCGCGCTGGGCGCTTCGACGATCCGATCTGGCATGGTTCACAACCTGCCTCGTCCCGCCGGATGAACCTCGCCGCATCACTGCAACACCATCAGGCCGGATGCTTCGGGTCCGGCCGGGATCATGCTTCGAAAGGGATCATCCCATGGGTAAAGTTATTGGCATCGACCTTGGCACCACCAACTCCTGCGTCGCCGTCATGGAAGGCACGACGCCGAAAGTCATCGAGAACGCGGAAGGGGCCCGCACCACGCCCTCGATCATTGCCTTCACCGATGATGGCGAACGCCTCGTCGGCCAGCCTGCCAAGCGTCAGGGCGTGACCAACCCGGAGCGCACCTTCTTCGCGATCAAGCGCCTGATCGGCCGGACCTTCGACGATCCGATGACGCAGAAGGACCTCAAGCTCGTTCCTTACAAGATCAAGAAGGCCGGCAACGGCGACGCCTGGGTCTCCTCGGACGGCCAGGACTACTCGCCCTCGCAGATCTCCGCCTTCACGCTGATCAAGATGAAGGAAACCGCCGAGGCCTATCTGGGCCAGCCGGTAACCCAGGCCGTGATCACGGTTCCCGCCTATTTCAACGATGCCCAGCGACAGGCCACCAAGGATGCTGGCAGGATCGCGGGCCTTGAGGTGCTGCGCATCATCAACGAGCCGACCGCGGCAGCACTGGCCTATGGCCTCGACAAGAAGTCGAGCGGCACGATCGCCGTCTATGACCTTGGCGGCGGCACCTTCGATGTCTCGATCCTGGAGATCGGCGACGGCGTGTTCGAGGTGAAGTCGACCAATGGTGACACCTTCCTCGGCGGCGAGGACTTTGACATGCGCCTCGTCGAGTATCTGGTCGACGAGTTCAAGAAGGAGCAGGGCATCGACCTGAAGAAGGACAAGCTTGCCCTCCAGCGCCTGAAGGAAGCTGCGGAGAAGGCCAAGATCGAGCTGTCCTCGACCGCACAGACCGAAATCAACCTGCCCTACATTACCGCCGACGCCACCGGGCCGAAGCACATGACGATGAAGCTGTCGCGCGCCAAGTTCGAGAGCCTTGTCGATGACCTGATCCAGCGCACCGTCGAGCCCTGCAAGAAGGCGCTCAAGGATGCCGGCCTCTCGGCTGCAGACATCGACGAGGTGGTGCTGGTCGGCGGCATGACGCGCATGCCGAAGGTGCAGGAGATCGTGAAGAACTTCTTCGGCAAGGAGCCCCACAAGGGCGTCAACCCCGATGAGGTCGTGGCCATCGGGGCTGCGGTCCAGGCAGGCGTGCTGCAAGGTGACGTCAAGGACGTGCTGCTGCTCGACGTGACGCCGCTGTCGCTCGGCATCGAGACGCTGGGCGGTGTCTTCACCCGTCTGATCGACCGCAACACGACGATCCCGACCAAGAAGAGCCAGGTCTTCTCGACCGCCGAGGACAACCAGAACGCGGTCACCATCCGCGTCTTCCAGGGCGAGCGCGAAATGGCGGCGGACAACAAGCTGCTCGGCCAGTTCGACCTGGTCGGCATCCCCCCTGCCCCGCGCGGCGTGCCGCAGGTCGAGGTCACGTTCGACATCGACGCCAACGGCATCGTCTCGGTCACGGCCAAGGACAAGGCAACCTCGAAGGAGCACCAGATCCGCATCCAGGCCTCTGGTGGCCTGTCGGATGCCGACATCCAGAAGATGGTCAAGGAGGCGGAGGAGAATGCCGCCGCTGACAAGGCCCGCCGCGAACTCGTCGAAGCCCGCAACCAGGGCGAAGCGCTGGTGCATTCGACCGAGAAGTCGCTCAAGGATTACGGTGACAAGGTCACGGCCTCGGACAAGACCGGCATCGAGACCGCGCTTGACGCGGTCAAGGCCGCACTGGCCGGCGACGATGTCGAGGTGATCAAGAGCCGCACCACGGACCTGATGCAGGCCTCGATGAAGCTCGGTGAAGCCATGTATGCCGCGCAGGCCGCTTCGGAAGCCGAAGGCGGGGAGGCCGCCGGTGCGGAGGCCAAGAAGAAGGAAGACGTCATCGACGCCGACTTCAAGGACGTGACCGACGACAAGGGCGACAAGAAGAAGAGCGCCTGATCGACTTCACAACGACAACACCGTCATCACCGCCCTCGTGGCGGTGATCTCGTTGGGAAGAGTGCGCTCTCCTGCAATGAGATGACCGGCGCAAGACCGGTGATGACACTGGAACAGGGGCTGGCGTTTCCAGATGTCCAAACGTGATTATTACGAAGTCCTCGGTGTACCCAGGGACGCCGACGACGCGGCCCTGAAATCGGCTTTCCGCAAGCAGGCGATGCAGCATCATCCGGACCGCAACCCCGGCAACAAGGAGGCCGAGGTCAAGTTCAAGGAATTGAACGAAGCCTATCAGGTCCTGTCCGATCCGAACAGGCGCGCGGCCTACAACCAGTACGGCCACCGCGCCTTCGAGAATGGTGGCGGGGGCGGCGGCCCGCAAGGCGCCGAATTCGGCGACTTCATGTCCGACATCTTCGACCAGTTCTTCGGCCAGGGCGGCGGCGGACGCCAGCGCGCCCAGGGTGGACGCGAGCGCGGCGCGGACATGCGTTATAATCTCGAGATCACGCTGGAGGACGCGTTCAGGGGCAAGACCGCCGCGATCCGCGTGCCGACCGCCGTGACCTGCGAAACCTGCACCGGGACCGGCGCAAAACCGGGCTCCAAGCCCAAGCAATGCGCCACCTGCGGCGGTTATGGCCGCGTGCGCGCCAGCCAGGGCTTCTTTTCGATCGAACGCACCTGCCCGACCTGCAACGGGCGCGGCGACGTGATCGACGACCCGTGCAAGGCCTGCAACGGGGCGGGACGGGTGATGAAAGACCGCAACCTGTCGGTGAACGTTCCCGCCGGTGTCGAGGACGGGACGCGCATCAGGCTTGCCGGCGAGGGCGAGGGCGGGACCAAGGGCGGGCCGACCGGGGATCTGTACATCTTCCTGTCGGTGAAACCGCACCAGATCTTCCAGCGCGAAGGTTCGGACCTGTTCTGCCGCGTGCCGATTTCCATGACCAAGGCCGCGCTTGGCGGCGAGGTCGAGGTGGTGACCCTCGACGGTGCCAAGACCATGGTGAAAATCCCGGAAGGGACGCAGACAGCCAAGCAGTTCCGTCTCCGCCGCAAGGGGATGCCGGTGCTGCGATCAAGCGATGTCGGCGACCTCTACATTCAGGTCCAGGTTGAGACCCCGATGAATCTCACCCGGCGACAGCGCGAACTGCTGGCCGAGTTTGAACGCGAGTCGTCCGGCGAGACGCATCCGGAAAGCGCCGGATTCTTCGATCGCATGAAGGGCTTTTTCGACGGTTTTGGCGGCGCTGGACCGAAGGCCTGACGCCGTGGCCGCCCCCGCTTGTAAGGGTTTATCCTTAGCGTGACAGCTTGACGCTCACGCCACAAGGAGTAAGGCTGAATGTCATAGGATTTTCATATGCGGCGTGCCTTACGTGTTTGAACCAACCCGTCACAATCTTAAGCGTCGGCCGCCGCGCCCGAAGCGCGTCGCGGATGATGAGACCCGGTTCCTGAAATCCTGGATCGAACGGCCCTTGCTGACAGGGGCGGTGATGCCGTCGGGCAAGTTCCTCGCCAAGGCCATGGCCAAGGAGGTCGATCCGCGTGACTTGGGTTTGATCGTGGAGATCGGGCCGGGGACGGGGCCGGTGACTGAGGCGCTGATCGCACGCGGGATCACGCCCGACCGTCTGGTGCTCGTGGAGTTCAATCCCGATTTCGTGGATCTGCTGCGCAAGCGCTTCCCGCTCGCCACCGTCATCCAGGGCGATGCCTATCGCCTGGCCGACATCCTGCGCGACAAGCTGCACGGCCCGGTCGCGGCGGTCGTGTCGAGCCTGCCGCTCTTCACGAAGCCCCCCGAGGTCCGGCGCAACTTCCTGCATCAGGCGTTTTCGCTGATCGGCAAGGGCGCGCCCTTCATCCAGTTCACCTACGCCGTCGTCCCGCCGATCGCGGAGCGCGGGCCGGGCTATGTCTCCAAGGCGTCGAACTGGATCTTGCTGAACATCCCGCCGGCGCGGGTCTGGGTCTACCGCAAGGTCTGATTGCCGCGACCCTTTCTGCTGTTGCGGCCGCGCAGGGTGGCCAATGCTTGCAATTTTGCAACCCAGTGCTGTCGGTGCGCCCCGATGCAATTGTCAGCACGATGGCATATGCCAGCGTCATCGTGCTTCCATCCCTCCCTGATCGGATATTCTTGCCATGACTGCCATCCTCGTTTTCTCCGGCTCTTCACGTCCCGGCTCGATGAACCACAAGCTGGCCGAGCTGGCAGCGCGCAAGATCAATGCTGCGGGTGGCAAGGCGACCTTGATCTCGCTGGCTGACTATCCGCTGCCGCTGGTCGATGCGAGCGGCTACGGCAATGCGCCTGAAGCCGCCACCAAGCTGCGCGGGTTGATCGACGCCCACAAGGGCCTGTTCATCACCTCGCCCGAGTACAATGCCGGTTATGCGCCCGCGATGAAGAACGCGCTCGACTGGGCCACCGTCGCCAAGCCAGGTGCGCCCGCCACCGGGCTCGCCGGCAAGGTCGTCGGCCTCGGTGCGGCCTCGCCCGGTCCGATGGGCGGCTATCGCGGCCTGACCCAACTGCGCACCGTGCTGGAATTGGGCATGGGCGCCCTGGTCATTCCGGAAATGGTCGCGGTCGGCAATTATGGCGCCGCTTTCACCGAGGCGGGCGATCTGGCAGACGAGAAGACCGCCGGCTACTTCGATATGACCATCGTGCGACTGGTCAAGGAAGCCGCAAAGGCCTGACCCTCGACACGGCATTCGACGACGCTCCCCGAATCGGGCAACGAAGCCCGATCGGAAGGAGCGTCGCCCATGGCCCAGATCAACGACCACCGGGACCGCGTGATCGTCGCGCTGGATGTGGCAACGTTGCGCGAGGCCTATGGGCTGGTGAACCAGCTCGGCGACATGGCGACCTTTTACAAGATCGGCTATCGGCTCGCCTTTGCCGGCGGGTTGCAACTGGCCGAGGATCTTCTGCGCGAGGGCAAGAAGGTCTTTCTCGACCTTAAGCTGCATGACATCGGCAATACGGTCGCGGAAGGCGTGCAGTCGCTGACGCGCCTCAACCCAACCTTCCTGACGGTTCATGCCTACCCACAGACGATGCGCGGGGCCGTCGAGGGCAGGGGCGAGAGCACCATCGCGCTGCTCGCGGTGACGGCGCTGACCTCCTATGATGACGACGATCTGCATGACGCAGGCTATCGGCTGGCCGTGCGGGACCTCGTCACACTGCGCGCGCAGCAGGCGAGAACTGCGGGGGTCGACGGGATCGTCTGCTCCGCTGCCGAAGCCGAAAGCGTGCGCGCCGCGGTCGGGCGCCGGATGCTGATCGTTACACCCGGAATCCGTCCGTCAGGAGCGGCAAGCGGCGACCAGAAGCGGACCCTGACACCGGCGGAAGCGATCCGGGCCGGGGTAGACCACATGGTCATCGGCCGGCCGATCATCCGCGCGCCGGATCCGCGCGGCGCGGCAGGCGCGATCATGGACGCGATCGTCCAACTCCCGTAAGAGTGCCGGCGGATCAGGGCTTTCATCCCTGGACATTATGGAGGTCTGCCATGCCAAAGGGCTATGTTGTCGCGCGCGCGAATGTCACCAACGCCACACAGTATGCGTTGTATGCCACCGAAGCGACCAAAGTGATCAAGCAGTACGGCGGCACGCCGCTGGTGCGCGGCGGCCAGATAACGATTGCGGAAGGCCAGGGCTGGGCGCGCAATGTTGTGATCGAGTTCGAGAGCTTCGAAGCCGCGAAGGCCTATGCCTTCTCGCCTGAGTACGCAGCCGCCCGCAAACTGCGCGAGGGCGCCGGCATCGTCGACATCGTCTGCGTCGAAGGAGCCTGAGCCATGCCGAAAGGTTACTGGATTGCGCGCCTTGATGTGCTTGATCAGGCCGCCTACGCCGAATACCGCAAGCTGAACAGCGTCGCCTTTGCGAAGTTCGGAGGCCGGTTCATCGTGCGCGGCGGACCCTACACGCTCGCCAAGGGCGAGGGGCGGCAGCACAATGTCGTGATCGAATTCCCGACCGGCGACATGGCAAGGGCCTGTTACGGGTCGGCGGAGTACAAGGCCGCGATGGAGCACCTGAAGCATGTCGGCCAGACGGACCTCATCATCATTGATGGCTATGACGGGCCGCAACCAGGTGACCGCCAGAACCTTTAACGCCACGAGCAGCCCAGTGTCCTGCGTGAGCCAAGGGTTGACGTTCCTGCATCACTCTCGTCCGAAGCCAGCAGAAGCGGCTCCTGCCACGATGCGGCCGGAATCATGCCGTGGGGGAGCCGGGATTGCCGGGCAGATAGCGGTTCATCGCGCCAGTTCCGGCGCAGGATCAAAGATGCACGGAGACGTCCATGCCCAGCGATCTCCAACGCCGCGACCAGCACAAGACCGCCAGCTTCCATGATCCGGCAGCGCGCGATCTTGATGCCCGCCATTTCGGCGCCATCGGCATCGCTGCGGTTGCGGCCCATGCCAGCCTGCGCACGTCAACATGCGCGACGCCTGCTGCGTCCGCCATTGCCCCCATCTTGCGCCTCGGCCCCGAAGCTCAATGAGCCCGGGTTGACAACAGCCTGGCTTCGAGACCCATGACTCACACGCGGCGCTTGATCCTCAAGGTCGGCGCCGGTCTTTTATTGACCGGCGTCAGCGGCGGAGCCTATGCGCGGTTTGTCGAGCCGGGTGGTTCCATGGCCCTGGCCCGCTACCGCCTCAGCCCGAAGGGCTGGACGCCGGGGCTCCGGCTCAGGCTGGTTGCTCTGGCTGATCTGCATTGCGGCAGCGCCCACATGCCGCTGTCCCGCGTCAATGAAATCGTCGACATCACACATGCCCTGCAGCCGGACGTGATCGTCCTGCTGGGAGACTACATCACCGGGCGTCGGCGCATGGTTCACGAGATCAGTCCCGCCATGTGGGCCAAGGCCCTGGGACGGCTGAACGCGCCACTCGGCGTGCATGTGATCCTCGGCAATCACGAATACTGGGACGATGCAGTGGTGCAGCGGCGCGGGTACGGTGAGACCGTCGGCCAGAAGGCGCTCGAGGATGCCGGATTGCCAGTGCTGAACAATCAGGCGCTGCGGCTCAAGAAGGACGGCGCGCCGTTCTGGGTGGCAGGCCTTGCCGACCAGCTCGCCTTCAAGATCGGCCATGATCGCCAGCGTGGTGGACTCTATCGTGGGCTTGATGATCTTTCTGGAACGCTGGCGCAGGCCTCCGACGGCGCGCCCGTGATCCTTCTGGCGCACGAACCGGACATCTTCGCGAGCCTGCCGGACACACCGCACACGGCCAATCTGGCCCTGACCCTGTCGGGTCACACACATGGCGGCCAGATCAACATCCTTGGGTGGCGTCCGATCATCCCGTCGCAGTTCGGCTCACGCTTCGCGCATGGGCGGATCACCGAAGAAGGACGCGACCTGATCGTCTCGGCCGGGCTCGGCACCAGCGGTCCGCCGGTGCGCCTCGGCGTGCCGCCGGAGGTCGTCATCGTCGACCTGGGCGCGTGAGCCCTATTTGACGATGACCTTGGCGCCGACCTTCACGCGCCGGTACAGATCGATCACATCCATGTTCCGCATGCGGATGCAGCCGGACGACGAAGCGCGGCCAATCGACTCGGGTTCGTTGGTGCCGTGGATGCGGTAGAGCGTGTCGCGGCCGTTCTGATACAGATAGATCGCGCGGGCACCGAGCGGGTTAAGTGGCCCTCCCGCCATGCCGAAGGCTCGGTTGCGCAGATGCGGCCACCGGACGAGCATCTCGGCGGGCGGCGTCCAGGAGGGCCATTCAGCCACGCGCGCCACATCCGCCGTTCCGGTCCAGCCGAACGCCTCGTCGCCGACACCAACGCCATAGCGGATGGCCTTGCCGTCGGGCAGCACGAAATAGAGCAACCGGTCCTGCGTGTAGATCACGATCGTGCCCGGCTTCTCCGAGGTCACATAGTCGACCTCGTAACGCTCGAACTGAGGGTCCATGTCGACCTTCGGCACCAGCGCCATATACTGCGCATCGCGGGCACTGAAGGATGGGTCGGGCACGCCGCGATAGCTGCAGGCTCCGAGCAGGAGGGCCACAGAGGCGAGCACGATTGTGCGGCGGAACTGAGTCGGCTGTGTCATGACAGAAAACTGCATCGGATAGGGTTAACCAAGTCTTTCCACGTGATAAACCGATTCGTCCGCGGCTGCGTTTGGAGGCCGTGCTTAGCAAAGCTGCAACGCTGGAGATCCATCGATTGACAACGCTCCTGCTGACCCATCCTGCGTCGCTTGGCCACGAAACCCCTGCCGGCCATCCCGAGCGGGCTGACCGGATCAGGGCAATCGAAGCAGTGCTCGCTGGCGATGATTTCGATGCGCTGGTCCGTGAAAGCGCGCCCGTCGGCATGGATGCCGACATCCTCCGCTGCCACCCGCAGCGCCATCTCGACATGCTTGCCATCCGCAGCCCGGCCGAGGGGCTGGCGGCGATCGACGCGGACACCCTGATGTCGCCCCGGACGCTTGCTGCGGCGCTGCATGGGGTTGGCGGAGCCGTGGCGGCGGTGGACGCGGTTGTCTCAGGGCGTGCGAGCAACGCCTTTGTCGCCACCCGGCCGCCTGGACATCATGCGGAGACGGCACGCGCCATGGGCTTCTGTTTTTTCAACCAGGCTGCGATTGCCGCCCGGCGCGCGCAGGCCGACCATGGCCTGGAGCGCGTCGCCATTGTCGACTGGGACGTGCACCACGGCAACGGCACCCAGGACATCTTCTGGGACGATCCAAGCGTGCTGTATGTCTCAACCCATGAATCACCGCTCTATCCCGGCACGGGCGCGGCGTCCGAACGCGGCGAACATGGCACCATCGTCAACGTGCCGCTGCGGGCAGGCGATGGCGGCGAGGCCTTCCATGACGCATTCGAGGCGGTGGTGCTGCCGCGCGTGAACGGTTTCAAGCCGGACCTGATCATCATCTCGGCCGGCTTCGACGCGCATTACCGCGACCCGCTCGCCAATCTCAACCTGACCGAGGCGGATTTCGCGCTCGCCACCCGTGAACTGATGGACATCGCAGACAGGCAGTGCGCCGGGCGCATCGTCTCCGTGCTGGAGGGCGGCTACGATCTCAGGGGCCTGGCCGGCTCGGTGGCCGCCCATGTCACCGTGCTGATGAAGGGTTGAGTCTCAGCCGCTCACCCGCTCCACCTGGGCACCGCAACGTCCGAGCTTCGCCTCCAGCGCCTCGAAGCCACGATCGAGGTGATAGACGCGGTTGATCATGGTTTCACCTTCCGCCGCCAGAGCGCCGATGACCAGCGAGACCGAAGCGCGCAGGTCGGTGGCCATGACTGGTGCGCCGGTCAGCTTGTCGACGCCATCCACATAGGCGGTGTCGCCATCAAGCCTGACCTTGGCGCCGAGGCGGGCCAGTTCCTGCACGTGCATGAAGCGATTCTCGAAAATGGTCTCGCGGATGCGCGATGTTCCGCTGGCCACGCTCATCAGGCCCATGAGCTGCGCCTGCAGATCGGTCGGGAAGCCGGGAAACGGCGCGGTGGTGACATCGACCGGCATCAGCCCGTGGCCGTTGCGCCGGATGCGCACGCCGGCGTTCTCCTTGATCACGTCGACGCCGGCCTGCTCCAGCACCGTCAGAGCAGCCTGCAGATCGCTGGCCTGCGCGCCTTCCAGCAGCACATCGCCACCGGTCATGGCTACGGCCATGGCGTAGGTTCCGGTCTCGATCCGGTCCGGAACGACCGAGTGGCGCGCGCCCTTGAGGCTCGAGACGCCTTCGATCGTGATCGTCGAGGTGCCGGCGCCCTGGATCTTCGCGCCCATCTTGATCAGGCAATGGGCAAGATCGACCACTTCAGGCTCGCGGGCCGCATTCCCGATCACGGTGGTGCCGCGTGCCAGAACGGCGGCCATCAGGGCCGTGTGGGTGCCGCCGACCGTCACTTTCGGGAAATGGATGGAGCCGCCCGTCAGCCCGTCAGGCGCAGTGGCGATGGCGTAGCCGGCCTCGATCCTGATGGTGACGCCGAGCTTCTCGAGCGCCATGAGCAGCAGGTCAACCGGGCGCGTGCCGATGGCGCAGCCGCCCGGCAGGGAGACCTTGGCCTGGCCGGTCCGGGCCACCAGCGGCGCGATGACCCAGAACGAGGCGCGCATGGTCGAAACCAGCTCATACGGAGCGCAGGTGTCGACAATGGTGCGGGCGCAGAGCGACAGGGTCTGGCCGGTCTCGACCGTCTGGCCGATTCGCTTGCCCGGAACCGTGCGGTCAACGCCGTGATTGGACAGGATGCGCGACAGGTTGCTCACATCCGACAGACGCGGCACGTTGTCCAGGGTGACGGTGTCGTCGGTCAGGAGGCTGGCGATCATCAGCGGCAGGGCCGCGTTCTTGGCGCCCGAGATCGGGATCGCGCCGTTGAGGCGGTTGCCGCCGGTGATGCGAATGCGGTCCATGTCAGTCCTTCGATTCCGTTCCGGCCGACGTCTCCGCTGGCCCGCTGCCTGTCTTCCCGGCCCTGTCTTCGGCGGCACGTCCCCGCGCCTGTGCCTTGCGGCGCTTGAGGTTCTCGCGCAAGGCTCTGGCCAGCCGCTCCGTCTTGATATCCCTGACCGTGTCGTCAGCCATCAGACCCCACAAACCGGCTGAATTGAGGCGGATGCCCGACCATGACGCGTTGGCAACAGCTCATCTGGGCCCCGCATACGGTCTGCAGCCGGCGGGTTCAAGCAAAAGCTATCAGCGCAAACCATTCAGATCGTGTTAACCACGCGCCCCGTCGTCGGCAGGATGGATCACAGCGCCATAGCAGGTGCATGGAACCCGCCGGTGATTGCCTCCAGCATGCGCCCGACCGCGATCACGCCGAGGTCTCCGGCTGCAGGGCCGATGATCTGGACACCGAGCGGGAGCCCCGCAGGGGACGTCATCACCGGAGCGGACAGCGCCGGCAGGTCGGCCCCGCTGGCGAGCGACGCCCAGACGAGGAAATCGAGATAGGGCCGCGCCGCACCGTTGACGGTCAGCGTCCGGGCGTGGATGTCCGGGTTGTGGTCATGGGCGAGGTGCGCTACGGGCGCTGTAGGGCACAGGACCACATCGAAGCGCTCGAACAGCCGGGCCCACTGCCTCTTCACCGCCAGCCGCCGCGCGCCGATCTGCTGATAAAGGCCCGGTGTCATGCGCGCGCCGCGTGCCTGCAGGGCGCGATGCGAGATATCGGTCGGCGAGAACTGCGCAGCCATGGCCTGGATCCTGGTCCGCACCTTCGGCGGAAGCCCGTAAGCCACGATGGCATGGTTCAGCAGCGCAAAGACCTCGAAAGCCTCCTCGAAGGTGAAGCCAGGACGCGCCGCCTCATCGATCACCGCGCCTTGCGCCTCCAAGAGGCGGGCAGCCTTGATGACGCCCTGCTTCGCAAGAGCATCCGCCTTGGCAAAGGGGTCTTCCGTCCAGACACAGACACGCAAGCCGTCGGCGCTCAGCTTGCGTGGCGGCAACAGCGTGACTGGCGCAGCACGACCCGGCTCGCGCCCGCCGGCGATGACCGAGAGCACGAGCGCGATGTCATCGGTCGTGCGGGCGATCGGCCCCGCCACGACCAGATCCGGGTTGCGCGCGGTGCGCCGCTCGGGCGGCGGCGGGACCATTCCCCAGGTGGACACCAGGTTCCAGCTTGTCTTGAGCCCGTAGACGCCCGCCGCCGCGCAAGGCCAGCGGATCGACGAGCCAAGATCGGAGCCAAGCTCAAAGGCACTCATGCCGGTCGCAACCGCCACTGCCGCGCCGCCGGACGAGCCACCGGGACTGAGAGCAAGATCCCACGGGTTGTTGGTGGTGCCATAGACCGGGTTGTCGGTCTGAAAATCCCCCGAAAAGACAGGCACGTTGCTCTTGCCCATGAAGATCGCGCCTGCCGCACGCAACCGGGCAACCGCTGCCGCATCGTCCACGGGCACGCGGTCGCGATAGGCATTGGCCCCGGCGGTCGAGATCAGGCCAGCGACATCGAACGCGTCCTTGATGGTGATCGGCAGGCCATCAAGTGGACCGACCTGCCCGGCGGCCCGGCGCGCATCCGAGGCCACCGCAGCCGCGCGCGCCGCCGTGTCATCAAGGCCGACAACCGCATTCAGTGACGGGTTCAGCCGCTCAATGCGCGCCAGATGCAGTTCAAGCAGTTCGACGGCGGAGATGCTCCGGTCCGCCAGCCTGCCAAGCTGGGCGGTAGCACTGTCGAGGGCGAGATCGGCGGGGGCTGGATTGACCATGGCTCTCACGTGGTGCGCTTCGGGATTGCTGACGGCCCGATCCCGCGCCGGCCGTCACGTCAACAGCGCTCCTCAGTCAAATGTCAAGCGGATGCCGCCCGCGGCAAGATCGAAGATCTGGCTGCGCTGCGGATCGGCTGTGCCGTCGAACAGTTCGCGCACCGTCGCCTCTTCCGAGAGAAACAGGAAATCGCTGGCACCTTCCCCGCGCGGATAGGCATCGATCGAGTGCCAGGTGCCAGGATGCAGCATGATGCCCTGCCCGCGCATGTCGAAGGCGACCATGTCTTCAGGGCGCGGCGGCTGATCCGACGAGACCCCGACCACCAGCACGCAGGGCGGGCCGCTGACCGGCTGCCGCGTCTCGGTGACATGCAGATGCCGCTCGATGATCTGGACAGAGGCCTCGCGCGGACGCATCCTTACATATTGCAGCCGTGATGGTCCTTCCGCCGCAAAGGGCATGACCCAGGCGTCGAAATTCGGGCGGCCGAAGCTGCGCTCGCCCACGGGGCCGAACAGCCGCCCGAACGGCGCGAAAGCTTCCGCGCTGATTGGCACGACCGGCAGGGTAATCTGTTTCATGGCGCGGATCCTGACTGGCCGGAAAAGCAAACGGCGGACCGTGAAGGCCCGCCGCCGCTGCTTTCAACGTTGCCTGTGCCGACCTTACTGGCCGACTGCGCCGGTTTCGCGCAGAGGCTTGTCGAGCAAGGCGAGATCGCGGGCGAGGATCGCGGCGAGGCCGGCGGGCGCACGCTCGGTCTTGTTCGGGATCACTGTGCCCAGATCAGCAAGGCGCTTGTTGGTGGCGGGATCTTCAAGCGCCTTGTCGAGCGCGTCGACCAGCCTCGCCTGAATATCGGCCGGAAGGCCCTTGGGGCCGAAAATCGCGTTCCAGCCACTGATCTGGTAGTCCGGCATCCCGCCTTCGGTCGTGGTCGGCACGTTCGGCAGCACGGCGAGGCGCGCCGGCGTGGCGATGCCCATGGCCTTGACGTTGCCTGCCGTGATCTGCGGGGTCAGGTTGGTGACCTGATCACACATGAAGTCAACCTGGCCGCCGACGAGATCGTTGAGTGCCGGGCCCGTACCGCGATAGGCGACTGCGTTGAGCTTCTGCACGCCCATCTGCGCTTTCAAGAGCACGCAGGTGGTGAAGGCGGTCGAGCCGATGCCGGCATGAGCCTGGTTCACCTTGTCCGGGTTGGCCTTCACGTAGGCGACGAACTCACGCAGGTTGTTGGCCGGGAAGTCCTTCTTGGTGACAATCACGATGGGCGTGATGCCGGCCACGCCGATCGGCGTAAAGTCCGTAACGGGATTGTACCTGAGGTTCGGGTAGAGCGCGGGCGCCGCGGCATGGGTGCCCATCTGGCCCATGATCAGCGTGTAGCCATCCGGAGCGGCTGCCGCGACGCGGGCCGTGGTGGTGGTGCCGCCGGCGCCGGCGACATTCTCGATGATGATCTGCTGGCCGAGCGTCTTCGACATGTGCTCGGAGACGATGCGGGCGATGACGTCCGTTGGACCGCCGGCGGCGAAGGCCACCATCATGGTGATCGGCTTGTTGGGGTAGCCTTGCGCCTGGGCGCCATTGGACATGGCAAGACTGGCGGCGACGGCAGCGGCGCCGAGCGCGGCGCGGCGGGTCAGGGTGGTCATGGGTGGTCCTCCGGGGATGATCAGTGCTTCGTATCCTGCGAGCCGGCCGCCCTTGGGCGGTGTCTGAGGTGGCTATGCTCACACATAGGGCTTCGACCGCAAAATCGAAGCCCTGCTTGTGACAATCTGAAAAGGTGGTTGTCAGCTGTTCTCGGTGAACACCACATTGCGCTTCTTCGAGATTGACGGCAGCAGCGCAACCACCAGGATAACCAGCGCCACCAGCAGCAGCCCCGCCGAAATTGGCCGTTCCACGAAGGTCATGAACGAGCCGCGGCTGATGATCAGGGCCTGCCGCATCTTCTCTTCGAGCAGCTTGCCCAGCACATAGCCCAGCAGCAGGGGCGCGGGCTCGAAGCCAAACTTGACCAGCGCATAGCCGAACAGGCCGAAGAAGGCCGTCATCGCCACATCCACAGGCGAATTGTTGATCGAGTAGATGCCAATGCAGCAGAACAACAGGATCGCCGGGAACATCAGCCGGTAAGGCACCTTGAGGAGCTTCACCCAAAGCCCGATCAGCGGCAGGTTGATGATCAGCAGCATCAGGTTGCCGATCCACATCGAAGCGATCATGCCCCAGAACAGCTGCGGGTTCTTGGTCATCACCTGCGGGCCAGGAATCACGCCATGGATCGTCATCGCGCCCACCATCAGCGCCATCACGGCGTTCGGCGGAATGCCGAGCGTCAGGAGCGGGATGAAGGAGGTCTGTGCACCTGCATTGTTGGCGCTTTCCGGACCGGCCACGCCCTCGATCGCGCCGCGCCCGAAGCGGGACGGATCCTGGGCCAGCTTCTTCTCAAGCGTATAGCTGGCGAACGGGCCGAGCACCGCGCCGTTTCCCGGCAGGATGCCGAGGATCGAGCCCAGCAAAGTGCCGCGTGCGATCGGCGCTGCCGCCTGGCGCATCTCCGTGCCGTTGGGCAGAAGCCGCCCGACCTTCTGTTTCACGACGTCCCGGGTCTCTGGGTTCTCGAGGTTCTTGATGACCTCGGCAAAACCGAAGATGCCCATGGCCAGCACGGCGAAATCGAGGCCGTCCGACAGGGGCGCGAAGCCGAAGGTCATCCGTTCCTGCCCGGTCTCGAGATCGGTTCCGATCGTCGAAAGCAGCAGACCCAGCATGATCATGGCGACGGCCTTGAGGATCGAGCCGCGCGCCAGCACAACCGCGAAGCACAGGCCCATGACCATCAGGGAAAAGTATTCCGCCGGCCCGAACAGCAAGGCGAGCTTGGTCAGCGGCGCGCCGAGCGCCGCGATCAGAATGGTCGCGAAAGAGCCGGCGATGAACGAGCCGATGGCCGAAATGCCCAGGGCGACGCCGGCGCGCCCCTGCTTGGCCATCTGGTGTCCGTCGAGCGTGGTGACGACCGAGGTCGCCTCGCCCGGGATGTTGACGAGAATGGCCGTGGTCGAGCCGCCGTACTGCGCGCCATAGTAGATGCCCGCGAGCATGATCAGCGCGCCGACCGGGTCGATGCCGAAGGTGATCGGCAGCAGCATGGCGATGGTGGCGATCGGGCCGACGCCGGGCAGAACCCCGATCAGTGTGCCGATGAAACAGCCCGTGAAACACAGGGCGAGGTTCTTCAGCGAGAGCGCGACACCGAAGCCGAGCGAGAGGTTTGAGAACAGATCCATCGCTCAGTATCCCAGTAGCCAGGGTGCGAGCGGAATCGGCAGACCCAGCGCGTATTTGAACAGCCCGGCACAGAGCGCGGTCATGAAGGTGGCGAACATGATGACCTCGCCCCACTTGGTCTCCGGCGACGCAAAGGCGGATACGATCGCCACGAGCGGTCCCGCCGCGATCAGGCCGATGGCCGGGAAACTCAGATCAATAACGGGCGCAACATGGTAGATCACAAAAACCGCCGCCACATAGGTTGCCAGCATGCCGGCCCGTACGGCATGACCGTCCGTTGCAATCCCCATGCGTGTGGCGACAAACAAGGCCGCCAGGAAGATGACGGAGGCAATCAGCATGGCTGACGCGATCCGTTCGGGCGTGCCGGAGATGTCGGAGCCGCGGATGGTCAGCGCAAACAGGCATGAGCCAAGCAAGACGAAGAACAGACCCCGGATCGACCAGCGCTCCAGCCCAGGGCCCTCGACGCGGAACGAGGTCAGCAGCAGGAGCGCACCGAGGCCGGCGACGATCACGGCCAGAGATTTCGGCAGCATGCCCGGGCCCATGGCGCGCAGGGTGCCCATGCCCAGATTGGACGAGGCCCAGTAAGCGCCCAGCCCGATGGCGATCAGGAAAAGGCCACCGGCGAAATCCTGCGGTGACGCGATGCGGAATTTCCCCATGGACTTTGCCTGCGCCCTGATTGTGCTTTTGTTTTAGGTTGAATAAGCAAGTTTATCCGCCCTGTCCACTTGGCTGGCTGACTGAACCGGGAGGCTCCAGAGGGCGCATGCCGATCACCGAGCTGACGACATCGCTGCCGCTTTTCCCGGGCTTCAGGCTGCTGGACATCGAGGTTCCAGGCTCGCGCGTCAGACTGCGGGCTGGCGGAAACGGGCCGCCGCTCCTGTTGCTGCACGGCTATCCGCAGACCCATGTGCTCTGGCACAAGGTGGCAGCGATCCTGAGCGCGCGCTTCACCATCATCGCCGCCGATCTGCGCGGCTATGGCGACAGCGCCAAGCCCGCAGGCGGAGCCGACCATGCGGCCTATTCGAAGCGCGCGATGGCGGGCGACCTTGTAGCCGCCATGGCGGCGCTGGGCCACGACCGTTTCTTTGTCGGCAGCCATGATCGCGGCGCGCGCGTCGGCCACCGGATGGCGCTCGACCACCCGAGGGCGCTGCTGAGGCTCGCCACACTCGACATCGCGCCGACCCGCGAAATGTACGCAGGCACCAGCGATGCTTTCGCCCGCGCCTATTGGCACTGGTTCTTCCTGATACAGCCCGCTCCCTTTCCAGAGCGCATGATCGGCGCGGATCCTGATGCCTACTGGCTGAAGAAATGCGGTTCCGGCTCGGCCGGGCTTACCCCATTCGATCCCGCCGCACTGGCCGAATACCTCCGCTGTTTCCGTGATCCGGCCACGATCCACGCATCCTGCGAGGATTACCGCGCCGCCGCGACCATCGACATCGCCCATGACGACGACGATGCGGGACGCAAGCTGGAGCAGCCGCTGCTCGCGCTGTGGGGCGAGCTCGGCGCCGTGAACGCATGCTTCGACGTGCTGGCGCTCTGGCGCGAGCGCGCGTCGAACGTGCGCGGGCACGCCCTTGCAGGGGGGCACTATCTGGCCGAAGAACTGCCGGACCAGGTGGCCGCCGAATTTCTCGCATTCTTCTCCGGAGAGATGACATGACCCGCACCAATCGCGTCTACAGGATTGCCGTGATCGCCGGCGACGGCATCGGGCAGGAGGTTATGCCCGAGGGCGTGCGCGTGCTTGAGAAGGCGGCCAAGCTGTTCGGCTTCGAACTCAGGCTCGATCATTTCGACTTCGCTTCTTACGACTATTATGCCAAGCACGGGCAGATGCTGCCGGATGACTGGCAGCAGACAATCGGCAAGCACGACGCCATTTTTTTCGGCGCTGTCGGCCTGCCGGCCAAGATCCCGGACCATATCTCGCTGTGGGGCTCGCTGCTGCAGTTCCGGCGGGCTTTCGACCAATACGTCAACCTCCGCCCCGTCCGCCTGATGCCGGGCGTGCCGTGCCCTCTGGCAGGCCGCATGCCCGGCGACATCGACTTCTGGGTCGTGCGGGAGAACACCGAAGGCGAGTACTCGTCCATCGGTGGGCGCATGTTCGGCGGCACCGACCGCGAAATGGTGATGCAGGAAACGGTGATGACCCGGGTCGGCGTCGACCGCATCCTCACCTTCGCCTACGATCTGGCGCAGAGCCGGCCCAAGAAGCACCTGACCAGCGCGACCAAGTCCAACGGCATCGCGATCACCATGCCGTACTGGGACGAACGCGTCGCCGAGATGGCGAAGAAATATCCCGAGGTGCGCACGGACCAGTTCCATATCGACATCCTCACTGCGCATTTCGTGCTCAAGCCGGACTATTTCGACGTGGTCGTGGCATCCAACCTGTTCGGCGATATCCTGTCCGATCTCGGCCCGGCCTGCACCGGCACCATCGGGATTGCCCCGTCGGGCAACATCAATCCGACCGGTGATTTTCCGTCGCTGTTCGAGCCTGTGCACGGCTCGGCGCCGGATATCGCCGGTCTGGGCATTGCCAACCCGGTCGGCCAGATATGGTCAGCGGCGATGATGCTGGAGCATCTGGGTGAGGTGGACGCCGCCAAGGCCATCGTGGCCGCCTGCGAGCGCGGGCTCTGCGATGCCCGCACGCGCACCCGCGATCTCGGCGGCAGCGCCAACACTGTGTCCGCTGGCAAGGCCATAGAGGCGTTGCTGGAGTGAGGGCCGCGAACCCGCCATCCTTGATCGCGACAAGCACCAAGAACCATTTGTGAAATCGCAGGAGTGGCATTAGCTGTCTTTGCATGTGGGACAGCCTGACAACATACATCAGCAGCCTCGGCACCGTCGGCAAGGTGATCGAGATCATCGCGCTCAACATCGTGCTGTCCGGTGACAATGCCGTTGTCATCGCGCTCGCCTGCCGCGGCCTGCCGCCCGCCCAGCGCAGCATGGGCATCGCCCTTGGCGCGGGCGTTGCGGTGGTGCTCCGGGTGATCTTCACCGTGATTATCGCGTCCTTGCTCAACATGCCGTTCCTGCGCATCGTCGGGGCTTGCCTGCTGATCTGGATCGCGATCAAGCTTCTCACGGAAGAGCCCGGCGATGAGGAGGGCGTTGCGGCAAGCGACAAGCTGTGGAAAGCTGTGCAGACCGTCGCCATCGCCGACATCGTGATGAGCCTCGACAACGTCCTGGCGATCGCTGCCGTGGCGAAGGATTCTCTTCCGCTGCTGATCACCGGCCTCGTCATCTCGATTCCGCTGATCGTGGCGGGCGCATCGCTGATCACGCGGCTGCTGGAGCGTTTCCCGATCCTGATCTGGGCCGGCGCCGGCCTGCTCGGCTGGGTGGCGGGGGAGATGCTGGATTCCGATCCGTTCCTGATCGGCCAGTTCGGCACGGACCTGCTGCACAAACTGGAGTATCCTGCGGCGATCGTCGGCGCCCTGATCGTTCTCGGCGGCGGCTATGTCATCCGGCGCCGTCGTGTGGCACATGAGCGACGCCTGCAGCCGGGCGTCTCGCCCCTGAAACCTGGAACACCCACCTGACAAACCGGCATAAACCAGTCCCGACATCTGACCCTTGTGAGCATCATGGATTTCTCGTCTTCGCAGTTCTGGATTTCGCTGGTGCAGATCATCTGGATCGACCTGCTGCTGTCTGGCGACAACGCCATCGTCATCGCCCTCGCCTGCCGCAACCTGCCGCCCGAACAACGCAGGATGGGCATCTTGCTCGGGGCGGGCGCGGCGATCGGCCTGCGCATCCTGTTCGCGGTGATCATCAGCTATCTGCTCGGAATCCCGTTCCTGAAGATCGTTGGCGGGCTGCTGCTGTTCTGGATCGCCGTCAAGCTGGTGCAAGGGGACGAGGGCCATGGCGAGATCGACGGGGGGACGACGCTGTGGTCATCGGTCAAGACGATCGCCATCGCCGATGCGGTGATGAGCCTTGACAATGTGCTGGCCGTGTCCGCCGCGGCCCATGGCGACGTCTGGCTGTTCAGCTTCGGCATCCTGCTGTCGATCCCGATGATCATCTATGGATCGAACGTGATCCTGGCGCTGTTGACCCGTTTCCCGATCCTGGTCTGGATCGGCGCCGCCCTGCTCGGCTGGATCGCCGGGGACATGATCACCAATGACCCGCAATGGGTTGCCTATTTCGGTGCATGGAAGGGGCTCATGTCCTATCTTGGCGACATGATCGGCGCGCTCGTCGTCCTGGCCGCCGGCTTCTTCCTGAAATGGCGCAACGACCGGGCGGTGAAAGCGGCGTCCGGGTCCTAGACCCCGGCCACGGCAAGGGCATAGCTTACGCCCGCGCGCTCCACCATCTCGGTGGCGAAGGTGACATGAGCGCTGCCCGCGACCTGCCAGCGGCCATCGGGCCCCGGCAGCGCGGCATGACGGTCCGTTTCCGGAAGCCCGGTTCCCGCCCATTTGCCATGGGCTTCCTTGACCGCCCACATCTGGGCAAAAGCCCGGTCGCGCCCGGCCTCGGGCAACTGGTGCAGCCAGAGCTGTTCGGCGCGGTGAAGCGCCGAGAACGGAATGTCGCCCGCGCCGCAGCGTTCGATGTCGGCCCCGATCCGCTGCAGGCCCATCGCCACGAGCACCATGCCATCGCGTGTGGCGTGCGACAGGTGAAGGACCTTTCCGCCTGGCCCCACGGCCAGAAGACGGCCTCTGGAATCATTGCCCAGTTCAATGTCGTCGGGAAATGCGCCAAGCTGCCTGGCCAGAACCGCCCGGCTGGTGGCGTGCCGCAGGGCGCTGCGCTCGGGCCGCGTCACTGGTGTCTGGCCCGTCGCAATCAGCCAGGCGGCCGGCAGCGAATCGGCGCGGATGAAGCTGTCGAGCCACAACATCGATCGATGGTGCGCAATGGCGGGCGACGCGTCAACCGGAGGCGGATCGTTGCCGTGAAGGCCAAGGCTATGGAGGATCACGCATGCCCCTGCCCAACCGGGTGACGCCATCGGGCGACCTTGAGGCCTCCTCCGCACGCGGGATGTTGTTCGGCAACCGCGGCGGACGCTTCCATGACGTCGCCACCCAAAGCATCCGCGGGCGCCCCTGGGCCTCGCGCCATTGGATCATCTGCCAATGCGACTTCAAGGGCCGCGCGGCGCGCTTCCGCGATAGCGGACGGTTGGTCTGGGACGGCTCGCGCTACACCGAACTGTTCTTCTCGGACGACGTGACCGCACTGGCGGCGGGCCACCGGCCCTGCATGGAATGCCGCCGTGACGAGGCCATGGCCTATCGGCGCGCGGTGGTTACGGCCGGAGCCTTTGCCACGGTCGTTCCCTGCCCGGCACTCGACGCGCAGCTTGATCGGGAGCGCCGGACCGGACACGCGAAGCGCCTGCACAGTTTGCCCTACGACGGCCTGCCCGACGGCGCGATGGTCAGGATCGGAGCGGCGGCTCATGCGGTGAAGGGCGGGCGACTGCTGGTCTGGTCACAGGACGGCTACAAGGCCGCGATCGCGATCCCGCGCGGGATCGCCGCGTGCCTGACACCGCCAACAAGTCTTGCAGCGCTGAGGGGCGGTTATCAGCCCGTCTGGCACCCGAGCGCCACCCTCATTGGCGCGGGGCCCGATTGACAAGCCGCCCGTCGATGCAGGCCAGTCCAACGCCGATGGCCGCCATGCCGATGAGATGACGCAGCAGCAGCGCTTCGCCCAGCACCACGACCCCGAGCACGATCGCGCTGACGGGAATCAGGAAGGTGACCAGCGCAAGGTTGGTCGCGCCGGCGCTCTTCAGGATGCGGAAGAAGATGATGTAGGCCAGTGCGGTCGAGACCAGCGCCAGCGCGAGGATGGCGAGGATGGCCCTGGCCGAGGGCAGCGGCAGGGCCAGCGCCTTGTCCAGCACGAGCGCGACCGGCAGCATCATCACGCTTGACGCGCTGACCTGTCCGCAGGCGCTCACCATTGGCGGCAGGCCCTTGAACCGGCATCCGAAGACACCCGCAAAGGCATAGGACATCGCCGCGCCGATGCAGGCGATTTGCCCCGCGAGGCTGGCGCTGAACCCTCCGAGAGCGTCAGGGCCGATCATCAACATGACGCCTGCCAGCCCGATCATGACGCCTGCGAGGCCCGCTCCACTCACCTTTTCGTCGGCTGCGAGGACATGGGCGACCAGCACGGTGAACAGCGGCGTGGTTGCGTTGAGAATGGCGGCGAGCCCCGCACCGATCCACTGCTGTCCCCAGAAGATCAGGCTGAAGGGAATGACGTTGTTGAGCAAACCCATGCCGAAAAAAGCGGCCCAGAGCGGCCAGCCCACGGCCATCGACAGGCCAGCGGCGCGCACCAGAAGATGCAGCGCTGCCGCCGCGATGACGACGCGCAACAGCACCAGCGTCAGCGGCGGCACCTCGGCCAAGGCGATCTTGGCAAAGAGAAACGAGCCGCCCCAGAGCACCGACAAGGTCAGCAGCAGCAGCCAATCGATTGCTCCCATGCGCGGAGCTGCCGTTCGACCAGACATGGAAAGGCTCCTTTCGGGAGCACGCTATCCCATCAAGAGCCGGGCTGCCACCCGATTGGCGTGCGCTGTTCCATCAACAAGACTGATGGGTTCCGTGCCAGCCGGGCGCGAGCAGTCGGGTCAGGCCGGCTCCGCCTCCCGCGCCGCCATCATCGCCTTGAAGGCAGGGCGGGCGTGGCAGGCGGTTAGCCACCGGTCGACATGGGGCGCATCGGCGAAGAGCTCGGGCGCCGGGCGCGCATAACGGATGACCTCGGCGACATTGATGTCCGCCACGGTGAAGCGCCCGCCAACCATGAAGCCCGTCCCGGCAAGCGCCTTGTCGAGCACGGCGAAAGAACGCCTGAGCGCCGCCACGGCCGCGTCCGCCTTGGCCGGGTCGCGCTCCTCTGGCGGCTTGGCGACACGGTTGTAGAGAATCTCGATCGTGTGCGGCTCGCAGGAGGTCGCGGCCCACAAGGTCCATTGCGTCATCAGCCCGTCCTCGGCCAGATCCTTCGGGCCAAGCGCGCCGCCATATTTCTTGGCCAGATAAAGGTTGATGCCGAGAGACTCGTTGAGCACCAGACCGTCATCGTCGATGGAGGGGATCTGTCCGTTCGGGTTGATGGCGAGGAAGCCGGGGCTTTGCGTGGTCATGCCTGCATAGTCCTTGCCGCCATCGGGCAGGCGATAGGCCTGGATCACCGGCACATGGCTGAACGCCAGCCCCATCTCGGTGCAGAGCCAGATGTTGCGCGAAGCCCGGCTGCGATAAACGCCGTAGATGATGAGTGTCATGAGGTCCCCCGAAGATCAGGAAATCCTTGTCGCCCCTCACGCCATCTGGCGCAAGGTCTCCCGCGCGATCACCAGCCGCTGGACTTCGGAGGTGCCTTCATAGATGCGCGTGATGCGGGCATCGCGGGCATAGCGCTCGACCGGGTAGTCGCGACAGTAGCCGGCCCCGCCGAAGATCTGGATCGCCGTGTCGGTGGCGCGGTGAGCGGCCTCGGAGGCGAAGAGCTTGGCCATCGAGGCTTCCTTGGCGAAGGGCTCGCCGCGATCCTTTTTCGCAGCCGCATCCATGATCATCAGGCGCGACGCCTGCAAATCGACCTCGCGGTCGGCGATCATCCATTGCAGGCCCTGAAAATCAACGATGGCCTGGCCGAACTGCTTGCGCTCCCTGGCATAGGCTTTCGCCGCATCCATGGCGGCGCGGGCAATGCCAAGCGACAGCGCCGCAACCCCGATGCGGCCCCCGGCCAGTTCAGCCACGGCGATGCGGAATCCGTCATTCTCGCGGCCCATCAGAGCGGTCGCCGGAATACGGCATTGATCGAAATGCACCATGTTGGTGGCCGAGCCGTGCTGGCCCATCTTGTGTTCGGCCTTGCCGATGACAAGGCCCGGCGTGCCGGCCGGCACCAGAAACACCGAGATGCCCTTGCCCTTCGGCGCATCCGGGTTGGTCACAGCCCAGACCACAAAGAGTCCGGCATACTCAGCGCTGGTGATGTAGATCTTGGTGCCGTCGAGCACGTAGTCGTTGCCATTCCTGCGGGCATGCAGGCGCATGCCGGCAGGGTCCGAACCGGCGCCGCTTTCGGTCAGGCAAAAGGCTGCGGCCGCGTAGGTTCCGTCCGCCAGCTTTGGCAAATGGTCCCGCTTCTGCGCCTCGCAGCCGCAAGCCTGGATGACCTCGCCGACCATGTTCGAGACCGAAACGGTGACGGCGGTGGAGGCGCAGGCATAACCGAGTTCCTCGATGGCGAGCGCGAAGGCCATGGTCCCGGCTTGCGTACCGCCATATGCGGCGCGAACATTGAGCGCCATGAAGCCATTCTCGGCCAGGAGCCTCAGGTTCTGCAGCAGGTCGGCACGGCCTTCGCCGCGGTCAAGCGTCTCGGCAAAGGGCGCCAGCCTGTCCGCGGCCAGCTTGCGCGCCGTGTCGCGGATCATCACTTCTTCATCGGTCAGGGCAAACTGCATGGCGGGCCTCATCGTCCGCCGCACATTGGACCCTTGGCTGCGCCGGGGCAACGCCCATGGCGCCGCACGCCACTTGTGCGAGGCCGCGCCAGGATCGACACTGCCGGCCATGACGCCACCCCATCCAGCCTCCTACCGCATCCTTCTGCGCCCGCCCCGGCCCGGTGACTATGGCTGGATCATCGCCCACCACGGCGCGGTCTATGCGCAGGAGTATGGCTGGGACATCGCGTTCGAGGGTCTTGTCGCAGGCCTCGTGGCCGATTTCGTCAAGAGCCATGATCCGGCCCGCGAGCGCTGCTGGATCGCGGATCTGGATGGCGAGCCGGTCGGCTCGATCTTCTGCACGCGCAAGGACGACGAGACCGCCAAACTTCGCATGCTCATCGTCGACGAGAAGGCGCGCGGTCACGGCGTCGGCGGCATGCTGGTGGACGCCTGCATGGCGTTTGCACGCGAGGCAGGATACCGGCAGATGACGCTCTGGACCAACGACATCCTCACCGCCGCCCGCAAGCTCTATGCGACGCGTGGCTGGGTGATGGCGGAGGCCGAGCCGGTGAAGGCCTTTGGGCAGGCGATGGTCAGCGAGACCTGGAAGATCAACCTATGACGGCTCTCACCCTTCGATCACATGCGGCACAAACCGCGCCGTATCGCGCGTGATCAGACCCTCGTCTTCGCGGATGCCGATACCAGCCGGCTGGCTGGCCACCAGCCATGAGCCGATGACGGCGTGGCCGCCGGCAAAACCGGCGGTTGGCGCCAGCGCCTGCACGATCGCCGCAGCCCCGTAGTCGCCGGCCGTTGCCTGAACCTCCGCACCGCCGCGGACAATGCGGATGTTCGCGCCTTCGCGTGAGTGAACCGGTTTCTCGACCCTGTCGGCAAGCCTGCCGGCACGCGGATCATCGGCGAAGTAAGCCTCCAGCAGATTGGGATGGTTCGGCGCCATCTCCCAGAGCATGGGCAGGAGCGCCTTGGTCGAGAGCAGCGCCTTCCAGGGCGGCTCGATGAACTGGGTCCGGGCTTTCGGCAGGTGCAACGCGAACTCCTCGCGGAAGAGCCATTCCCAGGGGTAGAGCTTGAACAGAACGTCGACCTGCTCATCCTGTGCGCCGGTGAACTGGCCATCGGCCGCGATGCCGATCTGGCTGATCGCCAGTTCGCGGGTCCGGTGTCCGGCCTGTCGCGCGCAGTCGGCGAGGTAGGACACGGTCGCGCGATCCTCGACGCTGTCCTCCACTGCCGCGCAATGCAACATGAAGGAATCGCCGCCGCGGATGTCCGCAAGAGCCTGCACCAGCCGCTCGTGCAGTGAATTGAACTGGTCGGCGTCCTTCGGCAGCACGCCCGCCGCGATCTGATCCTCGAGCCAGCTCCACTGGAACACCGAGGCCTCGAACAGCGAGGTCGGCGTGTCGGCATTGTATTCCAGCAATCTGGCCGGTCCCGATCCGTCATAGGCGAGATCAAGCCGGCCATAGAGGTTGCGGTCGCCACGGCTCCAGCTGTCGCGGATGAAATCGTGGAAAGCATCCGGCACACCAAGCTTCGTCATGGCCGGGCCGCTTTTCAAGGCCACGTCCTCCACGAAGGCAAGACAGAGCTGCTCCAGCTCGCCCGTCGGCGCTTCGATGGCCTCCTCGATCTCACGGAGCGGGAAAGACCACGCTACGGTTTCGTCCCAATAGACGTTACCGCCGGCGCTATGGAACGGGAAACCATAGGCCTCGGCTTTCTGGCGCCAGTCAGGTCGCTCCGGCACGGTGATGCGCCGCATCGTCGTCAGCTGCCGCTCGAGACGGCGCGTCCGGTCGAGCCGAAACCGCTGCGCGCCACTGTCCGGCCCGAGCGCGACGAGACCGTCACGCGGCCGTCGGGGCCGGCTCTCCGGGTCACGGTCGTGCCCGACCCTGTCGAAAAGGAGCGGCCAAAGCTGACGCCTCCTGCGCCGCCGCTGCGGCCCTGCGGCGCGCATTCAGGCTGGCCGGGCGTGCTCGAACCCTGGGGGCAATTTGTCGCGCCGGCGCGCGGCGGGAACAGCGGCTGGCTCTGGGGCTGGGCGGCGTTGGCGAGCGAACGGGCGACCAGCACCCCAACCAGCACGGGCACGAAGACCGACGCGCCGTTCCAGATCGCGCTGCGGCACTGGCCGGCACCGAACTGACCCTCGCACGACATCTGGCTATCGAAGCGCGGCGCGTTCGACAAGGCAGTCTGCTGGGCCGTCGCGAAAGCGCGGTCGCAGATCTCCGGCGTCATCCCAACTGCCATGCGGCATTCGTCGGCCGACGCGAAGGCCTGCGCGTCCGGGCGGACGGCATCGTCTGCGCCCGGGCCGATATGCACCTGGCCTCGTGGCCAGAATGCCGCAACCGCGAGCAATCCGACGGCCCCGATCGCGATGTACTCAGAGCGCTTCAACCAGCCCTCCGACATTCGGATAATAGGTCATGGATGCGGCATTCAGCATGCCGGCGACGAGCGCGATGGCGGCGAGCACGATGGCCGAAGCCATGGCGTTGTTCTGGATGTTGACCGACAGTCCGGGCAGAAGCATCCGCGTGATCGCGTAAGCCGACAACTGCACCACCAGCGCGATGGTGCCCCACAGGATGCAGTCGGGAACGCTCGACGCCTGCGCGATCGCCTTGGAGAGTGGCAGCGCAAAGCCGATCAGCGAGCCGCCGAAGGCGAGCGCCGCCGAGGCGTTGTGCGCCCGGATCAGCGCGATCTCATCGTGCCCGGTGATCCGGACATAGATCACGGCGAAGATGAAGGTGAGAACCAGCGCGATCGCGCCGTAAAGGAAGAAGTTCGGGACGCCACTTAGCGAGGGGTAGATCATGTTCATGCCGATTCTCCTTGCGTGTCAGCCTAGCGCAGGGAGAGGCGCTTTGCACGCCCCCGGGGGACTCAGCTTGCCAGAACCCGCTGCGGCGGGAAGGTGATCTCGGCCAGCGTGCCTTCGTTCTTGGCGCTGGTGATCGCAAGCTGGCCTTTGTTGGCCTCGACAAGCGCCTTGGTGATCGGCAGGCCAAGCCCGGTGCCGGTTCCGCGCCGCGTTGAGGACACCTGGCGGAATGGCTCCATGGCGAGCGCGAGTTCCTTGTCGGTCATGCCGACGCCTGTGTCGCGGACTCGCAGAATGACCTCGCCGCGATCACCCAGCGTGGTCGAGATGATGACCTGGCCGCCGGCATCGGTGAATTTCACCGCGTTGGAGAGCAGGTTGATCACGATCTGGCGAAGCGACCGGTCATCGGCCACCACCGCCGGGAGCCTCGGTTGCAAGCCCGTGCGCAAAACGACGCGCTGGCGGTTGGCCTCTGGCTGCAGCAGCGACACCGCCGCGCTGGCGATTTCGTTGAGGCTGACGCCGGTGAAGTTCAGGTCCATCTTGCCGGCTTCGATCTTGGCGAGATCGAGCAGGTCATTGATCAGGCTGATGAGATAGCCGCCGGACTGGTGGATGTCGCCGAGGTACTCCTTGTAACGCTCGTTGCCGATCGGCCCGAAACGTTCCTCGCTCATCACCTCCGCAAAGCCGAGAATGGCGTTCAGCGGCGTGCGGATTTCATGGCTGATTTTGGCCAGCACATCCGATTTATGGGCGCTGGCCCGCTCGGCATGACGCTTGGCCTCGAGAAGGTCGGCTTCGGCACGCTTCCACGCCGTCATGTCGCGCAGCACGGCGGAGTAGATCGTCTCATCGCCATCGGCGACGCAGCCCATGGTCATGAACAGCGGGATGCGGCCACCCTGGCGGACCCGGCCCTGGACCTCTCGGCCATCGTTGAGCAGCGAAGCGACGCCGCCGCCCTTGAGCCCGTCGAGATAGTCGAGGGCAGTGATGTGGCTTTCGGGGGCGAGCAAGAGTGTGAAGTTCTCGCCGGCGACCTCGCGCTGGTCATACCCGAACAGCGCCTCCGCCGAGCGGTTGAGCGACAGGATGCGGCCGCGCTCGTCGAAGGTGGCGACGCCGTCGGTCGCTGTATCGAGAATGGCGGTCAGCTCGCGCGCCTTCTCTGTCGCGCGGGCCAACTCGAGTTTCAGCGCTTCGATGCGGGCCACGTTGCCCTGATCCAGCGCGCGCCGGAATGACATCAGCGTGGCCGGCTCGCCATGCCACATGATGGCGGACAGGCGCGCGTCGACAGGCTCGGGCTCGCCGATGGGCCGGGTCAGGGTGAAGAAGCCGCCGCCCTCGCTGGGGGCTGCGCCACCGAAGAGGCGGTCGGCGCCATAGGTCTTCAGGTCATCAAGGCTCGCGATATCGAGCAGATCGAGCAAGGTGCGGTTGGCATAGCTGATCGTGCCGGCACGCAACACCAGCACGCCGATGGGCAACTTGTCGAGCAGCGCGACATACATGTCACTGCGCGGCGGCGCGGGTGGCGCCACCTGGACGACCCGGTCGACCAGACCCGGTCCGGATGCGGGCAGCGCGGGAGCGTCCATGTCCGGGCGCTGCGCCGGCACCGTTTCATGCGGCGGCGCAGCTGCGACCGAAGGCTGTTCGGTCGATTGAGGCTGGTCACCCTCTATGCGGGCACCCAGCGCCTTGGCGATCTCGCGAAAGGCATTGCGCTCGGTGCGCGACAGGCGCGGCGGCGGATCATGGGGGCGGATCGGCACGATGTTCGTCACCAAGGCGGCTGGCATCGCCACTGCCGCGGGCTCGGATGACGGGACCGCGGCGACGGCAGCCGCATTGTCGTCTTCGCGTGGCTCGGCAGGACCGGGCTCGCTTGCCGGCTCGGACCGCTGAGGGGCGTTTAGCTCCAGGTCCGCCTCGACGGCCTCGGCCGGCAGCGCCAGATCCGGCGTGCCATCCGGAATGGGCAGGGGAAACGGCTCCGTCGTGCGGGTGTCGATCACGCCAAAGCCGCGCCAGCCCTTGACCTGACGGGCATCGCTGAGCGGCAATCCCGCCAGCGTCACGGGATAGGCCCGGTCGCTGCCCGGTATGCGCCAGAGTGTCGACCGGCCGCTCCATGTCCTGCCCGCCTCGAAGGCCGCCTGGACACTGCCGGACGGGTCGTGGACCAAGGCGCCGCACAACGCGCTCCAGTGCCGACCGATCATGTCCCGGCCAAGCTCGGATCCGAAGACATCGAGGGCCTCTCGGGAAACGGACGTGATCAGCCCTTCTGCGGTCACTTCCCACAGGAAGCGCACCTTGTCCGGCCAGAGCGCCGGCGTCGCCACCGGGTCCCGTTCCGTTCCAATGGCGGGGCCGCTTTCCGGGACCGGTGAGACCGCTGTGGCGGGCATGGCCGCAGCGGAAGGCCCCTGCGCAGCCACCACCAGCACCATGCGGCCGTCATCATCGCGGATCCGGCGGCAGGCGGCGGTGAGGACCACGGGCCCGCCCGCAGATGGCAGCTCGAGGCGCTCAAGGCGCACGCCACTCATCGGCGCGAGGCCGCTCGCCAGCAGGTCAAGCCGCGCGATAGTGGCCGCGGACAGGCCGGCGCGGATCATCGCATCGGCCGCAGCATTGCCCGCGATGACCCCAACCAGCTCGGACGGCACAAGCAAAAGCGCCGCCCGTTCGTTGACGAACAGGCTGAAGCCAGGCTCGCGGTCCAGCCGCGCCAGCAGGTCAGCACAGACCGGATTGAAGGGAACGGAAGGAGGGTTCAAGCGCAGACCGTTATGATTAATGAACCCTTAATATAACCGGTCAGCCGGCAGAATCCATTGGTGAATCCGCCACCGCTCCGCCTCATTGGAATGACGGTTAATCAGGCAGCACGCCGCCCTTGAAGACCGCATTGCAACATGATATTGCACTGCACAAATGGAGCCGTCGCCTGCGCTTGATCCCTGCGCGCAAGGTCACGGCAAACTGATCCGAAACTGATCCGACATTTCTGCAAGACTGCAATCATGCAAGCGAGGACAACGACCATGGCCAACGCCAAGCTTCCCTACGAAGTGCCGCCGGAAATGCGCGACTTTGCCGAAAAGAGTGTCGAGCAGGCCAAGAAGGCTTTCGACGGTTTCATGGGCGCTGCCCAGAAGGCTGTCGAGACGGCGCATGGTTCAACTGAATCCGCCCGCGCCAATGCCGAGCAGACGACGCAGAAGGCCATGGCCTATGCCGAGCAGAACGTCGCTGCCGCTTTTGATCTCGCCCAGAAGATGGTGCGTGCCAAGGATCCGGCCGAGCTCCTGCAGCATCAGGCCGAGTTCATGAAGGCACAGATGGCCAGCTTCCAGAAGCAGATGACCGAGTTCGGCGCCGCCATCCAGAATGCTGCGGCCTCCGCCACCAAAATGAAGTGAGCAACCGTGCCGGCAGGGCGGGGCAACCCGCCTTGCTGACACGTCGTCCATCAAGACACCCGGCCTGCCCAAGACTGGATCGCCCATCATGTCAAAACCGTCCAAGCCCGTTTCCCTTGCGCCCGTCACCGCGCTCTTGAAGAGCGCGCCCCCCGCTGAACCCGCGACGAAGATGCCCTTGGCTGCCGTTCCTGCAAAAGCCGCCGAGCGTGCGCCGGCCCCTGCCGCAAGCGCCCCGATCAAGGACACGCCTGCTGTGGTGAAGCCGCAAGCCCCGATAGCGCCTGCAGAGGCCAAAACCGCCGCTCTGGCTCCGGCGGCAGCGTCGGCCGCCAAGGCGGCAACCTCCGGCGTTGTGACGCTGGCCGTCCCTGCCCCAAAGGTGGCGAGAACGAAGGCGCGGACCAAGACGGCAGCGCAGGTGCAATCCAGGCCGCCGACGGTGAAGACCGCCCCCGCAGCGCCTGTCCCGACCCCGGCAGCCGTCAAGGCTCCGCCAAAGGTGGTCGCGCCCAAGGCTGCTCCTGCTCCGGAGGTGCAGCCAAAGCCCGCAGCGCCCGCCTCCCCTTTTGCCGGAGCATTTGACATGAGCACCTTCGTTGTGCCGGGTTTCAACCTGTCAGCGTTCCAGATGCCCGGCCTCGATTTCGCTGCCGGCAAGGCCGCACTGCCGGACTTCGGCAATGACCTGGCCAATGTCTTGACAAGTCAGGTTGTCAGTGCCGCCCGCATGGTCCGCGACATCCAAGCCACCTTGCTCGACCATGCCTGCGCGGAACTGAGGAGCGGCATGAGCGAGCTTGAAGAATGCGCCCGCTCAACCTCCGCATCGGAGGTCGTAGTGATCCAGGCCCGCGCCATCCGCCGCAGTGCCGATGCGCTCTCGGCCACTGTCAAGACCGTCACCGAGAAGAGCCGCAAGGCCCTGCAGCCGCGCTGATCTGACCCTCGACGCGTTGCCAGCGGCACGCGGTGTCCACCGCTTTGCGCGCCTCAGGCGGCGTCGTCTGTTTGTCGGCGGCGAGCCTTGCATTTCTGGGCCCATGGCCCTAGACGTTCGGCCCGCACTGTGATCAGTGCGATGCCCGTGTGCCGCCATAGCTCAGTTGGTTAGAGCGCTAGATTGTGGATCTAGAGGTCCCCCGTTCAAGCCGGGGTGGCGGTACCACCCCTTCCTCTCGGCCTGTGATGATCGTTCGGCGGCAGCCCGTGTGCACTGCCCTTGTTGCCGGGCCGCAAGGCACCCATATCCAGTGTGCGGGTCGTCAAGAACCGTCACGGGCGCTGCATGAGGCGGGCTTGTGCCTTGCAACGAAGTGCCATCTGGGCTTCGCACATGACACGATATCCAAGCCTGTCGCATCCATTTCTGCTCGGCTTTGACGAAATCGAACGGGCGCTCGACCGCGTCGCCAAAACGACGAGTGACGGTTACCCGCCCTACAACATCGAGCGGATGAATCGGACAGAGAACGAACCTGATCGTCTGCGCATCACGCTGGCGGTGGCGGGGTTCACCCGCGATCAGCTCGACATCACGATCGAGGAGAACCAGCTTATCATCCGTGGCCGTCAGGTCGAGGATAAATCGCGCGCCTACATCCACCGCGGTATCGCCGCGCGCCAGTTCCAGAGGGTCTTCCTGCTGGCGGACGGGATGGAGGTGCTCGGCGCCGACCTCTCCAACGGATTGCTGTCGGTTGACCTGGCCCGACCGGAACCCGAACGCATCATCCGCAAGATTGACATCATCGCGCGCGATTGATCGCGGTCGAACCCGCGCCGGCCCGGGACCTGCACCACGAAACGTCGAGCATCAGGAGTGCATCATGAACGCAACAGACAAGATCAAGCCCGCTTTCGATCTCACTGATCTTGCCGCGCTCGGCACGGGTCAGGTCGCCTATGTGCGCCCGATGAGCGCCGCGGAGGTGCAGAAGCTGGTGCCGCAGATCGACGATCTGCCGTCCGACATCAACCTGTACGCGCTGCTGGGTGCCGACGGAACGCCGATCATGATTGCAGATTCGCGCGATGAGCTGACCGCCAACGCCTGGGAGAACCAGCTCGTCACGGTCAGCGTCCACTGACAGGTGCCATTACAGCAAGGCTGTGATGGCCCTGATCAGCAGATCAATGTCCTGATCGCGCGACAGTCGGTGATCGCCATCCTTGATCAGGGTGAGCGTCACCTGATCCGCAGGCAGATGTTCGACCAGCTTCATGGCATGCTGCCACGGCACATCGGGGTCCTGCATTCCTTGCAGGATCGTGACCGGGCAACCCGGCTCGATTGGCAACCCAAACAGCAGATGGTGCCGTCCGTCCTCGATCAGCGCGCGGGTGATCGGATAGGGCTCGGACGCATAGACGGAAGACCGCAGCCACTGACCACCTTGCATGATGGCCGCCTTGACGTCCTCAGGGAATCGGCTCCACAACAGCGCCTCGGTGAAATCCACCGCCGGCGCGATGAGAACGAGGCCTCCGACCGCCTGCCCGCGCGTCCGCATGATTCTTGCCGCCAGCAGGGCCAGCCAGCCGCCCATCGACGAGCCGACCAGGATCGGCGCATTGCCGCCCTCAGCGGCGATGACCGCCATGGCATCAGCAAGCCAGACCGAGATGGTGGAGCGGGAGAAGTCTCCCTCGCTCTCGCCATGGCCGGTGTAGTCAAAGCGGACGAAGCGGCGGCCGTCGCGATCCGCCCAGCCTGCAAGCGCCTCCGCCTTGGTGGCGCGCATGTCTGAGCGGAAGCCGCCGAGCCAGATGATGGCAGGTGATCGCGCGCCTTTGCTGGCGATGACAGCAAGCCTGCGCTCGCCCGGCGCATCGTCGCGCGTAATGAAGTCGGGAGTGGCCTTGTCCATTTCGTTCACCAATTTCCGTCACAACCTGATTGGTCTATTTCATGTTGATTGTCAGCCTTGATCACGTTGCTTGTCCCCGATCTGAAAGCCGGAGTTGATCCCCAATTGGCCGAAACCCCTTCTCATGCGCTGACAGGGCGAACGATCCTCCAGATCATCCCTGAACTGCATGCCGGCGGTGCCGAACGGACGACGGTTGACATTGCGGAGGGCCTGGCTGCGGTCGGGGCGCGCGCGCTGGTGGCGACCGAAGGGGGGCGCCTGATCGGCGAACTGCAGGCCAAAGGCGGCGTCTGGCTGCCGTTCCCAGCCGCCGCCAAGAACCCGCTCGCCATGATTGGCAACATCGGCAAGCTCTCGCGACTGTGCGCGGCGGAGCACGTCGCGCTGATCCATGCGCGGTCGCGGGCGCCGGCCTGGGTCGCTATCGCTGCGGCGCGGGCCATGAAACTGCCCTTCGTGACCACCTATCACGGGTCCTATGCCGGCGCTTCCCCGGTGAAGGTGCTCTACAATTCGGTGATGGCGCGCGGCGACGTGGTGATCGCCAATTCGCACTACACCGCGGACCTGATCGCGCGGATGCACCCGTTCGCGCGCACCAAGGTGCGGGTCGTGCACCGGGGCACGGATTTCAGCACCTACCAGCCCGCCCTGGTCGAGCCGGAGAGGATCGGCGCGCTCCGCGCCACCTGGGGCATCGAACCGGAGCAACGCGTGGTCCTGCTCGCCGGCCGGCTGACCGGCTGGAAAGGGCATCGGGTGCTGATCGAGGCGGCGCGGCTGATGAAGGAGCGCGGCGCAACCGAGGATGTGGTGTTCGTCCTTGCCGGCGACGCCCAGGGGCGCAACGACTATGTCCGCGAACTTGACGGCCTGATCGCCGCCGGCGGCCTGACGGGCACCGTGCGCCGCGTCGGCCACTGCTCCGACATGCCCGCCGCCTTTCTGGCGGCTTCGGTCGCGACCGTGGCGTCAACCGAGCCAGAAGCCTTCGGGCGCGTGGCGGTGGAGGCGCAGGCCATGGGCGTTCCGATCGTGGTCTCGGACCTTGGCGCGGTGCCCGAAACCGTGCTGGCCCCACCGCAATGCCTGCCCGGCGAGCGGACCGGATGGCGCGTGGCACCCGGAGACGCTCCGGCGCTGGCGGAGGCGCTGACCGTGGCGCTGGCCCTGAGGCCAAGCGCCCGCGATGCGATGGCCCTGAGGGCCAGGCGTCATGTCGAGAGCTCTTTCTCGCTGCCCCACATGGTCAGCGAGACGCTCGACGTCTATGCTGCGCTGCTTGGCAACTAGGCGGTCGCCACCGAAGACTGACTGTTTCGGCAGCATCAGCGCCCGCAGACGTTGACAATGCTGCCGGTTATGCAATTTGTGCATCCCGTGTGCTTCATGCACGATTTCACAGGAGAGACTCCCATTCGCAGACCATTCCGAGCCCTTCCCGTTCCCCAGAAGGACGGCCCTCGCACCAACCGCGACATCCGCATCCGGGAAGTCCAGCTGATCGACCAGAACGGGGAAAACAAGGGTGTCGTGCTGACTGTCGATGCCCTGAAAATGGCCGAGGACGCCGGGCTCGATCTGGTTGAAATCGCACCCAATTCCGCCCCTCCTGTCTGCAAGATCCTGGATTATGGCCGCTTCCGTTTTGCGGAGCAAAAAAAGGCCGCCGAGGCGCGCAAGAACCAGAAGGTCATCGAAATAAAGGAAATCAAGCTTCGGCCCGGCATCGACAAGCATGACTATGAAGTCAAGATGCGGTCGCTGAAGGGATTCATCGAGGAAGGCGACAAGGTCAAGATCACCTTGCGCTTCCGCGGCCGCGAGATGGCGCACCAGCATCTGGGGATGGAGGTCCTGAACCGGGTCAAGGCCGAGACGGCCGCCTTCGTGAAGGTGGAATCCGAACCCAGCCTCGACGGCCGCCAGGTCGTCATGGTGCTGGCGCCGAAATGACCGCCTGAGCCCTCGCGGTTGAGCAAGCCTGGCCCCTCCGGTCGGGCTTTCTTTTTTCGGGGCTGGCAGAATGGCCGCTCTGGCGCGACGATTGCTGCCAAGCCCACCTTCACCTTACACAGGAGGTTCCGGATGAATTACCTCGCCAAACCGATGCAGCCCGTCGATCCGGACATCGATGTGAGCCAGAACCACTACTGGACCTATCACAACCTGCCGACGCTGCTCGCCTGCAAGAGGCCGGTCACCGCCTCTAAGGACGAGGACCTGTTCATCGCGGTGCATCAGGTCTGCGAGATTTCCTTCCACCAGATGATCATCGATCTGGACCGCACGCTCTGCGCCATGCGGACGGGAATAGACGTCACAACGGGCGCCATCGGCGACCTTTCAGAGGCCTGTTACTTCCTCAAGCGGGTGTTGCAGTTCTGGCGCACGGTCAACGCCACCATGCCGATCCTGTCGGACATGCGCGGGTTTGCCGAATTCCGTACGGCGCTCGGTCCGACCTCGGGTTTCCAGTCCTGGCAGTTCCGCCGGATCGAGATCATGAGCGGGATCCGCAAACAGTACTGGAGCGGCGGCACCGCGGACGCCGACGGCAACATCCACGAGGCCGAGAAGCAGTTCGAGCGCTTTTACGGTCCCGACGTGGCCACCTGGTTCCACAGCTACACCGATCACAGCCTGCTCGCCTATGTGGAGAAACTGACGGCCATCGCGGCAGGGCAATCCGTTGATCAGCGCGGTTGGCTCGACGACCATCCGCAGGCGGGGCCGCTGACCCGGCTGATTGCGTCCTTTGACCGGGCGCAACTGGCCTTTCACCGCGCGCATCTGCAGCTCGCGGTGGTCCAGCTCACCCGGGTCGGCGTCGAGGTCGGCACGGGCGGAACGTCCTACAAGGACTATCTCGCGAGATACGAGGCCGAGCTGGCGCCGCTGTTCCCGAAACTGCACCCCAAGGGCATGGTGGAGGCTGAATAGCGCCCTTGCCGGCGCGCTCGACGCCATCTGACCGTCCGCATTGGCCAGTCGTACAATGAGCAGTTCACAATCCACGCATTCCACGGTCTAACAAGGGTATGGAACGCTCCGGAACGAATCTCATGACTCTGTTGATCGCACTGTCCGCCCTCGCCTCCGCGCTGGGCCTGGCCGGGGGCCTGGGGGCCGGGTGGTTCTCCGGTATCCCGCTCTATGTCGGCATCGCCGGCGCACTGATGACGGCGGCCCTTGTGATGAGCCGCAGCATCGGGCCGTTCCTGCGCTTCTTCATCGTCTTCTACGCGATGGGCTATGTCGGCCTGATCGCCATGATCGCGGCGGGGCCGATCCTTCCCGCGTCGCTGGCCGGCTTGACGCCGCCGCCGCTCACAGCCTTCACCTCGGCGGCCTTCGCGCTGCTCGCCTTCGGGATGAGCCGGGTTGCGGTGATGCGACAGATTGTCGGCATCACCGACAAGTATTTCTCGACCGACGAGCGTGCCAGCTATGATCTGGGTTTCGGAAAGCCCTTCAAGTTCCCGGTGAAATGGATGGCGATGGGCCTGCTGGCCATCATCATCCTGATCAACCTCGGCCAGGTCTGGATTTCGGTCAGCCTGTCCTTCTTCAACCGCAACTGGTTCGACGCCATCCAGGCCAAGAACGGCGTCGAGTTCTGGCGGCTCCTGTTCCAGGTCTGGGTGCCGCTGGTCGCGATCCTGATCGCCTCGAACTTCATCGAGTTCCTGATCGTCTCCGCCTTCAAGATCCGGTGGCGTTCCTGGCTGACCGGGAAGCTGTTCGGCCGCTGGCTTGAGGACGGTACCCATTATCGCCTGCAATTCGGCGATGCCCGCGTCGACAACCCCGACCAGCGCATTTCGGAGGACATCCGCAAATACATCGAAACCACCTATTCGCTGACCATCTCGATGATCCAGCAGATCTCCTCGCTGGTGTCATTTTCGGTGATCCTTTGGGGGCTGTCGTCCAACCTGACCCTTCCCGGCCTCGACACCAAGATTCCGGGCCTGCTGTTCTGGATTGCACTGGCCTACGCCGCGATTGGCACGCTGGTGGCGCATCTGATCGGCAAGAAGCTGATCCGGCTGAACTTCCAGCAGGAGGTCTACGAGGCCGACTTCCGCTTCGGCCTGGCCCGCCTGCGCGAGTATGGCGAGCCCGTCGCGCTGCTCGGGGGCGAGAAGGCCGAAAACAAGCGTCTCAGCCAGCAGTTCGCCGAAGTCATCCGCAACTTCTTCGATATCGTCCGCGTGCAGAAATGGCTTTCCGCCTTCATCCAGCTCTATGGCTCATCGAACTCGATCGTGCCGATCGTCATCACCGCGCCCTTTTTCTTTGCCGGCCAGATCACGCTCGGCGTCCTGACCCAGACGAGCCAGGCCTTCGCCCGCGTCGATGCGGCCCTGTCGTTCTTCATCGATCGCTATTCGATGCTGGCCGATTTCAAGGCTGTCGTCGATCGACTCTCCAGCTTCGACACCTCGCTGGCCAAGGCAGAGGCCGTCAAGGCCGATAGCAAGATCAGCCTGACCCATGCGACCGGCGCGCATCTTCACCTGTCCGAGCTGACCCTGACGCTGCCGGATCGTCAGCCCATCGTGAAGGTCGACAACCTCAGCCTCCAGGCAGGGGAGCGCACCTTGCTGATCGGCCCGTCGGGCTCGGGCAAATCGACCATGTTCCGCGCCATCGCCGGCATCTGGCCCTTCGGCGAAGGGCAGATCGCGGCGCCCGATGGCAAATCGGTGCTGCTGCTGCCGCAGCGGCCCTACCTGCCGCTCGGCACGCTGCGCGCCGCCGTCAGCTATCCGGCCGTGTCCGGCGCCTACAGCGATGAAGCCATCAAGGCGGCCCTGATCGCGGCGAAACTGCCACACCTGGCAGAGCGGCTGAACGAGGAAGCCTTCTGGGTCCAGGTCCTGTCGCTCGGCGAGCAGCAGCGCGTCGCCATCGCCCGGGTGCTGCTGGCCAAACCTGACTGGCTCTTCCTCGACGAAGCGACTTCGGCGATGGACGAGCCGATGGAACTGGCGATCTATGACGTCCTGCGCCGGCAACTGCCAGCTACGACCCTTGTGTCCATCGGGCATCGCTCGACGCTGCAGGCAATGCATGACCGCATCATCGAGATGAAGCCGGTCGGCGCCTCGGAACGCCTGTTCAGCCCGGCCTGACAGTCCTCAGAGGGCGCGCTCGAAGCGGATCTCGCCGGCGACGCCGGTGATCACCAGGCGCCCTTCGACGAGGTCCCATTTGCGGGCGCCGCGCAGCGCCACAAGGAAGGCGCGCTCGCTGTTCATCTGGCCGCCGTCGCAAGCCCGCCTGGTGACCGCCACGGGTCCGACCGCGAGACCCTGCTGGTTCAGCGGATAGGCTGTCGCCGAATAGGTGTTGCAGCCGCCAAAGCCCTTGGCGCGCAACTGGTCATCCACCAGCAGCGATGGGCGTTCGCCCGAAACCGGCTTGCCGCCGACGCTGACGACCGTCCACGCGGCACCGAGCGGGAACTGCTTCTCGGGCCGCGGCTGCGGAATGATGCTTTGCTCTTGCGTCGGTGCGCGCACCGGCCCGCGCCCGGCCCCTTGCGCGAACGCGAGCACCGGCAGGCCGATCCCGATTGCAGCGGCAGCAAAAACAGCAACACAGCTCTTGAGCATCGACAAACCCGCAAGAAAAACGAGACGGAGCATAGATCATGTCCGGCGAAAGGGGAATCCGGTTTTTGGCCGGCGAAGGCAAGGGCCCGGCAGATCACTCGGATATCTGCCGGCTGCGTTTACCGCACCGCAACCACACCGCCCGAAACCGGCGCCGCGTTAGACCGGCCGAAACCTTCATCGCGTCAGATGAACGCCATTCAGCCGGGAGCCCGAGGGTTTTGGAGCAGATCACCGTCCTTCTGACAGCTCTTTGCATGGTTCTGGCGGTGGCCGCCGGCATCGCGACAGTGGCTGCCTGGGTGCTGACCAAGGACCACAGGCGGCTTCAACAACGCGCCGAGGAACTGGCTGCAGCCAAGGAAGCGCTGAACGACCAGCTTTTCATCGTGGCCGAAAGCGAGGAGCGGCACCGCAGCCTGATCGAGGCGCAAGGTGACCTCATCGTACGGCGCCATCTGGGCGGAACGGTCCTCTTCGCCAATGCGGCCTATCGCGACCTGCTTGGCCCGGGTGGTGACGCGGCGCCGCTGACATCGAACCTCGTTGAGGTCCGCGCCGATGGTGCCCGCCTCGTGGACGAGCGCTTCGCCACCGCACAGGGCAAGTGCTGGATCTCCTGGGCCGAGAGCCACGTGCCGCTGCCGGATGGTTCGACCGTGATCCAGCGGGTCGGCCGTGACGTGACCGCAAGGGTGGCGTCCGAACAGCAACTCGACGAGGCGCTGGCCCACGCCAAGAGCGCCAACGAGGCCAAGTCCCGGTTTCTCGCCACGGTCAGCCACGAGTTTCGCACCCCGCTCAATGGCATCATCGGCATGGCCGACCTGCTGAGCGACACGCGGCTCGATCAGGAGCAGACCACCTACGTGCGCGCGCTCAGGACGTCAGGCCATGCCCTTCTCTCACTGATCGAGGAGATCCTCGATTTTGCCAAGGTCGAGGCGGGCCGCACGACCCTGACCGAGGAGCCATTCGACCTTGTCGCGCTGGCGGAGGGCGTGGTGGAGCTGCTCGCGCCCAAGGCCCACGACAAGGGCCTCTCACTGGCCAGTTTTGCGGACCCCGGTTTTCCCCATCTCGTCACGGGCGATCCGGACCGAGTGCGCCAGATCCTGATCAACCTCGTCGGCAATGCCGTCAAGTTCACCGAAGCCGGGGGCGTCGGGTTGCGGCTGAACTGGCACGATGGCCTTGTCAGCCTGCATGTCGAAGACACGGGCCCCGGCATCGCGCCCGATCGCATCGGCGCGATCTTCGAGGATTTCGAGCAGGCCGACGAGACGACGGCGAGGACGCATGGCGGCTCGGGACTGGGACTGGCGATCGTCAAACGCCTGCTCGACCTGATGAAGGGCGACATCGCTGTCTCCAGCACGCCCGGCAAGGGCTCGTGCTTCACCGTGACATTGCCGCTGCGTTCGGTCGAGCCGGCCGCGCCCTTCGTGCCGGAGGCGCACGGCTTCAATGTCGTGATTGTGGGCGCCGGCCCCTTCGACCGCAGCTATCATGCCGAACTGACGAGGTTGGCCGGCGCGGACGTCACACTGTGCGCCGATCCTGAAGACGCACAGGCCCTGATGCTGGACCGGCCGATCGACGTGCTGCTGGTCGACCTCGCGGTTGGACCCGAACGGGCGAGGGAACTGGCGATCCTGGCGCGGGCCGCCCGTGTCGGCCGCCGCGTCATCATCCTGTCCCCGTTCGAACGCCGCAGCTTCGGCGCGCCGGCGGCTGCCGGCTTCGACGCCTTCCTGGTCAAGCCCGTGCGCGGGCGCTCGCTGCTGTCGCAACTGAGGGAGCAGGCGCCGCGTCTGGACACAGCCCCTCCCGTGCTTCCGTCCACCGAGGACGATGGCGAGACGCCGCTGCGCCCGCGGGTGCTGATTGCCGAAGACAACGAGATCAACGCCCTGCTTGCGCGCCGCACGCTCGAGAAACTCGGCGCCGAACCCGTCTGGGTGCGCAATGGCAAGGAAGCCTTCGAGATGATGGCCTCGGTGCTGGCGGGCGAAGGCGAGCCCTTTGCCCTCGGGGTCTTCGATGTGCGCATGCCCATCATGGATGGCTTGACCGCCGCCCGGCTGATCCGCGACGAGGAAGCGGCGATGGGCGTCATGCACCGCATGCCCCTCATCGCTGTGACGGCCAATGTCGCCGCCGAAGACCGGCAGGCTGCCATGGCAGCAGGCTTCGATGACTGCCTGCCCAAGCCGCTGGTGCGTGACCAGCTCAAGCTTTGGCTCAAGCTGGCGCTCGATCCGGCGCAGGCGCACGCCGCCTGAAGCGTCGGCCCGGCTGGCTCGGCGCAATTGTCATGAAAATGTCATCTTTATGTCACGCCTCTGTTTATGGCATATGTGACGTCAGGGTTCTGCGGGTGTCGGATTGCGAATCGCCGCAACGGAACTCACGCAGGATGGAATCGACCAGCCATGCTCAACGGCTTGCCCTCTGACAACCCGCGTTTTGACTTTGGCGCCCTGCGCGTTCCTGAACCGGCCCGCACCTTCCTGTCGAGCCTTCCGCCGCAGATCGTGCCGTTCCCGGCCCGCCAGTTCGCCAATCACGGCCTGCCGAGAGTGCTCGGCCGCTCCGGTACGCTGGAGATCCGGCTGGCGAAGAACGCGCGTGATGTGCGCCGCGCCCAGCGGCTGCGCTACCAGGTCTTTTATGAGGAAATGTCAGCCTTGCCGACTGCGCGCTGCAGGTTCCTTCGCCGCGACATCGACGCCTATGACGGCATCTGCGACCATCTGCTGGTCGTGGATACGGCGCGCCTTGACATCCGCAAGGGTCGCAAGGCGCGGCCCATGGTCGTGGGGACCTACCGCCTGCTGCGGCAGGATCAGGCTGGCGGTCCCGGCTTTTACACGCAAGCAGAGTTCGACATTGCCGCGCTGGTCCGGCGCCACCCAGGCAAACGCTTCCTCGAACTGGGCCGCTCCTGCGTGCTCGAGGCCTACCGTACCAAGAAGACGGTGGAGCTTCTCTGGCACGGCATCTGGGCCTATGTCCGGCATCACCGTATCGACGTGATGTTCGGCTGCGCCTCGCTCGAGGGCGTGAATCCCGCCGAACTCGCCGAACGACTTGCCTTCCTGCACCACCATGCCCGCGCCAGCGGCGAATGGAGCGCCCGCGCGCATCCGTTCAATCATGTCGCGATGGACCGGGTCCCTGCCGAGGCGCTCGACGCCAAGGCCGCCCTGAAAGCGCTGCCCCCGCTGATCAAGGGTTATCTCAGGGTAGGGGCACGTTTCGGCGAGGGCGCCGTGGTGGATCGCCAGTTCGGCACGACGGACGTGCTGGTTGTCCTGCCGGTCAGCCAGATCGATCGGCGCTATGTCGACTATTATGGCGCCGACGGCGAGCGCTACGCTGCCTGAACCTCGCTGCACGCATGGTTGACCCTGTTCACCGTGCGAGCCAAAAAGGGTCGCTTCCGGGCTAAGGCGCTGGTAAAGAGCGCTGATGATCGTCTTGTCGACCACAATTCCTGTCTGGATTGCCAGGGCATGAGCGGCTGGTCCTCCCCTTCCCTGCGCGCAGCCGCGCTGCTTGCCGTGTTCGAACGCGAAGGGTACCGGCCTGTCGAGCCTGCGATTCTGCAGCCGGCGGACATCTTCCTCGACGTCTCGGGCGAGGACCTGCGCAGGCGCATGTTCACGACGCAGGATGCCGAGGGCCGTGATATGTGCCTGCGGCCGGACTTCACCATTCCTGTCTGCCGCGACCATCTCAGCCAGCACCGTGACGGCGACATCGGGGCCTATGCCTATCTCGGTCCGGTCTTCCGCATGCGCAGCGGCGAGAGCGGCGAGTTCCTGCAGGCCGGCATCGAGTTGCTCGGACGCAGCGATACCGAGGCGGCGGATGCGGAGGTTCTCGCGCTCACGGTCGAGGCCGTCGCCCTGGCCGGCCTTGCCGCGCCCCAGACCAGGCTCGGCGACGTGGCGGTGATCAAGGCCGTGGTCAAGGCGCTGAAGGTGCCGCCGACGGCGGCACGGCGGCTGATGCGCGCGATCAGCGCCGGCAAGGGGGCGGAGGCCGTCACGGCGATCGCAACGATCGCAGGAACGCAGGGCATTGCCCAGCCGGGCCTTATCGCAGCCCTGCAGGGGCAGGATCCCGGAGCAGCGAAGTCCTTCGTCGAGGACATCCTCGCAATTGCCGGAATCTCCAGCGTCGGCGGCCGCAGCGCCGGAGACATCGCCGCACGCTTTCTCGCCAAGGCCAGCGAACAGCAGTCCGTTCCGGACGAGGCGCAGGCCATTCTCGGCCGGGTACTGGCCGTGGAGGGCGACCCCGACGACGCAGCCATCCAGCTCCGGCGCATAGCCGACCAGGCGCAACTCGATCTTGCGGCAGAGCTCGACGCCTTCGAGGCCCGCACCGGCTTCATGGCCGCGCGGGGTCTTGATGTCGCCGCCATGCGGTTCAGCGCAGGCTTTGCGCGCCATCTCGATTACTACAGCAGCTTCATCTTCGAGCTGCACGACCCTGCTCCCGGATCCCCCAAGCCTGTGGCCGGTGGCGGGCGCTATGACTCACTGCTCAGCCGGCTCGGGGCCAACGCGCCGGTTCCGGCTGTCGGCGCCTCGATCTGGCTGGACCGGCTGAACGGAAGGCCGGCATGAGCGGAGAGCCTGATCCTGTTCTGGTCCTCGCTGTGCCGTCAAAAGGACGGTTGCAGGAGAACGCCACCGCCTTCTTTGCCCGCGCCGGCCTTGGCTTCGTGCAGCCGCGCGGTGAACGCAATTATCGCGGCACCATCAAGGGGCTCGGCGATGTCGAGATCGCTTTCCTGTCAGCATCCGAGATCGTCGCCCAGCTCGCCTCGGGGGCAGCGCATCTTGGCATCACCGGGGAGGATCTGGTGCGTGAGCAGATCGCGGATGTGTCCGGCACGGTCGAACTCCTGACCTCGCTCGGCTTCGGTCAGGCCAATGTGGTCGTGGCGGTTCCCCAGGCCTGGATTGATGTGGCGCGGATGGCCGATCTCGACGACCTCGCTGAAGACATGCGCCTCAGGCAAGGACGCAAGCTCAGGGTCGCGACGAAGTATATCAACCTGACGCGGCGATTCTTCGCTCAGAACGGCGTCATGGATTATCGCATAGTCGAAAGCCTGGGCGCGACCGAGGGCGCACCCGCCGCCGGTACCGCCGAGGTGATCGTCGACATCACCACCACCGGCTCTACCCTGGCGGCCAACGCGCTCAAGGTCCTGGAGGACGGTGTCATCCTGGCGTCGGAGGCCAATCTCGTCGCCTCTCTCAAGGCCCCTTGGGGGCCCCGCGCCCGCAAGGCGGCACACGCGATCCTGAACCGTATCGCGGCGGAAGAGGTCGGACGTGCCGTGCATGAGGTCAGGGCGCGGCTCGACGTTGTCGACCAGGCGCTCGTGGACAGGCTTGACGGGGACCACAAGGCCCGCCTGCCCTTCGGGCTTTCGGCTCCGGGCGGCCTCGTCACCATTCATTGCCCCCGCGCCACTGCCTTTGCGCTTGTGGACGATCTCAGGGCCCTCGGCGCGACGGATGTGACGATGCGCTCGCTCGACTATGTCTTCCGGACGGACAATCCATTGCTCGACCGGCTGATGGCGCGCCTCTGAACCAACCGACGCAAACCCCGGCAAAAAGGAGGCCACCCCCGGGGGAGAGGTGGCCTCGCAGGGACGATGCGGCCGGGGGAGTGGCCGATCGTGATGGGGAAGAAAGTCCCGAAGGACTTCATGCTAGTTACGTAGTCTCCCGTAGGCCGGATCAACAGCCGCGGAAAAAAAACGTCATCGGCCGCGCAAGGCGCGCCCCGGCTCACCCCTTGATCATCTGGTAGGCCGGAAGGGTCAGGAAGTCGGCGAAGTCCGGCGCCAGCGACATCTCCTTGAAGAGCTTCGCCGCCTCCGGGAAGCGGCCACCGCTGAACGCGGCGTCGCCGATCTCGGCCTTCACCTTGTCCATTTCCTCGGCGTAGACCGTCTCGAACCAGGCCGGCGTCACCTTCCGGCCGCCCTCCAGCTCGACGCCATACTTGATGAACTGCCAGATCTGGGCACGCGAGATCTCCGCAGTCGCGGCATCCTCCATCATGTTGTAGATCGGCACCGCGCCGCGGCCACGCAGCCAAGCCTCCATGTACTGCACGCCGACGCGGATGTTCTCGCGGAAGCCTGCTTCGGTGCGGGTGCCGGTGTGCGGCTCCAGAAGATCGGCCCGGGTGACCTGCACGTCCTCGCGCAGCTTGGAGAGCTGGTTCGGCGCCGGCATCATGCGGTTGAACACCTCCATGGCGACCGGCACGAGGTCCGGATGCGCCACCCAGGTGCCGTCATGGCCATTGCCGGCTTCACGCTCCTTGTCGGCCTTGACCTTGGCGAAGGCGGCGGCATTGGCCTCAGGGTTGTTCTTGATCGGGATCTGCGCCGCCATGCCACCCATCGCGAAGGCGCCGCGCTTGTGGCAGGTCTTGATCAGCAGGAGCGAATATGCCTGCAGGAAGGCCTTGCTCATGACCACCTGCGCGCGATCCGGCAGCACGTAGTTGGGGTTCTTGGCGAGCTTCTTGATGAAAGAGAAAATGTAATCCCAGCGGCCACAGTTGAGCCCGGCCATGTGATCCTTCAGCTCATAGATAATCTCGTCCATCTCGAACGCTGCAGGGAGCGTCTCGATCAGGACTGTGGCCTTGATGGTGCCGATCCTGAGGCCGAGCGCACCTTGCGCATGGACCATCACGTCGTTCCAGAGCCGCGCCTCGAGGTGGCTCTCCATCTTCGGCAGATAGAAATAAGGGCCTGAGCCGGCCGCGATGGCGGCCTTGGCGTTGTGCAGGAGATACATCCCGAAATCGAACAGGGATCCGCTGATCTCCTCGCCGTCCACCGTGACATGCGCTTCCATCAGGTGCCAGCCGCGCGGACGCACGATCAGGACGGCGGGGTTGGGGCCAAGCCTGTAGGCCTTGCCGGTGATGGCGTCGGTGAAGTCGAGCTTGCCGGCCCAGCGGTCCTTGAGGTTGAGCTGGCCCTCGATGCAATTGGTCCAGGTGGGCGAGTTGGCGTCCTCGAAGTCGGTCATGAAGACCTTGGCGCCGCAGTTGAGGGCATTGACCACCATCTTGCGGTCAGTCGGGCCGGTGATCTCGACGCGGCGGTCCTGCAGGCTGGCAGGGATCGGCGCGACCTTCCAGTCGCCGTCACGGATGTGCTTGGTCTCGGCCAGGAAGTCAGGCGTCTCGCCAGTGTCGAAGCGCTTCTGGCGCTCGGCGCGCAGCGCAAGCAGGCGCCGGCGCGTCGCATCGAAACGGCGATGAAGATCCGCCACGAAGGCAAGGGCGTCGTGGGTGAGGATCTCATCAAAGCGGGCGTTCATGATGCCCTTTACGGCAACGCCCTTCGGCAAGCCGGTGATGCTGGTGACGGACATGGGCGTTCTCCTGAAGGTGGCGGCGATGACGGACGCGTCAGCGCAAGGCGTCGGAGGCCTTATTGTTCAGAATGACTATCGCCGAAAGTGGCTAGAATGTCAGATCAGTATTTCTGAATCAGAACAAATCAGAACGACATCACAACGGCGTGAGCCCTGTAACGGGCGGCTTGGGATACACGAACAAGGGGAACAGGTGCGACATCCGTGCCTGTCAACGGAGGCTCCCATGAAGCACTTTCTCGCCGCCCCTATCGCCATTGTAATGGCTGCGCCGGTGATGGCCGGTGAATTCAAGCCCTACAACAAGGCGGAATTCGACAAACTGATCGCCACCGGACAACCGGTTCTGGTCCACGTGCATGCCGACTGGTGCCCGACCTGCAAGCGTCAGTTGACTGTCCTTGGCCCGATGCTCAACGATCCGGCCAATGCGAGGATCACGGCTGTGACCGTGAATTTCGACACCGAGACAGCCTTCAAGCAAGCCAACAGGATCGGCGGCCAGTCGACGCTGATCACCTACAAGGGCGGCAAGGAAGTGGCCCGCTCGGTTGGCGCGACCGATGCCACGGTCATTGGCAATCTGATCGCAAAGGTGCGCTGAGCAGGCAAAGACCTCCACGCCGTCCGATCCTTCCGAGGGCCGGACAGCATCGCTTTCGGGTCAGCGAGGACATGCCCATGCTTGCCATTCTTTCATCCTACGCGGCGGGGATGTTGACGACGTTCAACCCGTGCGTGCTACCGGTCCTGCCAATCGTCATGGCGACCGCCTTCCAGGGCGGCCGCTTCGGTCCGCTTGCGCTGGCGACGGGGCTGTCCTTCGGCTTCACGTCGATCGCGCTGGTTGTTGCGGCAACCGGCGCGTTCTTCGGCCTTGACCCCTCGGTTCTGAGGAAAACCGCCGCGATCATGTTCATCCTGGCCGGTTGCCTGTTTCTGTTCAGGCCTCTGCAGGACGGCCTGTCTGCGGTCATGCAGCCTCTGGCCGACCGCGCCAATGCGCTGTCGACGGGCGCAGACACCGGTTCCCTGTTCGGTCAGTTCGGTATCGGGCTGCTGCTCGGCGTTGTCTGGTCGCCCTGTTCCGGACCGGCACTTGGCGCGGCGATCGGGCTGGCTGCACAGGCGGACGGGCTGCGGGACGCGGCGCTGCGGATGGCGTTCTTCGGACTTGGTGCAGGGACCGTTCTTGCCGGTATCGCCTATGGTTCACGCGCGGCCGTTTCCGCCAACAGGGCGCGGCTGATGCGTTTCGCGACAGCTGCCAAGCCGGTTGCCGGGGCAGTCTTCATCGGGCTCGGCCTTCTGGCCCTGACAGGCTATGACAAGGTGATCGAGCGGGTGATGACCGAGGTGATGCCGGACTGGCTGATCAATCTGACAACCTCGGTCTGATCAGCCAAGCGCGATGATCAGCGCCAGCCCGATGCTGCCCACCGCGATGCGCCAGTAGGCGAAGGGTTTGAAGCCGTAGTTCGAGACGATGTCGAGAAGCTTTCTGACCACGACAAGACCCGCCAGAAAGGCCGAGGCGAAGCCGATCGCGATCAGGGCCACGTTGTCGGCGCTGAGCTGCTTGTAGCTCTTGAGCAGGTCATAGGCAAAGGCGCCGGCCATGGTCGGCATGGCCAGGAAGAAGGAGAACTCGGCCGCCGCCCTCTTCGATGCGCCGAGCAGCATCGCGCCGACGATCGACGAGCCCGAGCGCGACACGCCCGGCACCATGGCGAGACACTGGATCAGGCCGATCTTGAGATACATGACGATGGGAAACGCCATGGCGTCGTCGTGCTTCACCTCAAGATCGAGGTCATCGACGAAAAGCAAGATCAGGCCGCCCGCGATCAGGGTGCAGCAGACCAGAAACGGGTTGAACAGCACGCCCTTGATGAAGCCGTGCAGAAGAGCGCCAAAGACGGCGGCCGGCAGGAAGGCCAGCAGCACGCCAAGCACAAAGCGGCGGGACGCGGCGCTCGATGGCAGCGTGGTGGCCACATGCCAGAGCTTGCCGAAATAGACCGAAAGGATGGCGAGAATCGCCCCAAGCTGGATCAGGACCGCAAAGGTCTTGCCAAAATCATCATCGCCAATGCCAAGGAAATGGTCGAGCAGCAGCAGATGCCCCGTCGACGAGACCGGGATGAACTCGGTCAGCCCTTCGACCAGCCCCAGAACCAGCGCCTTGATGTAGTCCATGTCGCGACAGGCCCTTTCGCCGTTCAAGCTGATCGCCAGCCCCCATACACCTTCACGGCAACGACCGAATCGGGTTGTGGGCAACGCTTCCGGGTTCTATACGCGGGGACCCCTCCGCACCACCCGGCGCAAGGTCCAGACCCTCGCCGGCCCACCCAGATGCCAGAAGACTTCATGCCGCGCCTCATCCATGCCCCGTTCTGCCCGCACTCACGCTTCATCCGTCTTGTCATGGGCGAAATGGGCATGGAGGCGGAGCTGGCGGAGGAGCGCGCCTGGGAGCGGCGGCCCGAATTCCTGAGCCTCAATCCAGCCGGAACGACGCCCGTCTTGATCGAGGACGGTACGCTGGTGGTGCCCACTGCCGATGTCATCTCCGAATACCTCGACGAGACGCGGGGGCTTGCGCTCGGCGAACGCCGGCTTCTGCCCGATCCGCCAGCAGAGCGCGTCGAAGTGCGCCGGCTGACGAACTGGTTCAACCACAGGTTCTTCGACGAGGTGTCGGGGCCGCTGACGCTCGAAAAGATCAACAAGCGCTTCATGCGCAATGACGAAGGCGGCGGACCACCTGACACGGTCTCGATCCGGGCAGCGCGCAACAATGTGCGCTATCATCTGCAGTACATCGGCTGGCTGACGGCGCGGCGGAACTGGCTTGCCGGGCCGAACATGTCCTATGCTGATCTTGCAGCCGCCGCCCATCTGTCCTGCGTGGACTATCTCGGCGATGCGGCCTGGGATGAGAGCGAGGGCGCGCGCGCATGGTACGCGAAGATGAAATCACGCCCGAGCTTCCGCCCGCTGCTCGCCGACCGCGTGGCCGGCATGGCCGCCTCGGCGACCTACGACAATCTCGACTTTTGACGCCCCCAGCCCTCAAGCAGGCGGTTCTGGCGAGGGCGCGGACCGAAGGTTTCGACATCGCCCGCGTGACGACGCCATCGGCCATTCCGGATGCCGCCGGCCGGCTCAGGCAATGGCTCGACGCCTCGCACCACGGCACGATGGCCTGGATGGCCGACCGGGCCGACTGGCGCGGCGATCCCGCCAGGCTCTGGCCGGAGGCGCGCTCGGTGATCATGCTCGGCCTGTCCTACGCGCCCCCGCACGACCCGCTGGCGGTCCTCGCGGAGCCTGAAAAGGCCGCGCTGTCAGTCTATGCGGCCCGTCGCGATTATCACGATGTGATCAAGGGCAAGCTCAAGACCGTGGCCGGGGTGCTTGCCGCGGGCGATGCGGCCGTCAAGGTCTTCGTCGATACCGCGCCGGTGATGGAGAAGGCGTTGGCCCAGGCCGCGGGGCTCGGCTGGCAAGGCAAGCATACGGTGCTGGTGTCTCGCGCGCATGGCTCATGGCTGTTTCTGGGTGCGATCTTCACCAGCGCCGAACTGCCGGTGGACGAAGCCGGGACGGACCATTGCGGGCGTTGCACGCGCTGCCTCGACATCTGCCCGACCAAGGCCTTCCCGGCGCCCTATGTGCTCGATGCGCGGCGCTGCATCGCCTACCTGACCATCGAGCATGGAGGCCATATCGACCGCGACCTGCGCCCCGGCATCGGCAACAGGGTCTTCGGCTGCGATGACTGCCTCGCGGTCTGTCCGTGGAACAAATTCGCAGATGCCGCTCGCGAATCGCGGCTGGTCCTGCGGGAGGATCTTCTCGGGTTGCCACTGTCCACCCTCGCGGCCCTCGATGACGCATCCTTCCGCAGGCTGTTCGCGGGGACGCCGGTCAAACGGACAGGGCGAGACCGTTTCGTGCGCAATGTGCTGATCGCCATCGGCAACTCGGGCGCAAGTGATCTTGCAGACGTAGCGGAAGCGCGGCTTGGCGACGCCTCGTCGCTGGTGCGCGCCATGGCGGTCTGGGCGCTGGCGCAGCTTGCGCCAAGGCGCGCGCGTGACCTTGCCGCCGGAGTGGCGCATGCCGAAACCGATGCCGCTGTGCAGGCGGAGTGGCGCACCGTGCTGGACGGTGCGGCATGAGACTCGTCGTGCTCGGCATGGGCTATTCGGCGACGCAATTTGTGGCGCAGGGGCGCGCACGCTTCACCAGTGTCAGCGTGACGGTGCGCAGTGTGCAGAAGGCCGCGCGCCTGCGGGCCGGCGGATTTGAAACCTTCGTCCTGTCCGGGCACGCGGTTGACCCTGCCCTGGAGACTGCGATCCGGAATGCGGATGCCCTCTTGGTCTGCATTCCAGCAGAAGATGGCGGCGACCCTGCCCTGCCGCTGCTCGGCGACGTGATCGGAACGGCGCCGGGACTTGGCTGGATCGGCTATCTCTCCACCGTCGGCGTCTACGGCGATCATCAGGGCCGACTGGTCGACGAGACATCAGACTTGCGGGCGACATCGGAGCGCGGGCTTAGGCGAATCGCGGCCGAGCGGGGCTGGCTCGACCTCGGCGCGACCTCAGGCAAGGCCGTCAATGTCTTCCGGCTCGCCGGGATTTACGGGCCGGGGCGCAACCCGCTTGTCTCGGTCGCCGACGGATCGGCGCGGCGGGTCATCAAGGCAGGCCAGAAATTCAGTCGCATCCATGTCGAGGATATCGCAGGGGCCTGCCTGGCCTCGCTTGACAGGCCCGAGCCGGGCGCCGTCTACAATGTGGCCGACAATGAACCCGCGCCGCCGCAGGACGTCATCGCCTTCGCGGCCGGGCTGCTCGGCCTGCCGGCTCCCCCCGAGGAGCCGTTCGACAGCGCGACGCTCTCACCCATGGCGCGCTCCTTCTACATGGATAGCCGCCAGATTTCGAACGTGAAGCTGCGGACCCGGCTCGGTTATCCGCTGCGCTACCCGACCTTTCGCGAAGGCCTCACCGCCCTGTTCACGGCGGGCGAAGGCCGACGAAGCGGTTAACCTCGGCCGCAGCACCTATTTGGTGCCGAACATCCTGTCGCCGGCGTCGCCGAGCCCCGGCACAATGTAGCCGTGATCGTTGAGATGGCTGTCGATGGACGCGGTCCAGATGCGGACCTCCGGATGCGAGTCCCGCATCTTGGCGATGCCCTCCGGGGCCGCCAGCAGGCAGACAAACCGCAAATCCCTGGCGCCGCGCTCCTTGAGCCGGTCGACGGCCGCGATGGCGGAATTGGCGGTGGCCAGCATCGGATCCATCACGATGACCATGCGGTCGGCGATGTCCGACGGAGCCTTGAAGTAGTACTCCACGGCTTGCAATGTCTCAGGGTCACGGTACAGGCCGATATGGGCCACGCGGGCTGCCGGCACCATCTCGAGCATGCCATCAAGAAAGCCAACGCCGGCGCGCAGGATCGGCGCGAAGACTAGCTTCTTGCCGGCAATGATCGGAGCCTGCATCTTCTCGAGCGGCGTCTCGATCTCGGTCATCGTGATCGGCAGGTCGCGCGTCACCTCGTAGCACAGCAGCATGCCGATTTCATTGAGCAACTGCCGGAAGCTCTTGGTCGAACGCTCCTTGTCGCGCATCAGGGTGAGCTTGTGCTGCACCAGCGGATGATCGACGACCGTCACGCCGGGGTCTTTCTGACTTGCCATGCCCGCATTCCTTCCCAGAACTGTCAGAATACCGTTCCGTCGCTGATGATGGCCAGCGGTGGGCCGCCATCCACACGCTTTTCTTTCGCGATCCGCCGCCCGGCTGCCCAGGTACCGCCTTCGAGCACCTTGGCAAGCGGCAACTCGGCGGCGCTCAACCCGAGCCTGGCGCGCATTTTCGCAGCAATGATGTCGAGCAGCGCCACGGTCAGCGCGCGCCACTCGACGACAAGTGCTGACGAAACATCATGCCTGCGCCCCCAGTCAGCCGGATCTTTCAAGGACAGCACCCCGAAATCGAGCAGCAGGCCACCGTTGCGGTATTCGGGAAGACCGGTGAGACCGTCAATGTCGCGCACATCGTGACCGGCCCATTGCAGCGGCTCGATCAGCGAGTAGGTCAGCCATTGCGAGAGCTTGTGGAAGGGGACGGCGCTGCCATGCCCCGTGAGCGGGATGCCCTGCGGATGACACCAGACATCGCCGCAGCCGGGAATGGCGCCTGCGCGCTCGGGCCAGATGCCGCTGAATTCCTTCAGAACCTCCATCAGCATCGCGGACGCCAGCAGCGGACTGCCTGACTCCAGCGTGTCGAGAAAAAGGTCGGCAATGATCGAGGGCCGCTGGTTGCCGGGCTGATCGGCGTGGCGGTCGGCCAGTTCCTCGCCAAGCCGGTGCAACAGCGCGGTCCGCCCTTCAACACCGACCAGCGGATTGTCTGTCCCGACCTGGAAGCCGCGGCGCAGGTCGCCCATCGAGAGCCGTTGGAGCCGTTCGGCATCGACCCTCAGCGGCTCGCCCGGATGAGCCGAAAAAAGTCCCTCCCGGAACATGGTGAAGGAGGCAAGCCCAAGCCCCTCGGACTTGCTGGCCTCAACGCGCGTGATCGGCTCGACAAAGCGCCAGCCCATCCCGGCGCCAGCATCCAGCAGCACGCTGACGATCACAAGGTCATAGGCGGCTTTGACGCGCGCCCGCTGCGATGCCCACGGTGTCGCCCGGTCGAGTTCCGTCCACAGGTCGCGGCCGCCGGCGCGGAAATGCCGCCAGCGCGCGTGAAACGGGATCTCGCCGGTCGGGTAGTTTCCGCGCGTGGTCTCGATCACATAGTCGACCACCGCATCGAGCCGGGTCTCGTCGAACGACAGATGGGCCAGTTCGCCGGCACGGGCGTGGCCGAGCAGCTTGCGGGCGGCGATGCGCACGGCGTCGGCGTGCATGAGCCGCTGGTTCAGGCCATCGTGTCTTAGAATGCCGGACATGGCTCAGAACGTGTCCAGCCCGCGGCCGACCGTGGCCTTCAACGCGTTGTCGCCGGGCGCGCCCTCGGGCGCATAGTAGCCGGCGGCCTTCTTTGCCTCCATCTCGACGGAAGCATCCCCGGGGATCAGTTCGGGCGGGATCGGCACGCGTTCGCCGATCTCGATGCCGGACTGGACCATCGCGTCGTATTTCATGTTCGACATCGAGATCAGCCGGTCGATCCTGGTGACGCCGAGCCAGTGCAGGATGTCCGGCATCAACTGCTGAAAGCGGGCATCCTGCACGCCCGCCACACATTCGGTGCGCTCGAAATAGGTGGCGGCGCTGTCGCCGCCCTCCTGCCGCTTGCGGGCGTTGTAGACGAGGAACTTGGTGACCTCGCCGAGCGCCCTGCCCTCCTTGCGATTGTAGACGATGAGGCCGACGCCGCCGCGCTGGGCTTCGATCGTGGCTTCCTCGATGCCGTGGGTGAGATAGGGCCGGCAGGTGCAGATGTCGGAGCCGAACACGTCCGAGCCGTTGCATTCGTCATGCACGCGGCAAGCGAGCCGCTTCTTCGGATTGGCGAGATCGGCCACATCGCCGATCACATAAGCGGTCATCGAGCCGATCGGCGGCAGGAAGACCTTCATGTCGGGGCGGGTCACCAATTCGGTGAACATGCCGCCCGTCTGCTCGAACAGGGTGCGGCGCAACTCGTTCTCGCTCGTGCCGAAACGCTCGGCGACGCCGGGCAGCCACCAGACCGAATCAACCGCGATCTTGGTGACCGCGATGTCGCCGGAGGCATGCAGGATGCGGCCGTCGGGCGCGAGCCTGCGGGCTGCGATGGCTGCGGTGATCTCGGGCAGGTTCAGCCGCGCCTTCGTCACGGCAATGGTCGGGCGGATGTCGACGCCCTCGGCGATCTCGCGGCCGAAGTCGCGCGCCACCCGGTGGCCCCAGGGATCGAGCGAGACGATCTTGCCGGGCGTCGACCATTGTGGATAGGGCCCGATCTCGGCAGTCGGATAGGTGTTGGTGAGGTCCGGCCGGGCCGACGGGTTCATGGCGCGGGCGGAAACGGCCAGCGCGCGATAGAGCGAATAGGCGCCGCCATAGGCGCCGATCACATTGCGGTCGAGCGGCGTCGTGGTCGCTCCCACGACTGGACCGCGTTCCTCGCTGGTGGCGGCATCCCACTTCACCGGAAAGCGCGATGTCGCCGTGCCCGGTTCCGGGTGGGAGGTCAGGCGGATATGGGTCGACCGGTTTGCGGTCATCACGGGGCTCCAAAACAAATGTGGCTCCGGACGCAAGAGGCCGGAGCCGTTCGATCCGGCGCGGCGGTAACGGACAGATCGTAAGGTGGCGCGGCGGGAGCCTGACGTCAACGCCGGGGTGTCGCCGTCACGGGCAGCCCCCTCGGGATCGCGCAAAAAAATGCCGCGATCCCACACGAGAAGGCCTGGAATGTGTTGCAGACGTCTCGACGGCGCAGATTGTCGGCCTTAAACAGGCGTCATGACAGACACGCCCTTTGCTCTTGATCCACGCCTTGAAGGTGACACTTATCTGGTAGCGGATTGGCCACTGTGCCAGGTCCGGCTGATCAAGGACGCACGCTATGTCTGGCTTGTCCTTGTTCCCAAGCGCACCGGTGCCACCGAGATCCTCGATCTGTCCCCGATTGACCGTGTACGCCTCAGCGCAGAGATCGACAGGGCCGCGCTTGGCCTCAAGGCGTCCGTGCCCTGCGACAAGCTCAACATCGCGGCGCTCGGCAACATGGTGGCGCAACTGCATGTGCATGTGATCGCGCGACGCAAGACTGACGCCGCCTGGCCCAAGCCCGTCTGGGGCCTGGGCAATCCGGAAGCCTATGATCAGGCCGAACTGTCCGGGCTGATCGCGCGCCTTATCGCGGCCTTCGACGCAGGCAGCCGCCCATGAACCCGCCTCTGCCGATCACGGCGCGCGCCGAGCTTTCGGCCCGCACGGGCTTTGCCGCCAACCTGTTCGACCGGGCCGCCGAGCTGCGCGATTCGCCGGAGGCGCAAGCAGCGCTGCGCGCCGGACCACTGGTGCGCTTTGCGGTGGTGGCGGGCGAAAAGCCAGTGCTGCGCCGGGTGGGCGATGGGTTCACCGTCTGGCACGACGCGCAGGCCCTGGCCGAACTCGGCGAGGCCGAACACGCGATTTTGCTCGGGCGCGACGATGGCGCGGGACGTTTTGGCATCCGCATCGCGGCTGCGCTCGGCGATGCGCTGAAGTCCAGACCGGAGCTTCTGGTGCTCGACCTGCGCTCGCTGGCCATTCAGGGGCTCGTGCCTCTGGCGGAGCTGGGGGCGGTCGGCGAGACCAAGGCGATGACCGACTGGCATGCACGCCACCGCTTCTGCGCGAATTGCGGCCAGCCCACCGCCACCAGCCCAGGCGGCTGGAAACGCGAATGCAGCGCCTGCGCCGCGCAACATTTTCCCCGCACCGACCCCGTGACCATCATGCTGGTGACCCATGGCGACAGGTGCCTGCTGGCCCGCCAGGCGCGCTTTCCGCCCGGCATGCATTCGGCGATCGCAGGCTTTGTCGAGCCGGGTGAAACGATCGAGGATGCCGTGCGCCGCGAGACACTGGAGGAAACAGGGCTTGCGGTCGGCAAGGTCATGTATCTTGCCTCCCAGCCTTGGCCGTTTCCCTCGTCCCTGATGATCGGCTGTCTTGCCGAGGCTCTCCATGACGACATCACGCTCGACGAGACGGAGCTTGAAGCCGCACGCTGGTTCAGCCGTGACGAGGCCCGTCTCATGCTGAAGGGGCAGCATCCGGATGGCCTGACAGCGCCGGTGCACATCGCGATCGCAAACACCTTGCTCACGCATTGGCTGGCGAGCTGACCTGTCGGGGCGCGATGTCCGCGCCGGGCCCGGTCGTCAGCCTTCCTTGAAGCTCTCGCGAAACGGATGGGCCGGGTAGACGCCAAGGATCTTCACTTCGCGCGAGAAGTACTCCAGCTCCTCGAGCGCGCGCTTGAGCGCCGGATCGTCCGGATGGCCGTCGACATCGACGTAGAACATCGTGGCATAGAAGTGCCCGTCCAGCATGTAGCTTTCGAGCTTGGTCATGTTGACGCCATTGGTCGCAAACCCGCCCATCGCCTTGTAGAGCGCGGCGGGAATGTTGCGCACGCGGAAGACGAAGGTGGTGATGGTCGGGCCGCTGCCGGCGCGGGCATATTCGGGATACTTCGACAGGATGACGAAGCGCGTGGTGTTGTGCTTTTCATCCTCGACCTCCTCCGCCAGGATGTCGAGCCCGTAGATCTCGGCGGCGAGCTTCGAGGCGAGCGCGCCACGGGTGAGGTCATTCGCCTGCGCAATGATCCGGGCCGAGCCCGCCGTGTCGCTGGCGACTACGGGGCTGAGCCGGTGCTTGCGGATGAAACCCATGTTCTGGCCGAGCGCGACGACATGGCTTTCGGCGGTCTTCAGGCCGTCCAGCGTCGCGCCCTTCACGGCCATGAGCTGGAAGTGGATCGGCAGGAAGAACTCGCCGATGATGTGCAGGCCGGATTTGGGCAGGAGCTGATAGATGTCGCCGACACGGCCCACGGTCGAGTTCTCGATCGGGATCATGCCATAGCGCGCAGTTCCGTCCTGAACGGCTGCCAGTGCGTCCTGAAAGGTCGGGCAGGCCAGCGGCGTGCAGTTCGGGAAAACCTCCAGCGCAGCCGCTTGGCTGTAGGCGCCGGGCTCGCCCTGGTAACAGACGACAGTCATGTCAAGCTCCTCGGCATTGCAGTGTCCTTCCCGGCCTTGTGCCGGGAACCTCGGCAGGTCTGGGGAGCCTTTTCGCCCAATGATCCGAGATGACCCGGACAAGCCCGGGCATCACACCGAATTGCTGCTGTCTTCGATCTGAACATGTCAGTGACCCGCGAGGGCAGCGCGGGCGCGCACGAGATCGTCGGGAGTATCAACGCCGCGAGGGACATGCGCGATGATCCGGGCGTCGATGCGCATGCCATCTTCGAGCGCGCGCAACTGCTCAAGCTTCTCGCGCAGTTCCAGCGGCGATGGCGGCAGCGCTACGAAGCGCTCCAGCGCGCGGCGGCGATAGGCGTAGACGCCGACATGGTGATACAGCGGCCCGTCGCCGTAGGGGGCCGTGGCGCGGGTGAAATAAAGCGCGCGCATGCGGCCCGGGCTGATCATGCTGCCCACCAGCTTGACGACGCTCGGCGCCGTCCTTTCGTCCTCGTCGCTGATTTCGGCGGCCAGCGTCGCGATCTGCACGGCCGGATCGGCCAGCGGCTCGATCGAGATCGCGATGGCGGCCGCGTCGATCGTCGGGAAGTCGCCCTGGAGATTGACCACGATGTCGTGCCTGCCCTCCGGGTCGAGTACGTCAGCCGCCTCCTTGATCCGGTCGGACCCCGACTGGTGGTCGGATCGGGTCATCACGGCGCGGCCGCCCGCAGCCTCGACAGCCGCAACGATCCCGGCCGAATCGGTGGCCACCGCCACAGGTCCGATGCCGGCCGCGATCGCCTTGCGCCAGACCCGCACGATCATCGGCTCGCCGTTGATGTCGGCCAGCGGCTTGTTCGGCAGGCGTGTGGCGGCCATGCGGGCGGGGATCAGGACAAGCGGGTCGGACATCGGGTCTAACTTTGGTCGGCGTCAAAAAGTCTCAAACGGTACCGTGCTTATAGGAGTTGCAAACCCAAGCGCAAAGCGGCTAATCAGCAGATAAATCAGGGCGGTGCTGGCCGTCCTTGGGCAAAGCGCGCGTTCTAGCGGCCATCATGGCCCGGAAAGCGGCAGACGAGGGACACAATGGACTCGTTCGAACTGAACAAGGTCGCTGGAACCGTGCTGGGCGTGGCGCTGGTGGTGATGGGCCTCAACATGCTGGGGGGCATCGTCGTCAACCCGTCCAAGCCGAAGGTGCCAGGCTATGAGCTGCCCGGCGGCGAAGTCGCAACCGCTCCGGCGGCCGGCCCGGCTGCAGCCGCCGACACGCCCATCGACGAACGCATGAAGGTGGCTGATGCCGGCCGTGGCGAACGCGCCGTCGGCTCATGCAAGGCCTGCCACTCTTTCGAAAACGGCGGCGCCAACAAGGTTGGCCCGAACCTGTGGAAGGTGGTTGACGGCCCCAAGGCGCATATCGAGGGCTTCGGTTATTCGGCGGCTCTCAGGGAGCGCAAGGCCAAGGGTGAAAAGTGGGGTGCACCGGAACTCGACGGCTTCCTGAAGAACCCGAAATCGTATCTGGCTGGAACGACAATGGGCTTTGCGGGCATCGCGCGTCCCGATCAGCGCGCTGACATCATCGCCTATCTGGCATCGCTGAAGTGAGCGGCAGGCTGCTTCCAGCGGCATCGTGATCCGAACAGGCCGGGCCGAACGCCCGGCTTTTTCGTTTGCGGTGTCAAGACGGCTGGCAACGCGCGCGGTTCGCGACATATTGTTCAGGCGAATCAGACGCGGCGGCAACCGGACCACGACAGGAGGCGGCGCATGGCACGATGGACACGGCGCGAGGCGCTGAAGGGAACGGCGGCCGCGCTTGCTGCGCCGGCGCTGATCAACCCGGCCTTTGGCGAGACCGGCTGGACCCAGACCCACGGGCTCTCGACCTTCGGCGAGCTGGGCCTGCCCGCGGACTTCAAGCATTTCGCCTATGTGAATCCTGCCGCTCCCAAAGGCGGCTTCGTCACGATCCAGCTCAGGAGCGGCGGCGGCAACCAGAGCTTCGACACCTTCAACACGCTCAATTCCTTCGTCGACAAGGGCGACGGGGTGGGCGGGACAGAACTCATCTTCGATAGTCTCGTGACCAGCCATGCTGACGAGCCGCTGACCGCCTACGGGCTGCTGGCGAAATCGATCCTGATCGCGCCTGACAAGCTGAGCTATCGCTTCACGCTGCGCGAGGAGGCCCGATTCCATGACGGCTCGCCGCTGACGGCGGAGGATGTTGCCTTCTCGATGAACATCATCAAGACGAAAGGCCATTCCTCCTATCGCCTCTTGCTGCGCGAGCTGGAGAGCGTCACTGCCGATGACCGGCGCACGGTCACGATCAGGCTGACGCCGAAGAGGAGCCGCGACCTGCACCTGCTGGTCGGTTCGCTCACTGTGTTCTCGAAGACCTTCTGGGAAGGGCGCGATTTCGAGGCCGCGATCCTGGAACCGATCCTGGGTTCTGGCGCCTACCGGATGGGGCGTTTCGAGCAGGGCCGCTTCATGGAATACGAGCGGGTCGCCGACTACTGGGGCAAGGACCTTCCGGTCAGCGTCGGGCTCAACAATTTCGACCGTATTCGCTACGAATACTTCCGCGACCGCAATGTTGCCTTCGAGGCCTTCAAGGCCGGTGCCATCACCTTTCAGGAAGAATACACCGCACGGCAGTGGGCAACGGGCTACGACTTCCCGGCCCTTCGCGACGGCAGGGTGAAGCGCGAGGAATTGCCGCGCACCGGCACGACCGCGGCGCAGGGCTGGTACTTCAACACCCGCCGCGAGATGTTCAAGGACAAGCGCATCCGCGAGGCCATTGCGATCTGCTTCGATTTCGAGTGGACCAACAAGAACATCATGTTCGGGCTGCGCGCCCGCACCACCTCCTATTTCGAACGCTCCGACAAGAAGGCTGAAGGGCTGCCCTCGCCCGAGGAACTGGCGCTGCTCGAGCCTTTCCGCGCGACGCTGGACCCGGAGGTTTTTGCAGCGCCATGGCTGCCGCCCGTCTCCGACGGGTCCGGCAATGACAGGGCTCTCCTGCGGCGCGCCAACGAGCTTTTTCTGGCGGCCGGCTGCAAGCGCGACGGCGCCATCATGCGCCTGCCCGATGGCAAACCATTCGAGATCGAGTTTCTCGATTCCAACCCCGCGCTGCACCCGCACACCCAGCCCTTCATCGCCAACCTGAAGCGGCTCGGCATCGAGGGGCGGCTGCGGACGGTCGACCCGGCGCAGTACCAGAACCGGACCAACGGCTTTGAATTCGACATGGTCAGCCTCGCCCTTGGCGGCTCGCAGATTCCCGGCGACACCATGCGAATCGTCATGGGTTCGGAAGCGGCCAAGACACCTGGCTCGCGCAACTATGCCGGCATCGCCGATCCGGCGATCGACGCGCTGTTGACCGTGATCGCCAACGCCACCTCCTACAAGGAGGTGGTTGTGGCCTGCCGGGCGCTCGACCGCGTCTTCCGGGCCGGGCGCTACTGGATCCCGATGTGGCACGCGCCGGCGGTCTGGCTGGCCTACTGGGACATGTATGAGCGGCCTGACATACAGCCCAGGTTCGGCGAGGGCGCACCGTCGACATGGTGGTTCAATCCCGAAAAAGCCCGCAAGATCGGTCGAGCCTGACCCATGCTGGCCTATATCGCCCGCCGCGTCCTCTTGATGATCCCGACCCTGTTCGGCATCATGCTGATCTCGTTCGTGCTGGTGCAGTTCGCGCCCGGCGGTCCGGTCGAGCGGATGATCGCGCAGTTGCAGGGGCAGGATGCCGGCACCTCGAGCCGCCTTGGCGGGGGCGGCGATGTCGCAGGCGGCGCACCTCAGGCCGGCAGCGGCACGGGCGGGGATGTCACCTCGGCCTATCGCGGCGCGCAGGGGCTCGACCCGCAATTCATCAAGGAACTGGAGAAGCAGTTCGGCTTCGACAAGCCGGCCCATGAGCGCTTCTTCAAGATGCTGGTCGACTATTCCACCTTCAACTTCGGCAAGAGCTATTTCCGCGACGCGCCCGTGCTGCAGCTGATCAAGGAGAAACTGCCGGTCTCGATCTCGCTGGGGGTGTGGATCCTGATCATCGGCTACGCCGTGTCGATTCCGCTTGGCATCAAGAAGGCCGTGTCTGACGGCTCGAAGTTCGATGTCTGGACCTCCGGGCTGGTCATCCTCGGCTATGCCATTCCGGGTTTCCTGTTCGCCATCCTGCTGATCGTGCTGTTTGCCGGCGGCTCATTCTGGCAGGTGTTCCCGCTGCGGGGGCTGACCTCCGATGGTTGGAAAGACATGCCGTGGCATCGCCAGGTTCTCGATTATCTCTGGCATGTCGCGCTGCCGGTGACGGCGATGGCGCTCGGCATCTTTGCCACCAAGACGCTGCTGACCAAGAACTCGTTCCTCGACGAGATCCGCAAGCAATATGTGCTGACCGCCCGCATGAAAGGGCTGAGCGAGACCGGGGTTCTGTATGGGCACGTCTTCCGCAACGCGATGATGATCATCGTGGCAGGCTTCCCGGGAGCTTTCGTGGGCGCGCTGTTCACCGGCTCGCTCCTGATTGAGACAATCTTCTCGCTCGACGGGCTCGGGTTGCTGTCGTTCGAAGCCATCGTCAACCGCGACTATCCGGTGGTGTTTGCCACATTGTTCATCTTCTCGCTGGTGGGCCTCGTCGTCCACCTGATCTCGGACCTGATGTACACGTGGATCGATCCGCGCATCGATTTCGAGACGCGGGAGACGTGACCTTGGACTCTGTCATTGCCCGCCCGGAATTCGTGCCGCCGCCCCCGAAGCGTCCCTTCCTGACGCCGATCAACCAGCGCAGGCTGTCGAACTTCACCGCGAACCGGCGCGGCTACTGGTCGCTGGTGATCTTCATGGTGCTGTTCGTGCTCTGCCTGTTCGCCGAGCTGATCGCCAATGACCGGCCGATCTTCGTGACGTACAAGGGCGAATTGCTTGTGCCGATCGCGGTCGACTATCCCGAAGAGAAGTTCGGCGGCTTTCTCGCCCGAACCGACTACCGCGATCCGGTGATCCAGAAGGAGATCGCCGAACATGGCTTTGCCATCTGGCCGTTGATCCGCTTCAGCTATTCCACTCACAATCTCGACCTGCCGGTTCCTGCGCCGGCCCCGCCGACCTGGCTGCTGAAGGACGCCCAATGCAAGGTACAGGCCGAAAAACTGGGCGGGAGCACCTGCCGGGACATCGAGTGGAACTGGCTCGGCACCGACGATCAGGGCCGCGATGTGGTGGCCCGGCTGATCTATGGCTTTCGCCTGTCGGTTCTGTTCGGCCTGACGCTGGCCATCATTTCGTCGGTGATCGGCATCGCGGCAGGGGCTGTGCAGGGTTACTTCGGCGGCTGGACGGACCTGATTTTCCAGCGTGTGATCGAAATCTGGACCTCGATTCCCTCGCTTTACCTGCTGATCATCATCTCCTCGGTGATCACGCCGAGCTTCTGGGTGCTCCTCGGCATCCTCTTGCTCTTCTCATGGGTGGCGCTGGTCGGCGTGGTGCGCGCCGAGTTCCTGCGCGCCCGCAATTTCGAATACGTCCGCGCCGCCCGTGCGCTCGGCCTCTCCAGCGGCAAGATCATGGTCAAGCACCTGTTGCCGAACGCCATGGTGGCGACGCTGACCTTCATGCCCTTCGTGCTCAACGGCTCGATCACGACACTGACCTCGCTCGATTTCCTCGGCTTCGGCCTGCCCCCCGGCTCGCCCTCGCTGGGCGAGTTGCTGGCGCAGGGCAAGAACAACCTCCAGGCCCCCTGGCTTGGCCTTGCGGGCTTTCTGGTGATCTCACTGATGCTGTCGCTGCTGGTGTTCATCGGCGAGGCGGTGCGGGATGCGTTCGATCCGCGCAAGACCTTCGCCTGAGAATGTGATAGGATTGCACATGAACACGATTGTGATCGAGGACTATTCGGCCGACAAGCTGCCCGAGGATATCCGGGCAAGGGTTGGCGACTCACAGACCGTGAAGCTCATCATCGCGCCATACCCCCGTCACCCTATCGGCAACGAAGCGCGCTATCAGCGGCTGCTCTCGGACATGGCGACATGGACGCTTGACGATAGCGGCCGGGATTCGGTGGAGCGCGTGCGCGCGCTTCGGGATGAGTGGGACGATTGACCGCTGCGATGCGCGCCTTTTATCTCGATGCCTGCGTGATCATCGATCTCAGGGAAAAGGCCAATGGCGCAGGCGGGCTTGGCCGGACGCCGGGACTGCTGCGCGAATTGGTCGGCTGGGCAACGCGCGGCTGGTGCCGGGTGATGACGAGCGAGCTTTCAATGGCGGAATGCCTCGTCGAGCCGCTCCGCGCCGGGGCCAATCTTCGCTCTGACAATGAGGAAGCGCGGATTCGCGCAGACTGGTACCGGGAAACGATCGCCATGGGCGGCGCGATTTCTGCCATCCCCGTCAGTCGCGATGTTCTGGCGCGCGCCGGAGAGCTGCGCGCCCGACATCGGAGCATCAAGTTCGCCGACGCGATCCATCTGGCGAGTGCAGAGTTCGCCGGAGCGGAAGCTCTGATCACACGCGACAGCCGCCTGTCACGCTGGTTGGAACCGGACCGGACGCCTGTGCTGAAGGGAGTCAGTCTGGTGCCGGCCTCGGAAGACTGGCTTGCCCACACGCTGTCGGAATTGCGCCCCGCATGACCACCCGTCTCCTCTTTGTCGAGAACCTCTCCGTCGCCTTCAGCCAGGGCGGCCAGCACACACTTGCGGTTGACGACGTCTCGTTCTCGCTCGAGCCTGGCGAGACGCTGGCGCTGGTGGGCGAGTCAGGTTCGGGCAAGTCCGTCACCGCCCTGTCGATCCTCAAGCTGCTGCAATATCCGCCCGCCTCGCACCCATCAGGCCGCGTCATGTTCATGGGTAAGGATTTGCTCAGCGCCAGCGAGGATGAGCTCAGGCAGGTGCGCGGCAACGACATCACCATGGTGTTCCAGGAGCCGATGACCTCGCTCAACCCGCTGCACACCATCGAGACGCAGATTGGCGAGATCCTTGGCCTGCACAAGGGCCTGACCGGTGACGCCGCGCGCAAGCGCACGCTGGAGCTGCTCGACCTCGTCGGCATCCACAACGCAGCCGAGCGCCTCGACGCCTATCCGCACCAGCTCTCCGGCGGGCAGCGCCAGCGCGTGATGATCGCCATGGCGCTGGCCAACGAGCCGAAGCTGCTGATCGCGGATGAGCCGACCACGGCGCTTGATGTCACCGTGCAGGCGCAAATCCTCAAGCTGCTCAAGGAGCTGCAACAGCGCCTCGGCATGGCGATGCTGTTCATCACCCATGACCTTGGCATCGTGCGCCGCATCTCGGACAGGGTCTGCGTGATGCTGAAGGGCAAGATCGTCGAGGAAGGCAAGGTTGCCGACGTGTTCGCCGCGCCGCAGCATGCCTACACCCAGCGCCTCCTGGCAGCGGAGCCGAAGGGCAAGCCAAGACCCATCCCGCCCGGCGCCAGGACCATCCTGGACGCCGGGCCGCTCAGGATCTGGTTTCCGATCAAGAAGGGCTTCCTGCGCTCCACGGTCGGCCATGTGAAGGCGGTCGACGGCGTCTCGATCACCATCCGCGAAGGCGAGACAGTCGGCGTCGTCGGGGAATCCGGCTCCGGCAAGACCACGCTCGGCCTCGCCATCCTGCGCCTGATCGCCTCCGAGGGCCCGATTGTCTTCCTGGGCGAGAACATCAACGGGCTCAAATCCGCTGCGATGCGCCCGAAGCGCCGTGCCATGCAGGTTGTCTTCCAGGACCCTTATGGCTCGCTATCTCCTCGCCTGTCCGTCGCCGGCATCGTCGAGGAAGGCCTGTTGGTGCAGGACAAGGGCCTGTCCTACAACGAACGCCGTGCCGTTGTGGCCCGCGCGCTCGTCGATGTCGGGCTCGACCCCGCCGCCATGGACCGCTATCCGCACGAATTTTCAGGCGGCCAGCGCCAGCGGATCGCCATCGCCCGCGCCATGGCGCTGGATCCCGGCTTCGTGGTGCTGGACGAGCCGACCTCGGCACTCGACATGTCGGTGCAGGCCCAGATCGTCGACCTGCTGCGCGATCTGCAGGACAGGCGCGGGCTCGCCTATATGTTCATCAGCCATGACCTCAAGGTCGTGCGCGCTCTCTCGCACCGCGTTCTGGTGATGCAGAACGGCAAGGTGGTCGAGCAGGGCGAGGGCGAAGCCATCTTCGCCGCGCCGCAGACGGACTACACCAAGGCCTTGTTTGCCGCCGCCTTCAATCTTGACGCGCATGGACTTGCGCACGCAGTGCGGGAGTAGCGGATGTGCCTTCAACCAGATTTTGTTCGTCAGATCTTGCTCTCCAGAGAGACAGACGATCGATTGTCGACCGATCAAACGACCGTCTCGCATTTGAAATGCCACAGTCACTTGCTAAGAAACGGCCTCAAAAAACCACTTGCATGACGTGATCGGACGTGGAGGAGTTTAATGCCCCGCGCGATGATCATCGTGCTCGACTCGTGCGGCTGCGGTGCGTCCGCCGATGCCGCGGACTATGGCGACGCGGGCGCGAACACGCTTGGCCATATCGCCGAACACTGTGCGACTGGCAAAGCGGACCGGAGTGGCCTGCGTTCGGGACCGCTGAACGTGCCGAACATGGCGGCGCTCGGCCTCAGCGGCGCGCATCTTGCGTCGACCGGCACGCCGTTGGCTGGCGTGCCGATGCCGGGCGAACGCGCTGGGGAGTATGGCTGCGCCGTCGAGATCAGCCAGGGCAAGGACACCCCCTCCGGCCATTGGGAGATCGCCGGCTGCCCGCTGCCGTTCAAATGGGGCTACTTCCTCGACAGGAACAACAGCTTTCCGCCCGAACTCGTGGCCAGGATCATCCGCGAGGGCAAGCTGCCCGGCATTCTGGGCAATTGTCACGCTTCAGGCACCGCAATCATTGACGAACTCGCCGCAGAGCACATGCGGACGGGCAGGCCAATCTGCTACACCTCCGTCGACAGCGTGTTGCAGATCGCCGCGCATGAAGCCGCCTTCGGTCTGAAGCGCCTCTATGAACTGTGCAAGATCGTGCGCGTCCTGGTTGATCCGCTCAACATTGGCCGCGTCATCGCGCGACCCTTCATCGGCTCGCCGCAGACAGGTTTCCAGCGGACGCCCAACCGCAAGGACTTCGCGGTTGCGCCACCCAACGCCACAATCCTCGACCGGGCCCATGAGGCTGGCCGCACCATCGTCACCATCGGCAAGATCGGCGACATCTTCGCCCATCGCAACACCCAGATCGAGCGCAAGGCCGTCAGCAATGACACGCATTTCACGATGGCGGTCGAGACCATGCAAGACATGCCCGATGGCGGCTTCGCCTTCGTCAATCTCGTCGACTTCGACACCGACTATGGCCACCGCCGCGATGTGCCGGGCTACGCGGCGGCGCTGGAAGCCTTCGACCGGCGACTGCCGGAACTGCAGTCTGTGCTCAAGCCCGGCGACCTTGTCGTCATCACGGCCGACCACGGCAATGATCCGAGCTGGCCGGGCACCGACCACACGCGGGAGCATGTGCCGATCCTCGCCTTCGGGCCCGGTATAGCCGGCCGGGCCATCGGCAAACGGGCCAGCTTCGCCGACATTGGCCAACGTGTTGCAAGCCATCTTGGCCTTGCCGCGCTGCCGGCCGGGACAAGCTGGAGATGATGGGTTGATTTGGTAACCCCCATCGTCTATCCAGCCGCTGTTGACGGTTGTTCGCGTGCCTCTGGCATCCGACCAGCCCCGTCCGGCGCTGCGGTAGCTCAGTGGTAGAGCACACCATTGGTAATGGTGAGGTCGAGAGTTCAATCCTCTCTCGCAGCACCAGCTTCTAGTCCTTTGTTTCCAAGGGCATGAGCCATATCAGTATCTCAGCCTTGTTCCGACCGTGGGATAAAGGTGCAGGGTATGGTTCGAAGAATGGCTGGGACGGCGCGTCGGCGCAACAGTAGCAAGACCGCAGTTTGAGCAACACGTTCCTGCGGACGTTGTGGGCCGTTTGAGGGCATCGGATTTCGTTTTCACGTTCCCGGCTGATCTGGCCGGAAAATCGTTCACGGTGTCTGGCAAGTTCTCGGATCGCACACGCCTATCCTTTAGAACCGCTGACCCTTCAGCCTTCACCAATTCGTGCAGCCATCTGACCGCCCACTCAGAGCGCATCCATCAAGTCGCACGGGGAGGCCTGGTCACGCTGTCGCACAAGAAGATTGTCGATGTCGCCTTGACGCTTTAGCCTCAACTGCTCGCCAGACACCACCGCAAGCCGCTTTCCCCAGTCAGCACTGGTGATCCAGCCCTTAAGGCCCCGCCGGCCCGGTCGGAGCTTCGACGGCCTATGTGCAAGCTACAACCGCCGTCCCGGTCGCAAGAGCTCACGAAGCCGCGCGACGGTTTCCGAGTGTCGCCGCACATTTTGCAAAGAGCTTCCTTACTTCATCAAGGCTCACGCTCACCATCAAGACCCGGCCAAGGTGGCACGGGGCTGACATTGTCATATGGGAGCGTTCCAAAGCGCCTTCTCTGTCAATGCTTCGGCGACACGCGCCGCCACCGCGTTGAGCATGGCTTCTCCCTTGTCTGCGCTGGCCGTTGTGGCATCGCCGATCACGCCGTTGAGCGAGCGTGTTCCGATCTGTCTCCAGCGATAGGTGCCGGGGTTCACGCCGGCGATGGCTGACGCGCCAGGGATGAGTTCGCCTCGGCATTGTGACAGGATCGCTGTCTCGACAGTGGCGATCTCCACCGCCATGATCATCGAGGTCTCGGCCTCGCAGGCGTGAAGGACGGCTGTCTGGCGATCCATCAGCGCGGCGATGTCAGCCGGTGCCATTTGCCAGTATGTCCCGCACGCGATGGGCAGACGGAAGCGGATGGTGAGTTCTGTCACGATGGTTTCCAGTGCGGCCATGTTGCCGCCATGGCCGTTCAGGATGAAAATGCGGCGAAAGCCCTGCCGCACAGCGCTATCACAAAGGCAGTTGATCACGGCCTGCATTGTCTCGAAGTCGAGCGTCAGCGTGCCCCCAAGCGAGACATGATGCTCGGACATGCCATAGGGAATGACCGGGGCGACGACCACCGGCTCGCGCTCGGCAATCAACTGCGCGGCACGCACGCTGACCTCGAGCGCAAGCCGATAGTCGACCATCACCGGCAGATGCGGTCCATGCTGCTCGGTGGCACCGATCGGGATGATCAAGATGGCGTTGTCTTCGGCCAGTCGGCGCAGGTCGGCAGCCTTGAGACGGCCCCAGTTCACTTCGGGCATCACGTATGTCCTGTGGTTTTCTGATCCGTGGCACCTGTCACAACCACCCTCATGATGGTCGCTCCCCGCTGCCGTATGGTCTTGCGGTGTTGCTTCGGGAGGTTGCCGGGCTTGCTTGCCCGGCAGCCTCAAGCTCTGCGGGCGTTTACGCTCAGAGCGTTGGCAAAGGGTCCATCGCCATCTTCAGATGGTCCTGGTGCAGACGTTCAAGCTCGCCGTTCATGGTGCTGAAAAAGATGAAGCCGTCGAGCCAGCGGACCAGCGAGTGCTCGCCGGCGCGCACGCCCATGTGAGCGGGACTGCGGCGAATGACGAACTTGCGGTCGAATTCCGTGTTCGGATTCTTGGCGGCCAGGTCCTGCGCCACGATCGAGTTGGTAGCGAAGAGCTGGGCCTGGCCGGACAGATAAGCGGCCGCAGCGGTTGCGTCATCCTCCGTGCGCATGATGCTGGCGCGCGGATTCATGGCCGAGATTGCCAGCTCCTGCGTGGTGCCGCGGGCAGCTGCGATCCGGCTTGTTCCCATGGTCGCGGCTGAAGTCACCGCCAGTGACTTTGCGCCGTAGACCGCCAGGAAGGTGTTGGCATAGGGCGCAGTGAACATGATCTGGCGCGCTCGCTCGGGGGTTAGCCCCATGACCGAAATGACGATGTCGACACGGTCCGTGAGCAGCATCGGAATCCGGTTCGCACCGGTGATCTGCTGCAATTCGGCCCGCACGTTGAGCGCCTTGGCGACCATCTCGGCACATTCGATATCGAAACCGACAGGCTTTCGATCGGCGGTCTGCGATCCGAATGGCGGGGCATCGAGCGGCACGCCGATGCGGACCACCCCATCCGTCAGGATCTTGGCGAAACGTCCGTCCGGAGCGGCGGCGGGTGTCTGTGCTTGCGCCGTTGTGGCCGCTGCGGCCACGCCAACTGCAGCAAGAGTGGCGAGATTGCGTCGAGAGATGTCTGTCATCTGTCTTGTCCTTCCCTGTTTGCGGCCATGTCCGGCCTGTTGCAGTCCAAAATCGTTCCGTCTCAGTGCAGAACGGCGCTGAGGAACGATGTCAGCTCCGGAGTTTTCGGATTATCGAAGAAGGTTGCAGCCGATCCTTGTTCCCAGATCTTGCCCTGGTGCATGAACACAACGCGATCCGCACAACGGCGGGCAAAGCCCATTTCGTGGGTGACCAGCATCATCGTCATGCCCTGGCTGGCCAGCGCCTCAAGCACCTTCAGAACCTCACCCACCAGTTCAGGATCCAGCGCCGAAGTTATCTCGTCAAACAGCATCAGGTCGGGGTTCATCGCCAATGAGCGCGCAATGGCAACGCGCTGCTGCTGGCCGCCGGAGAGCGAATCCGGATAGGCGTTGACTTTTTCCGACAGGCCAACCTTGGCGAGCACGTCGCTTGCGATCTGCCGGGCATCGCGGTCCGAAATCTTCTTAACCACGCGCGGCGCGAGCGTAATGTTCTTCTCGACGGTGAGATGGGGGAACAGGTTGTAGCTCTGGAAGACAATCCCGACCCTCTGGCGCACGGCGCGTAGATCGGCTCCGGGTGCGTTGATAGTTGTGTCGCCGACGCGGATTGATCCGTCCTGGATCGCTTCCAGTCCGTTTACACAGCGGAGCAAGGTCGACTTGCCTGATCCCGAGCGCCCGATGATCGCAACAATCTCGCCAGCCGCCACCTCCAGCGACACACCATCGAGCACCGTGTTGGTGCCGAAACGCTTGACGACATCACGACACGCGACGAGCGACATGAAGCCTCCCTTCGAGGTTGCGGCTCAATTGCGTGAGCGGAAAACAGATCGCGAAGTAGATGGCAGCAACCACTATAAACACCGTGAACGGCTTGAACGTCGATGCGTTGGTGAGTTGACCCTCGCGGGTCAACTCGACGAATCCGATCACCGCAGCCAGCGAGGTGTTCTTGATCAGCTGCACCAGAAAGCCGACCGTCGGCGGAATGGCAATCCGGATTGCCTGCGGGATGATCACATGCTGCAGCTGTTCGAGGAACCCGAGCGCGAGGGCCGAACCGGCCTCCCATTGCTGGCGTGGGATCGATTGCAGCGCTCCGCGCCAGATCTCGGCAAGGTAGGCGGATGCATAGAGCGAATAGGCCGCAATCACCGCCAGCCATGTCGAGATCGGAAAGCCGATGAGCGCCAATCCAAAATAGAAGACGAAGAGCCAGGCCAGCAACGGCGTGCCCTGCACAATCAAAATCCATGCACTCGCCACCCAGCGCAGCGGCGCGAAGGGTTGCACCCTGAGCAATGTCAGCAGCAGGCCCGCAATACTGCCGCCAACAAACGCGATGGCCGCGAGCAGCAAGGTCCAGCGCGCCGCCAGCATCAGATATCCCACATCAATGAGCCCGAAATCCCTGATCATCGGCGGCCGAAGGCAAGATGATAGAAGCCCGAGAACATGACGCGCAGCGCCAGCGCAAGCGCGAGGTAGATGCCGGCGACAACCGCATACACCTCGAAATCCCGGAAGGTGCGCGACTGGATGATCGAGGCAGCGTGGAACAGGTCCTCGGCGGAAATCTGGGAGACCACGCTGGTGGCCAGCATCAGCAGGATGAACTGGCTGGCCAGCGCCGGATAGGTTGTCTTCAGGGCCGGAAACAGCACGATATAGCGAAAAATCTGCGGACCCGTCAGCCCAAGGGCATGGCCTGCCTCGATTTGGGTCTTCGGGATAGCTTCAAGGCCCGCCCGCACGATCTCGCTGGTGTAGGCGCCGAGATTGACGGAGAGAGTCAGAACGGATGCTGTCTCGGCGTCAAGTCTGACGCCAAGACTGGGAAGACCGAAGAACACCAGGAAGAGCTGCACGATCAGGGGCGTGTTCCGGATAACTTCGACATAGCTCTGGACAGACAGCCGCAACCAGCGCGGACCATAGGTCATCGCAGCAGCACACAACGTGCCGATGACAAGTCCAGCCAGAATTGTGATCACGGATAGGCGCAAGGTCAGCAGAAGACCGTCCTGCAGGATGTCCCAGGAAGAAAAAACATCACGAAACCGGAAGGTGTAATTCATTCACCGCCCCGCCGAGCACGGCCCGCTGAAGATCTTGTGCACCCGTGCACGGATCCAACGGGTATGGATGCTATTCGCTTTGCATGGGAAGTCAAACTTCATATATAAAGCGGCATGACCAATCTCGACAGTCGCACGGCAGCAGCCCCGGAGCCGCGCAGCTATGCGGCTCCAGCGCTCTCCAAGGGGCTTTCCGTGCTCGAACTGCTGGCCGAAGCGGCCACACCGCTGTCGACACGGATCGTTGCCGAGCGGCTGGGGCGATCGAAGAACGAGCTCTTCCGGGTGGTGCACGTGCTGCTGTCGGAGGGCTACATCAGGCGGGTTCCGGGAACCGATGAGCTCGCCCTGACCAGGCGTCTGTTTGAGCTCGGCATGCGAAGTCCGGGGGCAAGGTCGCTGACGGAAATTGCCAGCCCTGCCATGGAAAAGCTATGCCAGGCGACCAAGCAGTCGGCGCATCTTGTCGTGATTTTGCGCGGTGAAACAGTGGTCCTGGCGACCGCAAGCGGTGGCTCTGATCTCAGCGTGACGCTCAAACTGGGGTATCGGCGTGCGGCGCTCGACTCGACATCGGGTCTTGTTCTGCTGGCGTTCCAGCCGTTGGAAAGGCGCCGCAGAATGCTAGCCGAGGCAGCTGTTATTGCGAGTGCGGATGCCGCCGATCCAGGCCTGACCCGGAGGCTCGACGCAATCCGCAATTCTGGCGGGCTGATCCAGCCGAGCCGTGACGTCATCGGCGTGACCGACATCGGCGCGCCGATTCTGGCGATTGACGGCAGTGCCATTGCGGCAATTGTCGTTCCTTATCTCAACCGTCACGGCATCCAGCCGCGCTACTCCGAGGTGGACGCAGCGCTGCGCAACTGCTGTCAGGAGATTGCACAGGGACTGAACTGACCCACCAGCCGCCTCGCGCATTTGCTCACGCACAAAACCGGCATCGACTTTTGTGGGCAATGCTCCACCCGGCTCTGTTGCACCAAGCGGTTTGGATCAGATGTCTGGCGTTATGCATCCACTGGCTCAGGCGGCAAGGCCAACAACGCGTTGACGAAGCGGACTTGCCTGCTTGTGCGGACGCAGTGCTCCCACTGATGCGGCTATCGCGTCCGGTCAGTTCAGACCCGGCAAGATGCGATTGAACATGCCGTTGACCCTGGTGCCGATCACGCCCACGGAGGCCACGGCGCAGATCGAGATGATCGAGGCGATGAGCGCGTATTCGATCGAGGTGATGCCCCGTTCGTCGCGCACAAACCGTCTGATCAGGGACCGCTCACTGTTCATGGCGGTAAAGATGCCCCCAACGGCTTCGCGAAAGGTTAACAAGGGCCAATTTTTTCGCCGGCCTCGCGGCATTCATGCCCTAGCATGAATGGATTTTGCGCAATGCGATACATCCCCGCATGACGCCGGGATGAGCCAGGCACGAGGCCGGTCTACAGGGCGTATTGCGTGAAGGCAGGGTCAGTGGACCCCTTCCACGAACCGTTGAACGACGCGATCAGATCGTCCGCGACCGTCCTGCCGTTCGCGATGATCACATCGAGCGGATCAAGGAAGCGGGTCTCGTCGCGGCCGGACGGATCGGTGAAACCGCGCCGGGCAAGGCCGGACCGGGCCAGCCTGAGCACATCAGACGCGATCTCCCGAACGGTGCGCCCCTGTAGGGTTGCCGCAAGCCCCTGGGCCGGCACCGCGTCGCGAAGGGCCTGACGCTCCGCGGCCGTCCAGCCTTTGACCAGTTGCCAGGCCTGGTCCAACGCGGCCTGATCATACAAAAGCCCGGTCCAGAAGGCCGGCAGGGCGACAAGATTGGCGGCAGGACCTGCATCGGCGCCGCGCATTTCGAGATAACGCTTCAGCCGCACCTCGGGGAACAGCGTGCCCATGTGGTTCGCCCAGTCCGCAATCGTGGCCTGCTGGCCCGGCGCTCCGTCGAGCCTTCCCGCCATCAGGTCGCGGAAGGAGCCGCCGGTCACATCATGATAGGTGGCGCCGCGCTTGACGAAATACATCGGCACATCGAGCGCCCAGTCGACATAGCGTTCATAGCCCATGCCATCCTCGAAGGCGAAGGCAAGCATGCCAGAGCGGTTTTTATCGGTGTCGCGCCAGATCGCCGACCGCATCGACTTTTGCCCGTTAAGCCGGCCTTCCGTGAACGGTGAGGCGGCGAACAGCGCGGTCGCCACAGGCTGGAGGGCGAGCGAGACCCGCAGCTTCTGAACCATGTCCGCTTCGTTCGAGAAATCGAGATTCACCTGCACTGTGCAGGTGCGGAACATCATGTCCCGCCCGCGCGTGCCGACCTTGGGCATGTAGTTGCGCATGATCTGATAGCGCGTCTTGGGCATGATCGGCGTCTGCTCTAGCGACCATCTCGGGCTGTGCCCGAGGCTGAGGAAGCCGATTCCGAGTGGCTCGGCCAGTTGCCTGAGCTGCGCCAGATGCGCGTTCAGCTCATCGCTGGTCTGGTGAAGCGTCTCGACCGGCGCGCCCGACAGTTCGAACTGGCCGCCGGGCTCGAGCGAGATGGCGCCGCCGCCAGTAACATCGGCCAGCCCGATGGGATGGTCGCCTTCCATGATCGGTTCCCAGCCGAGCAACCAGGACATGCCGTCGAGCAGACGGCGGATGCCGCCGCGTGGCCCATCATAGGGCACAGGGGCGAGATCGGCGCGGTAGAACGGGAACTTCTCGTGTTCCGTGCCAAGGCGGAAGCGCGCCCTGGGCTTCTCCCCCATCGCAATCCATGCGACCAGATCGTCGCGGGAGCCAAGGGGCGTCGGATCGGATTGGTCACGGGCCATGCATGTCTCAGGTCAACAGATGGGATGGGCGGCAGGCGCCTTTATGGAGAGATCGTCCCCAGAAGCACCTAGCCGCCCGTATTGGCTATCGAGATATGGCCGGATTGGCGACAATGCAACGACAATAGCCGAAGATGGCCCAATTGATCTTGCGTCCATGCATAGTTCCCGTTGGCGGATCGGATGGATGCGGCGCCCCTCCGGCCGCCCGGCATGGCGGCTAGCGTCGAGTGGCCCCGCTGAATGCGCTGCCGGGACAATCTTGCGGGGCCTGTGCATGCCCGGGTCGGCCTTTCGGCATCTGGCAACGGTGCAAACGTGGTGCCCGCCTGCGCGACGGTTTTCGTCGGTGCAGCAGCTGCGGCGCCAATCCGGGGGCCTGGGCTGTCTGCCGTTTGCAAGACCACGTTTCCGAGGCGAGCCAGTCAACCATGACGCCCCGCACCTGCTTCGCATTGCGCAGCCAGTTGCGGGCCTCCTCGAACACCGCAGGCTGTGTATCGGCCAGAATTCAGGCCGGGTTAAAAAGTATGATTGAAATTATCATTCATAAATATAGATCACCTAAAAATTATATTATTAATTATATAATTTTAAAAGAGACAAAACTTTATCTGAAAATTAAAAATATTTATTTGTATTTAAATTGTATTTCCCACATTTATTCTGACGTATTATTTATATTTTTGGCAAAAATGACTCTTAAGCGAAGCAATCGTACATCATTTATCGTTCTTCGTTCTTGCTAGCGATGCAGGGCGCAGGTCAGCGCCAGTCCCCCAGACACGCCTGAACAATCGCGAGCGCCGCGACGGCGGCGGTGTCCGCCCGCAAGATCCGCGGGCCCAGCGACAGCCGGACGATTCGGGGCTGGGCCAGAAGAAGCCGGCGTTCCTCGTCATCGAAACCGCCCTCCGGACCGACCAGCAGGGCGAGGGGCTGGTCTGGGCCGGCGGCGCGCGAGGCCAAAAGTGCATCCAGCGGATTGGCCACGGGCGCATCCTCGTCGCAGAAGATCAGCAGTCGCCGCTCATCACGCGCTGCCACTGCGCGTTCCAGCTTCATCTCGATCGCCACCGGGGGCACGCTGAGCAAGCCGCATTGCTCGGCGGCTTCGACGGCGTTGGCGACGAGCCGCCCCGTGTTGATCCGCGACACCTGCGTGCGGCGCGTGAGAATTGGCTGGAGCAACGTCGCACCCATTTCGACCGCCTTCTGGGCCATGTAGTCGAGCCGGGCCGATTTCAGCGGCGCGAACAGGCAGTGCATATCGGCTTGCGGGGGCTGCGGCCGTGTCTGTCGCCGCACGCGCAGGACGACGTCTTTGCGGCTGACCGGCTCGATCCCGCAGAGCCATTCGCCGTCGCGCCCGTTGAAGGCCAGCACAGGGCTGCCGGCCCCAAGGCGCAGTACGTTGACCAGATAGTTGACCTGATCGCGCTCGAGCACGATGACCGCGTCGCCCATGAGGTCGCCTGCGACAAACAGTCTTGGGCCGACAGGCTTTTCCATAGCAGGTCCGCTCTTTCCGTGCGCCGGCCCTGAAGCCGGCTCGATCGCGGGCCTGTCTGCCATAAACCCGGCGCGATTTGAACCGATGACAGGGACCTTCCGCCGCACACGGTGGGACGGGTGGAATGATCCGGCGCTCGCTGCTATAGAGTTTACAGGACCAGCTGGTGTGCCGGACCGGACGATCGCACCCATGAGAGGAAGAAGCCGATGTTCAGGCGTATGTTGCTTGCGGGCGGGGCGGCCATCGCGATGCTTGTGCAGATGGCCGGGTATTCGGGCGCGCTGGCCCAGTCGAATGTCTGCGAACAGTTGGGCACGCTCCTGAAGCAGCGCCAATCCCTGATGGAGCGGGTGAACAATCTCGGGCGCAAGCGCGTGGACCCGAATGTGGCCTGCAAGGCGTTCAGCGAGCTGGCCAGCAATGGCGCCCGCACCATCGCCTTTCTGAAGGACAACAAGGAATGGTGCCAGGTTCCGGACGAGTTCGCCAACAATGTGAACAGCAGCCAGGGCCAGATCGTGAAAGTGCGCGGCCAGGCCTGCAATGCAGCCAAGCAGCAGGCGACGATGCTGCGTCAGGCCCGCGAGCAGCAGCGGCGCCAGGCGCAGGGTCAGGACAACAGTTCGTTTGGCGGCATTGACGGGTTTTCGGGTGGCCCGTGGCGGGTGCCACAAGGCGCGCTGTGAGCGCCAGCGGCTCCGGCCGCCCTGATGCGCACGGGATGCCCCAGCCGACATCCCTGCCAGACGCAAGGCGCAGTAACTGGGTCGATACGCTCGCGCCGCCGGCTACGCGCCCCTATCTCAAACTCGCGCGTCTTGACCGGCCGATCGGCTACTGGCTTTTGCTCTTGCCATGCTGGTGGGCCGCCGGTCTCGCCGCCATGCAGGTCTCCACCCTTGCGCCTGCGGGAACGCCAGTCAGCGCGTTGCTCCCCAACCCCTGGCACATGGCGCTGTTCTCCATCGGTGCCGTGGTCATGCGTGGCGCCGGCTGCACCGGCAACGACATCGTCGACCGCGACCTCGACCGGCAGGTGGCGCGCACGCGCAACCGGCCGCTGCCGGCCGGAGAAGTGACCACGCAACAGGCGGTGGTCTGGCTTATGGCGCTGTCCCTCGTTGGCCTTGCGGTGCTGCTGCAGTTCAACGGGTTCACGATCGTGCTTGGCGCGTCTTCGCTGGTGATCGTGGCGATCTATCCCTTCATGAAGCGGGTCACCGGCATGCCGCAGGCCGTTCTGGGCCTCGCTTTCTCATGGGGCGCGCTGGTGGGGTGGAGCGCCGTTTTCGGCGCGCTCGCGTTGGCGCCGGTCCTGCTCTACGCCGCGGCCGTGTTCTGGACGATCGGCTATGACACGATCTATGCGCTGCAGGACATCGAGGATGATGCGGTGGTCGGCATCAAGTCATCGGCCCGCACCTTCGGCGGCCATACCCGGCTCGCCATCGGCCTATGCTACGGACTGAGCGTGCTGCTGGTCCTCGGCAGTGTGATGGCGGTGGGCGGAGGGCTGGTTGCGCTCGCAGGGCTCGCCCTGTTCGCCACCCACCTGGTGATGCAGGTTCGTGCCCTGTCGCGGCCGGATCCGTCTCTCGCGCTGGCGCTTTTCCGATCAAACCGAACCGCCGGCCTTCTGCTCACGGCGGGTCTGTGCCTCGATCCGGTCGTCCGGATCGCACTCTGAACGCGGACTCAGAGAACCCCGCCACGCGACAGTTCGTGACCGAACACCTCAATCGTCTCGAGGCGGGGGCGGACGCTTTTGCGCCGCATCAGGAAACGCGGGCGACGATGGCGCAGGAACGAGTGCTGCCGGCGCACATGCAACGGGCCAAGCGCGATCGGGCCGATCTGGGGATAAGGATTGGACAGGGTGCCGTTGGCCGCCTGAAGCAGCAGGGGCAACGCTGTCGCCTTGCCAGCGCTGCGCCAGACCGCGATCGCGTCATCCTCGTCAAGCACCGCGATCACCAGGTCGCGCCCTCCCCCCGCTGTCAGGAAGATTTCGAACAGGCTGGAGGCAAGCTCATCATGCTGGAGGCGCAGGCCGACGCCGAGCCAGTCCATGGCCGGACGGATGACCCGGACGCCCTCGATGCGCTGGATCGGGGCGGTCGCGGCAGAGGCAAGCGCGGGCATCACCGCAACCGGATCTCCGAGCGAAGGCGCCGATGCGGGGCCTATCTGGTCGATCAGGTCCGGCCGGTTCCTGCGGCCAGACCTGATCTGTGACGAGCGGTTCGCCATGTGACGCCTCATTGTCCCTGCAGACGGGCCGCTTTTTTTGTGGTGCAGCCTCGTTCTGACACTGCGGATGATGGCCCACAGCGGTGGTCAACGCCTTAAGGCATTGCGTTAAAGGGAGGTTTCAGCGCTGGTTTTGCGCGGTATGCTTGACCAAAGTTTAGAGAACTTGCGCAAATGCGCCGCACCCCCCAAGACGAGCTGATGATCGACCTTTCGCCGCATGGACTTGACCGCCTGCTCGCTGAATCCGTTCGTGTCGCAACCGTAGCCGGAGACATGGCGATGCGGTATTTCAGGCCTGGTGCGACCACATCGGCGCGCATCTGGAGCAAGGATGGCGGCTCGCCGGTGACCGAGGCCGACATCGCGGTCGACAACCTCCTGAAGGCCCGCTGCGGCGACATCGTTCCGGCGGCGCGCTGGCTTTCGGAAGAAACAGTGGATGACCCCGCGCGGCTTGGCCACAGGCTGGTCTGGGTTGTCGATCCCATCGACGGAACGCGCGCGTTCATGGCCGGCCTGCCCGATTGGGGCATTTGCGTCGCGCTGCTGGCGGACAACAGGCCGGTTCTCGGCGTGGTGCACGCGCCGGCTCTGCACGCGACCTACGCGGCCAGCCTCGGACGGGGCGCGACCCGCAATGCCGGCGCGATCCAGACCCGGAGCCTGCCCGAGGGGCCGCCGCGCATCGCAGGGCCAAAGCCGATGCTCGACGCGCTGGCCAAGGTCTATGCCTTCGACGCGCAGCCGAAGGTGCCGTCGTTGGCGCTGAGGCTCGCCCGGATCGCTGAGGGATCGCTCGACGGTGGTCTGATCTCGCCCGATTCGCGCGACTGGGATCTGGCTGCCGCCGACCTCATCCTCAGCGAGGCGGGGGGCAAGATAACCACCCTGGCTGGAGACCGTCTGGTCTTCAACCGCGTCCGCCCGGTCCACGCGACGCTGGTGGCGGCGGGGCATGGCGGACACCTGACCCTCCTTGCTGCGGCAAACGCCATGCGGGACCATGCTTTTTCGCGCCATTGATGCTGCAGCCGGTGCGCTGGCCTCTCGCAAGAACCGGCGCGATAGCGTATCGCAACCTGAGGGATGCCATTGCATCGGGGAGCGCCCATGGCTGATTCAACACCTCACAAACAGTTGCCGCACCTCGTGTTCGGCGGCGAGTTGACCCATCTCGACGGCGTCGAGTTCCGGGATCTGTCCAAGCTCGACATCGTCGGAATCTTTCCGAACTACGCCAGCGCCCATGCCGCCTGGAAGGCGAAGGCCCAGGCCTCGGTTGACAATGCCCACATGCGCTACTTCGTTGTGCACCTGCACCGCATGCTTGACCCCTCCAAGCCCTGAGCGGGACCACGCGGTCCGATGGCGCTTGCAATTCTCAAGAAGCCACTCGTCCAGGAGGCCGTCGGCCGTCTGCTGGCCGGCTATCTGCGGCTGGTGCGCAAGACCAACCGGATCACCATCGCGCCCGAGGGTGTCTATGAGACGAGAGTACGGCCGGACCTGCCGGTGATCGTCGCCATGTGGCATGGCCAGCATCTGATGGTGCCTTATGGACGCCCTGACTGGATGAACGCCTCGTCGCTGGTGTCGCGCCATGGCGATGGCGAATTCAATGCCATCGCCCTGCGTCAGCTGGGAATAGGCGCGATCCGCGGATCGGGAGCCCATGGCCGCAAGGTGCGCGAGAAGGGCGGCATCAGCGCCTTCATGGCGATGACGCGGGCGCTGGCTGCGGGTCAGACCATGGTCCTGACGGCCGATGTGCCCAAGATCGCGCGGGTTGCGGGCACAGGAATCGTGAAGCTGGCCCAGGTCTCCGGTCGTCCGATCTATCCGGTCGCTGTCACGACGAGCCGCCGCTATTCAGCGCGCAACTGGGACGCGACAACCATCGGTCTGCCCTTCGGTCACTGCGCCATCGTGGTCGGGGATGCGATCCATGTCGCGCGCGACGCCGACGAGGCCGCCGTCGAGGCGGCGCGGCTGGCGGTCGAGGCCGGGCTCGACGCGGTCCATGCCCGCGCCTTCGCCTTGGTCGGGCGCGCCGACCCTGCCGAGGGCATGCTCGCCCCAAACCGCGCGCAGGCCGCCGCCAAACGCGCGCAGCAATTGGCGCCACAACCATGAGCCAAAGCCCGTGGCAATTGCGGCTGTACCGGGCCGCGACCCGTCTGGTCCAGCCGGCTGCCGGGTTGATCCTCCGTCAGCGTCTGAAGAAGGGTAAGGAAGACCCTGCGCGCATCAAGGAGCGCATGGGCGTGGCCGGCATGGCGCGTCCGCAAGGTCCTCTGGTCTGGCTGCACGGCGCCAGCGTCGGGGAAACGGTCTCGATGATCCCGATCATTGAACGCCTGCAGGAGCGCGGCATCCACGTGCTGGTGACATCGGGGACTGTCACCTCGGCCCGGGTCATGGCGGAGCGGCTGCCAGCGGCGGCGCTGCACCAGTTCATCCCGCTCGACACGCCCGGCTTTATGCGTTGCTTCCTCAGCCACTGGCGTCCCGCTATCGGCGTTATGGTGGAATCAGAGCTGTGGCCAAACCTGATTGTGGAGGCGAACACGGCGGATGTTCCCCTGATGCTGCTCAATGGCCGCATGTCGGAGCGCTCCTTTGCCCGCTGGATGAAGCAACCTGGGATGGCCCATGCCCTGCTCTCGCGCTTTGATGTGGTGATGGCGCAGTCGCAACGCGACGGCGAGCGCTTCTCGCGGCTGGGCGCGCCGCACGTCATGCTGGGTGGCAATCTCAAATACGATGTCACCCCGCCACCGGCCGATCCGGCCGCGCTGGCAATGCTGCAGGGCGTCACCTCAGGACGGCCGATCTGGGTCGCGGCCAGCACCCATCCCGGCGAGGAGGAGATGATCATCGATGCGCACCGGCGCATCGCGGAGCGACTGCCTGGGCTGCTCACCATCATTGCGCCCCGGCATCCGCAGCGTGGATCCCAGATCGCGGCGCTCGCGCTGGCGGAAGGGCTGGCCAGCGGTTGCCGGTCGACCGGGCTGCCCCCCGACCGCGCCCTCGACCTTTACGTGGCCGACACTGTTGGTGAACTCGGCCTGTTCTACAGGCTGGCTCCGGTCTGCTATCTCGGCGGTTCGCTGGTGCCGCATGGCGGGCAAAACCCGATCGAAGCCGCGAAACTGGGTGCCGCGATCGTGCATGGACCCCATATCCACAATTTCATCGACGTCTTCGCGTCACTTAATGACGGCGGAGGAGCGGTCAGGGTCCATGACACGGGCGCGCTGGCCGGGCAGGTCCTGCAGTGGCTTATGCATGCCAATGAGGCGCGGACAGCCGGCAGGCTCGCCGCGCAGGGCGTTGCCGCGCTGACAGGGGCGACGGACCGCAGCATGCAGGCCATGGATCCGCTGCTGGCGCGGGCGGGGCTGGTGGCCCGGCGTGCCGCACCGTGATGCGCGCGCCCGCCTTCTGGTGGAAGACCCCGCCAGGTCTGACGGCGCGTCTGCTTCAGCCGCTGGCCGCGCTCTACAGCGCCGTGACCTTGCGCCGGATGTGCCGGCCCGGCGTGCGGGTCGGCTGCCCGGTGATCTGCGTCGGCAACTTCACCAGCGGCGGGGCAGGCAAGACGCCGACGGCGCTGCTCCTCGCCAGCCTCCTGGCCGCACGCGGCGAACGTCCGGTGTTCCTGAGCCGGGGCTATGGCGGCTCGGTGCGCCTCGCAACGAGGGTGGACCTGTCATGGCACAGCGCGGCCGAGGTCGGCGATGAACCGCTCCTGCTGGCGCGGGCCGCGCCAACCATCGTGTCGCGCGACCGGGTCGCGGGGGCGGCGAAGGCGCTCGAAGCCGGCGCCAGCGTGATCATCATGGATGACGGACTGCAGAATCCTGACATCGAGAAGACACTCACTCTGGCCGTCATCGACGGCCAGAGTGGTTTCGGCAATGGTTTGGCCCATCCTGCCGGGCCGCTGCGGGCGGACGCGGCGCTTCAGGCAAGCCGGGTCGACGCCGTCATCTTGATCGGCTCCGACGAAGCCGGCAGGCGTGCGGCGGCCCTCACGGGCCTGCCGGTCATCGGGGCAGAGTTGATGCCCGCGCCTGCCGCCGCGGCGCGCCTCGCGGGACGCCGCGTGTTCGCCATGGCCGGGATCGGGCTTCCGGACAAGTTCCGCGCCACCTTGCGGGCCTGCGGGGCGGAGCTGGTCGGCGAGCATGTCGTGGCTGATCATGCGCCCTACAGCGCAAAAGATCTCGCGCAGGTCAGCGCGGCTGCCACGGGTCTTGATGCGCTGGTGGCGACAACCGCGAAGGACCAGGTGCGGATCGGGGCCAGGCTGCCGCAATCCTTGCGCGAACGCCTCGTCGTTGTGGATGTCACGCTTGAGCCGGTCGACGGCTTGGACAGACTGATCCGCCTGCTCGACCGCTGCCTCAGCGCGTCTTCGACCGGTTGAGACGGGCGAGCACCGCAGCGGGCGAGGCATAGGCCTCGTTGAGGTCGACCGACCAGTAGCGCAGTTCCTCGATCGGAATGCGCACGCCGGTGACGGCGCAGCGGACATAGGTTCCCTGTTTCAGGACAGCGAATTCGCCGTCACCGAAACTGAGCACGGCCTCCTGTCCGCCCAGAAACGGCGTTTCATGCCGGTTCATTGCGCTCACTCCCCAATCTTGCAAAAGTGCGATAGCATGTCATCGACAGTGTTGGAATGTCCTGATTGCGGGACATGCGTGAACAAGGACGCTGGGTGGTAGGCGCATTTCCGAAACTCCGGTCACCTGGAATGGCCGCGCGCAGGCTTGCCGCAGGCCTTGCTGGCGTCGCGCTGATCGCAGCCTTGCCGGCGCCGCGCGCTTTCGTCGGCGCGGCAAGGGCTGACGGCCTTCCCGAGATGGTGCGCGTCCCGGCCGAAGACGTGGAACTGGCCGCGGCGCTCTATCGTCCCCAGGGTCCAGGCCCGCATCCGGCCGTGATCGCGCTGCATGGCTGCGGCGGCCTGTTCAATTCAGCCGGCCTGCCTTCGGCGCGTCACGCGGATTGGGGCCAGAGGCTGGCTGCCAAGGGCTTTCTCGTGCTGATGCCGGACAGTTTCAGGTCACGCGGCCTTGGTTCGCAGTGCGGCACCGCCAACAGGAGCGTCCGGGCAGGCCGCGAGCGGGTCGCCGACGTGCTCGCCGCCAAGACATGGCTTCAGGCGCGCAGCGAGGTGAAGCCCAACGCTGTCTCGCTGCTGGGGTGGTCCAACGGTGGCTCGACCGTGCTCGCCGCGATCCGCAAGGACCGCAGGCCGGCAGACCTGTCCCCCGATATCGCCAGGGCCGTCGCGTTTTATCCAGGTTGCCGGGGTCAGGCTGAATCGGCGGGGTTCAAGGCGCGCCTGCCGCTGCTGATCCTGATGGGAGAGGCGGATGACTGGACGCCTGCTGCGCCCTGCAAGACCCTTGTCGAGGCCGCCAATGCCCGTGGCGAGGCCGTGGCCATCAAGCTTTACCCGGACGCATTTCATGACTTCGACCATCCCGGCAGGCCGCTGACCCAGCGCAACGACCTCGCCTTCAGCGCCAATGGCAGCGGCATGGCCCATGCCGGCACGAACCCAGCCGCTCGGGCGGACGCGCTGGAGCGCGTGCCCGCCTTCCTGGCGCGCTGAACCGAAGCTAGAGACCCCGCCTTTCGCGGAAGAAATCCCTGAGCAGCGCCGCCGCCTCGCTCTGGGCCATGCCGCCGTAGACCTCGGGGGCGTGGTGGCAGGTCGGCGAGGCATAAAGCCTGACGCCGCTCTCGACCGCGCCGCCCTTGGGATCAACCGCACCAAAATACAGCCGCCGGATGCGGGCAAAGGAAATCGCGCCTGCGCACATCGGGCATGGTTCGAGCGTGACGTGCAGATCGCAGCCGGTCAGCCGCTCAGCGCCGAGCGCGTCGCAGGCGGCGCGGATCGCCAACATCTCGGCATGGGCCGTGGGATCGTTCCGCTCGCGCGTGCGGTTCCCGGCGCGGGCGATGACCAGTCCGGCACGCACCACCACCGCACCGACCGGCACCTCGCCGCGATCGGCGGCAGCCTGTGCTTCGGCGAGGGCCATCTGCATGGGCGACATGGTCTCGGCGTCAGGCATGGTTCGGGATTTTTCTCGCTCGGCGGGCAAATCCCTGTTACCACGCCGCCATTCCGGTGCGAAGCGCGTGAGCCCTCCGAGACACCGACACAGAAAGAGCCTTCCGTGATGCTCCGCCTGCGGGCGAACGGACCGAGCGGCCGCGCCGTTTCGAGAGCGACCGGAGCGAGAGACCCTCTCGCAGCGAACGGCCTGAGCGCGGTGATCGTCCCTTCAGCCGGCCGCGCGCCCAGGGCGCTGACCGCTCCGGCAGGTCTCAGCAGGAGGGAACCGGCGACGGGTTCAAGCCCAGAGCCAGCGGCAAGAGCTTTGGTCCACGCACGGATTTCCCAGATCGCCCGCCACGCCGCGAAGCGTCCGGGCGTCCGCCGCGGGCGGACGGCGACAGGCCGTTCAGAAGGCCGCGCTTTGACCGGCCGGATGGCGAGCGCCGCGAGGAAGGCTTCAAGCCACGTGCTCCGAAAGGCAACGGGCCGCGCCGTGATTTTGGCGACAAGCCGCCGCGCCGTGAGTTCAGCGACCGGCCGCCGCGCCGCTTCCGCGATGACGAGCGTCCACAGCGCAGCGATGATCGTGGCGCCGAGCGTCCGCGCAGCGCCTCCCGACCCGAGCGCCGCCCCTTCCTGCCGCGGGAGGGCAACCCGGAACGGCTTGCCGCAACCGAGAAGGCCGGTGGTGTCGAGCGCATCGCCAAGGTAATCGCCCGGGCCGGCGCCGCGTCGCGGCGAGACGCCGAGGCGATGATCGAACAGGGCCGCGTCAGCGTCGATGGCGAGGTAATCACATCGCCGGCGCTCGACGTGCTGCCGACGGCCCGGATCATGATCGATGGCGAGACGCTGCCGGCGCGCGAGCGCACCCGGCTCTGGCTCTATCACAAGCCGTCCGGGCTGGTCTCGACCAACCACGACCCCGAAGGCCGGACAACGTTGTTCGAAACCCTGCCCGAGGACCTGCCGCGGGTCATCACCATCGGGCGGCTCGACATCAACACCGAAGGGCTTCTGCTGCTCACCAATGATGGCGGTCTTGCACGCGTGCTCGGACACCCCGAAACGGCCTGGCTCCGGCGCTATCGCGTGCGCGCCTACGGGCTGATCACGCAGGACAAACTCGACGCCGTGCGCGGCGGCGTCACCATTGATGGCGAGAATTTCGGTCCAGTGGTGGCGACGCGCGACCGGGAGGTCGGCGACAATACCTGGCTGACGGTCGATCTGCGCGAGGGCAAGAACCGCGAGGTCAAGCGCGTGCTTGAGCATCTCGGCCTGACCGTGAACCGGCTGATCCGGATCTCTTTCGGTCCGTTCCAGCTTGGCGATCTGGCCGAAGGCGACGTCGAGGAGGTCCGCACCAGGGTCCTGCGCGACCAGCTCGGCGAGCAACTGGCCAGCATCGCCGGTGTCGATTTCGAGGCCCCTGTCCGCAACGAAAACAGGCTCGATCGGCCCCATGCCCATGAAGACGAGCGTGGCGCGGGACGCAGACCGGACCGCGGCCCGTCACGACGCGATGAGCGCGGCGAGCGCGAGCGCTTCGGTGAGCGTGGCGGACGACCCCGTTTTGACCGCGACGCCCCCACTGAAAAGCCCACCCGCAAGCCGCGCGAAGGTGCATATCACCGCGCCCGGGAGGAAAGCGGCGAGGCCCCGCGCGACATCCTGTTGCGCGCCGAGGAAGGCCGCGGTGCCATCTGGCGCGACGAGGACACGACCCAGATGAAGCCGAAGCGGACCGGTCCACGCCGGGGCAGCGACCCGCGCGAGGAACGCGCCCAGCGCGAGGCGGCAGGCGGCCGCGAGCGCGTGCGCGCCAAGCCGATCGAGGATCCAAAGGGACGCCGCGTAACCGTGGAGCGCGTGGCCGGGGCCTCGCCCGACATTCCGCGCAAGCCGCGCTACACGCGCGCCGATTTCGCCCCGCCTGGCGGCGACGAGCGTCCGGCGCGCCGGCCCCGGCAGGAGGATGACAGGCCGCCGCGCCGGGACTTTGTTGGTGGAGCACCCTGGGGCGGCGACAAGCAACGGCCACCGCGCACCGATGCCGAGAGGCCGTTCAAGCCGCGCGGACCGCGCAGCGACGCAGGTCCACGCCGGGATTTTTCCGATCGTCCGCCGCGCAAGGATCTTGGCGACAGGCCGGCCCGCACGGTCCGGCCGCCGCGCACCGAGGACGAGCGCCCACAGCGCCCGTTCCGTGAAGGCGGCAAGCCGCCATTCAAGGGCGGGACGCGTTCAGGGCCGCCGCGTTCAGGCGGGGCTGGCGGCGGTGACAAGCCGCGCGGGCCGCGCAAGCCGCGGTTCTGACGGGTTACGCCATGCGGATCGTCGGCGGGAACCTCAAGGGCCGTGCGCTGCTCGGACCAAAGGCAGGATCGCTCGCTATCCGCCCAACCTCGGACCGGCTGCGCGAGAGCCTTTTCAACATCCTCAGCCATAGCGCCGACGTTGCGCTTGACGGCGTGCGGGTTCTCGACCTGTTTGCGGGCACCGGCGCGCTGTCATTCGAGGCGATTTCGCGTGGCGCGAGCTTTGCGCTGCTGGTGGATGACAGCACCGATGCGCGCGGAATCATCCGTGGCAACCAGGACGCGCTCGGTCTCGGCGGCGCGACCCGGATCTATCGCCGGGATGCAACGCGGCTTGGCCCGATTTCCGGCATGGATCCTTTCAGCCTGGTGTTCTGCGACCCGCCCTATGGCAAGGCTCTGGGGGGACTGGCGCTGGCCTCCGCGCGTGATGGCGGCTGGCTGAGCGCGGGTGCGTTCGTGGTCTGGGAGGAGACGGTCGCGGCAGAACTTGAAATTCCGTCCGGCTTCGACACAACAGATCATCGGAGCTACGGGGATACGCAGGTGCGTTTCCTGATCGCACGTTGAAGGTCCGTCATGCTGGTTTCCATCCTCGATGCCCTCGCCCTGATCAGTGCCCTTGCGGCCGCCTACCTCTGGTGGCGCGCCAGCGGCAATCTTGTCCGACGCATCAGCCTGACCGAAAAGCTCGATGCGCAGGATTTCAACCGCATGGTCACTGCGATGAACCGATCGCAGATGCTCAACCGCCGCGCCGCACTCGCGACCGCCGTCTCCGCATTGGCGATCGCGATGAAGCTCGCGCATGACCTTGTCACGCGCGGCTGATACCCCGCGCAGCGGTCAGCTTCTCCCGAACAGCCTGTCGATATCGCTGAGTTTCAGCTCGACATAGGTCGGGCGGCCGTGATTGCACTGGCCGGACATCGGCGTGGCCTCCATGTCCCGGAGCAGCGCATCCATTTCCTCGGGGCGAAGCCGACGGCCGGCCCGTACGGAGTTATGGCAGGCCATCGTGGCCAGCACGTGGTCCAGCCTGTTGCCCAGCCTGCTGACGCCATCATCGGCCAGGGCATCGGCGACATCATGCACAAGCTGCCTGAGATTGCCGCCGGCAAGTTCGGTCGGCGCCTCGCGGACCAGCACGGCGCCGGGCCCGAAGGGCTCGATGGCCAGGCCCAAGCCCTCAAGTTCGGAGGCTGCCGCAGCGAGCCGGTCGGCATCCACAGGGTCAAGTTCGACGACCTCCGGGACCAGCAGCATCTGGCGCGCGATGCCCTGTCCGGCGCGCGCCGCCTTGAGGCGCTCGTAAACCAGCCTTTCATGGGCCGCGTGCTGATCGACGATGATGACGCCATCGGCGGTTTGCGTGACAATATAGTTGCCATGGAGCTGGGCCCGCGCGACACCGAGCGGGAAGGCTGCGGCATGCAGTGCCGTGTCGTCCGTGCTGGCACGTGCATCCACGCTTGGCTGCGCCGCAAGGTCCAGCCCGTGCTGTCGCCTCTCGGCAAGGCCCGAAGTGGCCGGCACGGCCTGATGGGTGCCGTTCCAGCCAAAACTGACCGGCCCACGTCTTGGCTCAGGTGTCCGGAACAGTCCGCGCATGGCGTCGAGGGCGCGCGTACCACCGGTCGTGGCGGCACGATGGCCCGTGCGCGCCAGCGCCTCGCGGATCGCATTGATGACGAGGCCGCGCACCAGCGGCGCATCGCGGAAGCGTACCTCGCTCTTGGCAGGATGAACGTTCACATCGACCTGGGATGGCTCACATATCACGCCAAGCGCGATCGAGGGGTAGCGATCGCCCGCCAGCACATCGGCATAGGCCCCGCGCACGGCCGAGAGCAGCAGCCGGTCCTTCACCGGGCGGCCATTGACCGACAGGTGGATGGCGGCGGCGTTGCCACGATTGAAGGTCGGCAGGCCAGCAAAGCCGGTGATGGTCACCCCCTCGCGGGCGGCATCAACGCCCACGGCGTTGTCCGGGAACTCGCGGCCGAGAATGCGGGCCAAACGCGCCAGAGAGCCCGCTTCGCCCTCCCCTTCGCGCGGGAAGATGAACGGAGTCAGATGATCGCCTGCCAACGAAAACCGCACATCGGGATGGCACAGGGCCAGCCGACGTACCACCTCGGCAACGGCAAGGGCCTCCGAACGATCCGACTTGAGGAACTTCAGCCGGGCCGGCGTGGCGTGGAAAAGATCGGTGACCTCGATGCGGGTGCCCTTTGCAGCGGCAGCGGGGCGAACCTCACCTTTCTGCCCGGCATTGATCGTGAGGGCTGCGCCCCTGTCAGCGTCTGCTGTGCGGGTGAGGATGTCGAGCCGCGCGACCGAGCCGATCGAGGGCAGCGCCTCGCCACGGAAGCCGAGCGTGCTGATGGCGAACAGATCACCGGTCGGCAGTTTCGAGGTGGCGTGGCGTTCGACGCTCAGATAAAGATCGTCCGGCCCCATCCCGGCCCCGTCATCGACCACGCGGATCAGCCGGCGCCCGCCTGCCTCGATGGTCACATCAATGGAGCGGGCGCCCGCATCCAGCGCATTCTCGACCAGTTCCTTGACCGCCGCAGCCGGTCGCTCGATCACCTCGCCGGCCGCGATCTGATCGACCAGAACCGGATCGAGACGGCGGACGGCCATGGCTCAGCCCAGCCCGACCGGCTGGCCAACCGCCACCACAAGCTGGCGATCGCCGCCATACAGGCGGTCTGCAACGCGCATGGCATCATCCATGGTCACCGCCCGGAACAGGTCGTTGCGGCGCACGGTGTAGTCGATGCCCAGATCCTGGATGGCGAAGGACAGGAGCTGGCTCGCGATCTTCGACGAGGTGTCGAAGCGCAAGGGAAAGGAGCCGATCAGGTAGTCCTTGGCTTCTTTCAGTTCATCCGCCGTCGGTCCGGCCTTGGCGAGCGACCTCATTTCGCTCCGCATGACATCGAGCGATTCAGCGACGCGGTCATTCTTCGTCGCGGTCACGCCAACATGGATGGCCGCGTGGCGCATGCTGACCAGCGCGCTGGACACGCCATAGGCGAGGCCACGCTTCTCGCGCACCTCCCGAAAGAGCCGCGAGGTGAAGGCCGACCCGCCAAGCACGTGATTGACGATCTCTGCGGCGATATAGTCTGGATCGGTGCGCAAGAGCCCCGGCGCGCCATAGCGCAGTGCGGTCTGCGGCACATCCATCCCGGTGATCCGGACCTCGCCGAGACCGGCAATCGTTGTCATCGCCGGCGGAACCAGCACGCTGTCGGCAGCCAAGGGGCCGAAGAGCTCGTCGAGCGCCGCGATCAGTTCGGCTTCCGTGATGTCCCCCACCGCCACGACCCGCAGGTCCTTGCGCTGGAACAGGTTCTTCACCAGCGCCTTGAGGTCAGAGCCCTCGATGGCCGTTACACTGGCCAGCGTGCCGCGCGTCTGCTGGCCGTAGGGATGGCCAGGAAAGGCGATCGACGAGAAAGCGCGCCGGGCGATGCTGTCGGGATCCTGCTCCTCGCGACGCAAGCCGGCGCTGATCTGCGCCTTGACCCGTGTCACGGCATCATCGTCGAAGCGCGGCTTGTGCAGCGCGAGCGCGAGCAGCCGAAAGGCCTCGGCGCGGTGTTCGCGCAACGTCTTCAGCGAGCCGCGGAACTCGTCGCGATCAGCCGAGAACGACAATTCGATGGCATGATCGGCCAGCGCGTTCTGGAAGGCCTCCGCGTCGAGGGCGCCGGCGCCTTCGTCGAGCAGGCCCGAGACGAGGTTGAGCGCACCGGCCTTGCCGGCAGGATCATGGCTGGCCCCGTGCAGGAAGGCAAAATCGAGCGCGATCAGCGGCAGGTTCCGGTCCTCGACCAGCCAGGCGGTGACGCCGCAGGCAGCCGTCACGGTGCGGATTGCTGGGCCGGTGTGGCCGACGAGGGTGTTTGCGGTCATGGTCATCTGAATACGTCCAATGGGCACCGCCGGCAGGTGCAGCCGTCTGTGGCGATGCTGGGCATCAACGAGCCTTGCGGCCCCGTCAGTCCGCGCCTGTCAACTTGCCGGTCACGCCACGCCTGAGGTCGATATGCTTGCGAATGGCAGCCGTAACAGCCGCGGCGCTGACCTTGGCCATCCGGTCCGGCCAGCTTTCGATATCGGCGATGCTGTCCCCGACGCACAGCGACGACCCATACAGGCGGGCAAGGCTGGACTGGCTGTCGCGGTTGTAGATCGTGTCGGCAATCAGGCGCGTGCGCGAGCGCCGCATCTCGGCTTCGGTGGGTCCGCTCTGCTGGAACCGCGCGATCGCTTCCGACAGGGCGGCCTCAAGTTCGTCGAGCGTCGCCGTCTCGGTCGGCGCAGCACTGAAGGAAATCCGGCCGGAATCGAGCATCGAGCCCCAGTACGACCCGCCCATGTGTGATGCAATCTTCCGGTCGACCACCAGCTCACGATAGAGCCGCGAGGTTGCGCCGCCACCCATGATGTCGAGGGCCAGATCGAGGGCGAAGGCCTCGTCGCCTTCGGCATTGCCATAATTGGGGGCAACGAACTGACGGTAGAGGATTGGCTGGCGCACGCGCGGATCCGCCACGATGATGGTTCTCGCGGCACGCGCCGGCGGCTCGGCCAGGCGCTTGCGCGCTGGCTTTGCTCCAGTGGACGCGATCGGGCCGTAGATCCGGCCGGCAAGCTCGCGGACCTCATCGGCCGCGACATCGCCGGCGACGATCAGGATGGCATTGTCCGGCGTGTAGAAGCGCCTGTAGTAGGCGAAGGCGTCGGCATGTTCGAGGCTGGCGATCTCATGCTCCCAGCCGATCACCGGCAGGCCATAGGGATGATGCATGTACAGGGCAGCGGTCATCTCCTCGGATAACTGCGCGCCCGGGTCGGCATCGACGCGCATGCGACGCTCTTCGAGGACGACATCGCGCTCGGGTGCCACCACTGCCTCGTCGAAGGACAGCCCGGTCATGCGATCGGCCTCGTAGTCCATCACCGCCGGCAGGTGCTCCTTGGCCACGCGCTGGAAATAGGCGGTGTAGTCGTAGGAGGTGAAGGCATTTTCCTGCCCGCCGAGCCCCGCCAACTGGCGCGAGAAGGCCCCGGCCGGATACCTCGCCGTGCCCTTGAACATGAGATGCTCGAGGAAATGGGCGATGCCTGACTTGCCGGCCGGATCATCCGCAGAGCCATTGCGGTACCAGACCATGTGCGTGACGACAGGGGCGCGGCGATCGGGGATCACGACGACCTGAAGCCCGTTGTCGAGATTGAACGCCTCGACGCGCGGTGCTGCGCCGGCGGCGGCTGGTTGGCCGGACTGGCCGTATTCAGCAACACTCATCATGACACCTGCGGAAACGTTGCGGCCCAGAATCAAGGCGTAACCGGATCATCATATAGGAACCCCGGATGACATCGTCATCCGGCGCAAGCCTGATAACGGAGCGAGATACCGCAGATTGCAGTCACATCCGCCGATCACCGTCTCGCGTTCTGGCGGTTGAAGTCGTTGATCCCGAGTTCCCTGTCGCGCTCGCTGAAGATCGGGGCGGTCTTGGGGGCGTCGACGCGCTGCGTCGCCGCACGATAGCCAGCCGGCGGCTCGCTCAGGTAGCGCCTCGGCGGCTCAGCGCCGATCGGGCGCTCATTGGCGCGTTGCTTCGCGCGCGCGTCCTGCTCGCGCATCTGACGCATCGGATCATACATCATCGTCGACCCGCCGGCGCGGTCGTCAAGGATCGAGCCCTGACCACCAAGCGGCCCGGTGGCCGGCGCAGGCCCGCTGCTGCGGACGCGGGCGAGTTCATCCGGGCTCAGACGCATACGACCGACATTGTCGTCATTGTTGCGGCTCTTGTCCGACAACAGATAGCCCAGAACGCCGTCATCCTGGGCGGCGGACCTGCGGCGCTTGTCCGGATCGATCGGCCAGTTGGCGCGGGCGCGGGCCGCCTCGCGTTCCTGCGGCGTTGGCAGCGTCGACTTCGGAGGCACGACGAGCGGTGCGCGCTCGCGATAATCGATCTCCGGAGTGGAGCTGCCGCCACCGAGCAGCGAAGCAAAAATCCCGGCAAGCCCGGACGGGCCTTCCTGGGCATGGGCCGGAACCTGGACCATGACCACGCCAAGACCGAGAAGGGCCGCTGCGGTCCGCCGCATCACCTGCACCTGAATCATCTGCCGTCCATCCTGTCCAACGCCTGAGCGGCCATGCCATCCGCTTGCGGCAAACTCAAGGCACCCCGGCCTTGCTGACGCCCTTGCGCCATTCGCTTGCGACGCTGTCATACAACAGAGCAGCCACGCCGACAACAATGGCAGCATCAGCGATGTTGAAGACATACCAGCTGAACCCGCCCCAGTGCAGATGGACGAAGTCCGCGACCGCCCCATAGGCGATCCGGTCGATGACGTTGCCGAGCGCGCCGCCGATGATCAGCCCGAGCGCCAGCGCCTCCATCCGCCGCGCGGACCGCCTGAGCCACAAGCCCAGCCAGATTGATGCCGCAACCGACAGCATCACCAGCGCCCAGCGGCCAACATCGCTCGACTGCTGGAACAGGCCGTAGGAAATGCCGCGGTTCCAGACCATGACGAAATCCATGAAGGGCAGAAGCGGCCATGGCCCGGTATCTTCCAGCCGGACCACGAACAGGATCCAGAGCTTGGAGATCTGGTCCGCCACGAAGACCGTCAGCGCCGTGACGACGCCAAAGCGTACCCCTTCGCCCGCTGGCGCGGCCCCGGCGGCCGCGTTGGCTGGCTCGCCGGTCATCATGGTCCTGCGGCCTCGCGCTCGCGCAGCGCCTGCGCGTCGCGGGGCGTGATGTCCGGATAGGCCGGATCGGCGGTGGCGGGATCGAAATACTTCCAGGAGCGGGCGCATTTGATGCCATCGGCGCGCCGGAAGACGACGCAAACGCCTTTCACGTCATCGATCCGGAAGGCATCGGCAGGGCCCTCACCCGCCTCGATCCGGATGGCGGAGGTGATCGACACCTCGGCCAGATCGACGCCGGTCAGGGCCGCCAGCAGGTCCGCGTCGGCGATCCAGACGTGCGGTGCAGCTTCGAGCGACGAGCCGATGACCTTGGCCGCGCGCTGACGTTCGAGCGCGCCGGTGACGACACGGCGGACCTTGCGGACGGCTTCCCATTTGGCGTCGAGCGCATCATCGCGCCAGCAGGACGGCAGCTCGGCGAAGGTCTCCAGATGCACGGAGCCACCAGTCTGTTTCAGTGACGGATACCGTTCCAGCCAGGCCTCCTCGGCGGTAAAGACCAGGATCGGCGCCAGCCAGACCGTGATGCTGTTGAACAGATGGTCGACCACGGTGAGCGCCGACCTGCGGATATGGCTGGAGGCCGGATCGCAATACAGCGCGTCCTTGCGCACGTCGAAATAGAAGGCCGAAAGGTCAGCCGTCATGAATTGCGACAGAAGCGCGATGACCTTCTTGTAGTCGTAGGCTGCGTAGGCCGCCTTGACCTGCCCGTCGAGCTCGCTGAGCCGGTGCAGCATCAGCCGCTCAAGCTCGGGCATCGAGGCCACCCCCGTGAGGCGTTCGGCCTCGTCGACATGCGCCAGCGTGCCGAGCATCCAGCGGATCGTGTTGCGCAGCTTGCGGTAGGTCTCCTGCATGGTCTTCAGGATTTCCGGGCCGATGCGCTGATCGTCGGAATAATCGACCGAGGCGACCCAGAGGCGCAGGATGTCGGCCCCCGACTCGGCGATGACCTTCTGCGGCGCGACCACGTTGCCGAGCGACTTCGACATTTTCTGGCCCTTCTCATCCATGGTGAAGCCATGGGTCAGCACCACGTCGAAGGGCGGGCGGCCGCGCGTGCCACAGCTCTCGATCAGCGAGGAATGGAACCAGCCGCGATGCTGGTCCGAGCCTTCGAGATACATCACCGTGTCGCGCCCGCCATCGACCTTGCGCTTCGTTCCGGCGAGATCGGGGAAGTGCACCGCGTCTTCCAGCACATAGGCATGGGTCGAGCCTGAATCGAACCAGACGTCGAGCACGTCGTTGACCTTCTCGAAGTCAGCCGCCCGATAGCCGAAGGGATCGAGGAACCGCGCGCCGTCGGCGCTGGCGAACCATGCGTCGCCGCCATCCTGTTCGAAGGCCTCGCCAATGGCGCGGTTGACCCGCTCATCGCGCAGGATGTCGCCGTCCCTGAGGCCGTGGGCCGGAAGGTCATGCCGCGCCACGAACACGGTGATCGGCACGCCCCAGGCGCGCTGGCGCGAGACGACCCAATCGGGCTTGGCCTCGATCATGCCGCGGATGCGGTTCTCGCCCGAGGCCGGCACCCATTCGGTCGCCCTGATGCCGGCCAGCGAGGCTTCGCGCAAGGTCGGCATGGCGCCGCCTGCGGCGAATGGCTTGTCCATCGCGATGAACCATTGCGGTGTATTGCGGAAGATGACCGGCTTCTTGGAGCGCCAGGAGTGCGGATACGGGTGCTTGAGACTGCCGCGCGCGAACAGACGACCTGCGTCGATCAACGCCTTGATGACCGCCTCGTTGGCGTCGCCCTTGTCGCCCTTGTCGGTGATGACCGAGCGACCCTCAAAACCGGGAGCATCCTTCGTATAGAGCCCGTCCGGGCCGACCGTGTAGGGGATTTCGGTCGGGATCCCATGGGTGCGCAGCATTGCCTGGGTGTCCGCGCGCATCCAGATGTCGAAGTCCTCGCGGCCATGGCCGGGCGCGGTGTGCACGAAGCCGGTGCCGGCGTCATCCGTCACATGCTCGCCGTCGAGCAGGGGAACGTCGAAGTCATAGCCCTGGCCCGCGAGGGGATGGATGCAGGTTGCCCCATGGAGCGCATCGGCAGGGACCGCACACATCCGCTCAAGGGTTAGCCTTGCCTGACCTTGTACCGACTCTGCGAGCTTGTCAGCCAGGATATAGCGCTCACCAGGTCGAGGCCCGAAGCCGCGCTCGTTCGCGGTCACTTCATACAGGCCATAACCGATCTTGTTGTGAAAACAGATCGCACGATTACCGGGGATGGTCCAAGGCGTTGTTGTCCAAATCAGGACCGAAGCGGACTGGAACACGTCCGAGCGCGCAAGAGCGCCTTGCATCGACGCTGATCCCGCGCCCCCACTGCCCATGCTGGCAACAGGAAACGCCACCCAGACCATGTCGCTCTGATAGTCGTGATACTCGATCTCGGCTTCGGCCAGCGCGGTGCGCTCGACGACGCTCCACATCACCGGCTTTGAGCCGCGATAGAGCAGGCCGTTCATCGAGAACTTCATCAGTTCGCGCGCAATCCGGGCCTCGGCCGGATAGGTCATGGTGAGGTAGGGCTTGTCCCAGTCACCCTCGACGCCCAGGCGCTTGAACTGCTCGCGCTGCACGCCGACCCAATGCTCGGCGAAGGCCCGGCATTCCTTGCGGAACTCGATCAGCGGCACCTCATCCTTGTTCCTGCCCTTGGCGCGGTACTGCTCCTCGATTTTCCATTCAATCGGCAGGCCGTGGCAGTCCCAGCCCGGCACATAGTTGGAGTCATAGCCGGCCATCTGGGCGGAGCGGACCACCAGATCCTTCAGGATCTTGTTCAGCGCGTGGCCGATGTGGATGTCGCCGTTGGCGTAAGGAGGGCCATCGTGCAGCACGAAGCGGTCGCGGCCCCTGGCAGCCTGCCGGAGCTGGCCGTAGAGCTTGGTCGCGGCCCAGCGTTCGAGCAGGGCCGGCTCGCGCTGGGGCAGGCCAGCACGCATCGGGAAATCGGTCTGCGGCAGATTGAGCGTGGCGGAATAATCGCGCGCCTCACCGGCTGTGGTCTTGGGTGCATCGGTCATGGCTGTTCACTGGACTGGAATGATCGGGTCAGCGCGAGGCTGGCGGCATAACGGCAATCCCGGCCCGCCGGCGCCCGTCACAGGGCGCGAGGGACCGGGCCGGTAATTCGCAAGGCTGCGGCGGATTGCCTGTGGCGATGACACATCATGGCGCGTCCATAGCACCGGCGCGCACGCTGCGGAAGGGCGCACCGCCGTCTCAGGCAGCCTTGATGCTGCAGATGTGATGGCTGATCGCCTTGCGCAGCGTCTCGGCGGTCTCGACCACGCGGTCGGCCACCTGTTCGAGGTCGGAGGCTGCGAAGGAGGTCTTGCTCGAGGCCGCATCGACGGCGACGATGGCGTTGTTCACATCCGTGCTGGAATTGGCGGCATCCATGATCGAGCGGGCAATCTCCTGGGTGGCCGCGCCCTGCTGCTCGACCGCGCCCGCGATCGAGATGGTGATCTTGTCGATGGTGGCGATGGTGTCGCCGATGCCGCCAATCGCGCCGACGGCCTGATCGGTCGCCGACTGCATCTCCTCGACCTGGCGGCGGATTTCATCGGTGGCGCGGGCGGTCTGGCTGGCAAGCTGCTTGACCTCCTGGGCGACGACCGCGAAGCCACGCCCGGCCTCGCCGGCGCGCGCCGCCTCGATGGTCGCGTTCAGCGCCAGTAGGTTGGTCTGCTCGGCGATGCTGGTGATCAGGGTGACCACTTCGCCGATGCGGGCGCTCGACGAGGCAAGCACGCCGACAAGGCTGCGGGTCTGGTCCATGGCGCTGACGGCCTTGGCCGTGACCGAGGAGCCGCGCGAGATCTGTTGGCTGATGTCGGCAAGCACCACGTTCAGCTCCTCGGCGGCAGCGGCGGCCGTGCGCACGCTTTCCGACGATCCGGACGACGCGGTGCTGGCGGCGCCGAGCTGCCATGTGGTCATCTCGGCGGCGCCGCGCAATTGCTCGGCGCTATGGCGCAACACGTTGGTGGAGTCCAGCACGCTGGCGACGGATTCATTGACAACCCTGTTGAGTTCGCCGGCCGCTGCCTCGAGCGCTCCGGCACGGCGGGTCTGCGCTTCGGTTTCGTGCGCTTTATGCTCGAACATCATCGACTTCTCGATCAGCGAGACCCTGAGCGCCTCCAGCGAACGGGCCATGACCCCGAAGGCGTCATCACGGGTACGGCCTTCCACGACGGTGGACAGCCTGTCCGCGCCGAGGTCGTTCACCGCCCGCGCCAAGGCCGACAACGGCCTGAGGCCCCATGTCACCATGAGAAAGCCAAGCACGGCGCCGACACTGGCGAGCATGACGGCAGCCACGATGATACCACGGTCGATTGCGTCGGCCTGGGCTGACACATCCTCGATGCGCGTGCCGACATGCAGGGCCCCGATGACATCGCCGTCCGCCTGCAGGATCGGCACGAACAGCGTGTAGTAATCCGTACCGTAGACGCTTCCCTGCCCTCTTGCCACCTGCGCCGACCGCAGCTCGCGGAAGGCATGGTGCGCAGGGCCCAGCGCTTCACCGGTCGCACGGGTGTTGTCCGGCCGCCGTGTTGTGGTGGAAACCCGTTCGAACTCGCCGCGCGCACGGTCCCATCTGAGCATGGTGACCTTGCCGCCGACGATGCTCAAGACCTGATCGACAAAGCGGTGGTCGGAGATGTCGGGAAACGCCGCAACGCGGATGCGATCCACACCCGTCGGGGAATACAGCACCTCGGTACCGGGATAGGCCCCGCGCATGACATGCGCCGCAACGCGCATCGCAGTGTTCTGGGTCTGCAGAGCCTGCCTGAAAATGCCGCGCTCGACCGACGACACGGCCCAGGAACTGATCGCGGCGACGCTGGCCGCCACCAGCAAGGCCACACCGATCGCCATCCTGATCCGCAAGGACACGCGCGACATCAAGCCAACCAATTTCATCGCAGAAATGTCCTCCTCGGCAACCGGGAGATTTGATCCAGTTTGGTTAACGAATGGACAACAAACCGGCGCGGCCGGCACGCGATCCGCTCATCCGAGCTGCCGCCTGGCCTCGGCGCAATCGCGCTGCATCTGCCCGATCAGGGCATCGGGCGACTCGAATCTCTGTTCGGCGCGCACGAAGCCCGCAAAACGCACGTCGAGCACCTTGCCGTAAAGATCGCCGGCGAAATCGAACACGAAGGTCTCGAGGCGGGGGGCGCCGTCATCGAAGGTGGGACGCCGGCCAAAGCTCGCGACTGCCTTATGCCAGGCATCGTCGAGCCTGACCTCGACGGCATAGATCCCATGGCGAAGCTTGTTGTCGGCGGGCAGGACCATGTTGGCCGTGGGAAAGCCAAGCAGGCGGCCGCGCTTGTCGCCATGGACAACCTCGGCCCTGATGGTCCAGCGCCGCCCGAGCAGGAGATTGGCCGCGGCCACATCGCCGTCAGCGAGGGCCTGGCGAATGCGCGAGGACGAAATCACCTGCCCTGATGCGTCATGAACCGGGTCAAGCGCTCGCACGGGCCGTCCGATGCTGCCGAAAGCCGCTGTCAGTGTCGCGACATCGCCAGACCGGGCTTTGCCGAAGGCGAAATCCGACCCCACAACCAGCGCCGCGGCATCGAGCCCTGCGAGCAGCAGATCATCGATGAAGCCGGTCGCGCTGAGCGCGGCAACGTCGCGGTTGAAGGCGAGTTCCAACACATGGCAGCATCCGCAATCCCGCGCCAGTTCGCGCTTGATCGGAGGAGGCGTCAGGCGAAATACCGGCTGCTCGGGGCGAAACAAGCTGCGCGGATGGGGTTCGAAGGTCAGTAACCCGAGCGGACGGCTCATCGTGGCGGCGAGCGCCCGGCCCTCCGCCAGAAGCGCCTGATGGCCAAGATGGATGCCATCGAAGTTACCGACCGCCAGAACGCAGCCGCGCGGTGGCCCGCCTTGCAGCCCTCGATCGGTCCAGGCGAGGGCTGTTGCCGTGGCCACGGGGAATTCGTCAGTCGTCAAGAGCGTCTCAATCTGTCAGCAACCACGTGCCAGCTTCGGTGACGCGTAGCCTCGCTTTCGTCAAGCCGTCAGCCGTGTGCCAACGGTGGCGCTTAACGCGTTATCAACCCGCTTGAACTATCCCAAAACCAGCATGGTCCGCTTTCCGGCCTGCATTCAGCATTGCAGGCCGTCGCCCATGAGTTCACGGAGTACGTCTGATGGCCCTTGATACGTCTATACCGATCCTGGTTGTGGATGATTACCAGACCATGGTTCGCATCATCAAGAACCTGCTGAAGCAGCTGGGTTTTGAGGACGTCGATGATGCCGCCGACGGAGCAGCAGCCCTTGGCAAGCTCAAGGAGAAGAAATACGGCCTCGTCATCTCCGACTGGAACATGGAGCCGATGAGCGGATACGATCTGCTGCGCCATGTGCGCTCGGATGACGGCCTGCGTTCGACGCCATTCATCATGGTGACAGCCGAATCGAAGACCGAGAACGTGATCGCCGCCAAGAAGGCCGGTGTGAACAATTACATCGTCAAGCCGTTCAACGCCCAGACACTGAAGGCCAAGATCGAGGCCGTGGTCGGCACCTGACGGATCCGGCGGCCCTTTCGAAAGGTGGAGCCATGACGGCGTCCGGCGTTGAACAACGGCAAACGGATCGGTCGGACCTTGGCAGCGCGGCGGCCTACATTGCCGAACTGAGGATGGCGATCAACGGGCTGGGCCTGCTCGACCTCGCCGAACGCAACCTTGGAACGGCCCACGCCGACATCGAGGACGTGCTCTGCCAGACCCGCAAGGCGGCCGCTGTCATGCTCGAAACGGCCGAAAGTCTGCTCGGCAGCTGCGCCACCGGGCAGGCCTACAAATCCCTGGTCGAGCAGCGCATGATCGGCCTGATCGAGGCCAGTGGCTTTCAGGACCTGACCGGCCAGCGGCTCTGCCGCATTGTCCATTCGCTGCACGCGATCGAGGAGCGGCTTCGGCTGTTCGCGGCCCATGTCCAGGCGCAGGACGGCGAACTCCGCCTTGGCACCCACGAACTCGCGCGCAAGGCCCGCGCGATGGAGCAGATGCTCGCCGGCCCGGGCGCGCCGGGCGCCATGACCCAGGACGGAATTGACGAGTTGATGCGTCTGGCGGGTTGACCGCGGACACAACTACCAGCTCAGGCGCGGCATCACATAGCTTGGACGGGCTTGCTGAGCCTCAAGCCAGGGGCCGAAGCCCCGGCGCCAGTCCTGGCCGCCGACATCGGCCCAGTGAATACCCTCGAACAGCAAGATCGCCTCGATCCCGAACGCGTTGGCGCCGGCCACATCGGTCCGCAGCGCATCCCCGACAGCGCGGACGCGAACGATATCGACCGGGAGGCCCCGCACGCCCTCGGCCAGCACCAGCGCGCGCTCGTAGACCGGGCGATGCGGCTTTCCGGCATAGATCGTCTGGCCGCCGAGCTGTTCATAGGCCAGCGCCATGGCACCGGCGCAGGGGATCAGCCTGTCGCCGCGCTCGACGATGAGGTCCGGATTGGCGCAGATCATCACAAGGCCACGCTCCGCCATGCGCGCCAGCGTCGCCGCGTAGTCCGCGGGCGTCTCGCGCTCATCGTCGGTGAAGCCGGTGCAGATGCAGTAGGAAGCGTCGTTCAGCCCGGCCAGCACCATGTCCAGCCCCTTGAACAGGGTGTGATCGCGGTCTGGTCCCAGATGGAGCACCTTCTGGCCGGCGCGCTCCGTGATCAGCCCGCGCGTGACGTCGCCCGAGGTGACGATGGCATCGAAGACGTCGCGTGGCACGCCGAAACCCATCATCTGGGGAATGACATCAACCGAAGGCCGCGGAGAGTTCGAGACCATGACCACGGTTCCGCCGGCCGCGCGAAAACGCTGCAAGGCCGAGCAGGCGGCGGGATGGGCACGGTGGCCATTGTGGACCACGCCCCAGACATCGCAAATCAGCACATCGGTGCTGGCGGCGAGCCCCGCAAATCCGGACAGGAGTTCGGGTAGGTCTGCCCGGCTCGCCACAGTCTGGCTCATCATCATCCCTCAAGGCTCGTTGCGGACCATTCGCCCGCATCACCAAAGCGACGCTGCAGTGGCCGAGAGCGCCAGGATCGTCAAGTACCGCCGGCCCGGCTCAGGCGCTGGCGCGGCGCAGGGTAGCCCTGAAGGGAATGCGCTCGGCTTCCGGTTCCGGGCGCGGCAAGGCCGGAGGCGCGGCGGGCTCCACTGGCGCGGGTTCGGCGGGCGGGCGGCTGGCCTGCTGTGCGGCCGACTGGAAAACATCCGACCGCACCGGTCTTGGCGCGGATATGGCGAGGCCCTGCGCCAGCCTCACGTCAAGCTCAAGCAGATCGGCCACCTGCCTGTCGCTTTCGGCCTGCTCGCCGATGATCTCGATTCCCGCCCGGCGCATGAGCAGCGCAACGTCAGCCATGTCGACATCAAGGCCAGCGCTGCCCATGGCCTCCCCCGCCAGAACCCTGGTCGGCAACTTGACGAAGCGAACGCCACGCTCGGACAGCGAGGCCGGGTCCATGCGCAGGTCGGCGACCTGGTCGACCGAAAAACGGATTCCCTTGGCCGAGATCGCGCCGATGATTCCGAGCCGCGTTGGATCGAGCTGGCGGAAAATCCGCTGCGGAATGTCGATCACGAGGCGCGCGGCATGGCGCTGGTAGGTTTCGAGAACGCGGGCGATCGAGCCGAGCGAGCGGGCCTCAGCCCAGGTGCTCGGCGTCAGGTTGATCGACAGGAACTCGTCCGTTCCCTTGGCATTGAGATGGCCGGCGATGGCCAGCGACTGGGTGAGGACCTGCGCGTCAAGGCTGGCGGCCTGGCCGGCGCGCTCGATTGCGGGAATGAACTGCGCCGGCAGCAGCAGGGCGCCGTCGCCGAGGCGCAGACGCGCCAGAACCTCGTAGCCGACGGTCCGGCGATGGGGCAAAGCGGCGATGGGCTGCAAATGCACCTCGACGCCGCCGGCCTCGAAGGCATCGAGGATGGGCTGCAACCTGGCCTGCTCGCGGCGCACCATGTCCGCGTCGACGACATGGACCGGCTCGGCCGTCAGCACGGGCTGGGAGGCTGTCTCGGCGGCCGGTTTGGCAGCCACGCCGCCGGGGTTCGGCCTGCCGGCTGGCGACCGCGCCTCCTCCTGATCAGCGATCCGCCTTTCATGCTCCGACACGGCCGTGGCGACGTCGCGCAGGACGCCACCCAGAAGGCCGACTTCTGCCGTCAGCTCCGACAGGGCCAGCCGCGTCGGCGCGATGTCAGCTTCCCGAAGCGGTTCGGAGTTGATCCGCGACTGCAAACCTTCGAGCTTGATCCGGGTGGCGCCGAGCCGCACGTTCAGCTCGCCGACATTGCGGGCGAGAGCCTCCGCCTGCCGGCGTCGGACGGTATCGAGGGCCAGCATGGCCGACAGACCCGACAGGGCAAGCACGACAATGGCGGCGGGCAGGGCGAAGGCTGCCGGCAGGACCATGGCAAGGCCGACGCCCGCGAGCAGGCCGACCACCGTGCTGATCAGGGGCGCGCGCAGGGCAGGTTCAATGCGCGGCAGCCGGCGGCGCGTGTCGCTTGGCACAGGGGGCATTGAAGGGGGCGCATCAGCCATGCTTCGACCTCAAGAAGACGACAATCCAAACGGCCTCAGCGCCCGCGAATCACCACTCCAAGCCTACGACAGGCGCCGGATTATCGACAGTCGTGCTGTGCCCGGCGGCCTTCGCCGGCAGACAGGCGCGATCATGCCGCCAGCGGGGCCTCAGCCATGCCGCCGCAGCGGTTTACTTGGCCAGCAAGCTTGCTACCCTGCAATCACGACAAGCCGCATCGCACGCCCAATCCGTCAGGAGCCTTTCATGTCGCCGTCCAGCCCGCGCCCAGCCCAACAGCCGAACGATCTTGAGTCGTTCTGGATGCCGTTCACCGCAAACCGCGCCTTCAAGAAGGCGCCCCGCATGATCGCCCGCGCGGAGGGAATGCACTACTACACCACCGACGGCAAACCGATCATGGATGGCACCGCCGGCCTGTGGTGCTGCAACGCCGGCCATGCGCGCAAGCCGATCATCCGGGCGATCCAGGCGCAGGCCGAAGAACTCGATTTCGCGCCGACCTTCCAGTTCGGCCACCCCAAGGTGTTCGCCGCCGCAGCGCGCGTCGCGGCGCTGGCGCCGGGCGATCTCGACCATGTGTTCTTCGCCGGCTCCGGCTCCGAGGCTGTCGACACCGCGCTCAAGATCGCGATCGCCTACTGGAACGTCACCGGCAAAGGTTCGAAGACCCGGCTGATCGGCCGCGAGCGCGGCTATCACGGCGTCGGCTTCGGCGGCATTTCGGTCGGCGGCATCGTCAACAACAGAAAGTTCTTCGGCTCGCTCCTGGCCGGTGCCGACCACATGCCGACGACCTACAACCGCGAAAAGCAGGCCTTCTCAAAGGGCGAACCGGAATGGGGCGGGCATCTGGCGGACGAGCTTGAGCGCATCGTCACCTTGCATGACGCCTCGACCATCGCCGCCGTGATTGTCGAGCCGATGGCAGGCTCAACCGGCGTGCTGCCGCCGCCTGTCGGCTATCTCAAGAAGCTGCGCGAGATCTGCACCAAGCACGGCATCCTGCTGGTCTTCGACGAGGTGATCTCGGGCTTTGGCCGCCTCGGCTACGCCTTCGCCGCCGAGCGTTATGGCGTCATTCCGGACATGATCTGCTTCGCCAAAGGCGTCACCTCCGGCGCCGTTCCAATGGGCGGCGTGCTCGTGCGCAAGGGCATCTATGACGCCTTCATGAACGGGCCGGACCACGCCATCGAATTGTTCCACGGCTACACCTATTCGGGCCATCCGCTGGCCGCCGCAGCAGCCCTGGCCGCCCTCGACATCTACAAGGAGGAGGGCCTGTTCGAAAATGCCAAACGGCTGGAGCCGATCTGGGCCGACGCCATCATGTCGCTGAAGCAGGAGCCGAACGTCGTCGACATCCGCACGCTTGGACTGGTCGCCGGCATCGACCTCACCCCGCATGCCGACGGGCCAACGAAGCGCGGCTTCGCCGCGATGGACCACGCCTTCCACACTGAAGGGCTGATGCTGCGCTACACCGGCGACACGCTGGCACTGACCCCGCCGCTGATCATCACGGAAAGCCAGATCGACGAACTTGTGGAGAAGGTGAGGCGCACGATCAGGGCAGTGGCGTGAGCGCGAGCGCGTCGCCGGCGCGCCATTGCTGGCGCGCCGGGGCTGTGGTCATGGGATCAGGATAATCGAGCCAGTGGTCTTGCGGCTCTCAAGAGCGATGTGGGCCTGGGCCGCGTCCTTGAGCCTGTACTCGACCGGCTTCTGGATCTTGACCGCACCCGACATCACCACCTTGAATACGTCGCGGGAGCTGGCGAGCAGATCCGGGCGGGTGGCGATATGGTGGAACAGCGTCGGCCGGGTCAGCGACATCGATTTGCTGGCGAGGATGCCGGGCGAGATCGGGTCCGGCGGGCCGGATGCGGCACCGTACAACACCATGTGGCCGCGCAGGGCAAGGCATTCGAGCGACTTCAGGAAGGTGTCCTTGCCGACGCCGTCATAGACGACCGCGACCCCCTTGCCGCCGGTGATCTGCTTCACGCGGGCGACGAAATCCTCCTTGGCGTAGATGATCGGGTGTTCGCAGCCATTCTTCCTGGCGAGTGCTGCCTTCTCCTCGGATGAGGTGGTGCCGATGACGTGGCAGCCGAGGTGGCGGGCCCACTGGCAGAGCAGAAGCCCCATGCCGCCCGCCGCCGCGTGCACCAGGATCCAGTCGCCCTTCTTCACCTTGAACGTCTGCTTGAGCAGATAGCGGGCGGTCATGCCCTGCAGCATGATGGCGGCGCCGATCTTGTCGGGGATTTCCTTCGGCAGCTTGACCATCTGGGCGGCATTGAAAATGCGCTTCTCGGCATAGGCGCCCGGCCCGCCGCCGGCATAGGCGATGCGGTCGCCGACCTTGAAGCCGCTGACAGCCGGGCCGAGCGCCTCGACCACGCCGGCGCCTTCAAGGCCGATCACGCCGGGGAGCGCGGGCAGGACATAGGCCCCGGTGCGCTGATAGACATCGATGAAGTTCACGCCGATTGCCGTGTGCCGGATGAGCACCTGGCCCGGGCCCGGCTGGCCAACCTCGATATCCTCGTAGACCAGGGCATCGGGGCCACCGGGTTTGTGAATGCGCACTGCCTTGACCATCGCTGTCACCTTCTTGTGGTTGTCACTTGCACGCGATGGCGATGCCTGACGGACAGGCCGCTCGCCCATTGGCGTGGGACAAGACCATGGCCCTGAACCGGAGTGAATCGCAAGCCCGCAGGGCCGGGCCGCGCTTGACGCCACTTGCAGGGATGGCACAACCGTCGGCCATGGAGGCCCTCATGCACCGTCTGATTCGCGCTGCCGTCCTCGCCCTTGGCCTTGCCGCCTGCACCAGCAGCGGGCAGTCCCCTGCCCCTTCGCCCCAGAACGCTCCGACCGGCGTGACGCCGAACACCTTCGTGCTGCCGACCGGCTCTGGCTGCTCGGGTGAGATCGCGCGCTTCCAGGCCGTCATGGACAATGACCTTGCCACCGGCCACACGACTGCCGGCGTGCATGGCCGGGTCTCCGCCGAGATCGCGACGGCGCGGGCAACCTGCGCTGCGGGCCATGAAGGCGGCGCCGTCGGACAGCTCAACGCGACAAAGGCGAAGTTCGGCTATCGCTGACGGTGTGCGGGCGCTAGGATTTCACCATGCGCCTGCGTGTCGGAACCTTCAATGTCGAGAATCTGATCACGCGCCAGCGGTTTGGCGGCGCCGAGAGGTTCGGCGACACCGCGGCCGCCCTGTCGCTGTTCAACTTCCCGCAGGCCACCCAACGCGACGCGGTCGAGCAGTCGCTGGCCGTGGCTCTGGAGGATGACAAGCGCCAGATGACGGCACTCGCCATGGCGGAGGGCGCAGCCGACATCTGGTGCCTGCAGGAGGTTGACTCGCTCGCCAGCCTGCAGGCCTTCTTCGCCAATTACGTGCACCGCATCTCGGATCACCGGTTCGGACATTTCGCGCTGCTGAATGGCAACGACCGGCGCGGGATCGAGGTGGCGTTCGCGGCGCGGCGGGACCTGATCGCGCCAGCCGACGTGACGGTGACAAGCCATGCGGACGCAACCTATGGCGATCTTGAGGTGCATGACCGCGCGCTTGCGAACGCCGGCATCACCCGCGCAGACCGGCTGTTCAACCGTGACTGCCTGATGGTGGAGATGACCTGGACTGACCGGGCGCTCACGCTGTTCCTGTGCCACTTCAAGTCGATGAACAATGGCTCGGACGATGGCCGGGCCGCTACCTTGCCGGTGAGGCGCGCCGAAGCACTGGGCGTGACCCGCATCATCAAGCGCCATTTCGGTCCGGGCTGGCGCGACGCAAACTGGATCGTGGCGGGCGACCTCAACGGGTTCCGAGAGGCCATCGGCCCCCTGGGCGTGCTGCAGGACGAAGGGCCAAGCGGCATCGAGCCGCTGCTCGACAACTTCGCGACCGACCCGCTGGAGACGCTGCCGCGGCATGAGCGGTGGACCCATTTCCGCCGCTGGTGGAGCGAGGCGGACGGAGCCTTGCGCGAGCAGCACATGCAACTCGACCATGTCCTGCTGTCGCCCGCGCTCGCCGCAGCCAATCCGGCGCCGCGCATCGATATCGTCCGCCGCGGGCAGCCCTACCGCGTGCCGCTCGATCCGCTCAGCGCAGACCGCAGCATCGCCGCGCTCTCACGCACGGCGGACCGCTATCCGCGCGTGGGCTGGGACAGGCCGAAAGCCTCCGATCACTGCCCGGTGGTGGTGGAGATCATCGTGCCCCAGGCGCGGTGAACTGCCCGCTTCCGGCACGGTGTCATGCACGTTTTGTCTGGCCAGCATCGGCGCGATCCGGTAACCCGGAGATAGGCGATCCATTGATCGGGGAGTTCTGAGCATGACCCGCCGCTTTTTCACGCTGGATGTCTTCACCGAAAGCGCGCTCGCAGGCAATCCGCTCGCGGTGGTGCTCGACAGCGAGGGGCTCAACGACCACGCGATGCAGGCCATTGCGCGCGAGTTCAACCTCTCGGAAACGGTTTTTGTCTCTCCGCCGGTTGACGCAAAGTCGCGCGCCTCGCTGAGGATCTTCACGCCCGGGCGCGAGCTGCCCTTCGCTGGTCATCCCACCGTGGGGACCGCCGTGCTTCTGGCGATCCGCGATCGTGGCGGCCAGCATGGCCATGCCGCCTTCGATCTTGAAGAAAAGGTCGGGCTGGTGCCATGCTCGGTGGAAGTCATCAATGACGGTCTGGGGCGCGCCGTCTTCACCTTGCCAAGGCTCCCTCAGATGATCGGCGACGCAGCCCATGATCTGGCGCTGGCGCAGGCGATCGCGCTGAAGCCGGGCGATATCGGTCTGGGCAGGCATCGCCCCGGAGTGTTTTCGGCGGGGGTCGGCTTCACGACCATTCCCGTCAGGGGCCGCGATGCGCTGGCGCGCGCGCGACCGGACATCGCCCACTGGAGCGGGATCAAGCCGGCGGACCATGCCAATGCCTTTGTCTACACCGCGGAGACGTTGGATGCGGGCCATGCCTACAGGGCGCGGATGTTTGCGCCCGGTCTCGGCGTCGGCGAGGATCCAGCCACAGGATCGGCGGTCGCCGCTTTCGCTGGCGCAATCATGGCCTTCGATGCACCCGAAGATGGCGAGCACCGGCTGACCATCGAGCAGGGCTACGAGATGGGACGCCCAAGCCAGATTGACCTGCATCTCACGGTCAGTGGCGGCGAACTGGTCAAGGCGGCGATTGGCGGTTCGGCGGTTCTGATCAGCGAGGGGCAGCTTCATCTGTGAGCACACAAAGCGGGAGGATCATCCCGATCGCGCATGTCGACGCGCGTCAGGTGTCCTATGACTGGCCGTTCAAGGTTGAGCGCAAGGCGGATATTGCAGCGCACTGGGCGGGGCTGACGGCCAGCAAGCCTGCGATCTTCAACGGCCAGGTGCTGCTGCAATGCCAGGGTGCGGTTGAGGGTGGGCGCTTTGTCGCCGACTATTTCCAGACCGACTATGCCAGTTTCATCGCCTGGAACCGCTGGGGCTTTCCGGCGACAGATGGTGCCCTGATCCGCAACGGCTTTGCCATGGGCGCGCTGCGCAGCCGCGACGGCGCCTTCCTGATGGGGGTGATGGGCGCCCATACCGCCAATGCCGGCCGCATCTACTTTGCTGCAGGAACCCCCGACCCGAGCGACGTGACCGCCGACGGCAAGGTCGACCTCGCCGGCTCGCTGCTCAGGGAGCTCGAAGAGGAAACCGGACTTGCGCGCGGCGAGGTGACCGTGGGTGACGACTGGCGCATTGTGCCGTGCGACGCACGCGTGGCCTTCCTGCGCGATGTGCTGATCGACCTGCCCGCCACCGAGGCGCGCGCCCTGATCCGCGATCGCCTTGCCAGGCAGACCGAACCAGAGCTGTCCGACATCATGATAGCCCGCTCCGAAGCCGACATCGACACCGACCGCATGCCCGTGTTCATGCAGACATTCCTCAAAGACGCCTTTTCCAAGCGCTGAAGGTCAGATCATGCCAGTCCTGCCCGTCGACAATCCGTTTGCCGCCCCCTGGACCACTCCATTCGGCCTGCCGCCCTTTGCCGAGATCAGGCCGGAGCACATCGGCCCAGCCCTGCACGCCGCGCTGGCCGAGCACATGGCCGAGATCGAGGCGATTGCACGGGAGACCGCGCCGGTCACCGTCGCCAACGTGATCGACGCGCTCGAACGCGCCGGCCGCAACCTCAATCGCGCGGCCGGCGTTTTCTACAACCTGTCCGGAGCGGACACCAATGACGCCCTGCAGGCGATCGAGCGTGAGATGGCGCCGGTGATGTCGCGGCACTGGTCGGCCATCGGCATGAACCCTGAATTGTTCGCACGGGTCGATGCCCTGCGTGCCAGGCGGGCCGAGATCGACATGACGCCCGAGCAGGAGCGGGTTCTCGAACTCACCTGGAAAGGCTTCGTGCGGTCCGGCGCCAAACTCGGCGAAGACGACAAGACACGGCTCAAGACGATCAATGAGCGGCTGTCGGTGCTGGGCACGCAGTTCTCGCAGAACGTGCTCAAGGACGAGGCCAGCTTCGCCCTGATCCTTGATGGCGAGGAGGACCTGGCCGGCCTGCCAGATTTCCTGATGGCCGCGATGGCCAAGGCCGCAGAGGATCACGGCCACAAGGGGAAGCATGCGGTGACGCTGCCGCGCTCGATCGTCGAGCCCTTCCTGACCTTCTCCAGCCGCAGGGATCTGCGCGAGAAGGTCCGCAAGGCCTGGGACGCGCGCGGCGCCAATGGCGGGGAGACCGACAACGCCGCGATCGTGGCCGAAACCGTGCGCCTGCGCGCCGAGAAGGCGAGGCTGCTGGGCTATGGGAGCTACGCCGCCTTCAAGCTCGATGACAGCATGGCCAAGACCCCGGCCGCGGTGCGCGAACTGCTCGAGCTGGTCTGGGCTCCCGCCAAGCGCCGGGCAGCGCAGGAGGCGGCGGACCTTGCGGCGCTGGCTCGTTCGGAGGGTCAGTACCACCCGATCGCGACCTGGGACTGGCACTACTACGCCGAGAAGGTACGCAGCGCCCGGTTTGCGCTCGATGAAGCCACGCTCAAGCCCTATCTGCAGCTTGACCGGATCGTCGACGCGTCCTTCGATTGCGCCAGCAAGCTGTTCGGGCTGGTGTTCACGCCGCGCCCGGACCTGAAGGGCTATCACCCCGATGTGCGCATCTGGCAGGTCAGCGAAGCCGGCGGGAAGCATATCGGCGTGTTCATGGGCGATTATTTTGCCCGCGCCTCGAAGCGATCGGGCGCATGGATGAGCGCCTATCGCGGGCAGGACAGGCTCGACGGCGAGGTTCGCCCGATCATCGTCAATGTCTGCAATTTTGCCAAGCCGGCTGCCGGACAGCCAGCCCTGCTCTCGCTCGATGATGCGCGCACGTTGTTTCATGAGTTCGGCCACGCGCTGCATGGCCTGCTCTCTGACGTCGTCTATCCGTCCGTCTCCGGAACATCCGTGTCGCGCGACTTCGTCGAGCTTCCATCGCAGTTGTACGAGCACTGGTTCACGACGCGCGAGGTGATGCGCACTTACTGCCTCCACGCCGGCACCGGCGAGCCAATTCCCGAGGAGCTGATGGACAAGGTCAAGGCCGCGCAGACCTTCAACCAGGGCTTCGGCACCATCGAATACACCGCGTCGGCGCTGGTCGACCTGGCGTTCCACGAACTCGGCGAGGCAGACAGGATCGACCCTCTCGTCTTTCAGGCTGCCGAACTTGCGCGCATCGGCATGCCAGCGGAAATCGGCATGCGCCACAAGACGCCGCATTTCGCGCATGTTTTCGCCGGAGATGGCTATTCCGCAGGCTACTACAGCTACCTGTGGAGCGAGGTGATGGATGCCGACGCCTTCGACGCCTTCACCGACACTGGCAACGTCTTCGATCCCGCGACAGCGGCCAGACTGAAGCGATTCATCTATTCGGCGGGGAACTCGCGCGATCCGGCCGAGCTCTACACAGCATTCCGGGGCCGCATGCCGACGCCGGAAGCGCTGCTGGACAAGCGCGGGCTGGCGAACGTCTGAGGCCCAGTCGTCAGCCCTGCCCCCGTCCCCATCCTTCGACGGTCTCGGCCCGAGGATCGGGGCACCATGGGCAGCCGGGCTCAGAACACCCGGTGCTGCATGTAGGCCTCCTGCGGATCCGCGCCCGCCCTGATCGCTTTCATCATGCCGCCCTCGGCGGCCATCTTGGCCTCGGCGGCGACAAGCACCTCCTCGATCTCCACTCCGGGGATGAGCACGATGCCGTCGCGGTCGGCGAGCACGAAATCGCCGGGCCGGACCACGCTGGAGCCGAAGATGATCTCCTCGTCGAACGCATCGGCCCGCCAGCTCCCGACGATGTCGATCGGGGCATAGAATCGGCAGAAGACGGGGAAATCCTGGTTGACGATGTCCTGGGCGTCGCGGCAGCCGCCATCGACAATGTAGCCGCGTGCGCCCTTGATCTTGAGGGCCTCGGCGGACAGGCCGCCCATCAGCGCACGGATGTCGTCCTGTGGCTGGCAGATCAGGACATGGCCGGGCTTGGCCTTCGACAGCACGCCGGCCCATTGGTAGAGCGAGTCATGCTGGCTGAGCGTCGGATCAGGCCGCCCACGCACGGTCATCACCGGTCCAGCGCACTTCATGGCGGGTTCTATGCCGCGTACATGGCGGGGCAGCACACGCGGCGGCGTGCCCCGGTTGCGCATGACATCGTAGATGACGCTGGAATGGCAGCGATGCAGTCGGTCGGCGAGTGTTGTCATTGTGCTTCCTCCGCCACCGATTATGCATCCGGTTGCAGGATTTGTCAGCCTCACTGGCGACGCGCACAGCGGATTTCGACCAGCGACGCCGCAGCCGCGTTGACCAGACGCGGCGATGGTTCCGGCAGCTGCGCGGGCGCGGTGCCCGCCGGGGCCAGCGGGACAACAACATAGCTCGCCTCCGGGACAATACCGCCGACCACGCGCTGGTTACGCGGCCCCTCACGCACAAGACCGACAAGACGACCCTGGCCATCCACCACCGGAGCGCCGCCCGGCCCGATCTGGAGTGCGGAGGTCACGCGCACCACGGAACCGGTGGCCTCCCAGCGCCCGGCGGCGACCATCACGGCGCGCTGGGTGCCATCTTCTATCGACAAGGTGAAGACGCGTGCTGCAGAGGCAGCGGCGCCGATCTGCAGGGCGGGCTGATTGAGGCCGGCAACCGCGAGTGTGACCGCGTCGCCCATGGTGGCGGCTGCGGCCGCATCAATCGGCTGGCCGTTGATGGTCGGGCCGGCGCAGGAGGCCAGTGCAACCCGGCTGGTCATGACACGGCCACCGCCAAGGCTGGCTCCTGAGATCGCATGCCGCGCTTCGGCAACGCGCAGCCCGGGCTGGATCAGGGCCGGTGCGGGCGCAACGGTTGCGGCTGCGGGAGCGCGAGAGGGATTGACCGCGACATCGGTGCCGGGGAAGGGCTCGAATGTGTTGGCGATGGCGATCATGATCCGGTCAAGCGTGGCGGCCTGATCGGCGGGATAGCGGAAGGTATAGCCACGCACGCCACCCGGCCCCTGGGCGAGGCGGGTATAAAACTTGCGCCCGTTCTCCTCGCCCGAGACCACGAACCAGTCGGGCCGCTGCAGACGGTAGGTGACCTTGCGGCCCGGACCATCCTGCCGCATCTGTTCGAACATGTCCGCAAACGCCTGATCCGAGGGCAGCTTGACCAGCTGGAGCGACACCGCGCCATCGGCCCTGCGCCATACCACCCCGCTGTCGACAGCGATGCGTTGGGTCAGCAGCGCCGCGGGCAGGCCGATCCGGATGCCGGTGGCTGCATCGTTGATCTCGGCAAAGCGCAGAGCAAGCCGCGCCTCGTCCGCGGCGCGTTTCAGACTGGCGCGTTCCGGCGGGGTGAGGATGCCGTCCGCCACAGCCCCCGTGCGGCGCTCGAAACCGAGCATTGCGTCATAGGTGCGGCGTCCGAATTCGCCGCCAGCGACCCCGTTGAAATCGCCGCTCCAGATCAGGTCATTCTGGATGGCCTTGCGCTCGGCCTCGTCAAGACGGTCAAACGCCGCCTTGGAAGCGGCCTGGGCGGGATCAAGCGCCGGTGCGGCGGGCGGGCTCGCCGGAGCGGCCGGGCGCTGGGCCTGCGCGAGGGCCGGCATCGACGAGGCGAGAAGCGATGCGATCATGATGGCGGACATGCTGTGCGGCATTGCTGCGCTCCTTCACTGACCAGCCTGCGCCGTACTGTCGCAAGCCGCGCCGCGCTTGTCGAGCCGCAGCGTCCGCCGCTCAGAACAGCCCTTCGATGCGGCCTTGCGCGTCGATGTGAATGCGTTCAGCCGCCGGGCTGCGCGGCAGGCCAGGCATGCGCATGATATCGCCGCAGAGCGCCACAACGAAGCCCGCCCCCGCCGACAGCGAGATGTCCCGCACCGGCACCGTATGGCCGGAGGGCGCGCCGCGCAGCGTAGGATCGGCGGAGAATGACATCTGCGTCTTGGCCACGCAGATGGGCAGGTGACCAAAGCCACCCGCCTCCAGCTCCCTGAGCTTGTCGGCGGCCTTCTGGTCAAGCGCGATGTCGGCTGCGCCATAGATGGATGTGGCGATTGTCCTAATCTTGTCAACCAACAGCATCGTGTCGGCATAGAGCGGCTTGAAGGGCTGGGCCCGTGGAGCCTCGGCCAGCGCCACGACGGCATGGGCCAGTTCCTCCGCGCCAGCGGATCCATCGGCCCAGTGCCGGCAGATGATCGCCTCGACCCCCAGGGTCTGGCGGCAATAGGCCTGGATCGCAGCGTGCTCCGCTGGCGTATCGGATGTGAAGTGGTTGATGGCCACCACGACCGGAACGCCGAACCCGCGCACATTGCGGACATGGCGGCCCAGGTTCACCAGTCCGGCCTTGAGCGCGTCGATGTTCTCGGTCGACAGCTCGTCCTTGGCGAGACCGCCATGCATCTTCAGTGCCCGCACGGTGGCGACGATCACGGCGGCGGCCGGCTCAAGCCCGGCCTTGCGGCACTTGATGTTGAAGAATTTCTCGGCTCCGAGATCGGCTCCGAAGCCGGCCTCGGTGACCACATAGTCGGAGAGCTTCATGGCAGCCTTGGTGGCGATCACCGAATTGCAGCCATGGGCGATGTTGGCAAAGGGGCCGCCATGAACGAAGGCCGGATTGCCTTCCAGCGTCTGCACCAGATTGGGATGGATCGCATCCTTGAGCAGCACGGCCATGGCGCCGGGTGCCTTCAGGTCAGCCGCCGTGACGCTGGATTTGTCATGGCGCTGGCCGATCACCATGTGCCCGAGCCGCTGCTCCAGATCGGCGAGGTTCTCCGCCAGGCAGAACACCGCCATGACTTCCGACGCCACGGTGATGTCGAAGCCATCCTCACGCGGAAAGCCGTTCTTGGCGCCGCCAAGGGACGAGACGATGGCGCGTAGGGAGCGGTCGTTCATGTCGAGCGCACGGCGCCAGCTCACCCTGCGCTGGTCGAAGCCGAGCCCGTTGCCCCAATAGATGTGGTTGTCGATCAGGGCCGAAAGCAGGTTGTGCGCCGAGGTGATGGCATGGAAGTCGCCGGTGAAATGCAGGTTGATCTGCTCCATCGGCACGATCTGGGCGTGACCGCCGCCGGCCGCGCCACCCTTGACGCCAAAGCATGGGCCGAGCGAGGGCTCGCGCAGGCAGATCATCGTCGATTTGCCGATGCGGTTGAGCCCGTCCCCCAGGCCAACCGTGGTCGTTGTCTTGCCCTCGCCCGCCGGTGTCGGATTGATCGCGGTGACAAGGATCAGCTTGCCCCCGGGTCTGGCCGGCCGGGCCGTGATCCAGTCGAGATCGACCTTGGCGATGTGCCGCCCGTGCGGGCTGACCGCATCGGCGGGAATGGCGAGCCTGTCAGCGATGCTCTGGATCGGTCGCAGTTGCGCGGCACGGGCGATGTAAATGTCGGTGGGCATGAGGTCTGTCCGGTGGTCTGAGCCCTTATAGCTAGAGGCCGTGCGCCATCGTGCAAGCCTTAGCTGTGGAATGGCAGTGGATGGCGGCTTGGCTTGACCGGGCGCGCCGCGCCGATAAGCTGCTGGTTCACCGATTGCCTGGCCGTCCCCAACGCTCACACAAGGATACCGCACCATGAACAAGACAGTTCTCTTGGCAACGGCTTTGGCCGCCGGTCTTGGCTTGGCCAGCGCTGCGCAGGCGCAGACCAAGGTCGCCATCGGCATTTCCGGCTGGACCGGCTTTGCCCCGCTGACCCTTGCCAAGGAGGCCGGCATCTTCGCCAAGAATGGCCTGGACGTCACCATCCAGAAGATCCCGCAAGCTTCGCGTCATCTCGCCATTGCATCGGGGTCCATCCAGTGCGCTGCCACCACGGTGGAAACCTGGATCGTCTGGGATCAGGCGGGTGTGAAGACCAAGCAGTTGTTCCAGCTCGACAAGAGCTACGGCGCCGACGGCATGGCGGTGCGCGGCAACATTGCCTCGATCAAGGACCTCAAGGGCAAGACGGTGGCGGCCTCCGCGCCGGGCACCGCGCCCTACTTCACACTCGCCTGGTTCCTGCGAGAGAACGGCATGACCCTCAAGGACGTGAACATCGTCAACATGGAGCCTGGACCGGCGGCCCAGGCCTTCGTGGCCGGCCAGAACGATGCCGCGATGACCTATGAGCCCTTCCTGTCGGCCGTGCGCGCGGCGCCGCAGTCCGGCAAGATCATCGCCACGACGCTGGACTATCCGATGGTGATGGACACCTTCGGCTGCACGCCCGCCTTCATCTCGGGCAACGAGCCGGCAGTGCGCGCGCTGGTCAAGAGCTATTTCGAGGCACTCGACATGATCAAGACCGACGAGGCCAAGGCTTTTGGCATCATGGGCGCCGACGTCAAGCAGAGCGCAGATCAGTTCGGGGCTTCGGCCAAGTTCCTGCGCTGGCAGGGTCCGGAGGATAACAAGACATTCTTCTCCGGCCCCTGGCAGGAATTTTCAGCGAAGGCTGCCGATCTTCTGATGGACATCGGCCTGATCAAGAGCAAGCCGGACATCGCCAGCCTCGCCGACACCCGCTTCGTTCAGTGAGCGGACCCGTCGATCTGGCGGCTGAGCTGGCAAGCTTCCCGGAACACTGGTTGCCGAAGATCATCGCAACCTTCAACGGCCATGACATCATGGTCGTGAAGGTAAAGGGCGAATTTGTCTGGCCTTCGCATCCCGACACACGTGATGTCTGCCTCGTTCTGAGCAGACACCGGGGATCGCCGGACGGCCGCCAACAGGGTTGAAATCGAGCGCATGAAACCCCTCCAGCCCGTGACCGCGCAGGCCCGCATCAGCTACGGGATCGGCTTCTTCGCTCTGTTCGTCGCCGCATGGGCCATCGCGACCCTCGGCGGCTTCGTGCCCAAGCTGTTCCTCGCCTCGCCGATCACCATGGTGGAGGAGGGCTGGCAACTGATGACGGTGCATGGCTTTGCCTTCGACATCGCCATCACCATCTGGCGCGTCGTCGGTGGCTTCGTTCTGGCGGCCATCATCGCGCTTCCGCTCGGCATCATGATGGGGGCGTACAAGCCGATTGAAGCCTTCTTCGAACCCTTCGTCTCATTTGCGCGATACCTCCCTGCCTCGGCCTTCATCCCGCTGCTGATCCTCTGGGCTGGCATCGGCGAGACGCAGAAGCTTCTCGTGATCTTCATCGGCTCGTTCTTCCAGCTCGTGCTGATGATCGCGGTCGCGGTCGGCGGGGTGCGGCGCGACCTTGTCGACGCCGCCTACACGCTTGGGTCGTCGGACCGGTCCGTCGTGACGCGCGTGCTGCTGCCCAATGCCGCCCCCGAGATCGCGGAGATCCTGCGCATGGTGCTCGGCTGGGCCTGGACCTATGTGATCGTGGCGGAACTGATCGGCTCGTCATCGGGCATCGGCCACATGATCACCGACAGTCAGGCGCTGCTCAACACCGGACAGATCATCTTCGGCATCATCATCATCGGGTTGATCGGGCTGATCTCCGACTTCCTGTTCAAATGGGCCAACCAGCACCTGTTTCCCTGGGCGGCACGATGAGCAAACTGTCGATCGAGGCCGTCGGCAAGCTCTTTCCGGCGCGTGGCGCCACCGAACCGACGCGGGCGCTGACGCCGACCACGCTCGCCATCGCAGCCAATGACTTCATCACCATTCTTGGCCCGTCCGGCTGCGGCAAGTCGACCCTGCTCCGCATCGTGGCGGGGCTCGAAACAGCATCCGAGGGGCGCGTTCTGCTCGACGGCCAGCCGGTAATGGGCCCGGGTGCGGACCGGGGGATGGTCTTCCAGAGCTACACGCTGTTTCCTTGGCTCACCATCATCGAGAACATTGCCTTTGGCCTGCGCGAGCGCGGCGTCTCCGAGCGCGAGCGGCGCGACGTCGCCCGCAGCTGGGCCGAGCGCGTTGGGCTGAAGGGTTTCGAGAACCACTTCCCCAAGCAGCTCTCCGGCGGCATGCAGCAGCGCACCGCCATCGCCCGTGCCCTGGCCAACGATCCCAAGATTCTGCTGCTGGACGAACCTTTCGGGGCGCTCGACAACCAGACCCGCGCCCTGATGCAGGAAATGCTGCTCGGCATCTGGGAGCGCGAGCAGAAGACAGTGATGTTCGTCACGCATGATGTCGAGGAGGCCATCTTCATGGCCTCGCGCGTGGTGGTGATGAGCGCACGCCCGGGCCGCATCAAGGCCGACATCGCGGTCGACCTGCCCCATCCGCGGCCCTACACGATCAAGACCTCGTCGGATTTCGTCGCGCTGAAGGAACGGCTGGTCGAGGAAATCCGGGTCGAGGTCGTCGGCATGCACTGACGGTGGCGGCGCGCGAACTACTGCAACCTGACCATCACGCTGTCGCTCGCGCCACTGGCGTCAATCACGGAGACGCGCGCGAAGCCGACGCCCGTGGCGGGCAGCGTCGCGTCGCGGCGGTTCAGGCCCTGGGCGACCGGCGCACCATCGATCAGCCAGGTCAGCGGCGCTGTGCCACCCAGCGCTTTCACGCTGAGCACGCGTTCGGCCCCGGCCAGATCAACCACTGCGCCATCGGGCGGAAAGGCAATCCGCAGCGAGAGGCGTGCTGATGCGCTCTCGGTCTTGGCGATGTCACGGCGGATATGACGCAAGGGTGGTGGCAACTGCGAAGTTCGGGCCACGATCGCGCCTGCAGGCGCTGGGGCAACATCCGGCTCCATGCCGATCCGGGCGAAAGCGTCGAACAGGATCGGGGCCGCCACCTGCCGCGCCACCAATCCCGGCACAGAGGCGTTGTCAGGCCGCCCGACCCAGACCGCAATGGTGTGCCGGCGGTCATAACCAATGGCCCAGGCGTCGCGGTAGCCATAGGACGTCCCTGTCTTGTACGCGATGCGGCCATTGAGGGCATTGGCCGGCGCAGGCGCGCCACGCAGCACGTCGCCGACATACCAGCTGGCGAGCTGATCGCTGAGACGGCGTTCGTCCGAGTCCGCATGGCCGTCCTCGCGCCATTGCAGGTCGATGGTTTCGCCTCCGCGCGCGAGGCCCGCGTAAAGGCGGGCCAGATCGGCCAGACGGATGCCGACGCCACCGAGGCCAAGCGCCAGACCGGGCTGGCCGTCCCTTGGCAGCACGAGTGCGCCGCCGGCATTGTTGAGGCGGCTCATCAGCCGCTGCGGCCCGACTTCCGCCAGAAGCGCGATGGCGGGAAGGTTGAGCGATTGCTGCAGGGCTGTGCGGGCGGTGACGTTGCCCTGAAAGCCGAGATCGAAATTCTCGGGCGCATAGGTGCCGAACCGATTGGGCCGATCCTCCAGCATGGTTTCGGGATGGGCGACGCCCTGCTCGAAGGCCAGCGCATAGATGAATGGCTTGAGTGCCGAGCCGGGCGAGCGTACGGCCTGCACGAGATCGAGCGCCCCTGCCCGCTCACGGTTCAACAGGCCGAGCCCGCCGACATGCGCGCGCACCTTGCCGGTGGCATGCTCGATGACGAGAATCGCACCGGCAAGCTTCGGCCCCAGCGGCTCGATCCGCTCGCGCGCGAGAGCCTCCAGCGAGGCCTGCCAGACCGCGTCAAGGCTCAGCCTGTGCTGCCGCGCCGTTGGCCGTTCCGCCACCACGCGCTCCGCTGCGTGGGCGGCCAGGACCGGAAAGAGCTGCCGCGCCTGCGGCACGGGTTCGGCGCGCGCCTGCTCCGCCTCTTCCGAGGTTGCCAATCCTGCCTTGACTGCCCGGGCGATCACGGCATTGCGCACGCGGGTCAGGTTCGCCGCATGCCGGTCCGGTCGGCGGGTTTCGGGCGATTGCGGCAGCGACACCAGAAGTGCGCGCTCGGCCAGCGTCAGCCGTTTGGGCTCCTTGCCGAAGTAGGACCAGGTGGCGGCACGCAAGCCCTCGAGATTGCCGCCATAGGGGGCGAGCGCGAGATAGATGTCGAGGATTTGGCGCTTGCTGTAGCGCCGTTCCAAGTCGATGGCCCGCAAAGCCTGCCGAAGCTTGAGCCCGAGCGAGCGCTCACCGCGCGTCTCAACCAGCCGGGCTGCCTGCATGCTTAGGGTCGAGCCGCCGGAGACGATGCGGCCATGGCTGAGCACTTGCCAGCCGGCGCGAGCGATGGCGGCCGGATCAACGCCGCGATGGCTGTCGAAACGACGGTCCTCGTAGGCCTTTAGCAGTGCAAGAAAGCGCGGATCAACCTCATGCGTGGTCAGCGGCAGACGCCAGCGCCCTTCATCCGTGGTGAAGGCGCGTAGCAGCCGGCCATGACGGTCGGAGACGGTCACCGACCGCTCGCGCGCGCCGGCAAGGTCCAGCGGCGGCATTGCCCGCCACGCCGCCGCGACGCCGCCCGCAACGACAAGAGCGGCGGCGAGGCTGAAGCCGGCAAGGGCGCGGAGGGCTTTCATGCCGGCACCCCCGGCGCCAGCAACGCAAGGGCCGGACGCCTCACCGCCCGATCACGTCGATTTGGCCGTAGCCCGTGCGGCCGAACTTCTCGGGGCGGTACATGTCCTCGATCACGGCGGGCGGGTGGATATAGCGGCCCGGAGAGACGGCTCGCACCATGTAGGCCACCGAATAGATCGCCTGCCTGTCGTCCCAGCGATCGAACACGGCCACAAAACGATCATCGCGGTATTCGGTGGTGGTCGGCTCGACCTCGCGCTTGAGCCAGTTCAGCGCCTCGACCTTGCCGGAATCGACAAGGCTGGGGTTGTCGATCTCCAGACCTGCCGGCAGATGATCCACCAGCAGCAGTGATCCACGGCGCTTTTCACGCTCGGTCACTGTCAGCACCACGACCAGACGGTCATTTTGCGCCACGGTCGACACATCAAGCTTCTGTCCGTTCAGGCGGTAGTAGCTGCGCTCGACCTGATAGCCATGGGTGGCGGACGGCTGCGGCTCCAGTGGATTGCCACTGACGGTCAGCACGGCATCGACGGGGGCAGCGCCGGTGTTGGCGATCACCAACGGCCTGGCTTGGAGGGCAGCAGCGCTGTCCTTGCGGTGCAGTGCGCCGGCCTGGGGCTGGCCATCCACCGTCAGGGTCAGCTGGCTGGCGTCGCGCTGCCCGGCCTGCGCCGCCAGCACCAGCCAGGCGTTCTCTTGGGTGGAGGTGTATCGGCTGGCGGTGCGGGCTTCGCTCACGACGGCGGCGGTTTGCAAAAGTTCTCCGCGCGCCAGATTGGCCTCCGCCGCCAGCGTCAGGATCGCGGCCGAATCCCGCAGGCGGGAGCCGTAGTCGCGGCGCGCATCGGTCGGGCTGTCCCGCAAGGCGACCAGCGCCCGGATGGCGTCCTGAAAGCCTCGCTCGGCGCGCGTGCGATCGCCGAGCAGCGCCAGCGCTGCAGCGATCTGGCCACGCGCCAGAGGCGTCGGCGCTTCGGAAAGCTTGGTGTCGATGATGTAGCGCAGATCGCTCATCATCGGCCGGCCATTCCGGGCGAGCACATAGAGGGCGTAGGTGATCTGCTCGCCGCCATCGGCCTTGAACTCGGGCTGGTTGACAATGCGGTTGCGCAGCCGGTCAAGCCCGACATCGAGCGCGCGGGCCGGCACGGTGAAGCCCTTCTCACGCGCACGGGTCAGGAAGTCGAGCGCATAGGCGTCCAGCCAGAGATCATCGCCGCCGACCGACCACAGTCCGAAGGCGCCGGAGGAATCCTGCCGCGCCAGAATGCGGTCGATGGCGTCGCGCACACGGTCATCAAGCTTGTCGTCGAGCGCGAGACGCTCGCGACTGGCAAGTTGGTTGACATAGAGCAGCGGCAGCGCGCGGCTGATGATCTGCTCCGTGCAGCCATAAGGGTAGCGATCCAGCGCCGCCAGCAAGGCCGGCACGTCGATGCCGCCATAGAGCGAAACGGAGGTGGAGACAGAGCCGGAGCCAGGCAGCAGGTCCTCAGTCAGGTCGGACGAAACGGTCAGGCTTTCGCCGGGCGCAATCCGACGCACGACGCGCCGCAGCAGCGCGTCAGAGCCCGGAGCAACACGGATTGGCAGGCTGCGTTCGACGCCCACGCCGCCGGGACCGGTCAGTCTGATGCGGACCCCGCCGTCGCCCACGCCGGCTGCGGTCACCGGAATGGTGACTTGCGTCGCAGCGCCTGCCGCGAGTTGCACGCGGCGCGACAGAGCCTCGGCCGGCATGATCACCGGGCCGGAAGGCTCGATCTCGACGGCGTAATCGCCTGCCGGGCCTTCGACATTGTCGATCCGGACGTGGAAGCGCGAGCGGTCGCCGAGATTGAGGAAACGCGGCAGGGTGGCCTGCGCCACCAGTGCGTCGCGGATGATCACCTCGCGCGAGGCCGAGCCGACCTTGCCGGCCGTCCAGGCAATCACGTCGACGCGCACGGCGCCGTCAAAGGCGGGGATCTCGAAATCGACCGTCGCCTTGCCGTCCGCGCCGACCTTGACCACGCCGGAAGTGCGCGCCAGCGGGGCCTCCCGCGGCGGCGAGATCGAGGTGTCGACGCCGGCGTCGCCGCCAGAGCGTATGGCGCCGCGGGTGCCCTGCATCCCGTCGATCAGGAACCCGTAAAGGTCACGGACCTCGGAGCCGAGCTGGCGCTGGCCAAAATAGAATTCCGCGGGCTTCGGCGGTTCGTGACGGGTCAGGTTGAGAATGCCGACATCAACTGCCGATACGGTGATGAAGGCCTCCTCGCCCGCAGCAAGCCCGGCGAGCGAAACAGGAATACTGAGCGCAGTGCGCGGCCTGATACGCTGAGGCAAGTCGAGCGCGACAGGCAAGGTCCGAGCGGCCTTGTCAACCGAAAACCAGGCCACGCCGAGCGCGCGGCCCGGCATGCGTCTGGCGGCCTGATCGAGCGGCCTGTGCGCAAGCACGACCGCATAGGCTCCCGCGCCCCAGTTGCCGCTCGCCTCAAGCCGGACCTGCGCGCCGCCTGCCGGCAGGTCGATTTCGCGCCATTCCTGCACCTTGTCCGCAATGATCGCGACGGTTGCCCGGCCGGCAAAGCGGGGCTTGATGTTCATGGTCATCGCCTCGCCAGCGCGGTAGGCCTCCTTGTCGAGAGCGACGTCGAGCACGTCAGGCGTGTCCGCCGTCGGCTCGCCGGTGTAGCCAACCGAATAGGTCAGCGAGGTCTGGGCGCGGCCCATGCTGATATCGAGGCGATAGGTGCCCCAATCGACTGGGATGGCCAGACGGGCGGGATCGCCGGCGCCGACACTGAGCCGTCCGTCGGCGATGCGGCGCGTCGTACGGGTCGCCTCGTAATTCCAGCGGCCATCGCTGAGATACCACTGCCAGGTGCGGTCGATGCGCGACACGGTCCAGGTCAGGCCTTCGCGGGTGAGGCGTGAGCCATCCGGGTTGGCGGCGATCACGGCGAAATTCGCCATGGCTCCCGCGCTCAGGGAGCCATCCTCGAACAGTTTCTTCACCGCCACGACAGGCTCGGACAGGGCAACCGGCAGCTTCAGCGTGCGCTCGACGGCGCGGCCACCGGATTCGCCGACACGAAGCTTGATGGTGGCCTCAAGCGGTCGCTGGCTTTCGGTTGCCGGCAAGGTCACGGCCACGCGGGCCTTGCCTTCCGTGTCGGTGTTGCCGGCCTCCTCGATCTCCTTGGTGACAGGCTCGACCTTTTCGTCGGTCAGGCCGACGAGATAATCCTCATAGCCCTTCAGTGGGGTCCGGGAGGCGGCGCCAAGCGACACCTCGCCGCTGATCGCCAGGTCAGCTCCGGCAGCGCCATAAAGATAGCGGGCCGTGACGTCGACCAGGGCAGCGGAGCCCGCGCGGATCGTCTCGGCGCGGGACGCCACCGTGACGTCAAGGCGGTCAGGCACATAATCCTCGACAAGGAACCTGGCTTCGCCGATCGGCCTTGCCTTGAGGTCGGCATAGGCCTCGACGCGCCAGGTGCCGCGCGCGGCGCCGGAGAACAGGGCGAGCGAATGAGCCCTGCCGCCACCGCCCTGATCCTGCACCACGATCCGGCGGTGCTCGACGCCGTCCGGGCGCTTGTAGATCAAGGTGATGGGCAGGCTGGCGACGGCCCTGCCCGCTGCGTCGCGCAGCAGCGTCGTCACATTCACCGTCTCGCCGGGGCGATAGACACCGCGTTCGGTGGCAAGGAACGCGTCAAGGCCGACCGGCGCCAGCCGGCCCTTGACGCCCCGATCCGCCAGATCGAAGGCGGACCCGGCCAGATCGAGGAAGCCATAATCGCCCCTGCCGTCCGCTGCTGCAACCAGCGCCGGGGCCATTCCGTCAGCACCGCGCGCGAGGCCGCCGTCAAAGCGGGCATGGCCGGACGCGTCCGTCTTCAGCGTGGCGAGCACCTCGTTGTTGCGCGCGATGAGCCGCAGTTCCACATCGGCCATGGGTTGGGCAGTCGCGAGCGAACGGGCCAGCACATGCACACCGTCCGCCCCCGTGAAAGCGGTCAGGCCCATGTCGGAGACCACAAACCACTGGGTGACGAGGTCTTCGCCCGAGAGTCCGTCCTCCGGGTCCCCTGTGGGCGAGAGCGCCGGGCGACGCACGCGGGCGGTCATGACATGCACGCCGGGCTCGAGCTTCGGCACGGCCTCGGTCACGGGAAAGGCCGTGATCACGTCGCGGTTCAACTCGTTCCGGGTGGCAAGCTGGCCGCTCCAGAGCTTCACACCCTTCTGGCGCTCGATCTCGCGGGCCGAGAAATCGCTGAGCTGTTTGAGAAAGTCATCCGAACGCACCGTCGGCGCCAGCGAGCGGTCGCCGATGCGGTAGATGTCGATCTCGACCTTGTCGGTGTTGACCGACACGACCGGAATGCCTTCCTGCCCGGTCTTGGGCAACACGTAATTGCGCCCGGTGAAGCGCGCTGACGGCGTCCGGTCGCGGACGTAGATGTCGTAATCCGCCGTCTTCAGGAGTTGTTCCTCGACATTGGAGGGCAGGCCCTGCCGCAGTGCAATCCGGTAGCGCTCGCCATGCCTTAGGCCATCGACGCACAGTTGCTGGCCTTCGGCCGTGATCGCGGGCGACTGGGCGCCCTGAACGACGACGAAAGGCGCGAAATCGACGCGGCCACGCGCCAGCGGATCGGAAAAGCTGAAGCAGATGCGCGGCGTGGCCGCATCATTGTCGACCTTGTAGTCACGGATCTGGAAGCCGCGCTTCTCACGCAGTTCCGTGTAGGTGGCCCGCAGGCGCGGATTGTCGGCGGCGGCAAGGCTCAGGCGATAGGCGTCGAGGGCTGGCCGCCACATTTCGCGGGCTTCATAGGCCCGGCCGAGAAGGGCCAGCGCCGAGGCCTCCTGCGGCCTCGTCCGCGCGCGCTCGTAGGCGGCATAGGCGGCGGTGGTACCGGTTTCCCGGTTCGTGTAGCGCTCGCTCCAGTCCTGTGTGGCGTCAGCAACGCCCAGCGCGGTCTGGGCATAGCTCAGCCAGTTGGAGGGATCGCGCGGGTCGGCTGTGACGGCGGCGGCGGCGGCGGCCAGGGCGGGCTTGGGGTTGCCAGCACGCAAGGCATTGGCAGCATCCTGCCGCCAGCCCTGCGCCGGCTTGGCGGACGCGTTTGGTACAGCCCGGCGCAAGGTTTCCTCAAGGCGCACCGCGTCCGAGCGAAGATCTTCCCGCACCAGCGCCTTCTGCGCGAAGGCGCCGCCCGGAACCAGAACGGCGAACGACAGCACGGCCACGCACACAAGTACGGTCCAAAGGCGGCCCAGCATGGTCATCTCCCCGGCTCTGTCCATCCATGCAGCAGCCGCAGGCCGCCGCACTCCGCCTTGAAGCTTAGCAGCGAAGAAGGCGTCCGCAAGGCAAAGCCGCCTGGCCTACCCGCAAAGATCGGCGCATGAGCCGACCCAATGCCATCGCGACATCGCCGCAAAGGCGCACTAGGCTGCAAGCCGCCTGGACAGAGGAGAGTTTCATGCCGACTTCAACGCCCATCACGGTTGCCATCTACTCCGATGTGATCTGCCCCTGGTGCTATCTCGGCAAGAAGCGGCTTGAGGAGGGGCTGAAACGCGCAGGTGTCAGCGATGCCGAAATCGCCTGGCTGCCCTATGAGCTCAACCCCGGCATGCCCGAGGAAGGCGTTGAACGGACCGCCTATCTCGACGGCAAATTCGGGCCCGGCCAGCGCGCCGCGATCGAGGCACGGCTCACCGACGCGGCGCAGCAGGACAACCTCGCCTTCAACTGGCCGGGTATCAAGCGCACGCCCAACACGCGCAAGGCCCATGTTCTGGTGGCACTCGCCAGCGGCCAGGGCCAGGGCCACGCGGCCAAGGGCGCGTTGATGAAAGCCTATTTCGAACAGGGCCGGGACATCGGCCAGAACGAGGTGCTGATCGACATCGCCATGGCGCATGGCCTTTCCGCAGCCGAGCTTCTGGCCGCCTTCAGGGACCAGGCCCTCAACGCCGAGATTGTCCGGCTTGAAGCGCAGGCGCAGCAGATGGGAGTGCAGGGCGTGCCCTTCTTCATCGTCAACAACCGCTTCGGCGTGTCCGGCGCGCAACCTGCCGTGATGTGGGCGGAAGCCTTGCCGAAGATGATGGCGGAGCGCGCGCAAGCCGTGTGAGTGCGCCGGCCAGGATGATCAGCGCAACCAAGGTTGCGCCGCATCAGGCTGTGCCCTAGTTCTCTGGAAGCCATCTGTTTCCGGAGATCCGACACATGTTCAAGCGGCTCGTTTCGCGTTGTCTTCCATGGTTGCCGGCTGCCGCCCTGCTTCTGGGGGCAGGCGCAGCCCTCGCCCAGGAGCGTGTCGTCAACGTCTACAACTGGACGGACTATGTTGATCCGAAGGTGCTGGAGGATTTCAGCAAGGATACGGGCATCCGGGTTGTCTACGACATGTATGACAACAACGAGATCGTCGAAACCAAGCTGCTGGCAGGTCGCTCGGGCTACGACGTCGTGGTGCCTTCGGGCCCCTTCCTGGCCCGGCTGATCAAGGCCGGCGTGTTTCTGCCGCTCGACCGGAGCAAGCTGCCCAACGCCGCCAGCATCTGGCCCGACGTTGCCAGCCGCCTCGCCACCCATGATCCGGGCAATCGCTTTGCGGTCAACTACATGTGGGGCACCACCGGCATCGGCATCAACATCAAGAAGGTGCAGGAGCGGCTTGGGACGGCTCTGCCGCTGAACTCCTGGGACCTGGTGATGAAGCCGGAATTCTCCAACAAGCTGAAAGATTGCGGCATCTACATGCTCGACGCGCCCGAGGACCTCTTTCCGGGCACGCTCAACTATCTCGGCATCAACCCCGATTCCAAGACCGAGGCCGACCTCAGGAAGGCGGGAGACGCGCTGTTCCGGATTCGCGGCAACATCCGCAAGTTCCACTCGTCGGAGTATATCAATGCCCTCGCCAATGGCGATATCTGCATGGCTGTGGGCTACTCAGGCGACATCCTGCAGGCGAAGAAGCGTGCCGAGGATGCGAAGAACGGTGTCGAGATCGGCTATATCATCCCCAAGGAGGGCGCGCTGATGTGGTTCGACTCCATGGCGATCCCGGCGGACGCGAAGAACCCGGCCGAGGCCCATGCTTTCATCGACTACATGCTGCGGCCAGACGTAGCCGCGCGGAACACCGACTTCGTCTCCTACGCCACCGGAAACCTGCCGGCGCGGGCGCTGGTGAAGCCCGAGATCAGAGGCAATCCCGGCGTCTACCCGGACGAGGCGACGTTCAAGCGGCTGTTCACGAACACGGCCTACGATGAGCGTGCGCAGCGGATCGTCACCCGCCTCTGGACCCGGATCAAGACAGGGCGTTAGCGCAACAGCATCGCTGCGGTGCCACGCGCGGCTGCGGCCGGCGGCACTTCCGTCCTCACACGCGCATCGGCATCAGCACATACAGTGCGCTGGCACCCTCGCGATCCTGAATGATGGTGGGTGAGCCAGGATCGGCCAGCCTGAACAACGCGGTGTCACTGTCGAGCTGCGCCATGATGTCGAGCAGGTAGCGGGCGTTGAAGCCGATATCGAGCGGGCTGGCTTCGAAATCGACCTCGATCTCCTCGGTCGCGGAGCCTGAATCAGGATTGGTCACGGCGAGCGTCATCCGGCCATCGGCCATCGACAGCTTCACGGCCCGGCCTCGCTCCGACGAGATCGTCGAGACACGGTCAACGGCGATGGCGAATTCGGCGCGGTTGACCGTGAGCCGCTTGTCATTGCCGGACGGGATCACGCGACCGTAGTCAGGGAAGGTACCGTCGATCAGCTTCGAGGTCAGGACCACATCGCCGACGGCGACGCGGATCTTCGAGGCCGAGAGTTGGACTTCGACGGTGTCTTCGCCACCCTCGAGCAGTTTCTGGATTTCCGTCACGGCCTTGCGCGGCACGATCACGCCCGGCATGCCGGCGGCGCCCGCAGGCGCCGGGGTCTCGACGCGCGCAAGCCTGTGCCCGTCGGTCGCGACTGCGCGCAGGACCGTGCGGCCTTCGACGTCGAGCGTGTGGAAATAGATGCCGTTGAGATAGTAGCGCGTCTCCTCGGTCGAGACGGCGAACTGGGTCTTGTCGATCAGCCGCTTGAAGTCTCCCGCCGGCAGCGTGAAGACATGCGGCATCTCACCGGCAGTGATGTCAGGAAAATCGGTCTCGGGCAGGGTCTGCAGGGTGAAACGCGAACGGCCGGAGCGCACGGTCATCTGGCCGGTCTCGCCGGTGGTCTCCAGCGAGATCTGGCCACCCTCGGGCAGCTTGCGGACGATGTCGTAGATCACGACCGCCGGTACGGTGCTTGCGCCGGCCATCGCCACATCGGCCTGGACGCTCTCGACGACCTCAATGTCGAGATCGGTGGCCTTCAGGCGCAAACCCGTCACGCCAGCGCTCATCAGCACATTGGAGAGGATCGGAATCGTATTGCGGCGCTCAACAACGCGATGCACATGGCCGAGTGCTTTGAGAAGCTGCGACCGTTCGACAGTAACCTTCATGACCAACCTGAGCTTGGAGAAGCGGGCGGGAACCGCACCGCACAACCTCTAGCAGGTCCCGCCGCGCGATTCCACAATCCTTGCCCAAGCCGCAGGGCGCGCGCAAGGCGCGCGCGCCCTGCGGCCGGCGCCATCAACAGCTTAAGGCAGGGGCAGGCGAACTCAATCCATCAGCATCCGCTTGAGCAACTCGACCTCTTCGCTCAGTGTGCGATCGTCGCCGATCGCTCTTTCGATCTTGCGGACGGCATGAAGGACTGTGGTATGGTCCCTGCCGCCGAAGCGTCGGCCAATTTCCGGCAAGGAACGCAAGGTCAGCGACTTCGACAAGTACATGGCGATTTGCCGCGGTTTCACGACGGCGGCGGTGCGGCGCTCCGAAAGGATGTCGGCACGGCTGACATTGTAGCGCGCCGCCACGAGCTTCTGGATGTCCTCGATCCTGACCCGCCTGGGCTCGCGAAGACGGACAAGGTCGCGGATGGCGATCTCCGCCGTCTCGACGGTGAGCGCAGTTCCCGACAAGGTGGAGTGGGCGAGAAGCCGGTTGGCGGCGCCATCCAGATCGCGGCCATTGGTGGCGATGGCGTGCGCCACATAGGTCGCCACATCGGCGGATATCTGGAAGCTGGGATGCACCGCGCCGAGCGCGTTCAGCCGTGCCGTCAGGATCTTCAGCCGCAGTTCCTCGTCGAGCGTTCCGATCTCCACCACAAGGCCGCCGGCCAGGCGCGAGCGGACCCGCTCGTCAAGGCTCTCGAGCTCGCTGGGCAAACGGTCCGCGGCGACAACAACCTGCTTGCCGGCGTCGATCAGCGCATTGATGGTGTGGCCAAACTCAAGCTGAATCTGTCGGCCCTGAATGAACTGGGCGTCGTCGATGACGAGCAGGTCGATGCCGCGCAGTTGCTCCTTGAATGTCAGCGCCGTCTGCGCCTTCAAGGCTGAGACAAAGCCATACATGAACTTGTCGGCGGTGAAGTAGGCCACCTTCTTGCCGAGGCGGATGGCCTCCTGGGCCACGGCCTGCACGAGGTGCGTCTTGCCGAGACCCACGCCAGCGTGGAGATAGAGCGGATTGTAGGGCGATGGCGAACCGACCAGCGCCGCGATGCGCTCGGCGGAGGCGAAGGCCAGCGCGTTGGAGCGCCCGACCACGAAGGAGGCGAACGACAGGCGGCGGTCAAGCGGCGAGCCGAGATGGTCGGCCAGAACCGTCGGCTGGGGCGCGAGCGCAGGCTGCGGGCGAACGGTCGCCGTCTGTGCCGGCGGCGCAGGGACGCTCGCAGCCCGTTGCTGGTCACGGTTGACGGTGCGCACTTCGACGACAAAGCCGCCGCCGGCGCCGAGCTCCGATGCGACCAGACCCATCAGGCGGTCCACATAGTGCGTTTCGATCCAGCTCTTCAGGAACCGGGTTGGAACGGAGACGACCGCGAGGTGGTCCTCGATGCGCTCGAGCTCCATGCGCGCGAACCAGCTCGAAAAAACGTCTTCTCCCAGTTCCGCACGCAAGCGCTGGCGCAGTCGTTCCCAGCCGGTTGCCCTGCTCATCGTGTCGTTCCCACCCGAGGGCTTGTGGCTTTCGGAGTCGAGATACATGTCTTCACCCTACGCGCGACGCCGCCGCCCGGCGCACACGGTCCATTGACGTTAAGTTGAGCGTTCCCTTGATGCCCTTCCCCCGGCATCTGGGCGTGCCTCATGTTCGGGACATGAGGCACAATTCCTGTTGAACCAAACCACTTGACGCTAGGGATTGCCGGCTTTCCAACAGCAAACCGTGACACACATAGGAACAACAGATCTCATTCCCGCCCCCAGCTGCTTCCAGCGCGGTCTTGCTACTTTCAGGTTTCTGAATGTCCGTCCGACGGGGAACCCCGCGTTCGTTAAGAAAACATTAACGACCAGTTTCGCGCCGGAGCAAGCAGCTTTTTTTAAACTTATCCGGCACAGTCCTTAACGATAGCGGGAATGCCGACGAAACCGCGCAGGAGCCTCGAGAATCCTTGGACGATTCAGGCGGGAAGCCGACGAAAAATATTTTCGCCGGCTTTGTCGCTTTCACCGGTCTGCCCTGCGCCAAGCCTCGGGTCGGACCGAGGGCCTCATCGCTTCATCGCTAAGACTCTGACGAAAATAAGTTATTTTTGCGCACTCTGGATGATTTCAGATGCTCCGCCGCCGGGCGGCGGGACGCGCATGAGTCAAGCGGTCGCACCCCAAAAAACTCCTGACTTTGAAGCTTACGGTTACTGCCGCAGGTTCAGAAGGGCAGGCTGCACCAAAAAGGCCCTCGCCTGACGGGCAAGAGCCTTGGATGACGACGACAATCGCCTGGTGATCTCTCCAAGGATGGCGACACGAAGGCCGCCACCCTCCGGCGGACCTCAGGAGGCCAGAGCCTTCACACGCTTGGCAAGGCGCGACACCTTCCGCGATGCGGTGTTCTTGTGAGCCACGCCCTTCTGAACGGCGCGCATCATGATCGGCTCCGCGGCCTTCAGCGCAGCGGAGGCTGCTGCCTGGTCGCCGGCTTCGAGCGCTTCCTCGACCTTGCGCACATAGGTGCGCATCTGGCTGCGGCGCGACTTGTTCACCTCGGTGCGGCGAATGGTCTGGCGGGCAGCCTTCTTTGCGGACTTCGTATTCGCCATGGGCGTCCTCGCTTCTGATCCGTGGGATACACCAGCTTGCCGGACAAAGGGCATCTGCTGGGAGAACGGCATCATTGATTGAAAACAGGTCCCGGCAACCGTCAAGCTGCGGGAAGGTAGCCGCGTATAGTCGCAACGCAGGCGCGCGTCAACGCGAAACAGCCCCTCGATCAGGCCGCTGCCAGCAGGCGGCAGAAACCGGCCAGATCGGTGTTGCCGCCCGAAAGGATGACGCCAACCCTGAGCCCTTTGACGGGCGTCTTGGCGGTGAAGGCCGCCGCCGCGGCCAGGCATCCGGTCGGCTCGACCACCAGCTTCATCCGCTCGGCAAAGAAGCGCATGGCGGCCACCAGATCGGCATCGCTCACCGTGACGATGGCGGCCACGTCGCGCTGGATCAGCGGAAAGGTGATCTGCCCGAGCGCGGGCGTCTGAGCCCCGTCAGCGATCGTCTTGGGCACGTCGATCCTGATGATGCGTCCTGCCATGAGCGACTGCTGACCGTCATTGCCGGCCTCAGGCTCGACGCCGATGACCTTGACGCCAGGCGACAGCGCATGCGCCGCCAAGGCGCAGCCGCTGATCAGCCCGCCACCGCCAAGGCAGACGAGCAGAAGATCAAGCGGGCCAGTCTCCTCGATGAGCTCGAGAGCGGCGGTGCCCTGGCCGGCGATCACGTCGGGATGATCGAACGGCGGGATCAGGCTCGCGCCGCGCTCCGCCGCCACCTGTCGCCCAAGCGCCTCGCGGTCCTGGCTGTAGCGATCGAACAGGATCACCTCTGCGCCATAGCCGCGTGTCGCCTCGATCTTGGCGACCGGTGCGTCCCTGGGCATCAGGATGGTCACCGGGACGCCGAGCAATTGGCCGGCCAGCGCCATTCCCTGGGCATGATTGCCCGAGGAGAAGGCGATCACACCGCGGCGGCGGATGGCGTCCGGCAGGCTGGCGATGGCGTTGTAGGCGCCGCGGAACTTGAAGGCGCCCATGCGCTGGAGGTTCTCGCACTTGAAGAACAGGGACGCGCCGGTCATCGCGTCCGCGGTGCGGGAGGTCATCACCGGGGTGCGGATGGCGATCCCCTTGAGCCGTGCGGCGGCACGTTCCACGTCGGCGAAGGCGGGCAGATCCGGCGTCACACGGTGCGGCATCGTGGTCATGACCTTGCTCTCACTTGTTCCTGAAGGCGGGCTTTCGCTTCTCGGCGAAGGCCTTCATCCCTTCCTTCTGGTCCGCTGTTGCGAACATAGCCGAGAACAGGCGGCGCTCGAAACGCAGGCCTTCGGCGAGCGTGGTCTCGAAAGCCCGGTTCACGGTTTCCTTGGTCATGCGGGTCGCGACCTGCGATTTCTCGGCAATCTGCGCCGCGGCCTTCATGGTCTCGCCCATCAGGTCGGCCAGGGGCACGACACGGGCCACCAGGCCGGACCGCTCGGCTTCCGCGGCGTCCATCATCCGGCCGGTCAGGCAAAGGTCCATGGTTTTTGCCTTGCCGATAGCCTTGGTCATGCGCTGGGTGCCGCCGGCGCCCGGCATGACGCCGAGGTTGATTTCCGGCTGGCCGAAGCGGGCATTGTCTGCGGCGATGACGAAGTCGCACATCATCGCCAGCTCGCAGCCTCCGCCAAGGGCGAAACCGGCGACGGCGGCGATGATCGGCTTGTTGCGCTGGCCGATGCGGTCCCATTCGGCAAACTTGTCGTCCATATAGGTGGCAGGAAAGCGCCGGTCCTTCATCTCCTTGATGTCGGCGCCGGCGGCGAAGGCCTTTTCGGAGCCGGTGATGACGATGCAGCCGATGGCCTTGTCCTTCTCGAACCTGTCGATGGCCTTGTTGACCTCACCGATCAGCTGGCCATTGAGCGCATTGAGTGCCTGGGGGCGGTTCAGCGTGATCACGCCCACGGCACCTGTCGTGTCGACGAGAATGGTTTCGTAGGCCATGGCGCGCTCCCCTGTTCGTTTGGCCAAGGGCTAACGCAGGTTCAACGGGCCGTCCATGGGCATTGATGCACAGCAAGCCCCGAAACCGGTCATGGCACCCGCTTTGCTCTTGACCGGCGCGCCGCCGCACCCGACACCGCAGGCGATGACCTCGCTCGTACAGCTCTCCTTGCGCGACTACCGCTCCTACGCCGACCTTGAGATCGGCACCGATGCGGGTGTTGTCGCGTTGGCGGGCGACAACGGCGTTGGCAAGACGAACGTGCTGGAGGCGATCTCGCTCCTGTCGCCGGGTCGTGGCCTGCGCCGGGCCGAGCTTGCCGACATGGCGCGCGCCGGAGGCAGCGGCGGCTTTGCCGTTTTCGCTCGCCTCGACGATTCGACCGCGATTGGTATCGGCCTGATCGAACCGGACGAGGCCGGTCGGCGCCAGCGCGTGCAGCGGATCAATGGCGCGATCTCACCGACCCAGACGGCCCTGGCGGAGTTTGTGCGCGTTGTCTGGCTGACCCCCGAGCAGGATGGCCTGTTCCGCGGCTCGGCAGGCGATCGGCGGCGCTTTCTTGACCGGCTCGTGCTGGCGATCGACGCGGACCATGGCACACGGGTCAGCGCGCTCGAGCGCGCCCTGCGCGACCGCAACCGAATCCTCGAGGAGCGGCCGCACGACGCCGCCTGGCTCGATGCCGTCGAAAAGCAGATCGCGGGTCTCGGCGTCGCCGTCGCGGCAGCCCGTGCCGAGACCGTCGGCAGGCTTGCCGCGCTGATCAGCGAGACGCAGGATGACGCCTCGCCATTTCCGTTCGCGACGCTCTCGATCGATGGCGAACTGGACGCGCTGGTGGCGCAATTGCCGGCGCTCGACGCCGAGGACGCCTATGCCGGGCTGTTGCGTGGCGCGCGGCACAGAGACCGCGCCGCGGGGCGGACCCTGATCGGGCCGCAGGCTTCCGACCTTCTGGTACGCCATGGGCCGAAGGACATCGCGGCCGCGACGGGATCGACCGGCGAGCAGAAGGCGCTGCTGGTCGGCCTTGTGCTGGCCCATGCACGCCTGGTCAGGGCCATGAGCGGGATCTCGCCGATCGTTCTGCTCGACGAGATCGCTGCCCATTTCGATCCGCTCCGCCGAGGGGCCCTGTTCCATGCGCTGGGCGAGCTTGGCGCGCAGGTCTGGATGACCGGGGCCGACGAGGCGCTGTTCCGTGACCTGCCGGCGGGCGCGGTCCGGTTCCGGGTTGCGCCGGGACGAATGGAGCGCGACGCATGACAGGGCAGCCCCAGCACTACGCGCCGTGGCTGGGGGGTGCTCATGCCCGCCTGCGCGGGCTACTCGGATCGCTGCATCCGTGGCTGGCAGAGTTCATCATCTTCGGGTTCAAGCAAGGCTGGGCCTGCCTGTTCGGCGGGGCGATGCTGGGCCTGCTGATCGTCAGCAAGCTGATCTGGCAGCCGGGCTGGCCCGTGGCCCGCTATGACGCCCTTCTCGCGTGCGCGATTCTCATCCAGATGGCCATGCTGGCCCTGAAGCTCGAAAGCTGGGAGGAAGCGCGGGTCATCTTCCTGTTCCACGTGGTTGGCACCGCGATGGAGGTCTTCAAGACGGCGATGGGTTCGTGGAGCTATCCGGAGGAGAGCCTGCTCAGGATCGGCGGCGTGCCATTGTTTACCGGCTTCATGTATGCCTGCGTCGGCTCCTACATGGCCCGCGTGATCCGACTCTTCGACATGCGGTTTGTCCATTACCCGCCTTTCGGGGTGACGGTTGCGCTGGCCTGCGCGATCTACATCAACTTCTTCAGCCATCACTACATTATGGACCTGCGCTATCCGCTGTTCGTCGGGGTGTTCGTGGTCTTCTGGCGCACACGCATCCACTTCACGGTCGACCGGGTTCCCCGATGGATGCCGCTTCTGCTGGCGGCGTTCCTGACCTCGTTCTTCCTCTGGGTCGCAGAAAACATCGGCACATGGAGCGGGACCTGGCTCTATCCGAACCAGAATGTGGCCGGCTGGCGGCCGGTGACCGTCCACAAGATGGGGGCATGGTATCTCCTGCTCGTCATCTCGTTTGTGCTCGTCACCATCGTCCATCGCCCTGACAAGCTGGGACAAAGCTTTGCCTGAGACGCACGCATGCGCTAGGCGTTGCTGCCAGGGACATTGACACACACGTACGAGGGCTGCCGTGAACCGTTATATTGCGCGGATACCGATGTCGCTGGCCGTGCCGGCCGCGATGCACTGGGCCATCAAGGATGTGCTCGAAGGTGAATACGAGGCGGGCTATGACGGCGTTGGCCTCGACATTCTTGATGTCGGGGCCAATGTCGGCTCGTTTGCGCTGTGGGCAACGGCCCGCTGGCCGGGCAGCGTTGTGACATCCTACGAGCCGCATCCGGGCACGTTCGCCTTCCTCAAGCAGAATACGGTGCAGCGGCGCGACATCATCGCGGTAAACGCCGCGCTGTTTCCCGGCGGCCAGATGACGGCCACCTTCATGAGTCGCTTCGCCGGAGATGGCGAATCGGGGCTCGCGGCCTATATGGGCGACACGTTCGTCGCTGGCGCGCAGCCTGACAGCTACGAAGTGCCCGTGGTCGATCCCGCCAGCCTGCCCTCGCCCGACATCGTCAAGATCGATATCGAGGGCGGAGAAGGGGACGTGCTCGATCACATCGACCTGAGCCGCACCTCGCTCGTCCTGCTCGAATACCAGAACCGCAAGAACAAGGGGCAGCTTGAGGCGCGGCTGAAGGCCGATTTTGAAGTGATCGACACGGTCGAACACGCCTGGGATCCGCTCCTCGAACAGGGTTGCTACCGGCCCGACCTCGCCGGCGACGTCTATGGCCGGATATTCGCCATCCGCAACGGCGTGACGCGCATGGTGCGCAGGGCGGACATGACGGACTGATTCCGGCCGCCGGCGGCGGAACGGCTTACGCCTCCTTCCGCGCCCGAAACGGAGGCTCCCATGGACATTGCAGCCCTGATGCTGTTCGCCGGTGTGTATCTTGCAGCCGTCGCGTCGCCCGGGCCTGGGCTTGCGGCGGTGGTCGGCCGCGGCCTCGGGCAAGGCCTGTTTGCGGCGCCGGCCTTCGTCGCGGGCTTCGTGGTCGGTGACCTGATCTGGTTCACCGTCGCAGCGACCGGTCTTGCCGTGCTCGCCAAGAGCTTCGAGGCGCTCTTCCTCGCCATCAGATATGCCGGCTGCGCCTATCTGATCTTTATGGCGTGGAAGATCTGGACGGCGCCCGTCAAGGCCGCGGAGGTTGCCGCCGCAGCGGGCAAGGCCAGGTCATGGCCGTCCTTTCTGGGCTCGCTGTCGCTCACGCTTGGCAACCCGAAGGTCATCGTCTTCTTCCTGTCGATCATGCCGCTGGTGATCGATCCAAAGGCGATCACGCCCCTGGTTTTCGCTGAAATGGCTGTGGTGATCGTGCTTGTCATCACCCCTGTCATGGCCACGGCGCTCGTCCTGGCCAACAGGGCCCGCCGCATCTTCACCTCACAGACGTCGCTGCGGCGGATCAACCGCGTCACCGCCACGGTGATGGCCGGCGCGGCGGCCGTAATCGCCACACGCGGCTGAATCGCTTTCGTCTCAGCTCTGATCTGGCGCAAAGGCGTGAGCCGATTTCCGCGCCATGATGTCGGGCATGAACCGAATCATGCCCGCTCTCGCCGCCGCATTGACGCTCGGCCTCACGCTGCCGGCGGCTGACGCACAGGCGCAGGATATCCGGGCCGGTCAGGCGATTGCACGTCAGAACTGCGCTCCGTGCCATGCCATCGGGCGTTCGGGGCGCAGCGCCCGGCCAGAAGCGACACCGTTCCGCCTGATCCCGCGACGCTATCCGGTCGAGGCGCTGGAGGAGGCTTTCGGCGAGGGCATCAGCGGCAACCATCTCGGCATGCCGGATTTCCAGTTCTCGCCGCGAGAGGTGGACGACCTTCTGGGCTATCTCCGCAGCCTCGGGCGGCGCTGAGCCTCCTGTCCGCCCGCCCAACCTTGCATCGCTGCGGCGGTCGCCTACACCTGAACCATGCCCGATTCGCTTCACGCCGCGCGCAGCACGCTGAAAACCACCTTCGGCTATGATGATTTCAGGCCCGGCCAGGCCGAGGTCATCGAGGCCGTGCTGCGCCGTGAGAATGTGCTCGCCGTGATGCCGACCGGCTCGGGCAAGTCCATGTGCTACCAGTTGCCAGCGCTGGTGGAGGGCGGGCTGACCGTCGTCGTTTCGCCGCTGATCGCGCTGATGCGCGACCAGGTCAAGCAGATGCATGCCGTCGGTGTGGGCGCGGTGACCCTCAACTCGCTGAACAGCGATGATGAAGCGACCGCCGCCTGGCGCTCGCTCAAGCGCGGCGATACGCACCTGGTCTATGTTTCGCCCGAGCGCCTCGCCATGGACGGGATGGCGGCACGCCTGCGGGAGATGGGCGTGACGCGCCTCGCCATCGATGAGGCGCACTGTGTCAGCCAATGGGGCCATGACTTCCGGCCCGACTACCGCGAGATCAGGCGGCTGGCGCAGTCACTGGGCAATCCACCGGTCCTCGCATTGACGGCAACAGCGGATCAGAACACCCGCCAGGATATCAGTGTACAGCTGTTCGGGGCGCAGCCGACGGTCTTCGTGCATGGCTTCGACCGTCCGAACATCGCCTTGCGATTCGAGGCCAAGGATCAGCCTCGCCGTCAGATCGAGGCCTTTCTCGCGCCACGCAAGGGACAGTCCGGCATCATCTACTGCTCGTCGCGCAAGCGCGCAGAAGCCCTGGCCGAATGGCTGGCAGGCAAGGGCTCGCCGGCGGTGTCCTATCATGCGGGAATGGAGCAACAGGCGCGCAATCTGAGCCAGGACCGGTTCCAGCAGGAGGACGGCGTCATCGTCTGCGCCACCATCGCCTTCGGCATGGGCGTCAACAAGCCCGACGTGCGCTTCGTCATTCATGCCGACATGCCCGGCTCGATCGAGAGCTACTATCAGGAGATCGGGCGGGCGGGGCGCGACGGGCTGCCGGCGGCGACGCTGACGCTCTATGGCATGGACGACATGGCGCTGCGCCGCCGCCAGATCGACGAGAAGCAGATGGGGGACGAGCGCAAGCGCATCGAGCAGCGCAAGCTCGACGCCATGGTGGCCCTGTGCGAGGCCTCCACCTGCCGGCGCGGCGCGCTGCTCAGCTATTTTGGCGAAAGCACGGTCGACTGCCAGGGCTGCGATCTGTGCGGAGCAGGCTCGGCTTCGCTCTATGATGGGCTGATCGACGCGCAGAAGGCCCTGTCCGCCATCATCCGCACCGGCCAGCGTTTCGGTGCGTCCCACATCGCCGATGTCCTCACCGGCAGGCGCACGGAGGTCGTGGCCAAGCAGAAGCACGACGAGATCAAGACCTTCGGCGTGGGCAGGGACAAACAGCCGAGGACCTGGATGAGCATCATCAGGCAGCTCTTTGCTGCCGGAGCGCTGGCGCATCGCGACGCGTTCGGCGGCCTTGTCGTCACTGACAAGGGTGAAAGCCTGCTGCGCGGACAGCAGAACATCCGCCTCAGGAACGAGACGCCGACGGAGCGTCTGGCCAGGATCAGGAGCCCGTCAGGGCCCTATGCCAGCCAGCTTGATCCGGATCACGACGTTGTCTTCCAGCGGCTGCGGGCCTTGCGGGCGACGATCGCGCGCGAGGAAGGCGTCGCGGCCTACATGGTCTTTCCCGACCGCACACTGATCGAGATGGCACGCGAGCGGCCGACGGATCTCGACGGCATGGCCCGGATCAGCGGTGTTGGCGAGCGCAAGCTCAAGTCCTATGGCGATGTGTTCCTGCAGGCCCTGTGGGACGAGGACAGCAAGGCCGCGTGATCGTGTGGGCCCGCAGGCGTGAATCCGTTTGAACGCGGCGGCGTTGCTGGCAGACCTGTTGGATATCCGCAGATCGCGCGACGCCCCCCCGGAGGATGACCCCATGCGGCAAGCCCATCGCATGTCACGCCGTGCGGTTGTGACCGGACTGGCCGCCGGGACAGGTGCGCTTGCGCTTGGCGGCCCCGCAGTGGTCGGGCAGGCGAGGCCCAGGGTGGTCGTTGTCGGCGGCGGCACTGTGGCGCGCTATGTCGCGAAGGATTCGGCGGGCGCGATCCATGCCACGCTGGTCGAGCCCAACAGGCGCTTCGTCACCTGCTTTCACGCCAATCTCTATCTCGGCGGCTACAAGACGATCGAAGACCTCAGCCATGGTTATGAGGCCTTGGCACAGGCGAACGGCATCACGATGATGCATGACAGCGCGTCCGTGATTGATCGCGACGCACGCGTGGTCCGGCTCCTGTCGGGACAGCGGTAGGGGGTGATCGTCATGATCGCGCCGCCCAACCCCTACCGCTGTCCGCCCGGGCCCTACGAGCGCGTCTCGATGCTCGCCGCGCGCCTGACCAAGGCCGGCAAGACCCGCTGCAAGATCGTCATCATCGACCCCAAGGAGAGCTTTTCCAAGCAAGCGCAGTTCGAGCAGGGCTGGGAGCGGCACTACCGGGGCATGGTGGAATGGCTTGGCCCGAAGATCCATGACGGCGTCAAGCGCATCGACCCTGCCACCATGACGGTCGAGACCGGCTTCGAGACCTACAGGGAAGCGGCGCTGGTGAATGTGATCCCGGCGCAATGGGCCGGCGCGATCGCCCGCAATGCCGGGCTCGCCAGTGCTTCCGGCTCCTGCCCGATCGATCCGGCGAGCATGCGCTCGACCATCGACCCCGCAATCGTCATTGTCGGCGATGCCTGCCTTGCGGGCGACATGCCGCGTTCGGCCTTCTCCGCCAACAGCCAGGCAAAGGTCGCGGCCATGACCGTGCGCGGCGAGTTGACCGGCTCACGCACCTTCCCGGCCCGCTACAGCAACACCTGCTGGAGCCTTCTGTGGGATGACGACACGATCAAGGTCGGCGGGCAGTTCGAGCCGCGCACGGGGAAGGTCACATCGACGGCGCCCTTCATCTCGCAACCGGGCGACAGCCCCGGAACGCGCCACCAGAACCAGGCCGAGAACCTTAGCTGGTATGCCGGACTGGCTGCCGACATCTTCGGGTGACGGCGAGGCCCAGAAGTGCGCAACCGGGCGATTTCGGCCCATCCAGGACCAAGGCGTCACGGCCCATCCACAATCAATCTCTAAGCATTTGATTTTCAATTTGTTTTTCGCAACCTTCCGGGATGAAATCACAGCGTTGACGCACTATATTCAGTTTGCGAATCAGTTTGCGCCAATCCGAGTGTGACCATGTCCGAAACCGCCCCGATGCTAGACCCCGCCGACGACTACGGCGCGGATTCCATCAAGGTCCTCAAGGGGCTCGACGCCGTGCGCAAACGGCCCGGCATGTACATCGGTGACACCGATGACGGCTCGGGCCTGCATCACATGGTCTACGAGGTGGTCGACAACGCCATCGACGAGGCGCTCGCCGGCCACGCCAACCTCGTCACAGTGATGCTGAACGCCGATGGCTCGGTCACCGTGTCCGACAATGGCCGCGGCATCCCCACAGACATCCACACCGAGGAGGGCATTTCCGCCGCCGAGGTGATCATGACGCAGCTGCATGCCGGGGGCAAGTTCGACCAGAATTCCTACAAGGTTTCCGGTGGCCTGCACGGCGTCGGCGTTTCGGTCGTCAACGCGCTGTCGGTCTCGCTCAAGCTGCGCATCTGGCGCGGCGGTTTCGAGCATTTCATCGCGTTTTCCCATGGCAATGCGGTTGCGCCGCTGAAACAGGTCGGTCCGGCAGGCGACCGGCGCGGCACGGAGGTGACGTTCACACCGTCGCAGGACACGTTCACGATGATCGAGTTCGACTACAAGACGCTGGAGCACCGCCTGCGCGAACTGGCCTTCCTCAACTCCGGCGTCCGCATCGTGCTGACGGATGCGCGCCATGCGGAGATTGTCCGTGAGGAGCTGAAATATGACGGCGGTGTCGAGGCCTTCGTGCGCTACCTCGACCGCGCCAAATCCGCCATCGGGCCAGGTCCGATCATGCTGAAGGCCGACAAGGACGGCATCGGCGTCGAGATCGCGCTCGAATGGAACGACAGCTACCACGAGAACGTGCTGTGTTTCACCAACAACATCCCGCAGCGCGACGGCGGCACGCACCTCGCCGGCTTCCGCGCTTCGCTGACGCGCCAGCTCACCGGCTACGCCGAAAGCTCGGGCATCGCCAAGAAAGAGAAGGTCACCCTCACCGGCGATGACTGCCGCGAAGGGCTGACGGCGGTGGTCTCGGTCAAGGTGCCAGACCCGAAGTTCTCCTCGCAGACCAAGGACAAGCTGGTGTCTTCCGAAGTGCGCCCCGTGGTCGAGAATGTCTGTAACGAGACGCTCGGGCGCTGGCTGGAAGAGCACCCGGCGGAAGCCAAGGCGATCATGGCCAAGGTGGTGGAAGCCGCCGCCGCGCGCGAGGCGGCCCGCAAGGCGCGCGAACTCACCCGCCGCAAGGGCGCGCTCGATATCGCCTCCCTGCCCGGAAAGCTGGCTGATTGTCAGGAACGCGATCCGGCCAAGTCGGAATTGTTCATCGTCGAGGGCGATTCCGCCGGCGGCTCGGCGAAGCAGGGCCGCAACCGCGAGTTCCAGGCCATCCTGCCGCTGCGCGGCAAGATCCTCAATGTCGAGAGGGCGCGCTTCGACAAGATGCTGTCCTCCGACCAGATCGGCACGCTGATCACGGCGCTCGGCGCCGGCATCGGGCGCGAGGAGTTCAACATCGAGAAGCTGCGCTACCACAAGATCATCATCATGACCGACGCGGATGTGGACGGATCGCACATCCGTACGCTGCTGCTCACCTTCTTCTTCCGCCAGATGCCGGAGTTGATCGACCGGGGCTATCTCTACATCGCCCAGCCACCGCTGTACAAAGCCCAGCGCGGCAAGAGCCAGACCTATCTCAAGGACGAGCGGGCGCTCGACGACTACCTCATCGAGGCCGGTCTTGATGGCTCGATCTACCGCATGGGTTCGGGCGAGGAACGCGCCGGGGCGGACCTGAAAGCTTTGGTTGACGAGGCGCGTACGGTGCGGGCGCTGATCAACTCGATGCACTCGCGCTACGACCGCCCCGTGGTGGAACAGGCCGCCATCTCCGGCGCGCTCCGCCCGCTGATCAACGAGACCGACGAGGAAGCCGCCGGCAAGGCCAACGAGATAGCCCGCAGGCTCGACGCCATCTCCGACGAGATCGAGCGCGGCTGGCAAGGTGTGGCCAAGGATGGCGGCTACGCGTTCACGCGTTCCCTACGCGGCGTGAAGACGGTTTCGGTGCTGGATGCGGGGCTGCTGGCCTCTGCCGAGGCGCGCAAGATCGACGAGCGCGCCGCCTCGCTGCACGAAGCCTATGCCCAGCCCGGCCTGCTCACCCGCAAGGGCGAAGAGGTGCTGGTGGCCGGGCCGTCAACGCTGTTCAACGCGGTGACCGCGATCGGCCGCAAGGGCGTCCAGATGCAGCGCTACAAAGGCCTTGGCGAGATGAACGCCGAACAGCTCTGGGAAACCACGCTCGACCGCAACGCCCGCACGCTGCTGCAGGTCCGCATCAAGGAGGTCGACGAGGCCGACGACCTCTTCGTCAAGCTGATGGGCGACGTGGTGGAGCCGCGCAAGGACTTCATCCAGACCAACGCGCTGAACGCGACCGTGGATGTGTGAGGGCTGGCAGCGCGGGGGCCGGGCTA
>JAPLOU010000045.1 GCA_026400535.1 Hyphomicrobiales bacterium
ACCATTCCACCGTGATCACGATCCGGGGCGACAGCTACCGGCTCCGCGAAAAGCGTCGCTCCGGCCTTCTGCAGAAGGCCGGAGCGACCGAAACCAACCCAACAGCACAGCAATGAACGGGGGGTCAGTTCTTCAATTCGCACAGGGGGACAAAACTTCGATTCGCTTGACAGATGAAAGCGCGCGCCGCAGCGGACACCCGGCTTTCGGTGCGACCCCGATGCCGCCAGCGCCGGTCAGCGGAGCCGAATTCATCGAATTTGCCGTCTATGAAGGCGACTGTCCCGCTTTCGAGGTGCTTGCGACGGTGCTGGGCTTCGCGAAGATGGGCTACCATCGCTCCAGGGACGTCAGCCTCTGGCGACGCGGTGCAATCCAGATCGTCGTCAACAGCATGACCGATGGCTTTGCCCATTCCTGCCAGATCACCCCATGGCGCTTCGTTATGTGCGCTGGCGCTGAAGTCCCCGATGCCGCGGCCACCATTGAGTGCGCTGCTGCGCTGCTCAATGCGCCGCACAGCGGACCGGTCGGCAAGGGTGAAGTGGTGGATATCCTGGCCGCGCGCGGCCTTGGCGGCAGCCTCCGGTCCCTCGCGGATGACGGCAGCCAGGGTCTGGATGCTGGCGATCCCTTGGAACGATGATGACGATCTGCAGGCGCGCAGCCAGGAGCGCAATCCCTCAGCCGTCGCGCTTGCGCCCCTTGAAGCCCGGTTTGCCGGCGCCCTTGAAGCCGCGATCGCTCCTGGGAGGCTCCTTGCGCTCGAACGGTTTCAGGCTGCGCTTGGGCGCACCGTCGTCCGGGCGTGGCGCACGGGTTTCGCGAGCCGGTCCATCGGCCCGGGCGAGGCGGTCGTTCTCGAACCGCTTCTTGCCGGCGAAGGGCTTCACGGCACTAGGCTTGCCCTCATATGGCCTGCCTTCAAGCGGCCTGCTTTCCGGGTGCGGACCATCACGGAACGGCTTCTGGAAAGGCTTCCTCGGACGATCCTCGACGCTGCGGGCCTCACGTGGCTTGTCCTCACGTGGCTTGTCCTCACGCGGCGGCCGGTCCTGAAAGCTGCGTGGCTTGGCGAAAGGGCGCTCGGGTTTATTGAAATGCCCCTTGGGCCTGTCAAAACGCGGCCGCGCGGACGGGGCCTCGCGCTCGCCGGCGGCAATCGGGTTGATGCGGATGTCATCGCCATCGGTGCGGCGGACATTCTCGGCAAAATGCTCTGCGGCGGTGGCGGCAATCTCCACCTCTGTCGTCGTGTCGAAGATCCGGATGGAGCCGATATCGTCGCGCGTGACCTTGCCGCGACGGCACAGCATCGGCAGCAGCCATTTCGGGTCCGCCTTGTTCTTGCGTCCGATATCGACACGGAAAAGCGCCATGTCGCCGCCCGAGATCTCAACGTCGCGGGGGCTGCGCTCGCGGCTGAAGGGCCGCTCACGCGCTCCGCCATCGCGCTCCGCCCGTTCGGCGCCGACGCGGACCCGCACCTGCTTGTCGAACCATGAGCTCGGATCGGTTACCTCTTCCGGCTCCGGCAACCGCGAGCGGTAGATCCGCGCCAGCATGGCGGCGATTTCCTGCGGCGTGCGTTCGGCAATCAGCAGCGCCGCCCACGCGAGATCTTCCTCGCTCGGCTCCTCGCGCAGCGCAGGGTCCTCGATCATCCGTTGACGGTCGAGCGCGCGGATGTCCTCGGCGGTCGGCGGCAGGGTCCAGCGCGGCTCGATGCCGGCTGCTGCCAGCAGGCCCTCCGCCTTGCGGCGGCGCGCCGGCGGCACGATCACCACGCTCACGCCCTTGCGACCGGCGCGGCCCGTGCGCCCGCTGCGATGCTGCAGGATCTCGGAATCATGCGGCAGGTCGGCATGGATGACAAGCCCGAGATTGGGCAGGTCGATGCCGCGTGCAGCCACATCAGTGGCGACGCAGATGCGCGCGCGCCCATCCCGCAACGCCTGCAGGGCCTGATTGCGCTCGTTCTGGCCAAGCTCTCCGGAGAGATAGACCGCCGAGAAGCCGCGTTCGACCAGGGTAGACTGTAGGTGCCGCACCGCGTCACGCGTGTTGCAGAAGATGATCGAGGCCGGTGCATCCACCAGCCTCAATACATTGACGATGACGTGCTCGGTCTCCTTGGGCGCAATCTTGATGGCGCGGTAGTCGATGTCGGCATGGCCGGCGTCACCGCTGGTGGCTTCGATCCGGAAGGCGTTGTTTTGGAAGGTCTTGGCCAGATTGGCGATTCCGCGCGGCAGTGTCGCCGAGAACAGCAGCGTACGGCGCTCCTTCGGCATCGAGCCGAGAATGAATTCGAGGTCCTCGCGGAACCCGAGGTCGAGCATTTCATCCGCTTCGTCGAGGACGACGGCCTTCAGTGCCGAAAGGTCAAGGCGGTTGCGCTCGATATGGTCGCGCAGGCGTCCGGGCGTGCCGACCACGATGTGTGCGCCCTCGGCCAGCAGACGGCGTTCGCGTTGCGGGTCCATGCCCCCGACCGAGGGGACGATCCGCGCGCCCGCCTTGGCATAGAGCCATTCGAGCTCACGCTGCACCTGAAGCGCCAGTTCCCGTGTCGGAGCCACCACCAGTGCCAGCGGAGCTGTCGCTTTCGGCAGGGACTCGGCATCACCCAGCAGGTTCTCCGCGATCCCCAACCCGTAGGCGACCGTCTTGCCCGAGCCGGTCTGGGCCGACACGAGCAGGTCCCGGCCCCGCGCTTGCGGGGCGATCACGGCGCTCTGGACCGGGGTCAGATCGGTGTAGTTGCGTTCGTCGAGCGCGCGCTGGAGCGCCGGCGCGATGAGGAGTTCAGTCACGAAAAAGCCGCCTGTCCTGAGGTGCGGGAAGCGCGGGGCGCGGGGCGCATCGCTCTGCCGGAAATGAAAAAGGGGCTACAGCCTGCTCTGGCCCGCCCGTGTCGTCGTGGCTCTTACGGCAAATCGTCGGCAATTGCCATGCTCGTGTCGTCACACAGCCTGCAAGCGCTCACCGCGCCGTCCAGCCCCCGTCAGCGAACAGGGTGGTGCCGGTGCAGAACGAGCTGTCATCGCTGGCGAGGTAGAGCATCGCCTTTGCGATCTCGACAGGTTGCCCGAGGCGGTTCATCGCCTGCCGCGCTTCGAGGCCGGCTCGCAGGGCCGGTGCATCATTCGAGCGCGCGAAAATCTCGGCGAAATAGGGCGTTTCGATCGTGCCCGGCGCCACGCAGTTGATGCGGATGCGGTCAGCAACATGATCCATCGCCATCGCACGTGTCAGAGCCGCCACCGCGCCCTTGGAGGCCACATAGGCGGCCCTGTCGGTGATGCCGACAACCGCGACCGCCGAGGCGGTGTTGATGATGACGCCACCGCCCTGCCGGGTCATGACCGGAATCGCGTGCTTGCAGCCGAAGAACACACCCTTGACGTTGACGGCCATCAGCGCGTCCCAATCCGCCTCCGATGTGGTCACGACCGTCCCTGCGAAGCCGAACCCGGCGTTGTTGACCAGGATGTCGAGGCGCCCATGCCGCGCCGCAACGCCATCGATCACGGCCTTCAGCGCCATTTCCTGCGACACGTCCACGATCGCGGCTTCGGCCGCGCCACCATGCGCCGTAATCTCGGCTGCCACGGCCTGGGCCGCTTCGGCGTTGCGGTCAGCGACCACGACATGCGCACCCTCGCGCGCAAACAGCTTCGCCGCCTCGTGGCCGATGCCGGAGCCAGCCCCGGTAATGATCGCAATCTTGTTCGCAAGGCGCATCATGCGGTCTCCGAGGAGCTGATTCTGTTTCTGAGCGATGTCACGCAGAACGCGGGAGAAAAACGGGCTTCAGGCCGTGTTAGCAACATCTGTCCTGATCCAGTCCTGAACTGTGCGGACAAAATCATCCGTGCGGCTGATCGGGAAGAAGTGGCCCCCGGCGGCAAAGCTCAATTGCCGCGCATGCGGGATGCTGGCGGCCAACTGATCCTGCAAAAAGGCCGGGACGATCAGGTCGTCCTGTGCGCCCTGCACCAGCGTCGGCCCACTGTAGCTGCCGGCATGGCCGCTGCCGTCAAAGGCCAGCAGGGCGCCGATCCGCTCATCGGCAATGGCCAGCGCCGTGGCGGAAAGCTGCGCAGCGGAGATCGCGATTCCCGACGAATCCCAATGCTGATGCAGCCACGATGGTGGATAGCCAAGGATCATCGTCAGCGCCGCGTAGCCTGATGGGTCAGCCGCCAGGAGCTTGCGCCGCGCGTTGAACAGCGCCGTCATGAACCGGTTGGGCGCCATCCACGTGCCGCTGAGCACCAGGCCGGCCAGGGCGTGCGGACTGTGCAAGGCAATTTTCTGCCCGATCGCGCCACCGAGTGAATGGCCGAGCAGAACGGTCTTGCGGATGCCGACGGCGTCCAGAATGGCGGCACAGTCGTCGGCGAGCAGTTCGACTGTGACGGGCAGGCTGCCGCGTGTGCTGGCGCCGATGCCGCGATGGTCAAAGGTAATCACGGTATGGGCCTGCGCCAGTTGTTGGGCAGGGGCGGTCCAGAATGCAGCGGTCCCGCCCAGTCCCGTCACCAGCATCAGCGGCGGGCCATCGCCCCGGATCGTCACGGACAAGGCCGCGCCGTCCTTGGTCGTGACGACAAGGTTCTTCATGGGTCCGTCACGCCTTGTTGTAGCTTGGGTCGGTCCAGCCGAACACGGTCCGCGCCTCGATCTCTGCCACGTTGTCCGGCCGGGGGAAGGGCTCCGGCGCCGCATCGCCCGGCGCGCGCGGGCGGCCGATTTCTGCGAAGAAATCATCGAGACCGCCCGGCATGAACACCCAGAAGAAGGTCATCGGCTCATCAAATGGGTTGAGGAAATGGTGCTTTCTGCCATGGCCCAGAAACACGCAGGCCCCTTTCGCGATCGGATGCTCGACGCCATCGAGGCGGCAGAAGCCCTTGCCCTCCACCACGAAGATGATCTCCTCATTGCGGTCATGGGTATGCTCGCGGATGAAGGAGCGCGGTGCCACCGTCTGGGTGCCGACCGAGAAGCGGTTGGCGCTCGTGATCGAGGTGTTGCTGAACAGGTTCCGCACGAAGCCGTTGGCGGGCACCGGCTGCCAGAAGCTCTTGCCGTCCTGCGGCCCGAGAATGCGGGCCTCGCCTGTCACTGCATCCGTCATCGCGTCCTCCCTTGCCGCTATCATAAGCACGGAGGGTGCTCGCGGAAACACTCAATCGACGGCGAACACCGCATCGATCTCGACGGTCGCGTCGAGCGGCAGTTGCGCCACGCCGATCGATGTCCGCGCATGCCGGCCATTCTCGCCCCACAGGGCGATGAGCAGCTCCGAACAGGCATTGATCACCTTCGGATAGTCGCCCATGCTAGGCGCAGCGGTCACGAAGCCGCGCACCATCACCACCTGGCGGACGCGGCCGAGATCGCCATCAAGCGCGGCGCGCAGGGTCGAGAGCAGTTGCAGTCCAATCGCCAGCGCGCCGGCGCGCGCGGTCGCAAGGTCGACGTCCTTGCCATAGACCCCGGTCGGATAGGGAACGCCGTCGCGCTCGCAGATCTGGCCAGCGAGGAAAACGAGGTTGCCCTCGCGCCGCCACAAGATGAACTCCGCCACAGGTTTGGCCGCAGGCGGCAGGGCATGGCCAAGGGCGGTCAGGCGGGACAGAAGGTCGGCGTCAGTCGGCATCACGGAGCATCCCCGCTAGGTCAGGTCAGGTTGGCGCAGAGCACGTGTTTGTCAACGGCGATGCATAGGCCTCGAGCCCACGTGCGACGCAGAAAAACACTCTTGCCACATGCACCATTCGCGCCAATCCTGCACGCATGAAACTCAGCCAGCATCACCGTTATGACTATCATCCGATCAGGGGCCGGACTGCCTATGACTGGCCGGGTGGCAAGCGGCTCGCCGTCTATCTCGCCCTCAATCTCGAGCACTTTGCCTTTGGCGAAGGCCTTGGGGCCGAACTGGCCCCCGGCGGCCCACAGCCTGACGTGCTCAACTACGCCTGGCGGGACTATGGCAACCGGGTTGGCGCCTGGCGCATGCTCGACCTGTTCGATCAACTGGAACTGCCGGCCTCGGTCCTGATCAACAGCGCGATGCTCGACTATGCCCCGTCGCTGGTCGATGCGTTCGTGGCCCGTGGCGACGAGATCGTCGGCCATGGCCGCAGCAATTCCGAGCGCCAGAGCACGCTGTCCGAGGCTGACGAACGCCGTTTGATCAAGGACGCCACCGACCTGATCGTGACGCGCCTCGGGGTTCGTCCGACAGGTTGGCTCTCGCCCTGGATCGCGGAAAGCCACCACACCCCTGATCTCCTGCAGGAGGCAGGCTACACCTATACGCTGAACTGGTGTGCCGATGATCAGCCGATCTGGATGCGGTCGCGGGCAGGCCGTCTGCTCGCCGTGCCGTATCCGCAGGAGATCAACGACATTCCCTCGATTGTGGCGCGCAAGGACAGCGCCGCACAGTTCGCCGACATGATCATCGACAACTTCGACGAGATGCTCGTCCAGGCGGAGCAGGGCCCTTTGGTGATGGGGATTGCGCTGCATCCCTATCTGGTCGGCCAGCCCTACCGCCTGCGGCATCTGCGCCGGGCGCTCAGCCATGTCGCGGGCCGCCGCGGCGACATCTGGTTCACGACATCCGGCGCCATCGCGGACCACTGCCGCGGGCTCCCGGCTGTTTGCGTCCCGTAAGGTTAACCGGGTGATAGAGCCGCCTCAGCAAGCGCGGATTCACGGCTGCCAGGCGCAGTTTCGATTTGCGCGGCGGGGAACGTGCGCTAGAGACTCGCGCATCAACAGGGTGTTTCAAGGTGGCACTTATGAATGAACCAGCTCCCGCGGCTCAGGCGCCGGCCCAGCCACTGCCGGTTCTTTACGCCTCCGTTGTCCCGCTCAACCGCGAGCGGCACCGGAACCTGCGTCTGAAACCGCTGGCGCGGCCCTTGTCGTTCACGGCTGGCAGCCATCTGCTGCCGGCGATGGTTGATGAGTTTGCAGCCGCGGCCCGTGAAATCCCGATCGTGTTCCTGCCGGAGAACGATGCGGTTGTGCCGCTGTTCCTGTTCAGCGTGCGCACCGGTCACAACAGCTTTGTGACCGCCGAGGGCATGTGGACCCTGTCCTACATCCCGGCCTACATCCGGCGTTACCCCTTCATTCTGGCCGATGTGGCTGGCCGCGATCCGATCTTGTGCTTCGACGAGAGTTTCGAAGGCTTCAACACCGAGGCCGGCGAGGCGCTGTTCGAGGCCGATGGCGGGCCCACGAAGGTGCTGCAGGACATGATGCAGTTCGCCGGCGGCATCAAGGAGGCAACCCAGCGCACGATCCAGTTTGCGAGGCGCCTCAAGGAGCTCGGCCTTTTCCGCACGGTCTCCGTCGACGTCAAGTCGAAGACGGCCGGGCAGGCGAGCATCAATGGCCTTCTGGTCATTGATGAGACGAAGCTGAAGGCCTTGCCGGAACCGGTCGTGGCCGAACTGCACCGGCTGGGCTATCTGCCGGCGATCTATGCCCATCTGTTCAGCCTCGGCGCGATGACGACCCTGTCATGATCGAGCCGGGCGAAGATGTCCTGATCCTGGTCAGCGAGGCTAACCGCGCGGTCGGCTCTGACGGCAAGCTCGCCGTACACCAGCTTGGTCTGCTGCACCGCGCTTTCTCGATTTTCCTGTTCGATGAACAGGGCCGCGTGCTGCTTCAGCGTCGCGACTTCGGCAAGTACCATTCCGGCGGGCTGTGGGCGAACACCTGCTGCGGCCATCCGCGCCTTGGCGAGCGGACGTTGGCCGCTGCCCACCGCAGGCTCGGTGAGGAACTCGGCATGCAGGCCACCCTGAGGTTTGGGTTTCAGGCGCGATACCGGACCAGCCTCGACCATGACCTGACCGAGAACGAGCTGGTCTATGTCTATGTCGGCCGCGCGGCGGGGCCGATAACGCCCAATCCGGCCGAGGTTTGTGAAACCCGGTTCATGCCACTGCCCGAACTGATCGCTGACACGCCATCAAATCCGGACGCCTACGCCTACTGGCTGCGGCATTATCTCGCCCGGCACGCCGACGCGCTGCTGCGGCTGAGCGTGAGCTAGCCGGCCAGCCGCGCGTCATACTCCAGCACCGCGTTGAGCAGCACCTGGGCGCCGGCAGCGCATTCCTCACGCGTGGTGCTCTCGGCCTCGTTGTGGCTGATGCCGCCCGCACAGGGCACGAAGATCATCACCGTGGGCATCACACGGGCTGTGTAGGCGGCGTCATGACCTGCGCCAGACGCCATGTCGCGCGATGAATAGCCGGATTTGGCGATGCCAGCCCTGACGCAATCCACCAGCGTGGCGTCGAAGGTCACGGCTGGCGAATTCCAGATCATCTTTTCGTCATGGCTCAGCTTCAGCGGGTCCATGACGGCTGGCAGGGCCGCACGGAAATCGGCCTCCATTTTCTGAAGCTGGCCCTCGTCCGGGTGGCGCAGATCGACGGTGAAGAACACCTCGCCGGGAATGACATTGCGGCTGTTCGGCCTGTTCTCGATCAACCCGACGGTTGCGACGGCGCCCGGATAGGCGTGCCCGATGGCATCGATCCGGTCGATCATCCGCGCCGCGCCCAGCAGCGCGTTCTTGCGCAGATACATCGGGGTGGCACCGGTGTGGGCGTCCTGGCCCTGCACACTGACCTCATACCAGCGCATGCCCTGCACACCCTTGACGACGCCGATCATCGTGTTCTGGTCCTCGAGGATGGGCCCCTGCTCGATATGCAGTTCGAACATCGCCTGAAACTGGCGAGCGCCGACCTTCTCGGCGCCGCGATAGCCGATCGCGTCAAGCGCGGCCCCGAGCGTTACACCGTCGCGATCCTCGCGGCTCCAGGCGAATTCGGGCGTGAAGACGCCGGCATACACCCCCGAGCACAGCATGGCGGGCGCAAAACGCGAACCTTCCTCATTGGTCCAGTTGGCGATCGCAATGGGCGCATTGGTCTCGTAGCCAGCCGCCACCATGGTCCGGAGCGCCTCGACTGCGCCCAGTACGCCAAGCACGCCGTCGAACTTGCCACCCGTCGGCTGCGTGTCGAGATGTGAGCCCATCGCGATCGGCAACAGCGCGTTGTTGCGACCTGGCCTGACCGCGAACATGTTGCCGACCTCGTCGACATGCACCGCGCACCCGAGGCCTTCGCAGGTGGCCTTGAACCAGTCGCGCACCCGCTTGTCTTCTTCGGACAAGGTCAGGCGCTTGATGCCGCCCTTGGCCGTGCCACCGATCTTGGCGGTCTCCATCAGGCTGTCCCACAGCCGGGTCGGGTCGATCTGGAGATTGGGGATCATGATAAGGCTTTCCAAGCGCGCTCTGGAACGCGATTGAACGGTCGCCCGCCTGAGGCGTCAAGGCCGGTTTTGGTCTTGCTGCCGCGCGCCGTCATCCCACGGACGCGTCACACGCCGCGGAATGACGGGCATTGCAGGGTCCGACCCTCAGATCACCGACGAGAAGGACACCGGCGTCCACTCGTAGCCGGCGCCGCTCTTCGCGATGAAGCCGGTCGCCGGGAAGGCCGCGTGATAGAAGCTGGTCTGCATCTTGTCGGCTGCGGCCATGTCGAGAAGCCTCTTGCGGCTGGTCACAGCGAGCGGCCGGTCGAGATCAAAACCCAGATGCCATTCCGGCATGCGCGCAAAGATGCGTGGGTCGTTGCTGGCGTCGCCGACAACCAGCAGCGTCTTGGTGCCGGACGAGACAACGAACGACGTATGGCCCGGCGTATGCCCGTCAGAGCGGATGGCGGTGATGCCATTGGTCCACTCCTTGCCCCAATCGGCTTGCTTGATGTCCTTGAAGTTCGGTCCGAAAACCCGGCGCGCCACCATGAAGGCCGGGCGCGCACCCTCGGACGCGGCGGCCATTTTGGTGTCGTCGAGATAGTGCGCGACATCGCCCGTCGGCACGATGATCTCCGCGTTCGGATAGACAAGGTTGCCTTCCTTGCTGCGCAGGCCGTTGATGTGGTCGGGATGGAAGTGGCTGATCAGAACGGTGTCGATCTCGGTTGGCTGAATGCCGGCTGCCGCCATGTTCGCAGCCATCAGCCCTGTTGTCGGGGCGCCGTTGTTGTTGAAGCCAGAGTCGATCAGGACCAGCTTCGAGCCGGTGTTTACGATCAGCGTGTTGAACGGCGACACGGCCGGCTTCGTCGGCATGAATTGCGCTTCCATGAGCCGTGTGACCTCATCAAGCGGCGCATTCGGAAACAGCGTCGCGTTGATCTCGCGATTGACCTGTCCATCATTGAGCGCCGTGATTTCGAAATCGCCGACCTTGAAGCGGTAGAAGCCGGGCGCCTGCGCGCCCTTCATCGGCGCGGCAGCCTCGGCGCCGGAGATCTGC
>JAPLOU010000072.1 GCA_026400535.1 Hyphomicrobiales bacterium
CAGGCGAAAACGGTATTCTCGTGGACTTCTTCGACGTCGACGACTGGGCCCGGAAGATCGCGCGCGCCCTCGAAAAGCCGCAGGACTATGTCGACATGCGCAAGAAGGCCCGTGCGGACATTCTTGCGAAATATGATCTTCGGACCATCTGCCTGCCCGAGCAACTCAAGCTGATCCGGCACGTAGCGGCCATGTGAGGGCGCCGGAACAGGGCCTCAGCCCTTCTTCGTCGCCTTCATGTAGCTGCGCAAAATGGCGTTGATCCGGCTCTGGTAGCCAGGGCCATCGGCCTTGAAGAAGGCCAGTACATCGGCGTCAAGGCGGATGGAGATGGCGGTTTTGGTTTCAGGCAGCACAAGGTTTGCCTTTGACCAATCCACGTTCTCGAAGCCCTGAAGATCAGGGTCGTCGCGATCCATTTGGCGCAATTCAGCCTCAGTCGTGGCATCGACACGCGCCCAGTCAGTGCGGCCGCCCTTCGCCTTGTCGAGTGACACTCTCACGATACGCTCGTTCTTCACTGTCCCATGCCCGGCGCGCTGTGAAAAAATGGATCGTGTTGCCACGCATCGTAAAGATCACAGTGTATATCCGGTCCTCCAGTTCCCCGATGGCTTTCCACCGGGCTTCACCATTTTGATCCGTTCGGATCTCGACCCGCGGTCCATGCCAAAGCAGGACCATGTCATTCAGATCGATGCCGCGTTCTTCAAAGATGCGGCGCGCTTTCTGCGCGTCTCATTCGAAGTCCATAACAATGTCACTCCCAGCAGGAGTGCCCCTCTCTTGGACGTCAACACATAGCCCGACAGACCAGGTGCAGCCCTTCAGTTTCGCCATGTCGCGAAGTGCCCCTGTGGGTCCTTGGTTGGTTCCAGGACCTCTCTGGTATCGAACCTCGATTGATTCCGCGGCTTTAGAGAGTGTGTGGCAGACATAAAATGGATTATGCCTAGCACGCAAACGAATCGTATATACAATTCGTATCTTGTCAACACCCGCCCGTGCCGTCGCCATGACGTCCGGCCCCATTCGCGCTATACACCGCGCCATGAAGTTCCCGCCCTCCATCCTCGATGACATCAAGGCCCGCCTGCCGGCGTCGACGGTGGTGGGGCGGCGTGTCCGGCTGACCAAGGCGGGGCGCGAATGGAAGGGCCTTTCGCCCTTCGGCAAGGAGAAGACGCCCTCCTTCTTCGTCAATGACGTGAAGCAGGCCTGGTTCGATTTCTCCTCCGGGCGCAATGGCGACATCTTCAAGTTCGTGATGGAGACCGAGGGCGTCTCCTTTCCGGAGGCCGTCGAGCGGCTGGCGGCGGAGGCCGGCGTCACCTTGCCGAAGATCACCGAGGAGGCGGTCAGGCAGGAGGAGGTCCGCAAGGGGCTCTACGAGGTCATCGAACTTGCCGCCCGGTTCTTCGAGGCCGAACTGCGCGGGCCGCGCGGCCACGAGGCGCGCCGCTATCTCGAGGGCCGGGCTCTGGCGGCGGAGCCGCAGCGCCAGTTCCGGCTGGGTTATGCCCCTGCGGACCGGTTCGCCCTGCGTGATCATCTGGCCGGGCAGGGCGTCAGCGCGGAGCTGATGATCGAGGCCGGGCTGCTGATTCATGGCGACGAGATCGCCGTGCCCTATGACCGCTTCCGCGATCGGGTGATGTTCCCCATCGCCGATGTGAAGGGCCGCGTCATCGCGTTTGGCGGCCGCGCCATGAGCAGCGACGCGCAGGCCAAGTATCTGAACACGGCCGAGACCGGCCTGTTTCACAAGGGACGCCTGCTCTACAACCATCACAAGGCCCGCAAGGCCGCCCATGACGCGGGGCGGATCATCGCGGTCGAAGGTTATGTTGATGTCATCGCCATGACGCTGGCGGGCTTTCCCCAGGCGGTTGCCCCGCTTGGCACGGCGCTGACCGAGGACCAGCTGGCGCTGCTCTGGCGCATGGCCGACGAGCCCATCCTTTGCTTCGATGGCGACAAGGCGGGCCGCAAGGCAGCCTTCCGCGCCATCGACGTCGCGCTCCCGGTGATGGAGCCGGGTAAATCCCTCAGCTTCGCCCTGCTGCCAGAAGGCCAGGACCCGGACGATCTGTTGCGCTCCGGCGGGCCGGACGCGATCGCCGCCGTGCTGGGCGCAGCCAGGCCGCTGGTCGAGATGATCTGGTCGCGGGAGATCGAGGCCGGGCCGCTCGATACACCCGAGCGCCGCGCCGCCTTCGAACGTCGCCTGCGCGCCGTCCTCAACGCCATCAAGGATGAGACCCTGAGGCGCCATTACCGCGCCGAGATGGACATGAGGCTGTTGGCGCTGTTCCCCAATCCGCGCCAGCGCGCGCGGCAGAGCGACAGGCCCTATGAACGCCGCGACGGCGGCGGCTACGGCAAGCCGCGGCTTGCGGCCTCCGGTGGCGCCGGCCAGCCGCTGCGGGCGAGCCCGGCCCTGACGCGTTCAGCCATTTTTGCGGGTCCGGGCAGCGGGGAAAGCCCACGCGAGGCGACTATTCTCGTCGGTCTTGCCATGCACCCCGCGGTGCTGCTGCGGGTTGCCGATGATCTCGCCGAAATCGACTGGCAGGGGCAGGCCGCGCTACGGGTCTGCCAGGCCCTGCTGCAGGCCCTGGTCGACGGCCAGGCGACGCATGATGTGATTCGCGGCCTCATCGATCAGGGCGCGACGCGGGAGGCGTTTTCGCGTCTCGAGCGGCTCGTCGCGCCCTCCGAGCGGAGCCGGCTTGCGCCGGAAGCAGACGCGCATGCAGTTTATGAAACGATTCGGCAGGCTCTCGTCTTGCATCGGCGGGCGCGCACGCTACATACCGAACTGAAGGCGGCGGAGCGCGCCCTGTCCGAGGATTCGAGTGAAGAAAACTTCGCCTGGCTGCAGGATGTGAAGGCAAGGCTCGCCTCCCTGCAGGGCACGGAGGCCACGCCGGGCGACTGAAGCGAGACAGCCGGGACAGGTCAAGCGGCCGATCCTGCGCTGGCAAGGACGAGAAGGGCATGATGCCGGGCGCAACGGTCCGGTGTCACGGGTGCGAACCGTTCCGAAAGGGGCTGGCTGTCAACTGGGCCCTGGCGGGAATCAGACGGGATGCGCATGACCTGCCTGAGGTCATGGCAGCCCTTTTTTGACGTCAGGGATGCCTGTTCGGGGGCGGACACGTGGTCAAGAGACTGGATTGAGAGAACCGACGCATGGCCACGAAGACAACGGAACGCGCAGGCGACGATGCGGTCGAGGACAAGAAGCCGGCATCCGACGGTCCCTTGCTCGATCTCTCGGATCAATCCGTCAAGCGGATGATCAAGCTCGCGAAAAAGCGCGGCTTTGTCACCTACGACGAACTGAACGAGGTTCTGCCCTCCGAGGAATTCACCTCGGACCAGATCGAGGACGTGTATGCCCAGCTCTCCGAGATGGGCATCAACGTCGTCGAATCCGATGACAGTGACGAAGCTGCTGCCGACACGCCCGCGGGGGCCGAAGCCGATGCCGAGGAGGAGGTCGAGGGCGAGAGCCCCGAGCCCGTCCGCACCGCGATGCCGGTCAAGATGGAGCAGAACCTCACGGCCTCCGAGCGCACCGATGACCCGGTGCGGATGTATCTGCGCGAGATGGGCTCGGTCGAGCTGCTTTCCCGCGAGGGCGAGATCGCCATCGCCAAGCGCATCGAGGCCGGCCGCGAGGCGATGATCGCCGGCCTGTGCGAAAGTCCGTTGACGTTCCAGGCCATCATCATCTGGCGCGACGAACTCAACGAGGGCAAGGTCCTGCTGCGCGAGATCATCGATCTTGAGGCGACCTATGCCGGTCCGGATGGCAAGGGCGCGCCCAAGGTCGACACGCCGGACGGTTTTGACGAGCCTGAGCCGCAGGCGACGCGCGTGGTCGGTGACGACGGCGAGGAGGTCATGGTGCCTCCGCCCGACATGGACGAGGACGATCTCGAGAACAACGTCTCGCTGTCGGCCATGGAGGCGGAACTGAAGCCGAAGGTGCTCGAAACCTTCGACAACATCGCCGACAACTACAAGAAGCTGCGGCGCCTGCAGGATCAGGACATCGAGCATCGGCTGGCCAACACCAAGCTGACGCCGGCGCAGGAGCGCAAATACAGGGAGCTCAAGATCGACATCGTGACGGCGGTGAAGTCGCTGTCGCTGAACCAGAACCGCATCGAGGCGCTGGTCGAGCAGCTCTATGACATCAACAAGCGCCTGATCAGCCAGGAAACCCGCCTGCTGCGTCTGGCCGAATCCTATGGCGTTGCCCGCGAGGACTTCCTCAAGAACCATCAGGGGGGCGAACTCGATCCGAAGTGGCTCCTGCGCGTCTCCAAGCTCGGGTCGAGGGGCTGGAAGGATTTCGTTGCCGCCGAGAAGGATCGGATCAAGGACCTGCGTGAGGATATCCACAATCTCGCCTCCGAGACGGGCCTCGAAATCACCGAGTTCCGCAAGATCGTCCAGATGGTGCAGAAGGGTGAGCGCGAAGCCCGGCAGGCCAAGAAGGAGATGATTGAGGCCAATCTGCGCCTCGTGATCTCGATCGCCAAGAAGTACACCAACCGCGGCCTGCAGTTCCTCGACCTGATCCAGGAAGGCAACATCGGCCTGATGAAGGC
>JAPLOU010000070.1 GCA_026400535.1 Hyphomicrobiales bacterium
CCGACGTGTCGACTAAGGCGCTGGAGCGCAACGGGGGTTGCGTCGCATGAGCGATGCCTATCCCCAGACACGAGGAGCGGATCAGAATGGGGTACTGTCAACTCGCCGACCGGTGGTCGCGCGGTTCCAAGCTGGAGGCTACAGGCACCTCCATCGAACGACGCGACCTTGAGACCCGAATAGCAGCATTGGAGGCCACACATGCGAAATCTTGAAAAGCGCCTCGAACGGCTTGAGGCAAAACGACCGTCGCAAGCGTGGGTGATAGCACGCAAGATCACCCATGAAGACGGAACGGTGACCTTCCCGACCGACCGAGACCGGCAGCTTATCGAAAGCGGAGAGGCCACTTTTGTGATTCACCACCGGGTTGTCGGAGCGAGGCCAAGTTCCCCGCCAGCGGCGGACCATCGGCGTTCTCAAGGGTGACCTGCCGCAATGCAGCATGCTAGACCATCATGCCCGCTGGGGGCACGGCTGGGGGCACGGGTGACTTGATTGGTGACCCGCCCCGACGTGTCGACTAAGGCGCTGGAGCGCAACGGGGGTTGCGTCGCATGAGCGATGCCTATCCCCAGACACGAGGAGCGGATCAGAATGGGGTACTGTCAACTCGCCGACCGGTGGTCGCGCGGTTCCAAGCTGGAGGCTAGATATTTGCGATGTCTCCAGCATTGCCACAGGAATTTGGTGTACTTTCAAATGATCGGGTTGTAATTCGGTCTCGCCCACCCGTTATTCTAATTGTTAATGACCCACGTCGATCTCAGAGACAATTGTCTGCAACGTTATTGTGCTTCGCAGGTGCGGCAATAGTGAAATTCGATGGGCAGTTTATTGCGCTGAACGGCCTTGCACGTTCGAGAGTGCCACGAGGCACCACAATTCAGTTTGGAACGACAAGGGGTCTGTTGGTCGATCCGTACGAGGACCATTCATTGGGTAGCGTAGCGGACGCATTTTTTCGTCCCGCCGTGGAACAATGCCCCTTGTGACTGAACCGCGCCGAGTTCTTCGGAGGCCGTTTCATTTGGGTCACGCTGCCAGCGTCTGCGCGTTGAGCATGGGCGTAGTAGCGTTCCTCCGCGTCGGCGAGTGGGATGTTGCAGATTGGCTCCAGCAGGCGCTGTCTGTTAAGTCCGTAACGTGTCACCCAACGCGCCCTGCGCCATAGATGACGCGCTGGTGCTGGCCGCCTGATGACACGGAGTGAACGCTGCGCGTGCTCGCCCGCGCGCGAGGAAGGCCGGGCAGTGCGCGCGCGGTGGAACGCCGGACCTTAAGTTAGGCGGGGTCCCTGACACTGAGCACTTTTCTAAGTTGGACAAGTTTTATCCAGTGCACCGCCCCCAATGCGACCGCGATCAAAGCCAGGAACCAAAAATAGTCTGAAAATGGAATTAGCAAGGAAGCCGCAATAAACAATATTCCACTAGATATTCCAAATATGAACCAGCTGTTTGATGTTGTATTATGCCCAGAACGTGTAATCGCTGGGCGGTCTCAAATCTGAAGTGCATCACCGAGTTTCGATAGCTCAGCCATAAAGACTTCCTCGGGTGTTTGGAAGCCGAGGACGGCGCGCGGTCTGGTGTTGAGGCTGTGGGCGATCTTGTCGAGATCGCGCTGGCTGTAGACCGCTGCCAGGGGCTGTGCGGATCGCAGAAGTAGACCGGCATGCCAAGGCGGCTGGTCAGTTCCTTGTGGCGGGCCATCTCCTTGCCCTGATCATAGGCGAGGCTCCGGCGCATCATCTTCGGCACCTTGGCAAAGGCTTTGGTGAAGCCATCCAGCGCTGCCTGCGCCCCGCAATCCTTCATCCTGGCGATCAGGGTATAGCGGCTCTTGCGCTCGACCAGCGTGCCGATGGCGCTGGCATTGCCGGCACCCTTGACGAAGTCGCCTTCCCAATCGCCAGGAATGAGCCGATCGACCACATCATGAGGCCGTTCGTGGATTGAAACCATGTCCGGCAGGCGGCCCTGCCGGTTGAGCCCGCGCCCGCGTGCGCCGCGCGTCTTGTGGGCCTGGCGCAGAAAACCGATGAGGTCCTTGCGCAAGTCACCGCGCGGGATCACGTAGATCGCCCGGTAGATCGTCTCGTGGCTGACCACTGGCAAGGAAGGACCGTTCGCATCAGGATCGCTCATGGCCTTCAGCTTGCCGGAAATCTGCTGCGGTGACCATGCAAGGCGCAAGTGCTTCAGCACATAGTGGCGCAGCATCGTCCCCTCGCGCAGCTTGACCAGTCCCCGCCGCCGTCTGGCCCGGTAAGAAGAGGCTGCCGAGGAAGCATCATATCCTTGCGCCGTGCCAGAACTGCGTTTGATCTCGCGCGAT
>JAPLOU010000078.1 GCA_026400535.1 Hyphomicrobiales bacterium
GGCAGCTGGCGCGGCTGTCGGCATGACGGCCGGGCTGATCGGCGGGGCGGTCGACAATATCATCATGCGCATCGTGGACGGCGTGCTCGCGGTGCCGGACCTTTTGTTCACGCTGCTGATCGTGACCGTGCTGGGCGGGGGCACGGGGCACGCCATGCTGGCTGTCGCGGTGGCGTTCACGCCCGGCATGGCGCGCATCGCCCGTAGCGCGGTGCTGTCGGTCCGGACGCGCGAGTACGTCCAGGCGGCCGTGGCGCGCGGGGAGTCGACCGGCTACGTGCTGGTGCGCGAGGTCCTGCCCAATGCCATGGGTCCGCTGATCGTCGAGGCGACGATCCGTGTCTCCTTCGCCATCATGCTGGGTGCGACTCTCGGATTCCTCGGTCTCGGCGCGCAGCCCCCCTCTACCGAATGGGGGCTGATGATCGCGGAGGCGCGCCAATTCATGTTCCGCAATCCCTGGGCAGTGATCGCGCCGGGCGCGGCCATCGCCATCGCCGCCATGGGCTTCAACCTGTTTGGCGATGCCCTGCGCGACGTGATTGATCCGAGAGGACGGAGGCGATGAGCGGGGCCGCAAGCCCGGTTCTAGACATCCGGGACTACTCACTGGGCTACGCAACCGGGGCCGGCCCGTTCCAGGCACTGAAACAGGTAAGCCTGGCCATAGAGCGCGGGCGCACGCTGGGCCTTGTCGGGGAATCCGGTTCAGGCAAGACCTCCCTCGCCTGGGCGATCATGCGCTATCTGCCGGCCAACGCAGTCGAGGGCGGCGGCAACCTCCTGCTCTCTGGCGAAGACCTGCGCGCCAAGACGGCGGCGGAGATCCTGAATGTCCGCGGCCGGCGCATCGGCATGGTCTTCCAGGACCCCGCGACCTCGCTGAACCCCACCATGATGATGGGCCAGCAGATTGCCGAGGTGCTGATCCGACACCGGAAGCTCGCGCCGCGGGCCGCCGCGGAGGTCGCCGAGAGCCTGCTGGCCCGTACCGGCATCGCCCGACCGCGGGACATGATGCTGCGCTATCCGCACCAGGCCTCGGGTGGGGAGAAGCAGCGCGTGGTGATCGCCACCGCCTTCGCGTGCAATCCGGAGATCATCCTCTTCGACGAACCAACGACTGCGCTCGACGTGATCACTGCGCGGCAGATCCAGGATCTGTTCGTTGAACTGCAGGAGGAGACCGGCGTTGCCGCGCTCTACATCTCGCATGATCTCGCGCTCGTCTCGCGCATCGCGCATGATCTCGCGGTGATCCATCGCGGCGAGATCGTGGAACAGGGGGCGGCGCGGGCCATCTTCTCCGCGCCTCGCAGCGCGTATGCCAGGATGCTCATTGCCTCGGTGCCACGCCCGCAAGTCCGGCTGGTCTCGACTGTCCCGCCAGCGGACGCGCCCGCCATGCTCGCGCTCGACAAGGCCACGATCCGCTATGGCGAGCGCAGCCTCCTCGACCGGTTGCTCGGCCGCTCGCAGGAAGAGGTGGTCGGCGCGCGCGAGGTGACCTTCGCCGTGCGCGAGGGCGAGATTCTTGGTGTGGTCGGCGAGTCAGGTTCGGGCAAATCCACCATCGCGCGCGCCATCGCCGGGTTGAACCCGTTCACCGGAAGCATCAGCCTCGCCGGTCGGACAGTGCATGCCCGCGGTGACATCGACCGCGCCTACAGACGTCAGGTGCAGATCATCTTCCAGAACCCGGACGGCTCGCTCAACCCGCGCCAGCGCGTTGGCGACATCATCGCACGGCCGCTGAAGCTCTATGGGCTCGCCCGACCTGGCGAGATCGGCAAGCGGGTGGGCGATCTGCTGGAGCAGGTCCGGCTGCCGCGCGACTTTGCCTCACGCTATCCGCACCAGCTCTCGGGAGGCGAGAAGCAACGCGTCGCCATCGCCCGCGCCTTTGCCGCCGAGCCGCGGGTGGTGCTGTGCGACGAGATCACGTCCTCGCTCGATGTCTCGGTGCAGGCCTCGGTCGCGCGGCTTCTGGTCGATCTCCAGGCGCGCACCGGCGCGACCTGCCTGTTCATCACCCATGACATCAATCTTGTCCGTCAATTGGCGCACCGCATCGTGGTGATGCGACGGGGCGAACTGGTTGACCTCTTTCCGGTCGAGGAATGCGACGCAGCAGAGCGACATCCCTACACGCGTTCGCTGCTCGACGCCGTGCCCGTCGCAGCGGGAAGCTGAAGCAAAGGACCACGAACAAGGGGGACCGCACCAATGACACCCGAAGCGCTGTCGAAGATCATCGATGAAAAGGCCTGGCTCGGCTTTCTGGCGGGCATGGTCCGCCACAAGAGCTATACCGAGACGCCCGGCGAACGGGCCCTGTGCGAGCACATGGTGGAACGCATGGGCGCGATCGGCCTTCAGGCCGAGCTGTCGCCAGTGGAGGGCGAACGGGTCAACGCGATCGGCGTCTGGAAAGGTGCGGGCGGCGGCAAGAGCCTGCTCTTCAACGGCCATCTCGACACCAACCCCGCCACCGAGGGCTGGACGGTCGACCCCTGGGGCGGCCTGGTCGACGACCGTTTCATCTATGGCATTGGCGTCTCCAACATGAAGGCGGGCGATGCGGCCTATTACTGCGCCGTGAAGACCCTGATCGACGCCGGCGTCCGCCTGAAGGGGGACGTCATTCTCACCTTCGTGGTCGGAGAGCTGCAGGGCGGCGTCGGCACGCTCGCCGCGATCCGGCGCGGCTGGAAGGCGGACTACTTCGTCAACTCTGAGCCGACCGACCTGCAGGCGCTGACCATGCACGCCGCGGCCTTCACCTTCGTCATCGAGCTTCAGGGCATCACGCGTCACATGTCGAAGCGCGAGGAGGCCGTCGATGCCATCATGGCTGCCTGTGCGCTCGTGCCCGAACTCAACGCCATGCGCTTCTCGGACGCTCCCGACGATGAGCATCGCGCGATCAATCGGGTCCATGTCGGCGTGTTGCGCGGCGGTCTCGGGCGCGAGTTCCACGAATGGCGTCCGCCGCAGGTCGCGGATGTCGTGCGCATCAAGGGCTCAGGCCGCTACGGGCCCGGCCAGACCCAGGCGCACGCGCTCGGTGATATCCGCAGGGTGCTGGACGGGCTCGAGCAGCGCTTTCCCGGGCTGAAGGCCAAGGTCGAGGCGGAGGACGCAACCGGCCGGCCAATGATGCCAGCCTTCCGCGTCGATCGCGCCTCGCGCATCGTCAAGGCGGTCAACCAGGCCTACAGGACGGTTCGCGGCGTCGAGCAGCCGACAGGCGCGATCACCCCGCCAGGCTACTACGGCACCGATGCCGGGCACTTCTTCAAGGAGCTCGGGATGGAGGGCGTCGTCTGCGGTCCGGGCGGCCGCTACAACACCATGCCGGATGAGCGCGTCGACATTGTCGACTATCTCGACATGATCCGGGTCTATCTGCTGACCATCCTCGACATCTGCGAGGTCGCATGACCGCTGCGCCAGAGAGCTTGCGCGAGGTTCCGGAGCATCAGGCCCAGACCCTGGGCGGACGCAATGTGACGCTGCGCTTTCCCGCCGAAGAGCATCGCGCGCGCCTTGCCCGGACGCGGGCCGAGATGCGCCGGCGCGGCCTCGCGGCGCTGCTCATCTTCGCCCAGGAGAGCCATTACTACCTCACTGGCTTTGATACGGCGGGCTACGTTTTCTTCCAGGCCGGCGTGATCACGGCCGACGAGCGACCGACCGTGCTGCTGACGCGCCGCCCCGATCTCAGGCAGGCCGAGACCACCTCGCTTTATGAAGAGGTCCGCATCTGGCTCAACGCCGAGGACGCTGATCCGGCGGTCGATCTGAAAGGCATCCTGGCTGAGCTCGGTCTCGCCGGCGAACGGGTCGGCGTCGAGTTCGCGACCTACGGCCTGACTGCCGCCAATGGGCGGGCGGTGGAGCGGGCCATGGCCGGATTCGCGCCGCTCGAGGATGCCTCCGACCTCGTGCGCGGGCTGCGACTGATCAAGTCGCCTGCCGAGCTGGCGCTCGTGCGCGTCGCCGGAGAACTAGCGGATGAGGCGACGCTGGCCATGATTGAAGCGACCCGTCAAGGCGTGCTCGACAGCGCCGTCACGGCTGCCGGCGTCGCGGCCATGCTCGCCGGCGGCGGCGATATGCCGGCAGGCGGCCCCCTGGTCAACTCCGGCCCGCGCGCCCTGTTTGGCCGGGGCGTCGCGGGCCCACGGCGCATCGAGGCCGACGATCAGCTGATGATCGAGCTGGGGGCCTCGTTCTGCCGCTACCATGTCTGCATCGAGCATACCGTCGCGATCGGACGGATCGACCCTCGGCAAAAGGCGATGACCGACCTAGCGGCGGAGGCGCTCGGCGAGATCATCGACGCCGCCCGGCCCGGGCGCGAGCTTGGCACGCTCGACGACATCCATCGTCGGGTGCTGGACGGTGGCGGTTTCGCGCAGGCGCGCTTCGCTGCCTGCGGTTATTCGCTCGGCGCGACCTTCAGGCCGACGTGGATGGACGTGCCGCCGATGATCTACACGGGCAACCGGCTGATCATGGCGGCTGGCATGGTGCTGTTCGTCCACATCATGATCCCCGACACTGCGACCGGCCTCGCCGCCGGCGTCGGCCAGACCTTCGTGGTCCACGACGGTCAAGCCGAACCGCTCAGCCGCATTCCTCTTGTCCTGCATAGCCGTTAGATCGCGCCTTGGCGAAGGACAGCGTCACGCGTCCCTGCCGATCGCGCCAGTTCTTGAACGAGCGCTCGACATCGATGTCGACCATGAAGATGTTGCTACCCTAGAGCGTGGCCATCCGGTTGAACCCCACGAGGCGGTCACATACGAAAAGCGCGAGCACGGTTCCGACGATCAGCATGCTTGAGATTGCTGCGACGGTTGGATCCGGCAAGGTTTCAAGCTGGTTGAGCAATTGGATTGGCAACGTCTTGGTTCGCACGTCGACGAGGAACATCGATACGGGATAATTGTCGAACGAAGCGATGAAGGCAAAAAGGCCCCCGCTTACGAAGCCCGGCATGATGTTCGGCAGGAGTATTTTCCAGAGCGAGCGCGGATACGATGAGCCCAGCATCCGGGCAGCGTCGATCAGCGTGAAGTCAAACAGGGAAAGACTGGCGAGAACGGTCCGCATCACGAAAGGCATCGTGATCACGACATGCGCGAGAAGCAGGGTAGAATAGGTGTCGTACAGGCCAAACTGGCGGGCTGCATGCAGAAAGGCGATGCCGAGCACAAGTCCTGGGAGCATCAGGGGCGAGGCCATAAACGTGGCCAGCGCCTCGCCGAAGGGCACAAGTCGATGCGTGATCGCAATGGCACAAAGCGTGCCGAGCACCAAGGAAATCGCCGTCGATGCCAAGGCAATCTGGATGGACAGCCAGATCGATGACATCAGGGCATCGGTGGCGAGGGCCGTCTCATACCAACGCAACGACATGCCATCGGGCGGAAAGGCGAAGACGCTTGATGGCGAGAATGAGACGGCAACGACGCTCGCGCTCGGTTCTCCCATGCGGTTCGCCTTTCGCCGGGATCGATGACCTGCCGGGGGGATGACGATCTTTTGGGGGTGATCGCGTGAGCCTCGCCGCACGGATCGCCTCATAGACCGGCGCGCCGTCATGGGCCCTGTCGGCGATCACGCTGCCAATGTTGCCGCCGCAGTTCGCGACAAGCTTTGCGGCCATCGAAGCATCCGCTGTGCCGTCGTCTGTGAGCCCATGGGCGAAGCCTCGTTGTCATCAGGGTTGACCGACAGATCATCGCTCACCGGGCGAGACGGCCATCTCCCGCATCAAACGCATCAACGGCGGGCGCCTCGCCTCCAGAACCTTCGGCGCCCAGCCGCACGAGGTGGCCATTCACATGACGATTGCCAACCCCAACAGGACGTTGGCAAGGCCGGTTTCGATCCGCGTCCGCCGATCCAGCGACAAAGCCTGAGCGACGCGCACTGGCATCGTTGCACCAAAGCCCTTCAGCGCCACGTCCACACCAAATGCCGCGATAGGGACGCTGGAATGCAGTGGCCATCGCAGCTCCTTGTCTCAATGGTTGTCGCGCGGCACAGCCGCGCCGCTCTTTCCGACGAGGAAATCAAGGTCAGCACCGCGATCGGCCTGCAAGACATGATCAACGTAAAGCTTGGTGTAGCCGCGATCGGCAGGTGGAGGAGGAGGCGTCCATTCCGCCCTGCGCTTGGCCAGTTCGGCCTCGCTGACGTGAAGATGAAGTGAGCGCGCCGGGACATCGACGGTGATGCGGTCGCCGTTGCCGACAAGGGCAAGAGGCCCACCGGCACTGGCCTCGGGCGCGACGTGAAGGATCACGGTGCCATAGGCCGTGCCGCTCATGCGTGCATCCGAAATGCGCACGATATCGCGCACGCCCTGCCGGAGCAGCTTGCGAGGCAAAGGCATGTTGCCGACCTCGGCCATGCCCGGATAGCCCTTCGGTCCGCAATTCTTCAGCACCATGATGGAGGTTTCATCGATGTCGAGGTCGGGATTGTCGATCCGCCCATGCAGGTCTTCAATCGATTCGAAGACGACAGCCTTGCCCGTGTGCCGCAGCAAATGCGGAGACGCCGCGGACGGCTTGATGACCGCGCCGTCCGGCGCGAGATTGCCCGTCAGAATCGCGATCCCTGCATTCGGCTTGAAGGGCTTTTCGGTCGTGGTAATGACCTCATCGTTCCACGAGGGCGCATCCTTGACGTTTTCCCAGATCGATTTGCCGTTGGCCGTGATCGCACCGCGGTGGAGGCGTCCGGCCTCACCCAGCCGGCGCAGCACCACCGGCAGGCCACCGGCATAGGAAAAGTCCTCCATCAGGAAGCGGCCCGAAGGCATCAGGTCCACGAGGCAATGCACATCACGGCCCAGTTCGTCGAAATCCCTTAGCGTGAGCGGGATGCCAACGCGGCCGGCGATCGCAAGCAGGTGAACGACGGCGTTGGTCGAGCCGCCGATGGCAGCCAGAACCCTGATCGCGTTCTCGAAGGCCTGACGCGTCAGGATCTTCGACATCCTGAGGTCCTCCTCGACCATGCCGACAATGCGGCGGCCCGCCATGCGCGCCAGAAGGTTGCGGCGCGCGTCTGCGGCCGGGATTGCGGCATTGTCGGGCAGGCCCACGCCCAGCGCCTCCACGAGTGAGGCCATGGTGGACGCCGTCCCCATCGTCATGCAGTGGCCCGAGGAGCGGTTCATCGCGGCTTCCGCCTCGTGGAACTCCTCGATGGTGATCTCGCCCGCGCGCAGTTGCTCGCTCATCGAGATGATGTTGGTGCCCGATCCGATGGCGGCTCCGCGATACATGCCGCGCAGTTGTGGCCCCCCGGAAACACCGATCGTGGGCAGATCCGCGCTGGCAGCCCCCATCAGCAGGGCCGGAGTGGTCTTGTCGCATCCCATGAGCAGAACAATCCCATCGAGGGGGTGAGCGCGAATGGCCTCCTCGACATCCATCGAGGCAAGATTGCGATAGAGCATCGCGGTCGGCCGCATCGTGACCTCGCCAAGCGACGAGACGGGAAACTCGAGCGGAAAGCCGCCTGCGTCGAGGACCCCTTTTTTCACATGCTCGGCAATCAGCCGGAAATGCGCGTTGCAAGGATTGAGTTCGGACCAAGTGTTACAGATCCCGATGACAGGACGACCGTCGAACTGGTCCTGCGGGATGCCGGTGTTCTTCAGGAACGAGCGGTAATAGAACCCCATCTTGTCCTGCCGGCCGAACCAGGCCTGGCTGCGCAGTGGCTTGCGTGTCATCGTCATCACTCCCTGGCCAGGCCGTTGCGGCGCTCGATCTCGACAAGCAGGCCCGAATGGTCGAGATCGCCCGCAGTGGCCAGCAGGCCGCGGAAAAGGGCAGCCGTGAGCACCGTGCAAGGGCAGTCGTTCAACGACAGCCGGCCAGCCGCGTCAAGCGCGTTGTCCAGATCCTTCTGATGCGTGGCCAACCGACCGCGCGTGACGACATCACGCCGCCCCATGCGGTCGGCATGATGTTCGACGATCCGGCTCACGGCGAAGCCGCCGCGGAGGGCCTCTCGGACCTTGGCAGGGGCAGCGCCGCCCCGTTCCGCCATCATCAGGGCTTCGGCCACCGCGCCGATCGTGACGCGGACAATGATCTGGGTGGCCGGCTTGGCGTGTTGCCCTGCCCCATGCGGCCCAACATGAACCGCCGTGATCAGCGGCATCGGAAAGCCGCCACGGAGCGGCACCCCCTGCAGCATCACATGCAAGCCGCTGAAGCTCTGACCCAGATCATGCCAGCCTCACTTCGAGAACCGTCCGAATTGTCCGCAGATCATCTGACGACGGACAGATGATGTCAGCCAGGAAGGGCAGGCGTGACAGCCTCCCCTCCGGCGTACTGCCTGCGCCTGTTCCGATCATTCCGCCAGTAGTGGCAGCGGAGCTGTGCGATAAGGAGGCCGTCTTCCGCCGGACGGTAGACGAGGCGATGGTCCTGCGTGATGTGTCGCGACCACCACCCGGATAACGGCGCGCGTCACGGCTCCGGCTTTCCGGTTCCGGTGAACGGTATGCGCGCACTGCTTTATCAGCGCGTTGATCCGATCGAGCAGCTTGCGATCCTGAACCTGCCAATAAAGAGGGTCATCCCAGGCATGCGCACTGAAAATGAACTTCATTCGTCGAGCGTGCGTTCGTTCCCGCCGCCCTGTTCAAGCTCCCCGACGGAGGCGATGAGACACTCAGCATTGGCGCGATTGCGCAGGAGGTAACGGGTCTCTTCAGACGAGGCGAAATCCTCCAGTGACATCAGCACCGCCGCTGGCTTGCCCTTGTCACGCGTGATGACCACGGGCTCATGGTCAGCATTCACGCTATCGAGCATGGCGGCGAGGTTCTTGCGAAGATCACTGCATGAAGCGGTTCCCATCGTCTAGACGTACGCGATCAAGCACGCAAAAGCCTGCATGTTCTGCCCCTTCCCCAGTCCACGCGGGGCCGAATGGCTGTCCCTGGACCAACGCCGCCTAGAGGCCTGTTTCACGAATTCTCTTGCGAAACTGGCGAGCTTGTCCCCATAATCTGGTCAGATAGACCAGAAAGGGCGACATGAAATCGACTGTTCCAACCAAGACTGGCAAACTGCGCCTGCCTGACCGCAGCTGGCGTCTTCAGGACGCCAAGGCCCGGCTCAGCGAGGTTGTGCGCGAAGCTCAGATCCATGGCCCCCAACGGGTGACGCTGCACGGCCGTGATGCCGTGGTGGTGGTGCGCGCCGACGAGTTTGACCGCATGCAGCGGCCAGTGACTGGCCGTGAGATCGCACGGGCGTTTCAGGCCTCTCCCCTTGCAGACGTCGCCTTCGAGCGGAATTCGGTTCTTTCACCCGTAAGAAACATCGACCTGTAAGAGGTTGGCTCCTCGACACCAATGTGATTTCGGAGCTGCGCAAGCCCAAACCAGATCCGGGCGTGTTGGCTTTTGTGGAAGCCCAGCCTGGCGAGCATCTTTTTATGAGCGAGATCAACTTCGGGGAAATTCGCTACGGCATCGAACAAATTGAAGACCCCGCCCGCCGCGCCGACCTCGGTTTTTGGCTGGACCGCACCATTCGGCCATTGTTTAAAGGACGCATCATTCCGGTCTCGGAAGACGTGATTGTGCGTTGGAAGATGATGGTGATGGATGGCCAGAAACGTGGCCACACCTTTGGCCAGCCCGACCTTTTCATTGCCGCCAGCGCGGCGATTGAGGACCTGGTGGTCGTGTCCCGCGATACCGTGCACTTTGTCGCTGCTGGCGTGCGAGTATTCGACCCATGGGCGGGACTGCTGCACGCACGTGGCAAGCAGTTATCGATCAAGCCCCCGGCGACGATCGAGCGCGTGATTGAAGCGGGCAGTAAGGCTCGCAAGCGTTGAAGATGACCAGCGAGCTGGAAGTGATGCGCGGGAGCGCCCATCAGGCCAATGCCAAGAGTTGCTGCTTCAGTTGGCGGGTTGGTTGTCGCAAGTGGCCTTGTCTTGCAGCAGAACAAGCTGCCGAACGGTGGCATCGATCTCCACGCCATACATCCCCGGACCGTCCTTCCTGCACAAACAAAAAGGACAATCCTGCCAGTGGACGACCTTTACGCCGCCCGGCAGCGCCATACTGGCACCGCTCCACTGGCCGGTCTTGTCACCGCCTTCAACAAAATCTATCGGTCCTTCACATCTGCGCCGGTCATCTGGCCAACAAGTCCCCGATCGTCGTCGCTGAGTTCAGGCGATCAAGGGTCGTGTATCGAGGGCCTTGCATCGCCCCTGAGGTGATGGTCGAGTAGCCCAGCCATTTGGCCTTGGTCGGCCAAGGTTCAAGCAGCGAGGTCCTGTGTCGCCAGGCCCAGATCACGTGCCACCTCGTCGACAATCGCGTACGATTCCAGACGCGCGCCGTGATCAAAGATCGCCGCTGCGACCATCAGCTCATCGGCACCGGTCCGGGCGATGAAAGCTTCAAGGCCGCGGCGCAGGGTTTCCGGTCCACCGACAATCGAACAGGCAAGCATCCGGTCGACCTGGATCTTTTCCGAAGCCGACCAGAAGGAAGCGATCGTATCGATGGGTGGCGGCAGATATCCGCGCGTGCCGCGCACCATCAAGGTGGCGCGCTGTTGCGCAGAGGTGAAGAGGCGATTGGCCTCCGCATCGGTGTCGGCCGCAATGATGTTGATTCCCGCCATGGCATAAGGAGCGCCAAGTTGCTCCGAGGGCCTGAACTGCGCCCGGTAGACCTGAAGCGCCTGCATCAAGGCATCAGGCGCAAAATGAGAGGCAAAAGCATAGGGCAGACCAAAGGCTGCCGCCAATTGTGCGCCAAACAGGCTGGAACCCAGAATCCACAAAGGGACATTGGTGCCAAAACCAGGCACGGCGCGCAAGGTCTGGCCAGGCTGGGGCTCGGCCAACAGCGCCTGCAGTTCCAGCACATCGTCGGGAAAGCGGTCGGCTTCCATCGGATTGACCCGCAGCGCACGCAAGGTCATCTGGTCAGTACCCGGTGCACGGCCAAGGCCCAGATCAATGCGGCCGGGGAACAGTTCCGCCAGGGTGCCAAACTGCTCAGCAATGATCATCGGTGCATGGTTGGGCAACATGA
>JAPLOU010000084.1 GCA_026400535.1 Hyphomicrobiales bacterium
ACGTCCTCATAACCGGCGAGCCTTCCGAACACGGACTGCCGCAACATTCCCACCAGAGCCGTGCCGGCCATTCTTGCCTGTGCGTGCGTCGGCGAGAACATCGCCCGCCATCGCGGAAAGACCCAGCGCGTCGTCGAGTTCGCGATAAGCAAGCAACCCGGCGTCCGAAGTCACCACCGATCCACGGAACTGAAGCAGCAGGCGGCGGTCGAAACCGACCCGGAGAGACCCATCGTTCGATTCACCCGCCAGGTGCGTCATCGGCGAGCCCTCCATGTGCAAAGAAGTCCCTGACAAATAGAGCTGAACCGTATGTCCAGCGCATCAAATGAGTGCGTCATCCGGTGAATGCGGGTTCAAAGATGCAGCAGGCTGTGAATCGGCTTCGGAGTTCGACCCCGTTCGCCGTCCAGCAATGACCCTGTTTCCACCGCAGTTTGTTGCATGACATCAGTTCCCGGCCGGCATTCGGGTGGGGCCAGCCTTCGGATCTGATCGGGGGTCAATTGGCGTGCCGGTTTACAATCCGTGGACCAACGCCGCTGCGGTCAACGAAAGTCTGGCGCGGAAGCTTGGCCTGAGCTGACCGGTAACGCAGCCTGCGGAAGCTGCGCCTGCGCGCCGCCGGCAGGAGCGGGCTGCCTTCGAAAGATCGACAGCAACGTCTCCGAGCAGATCACGTCTGTCTTGCCGTCGAACGACGCATGGCCGGCGCTGTTGGCGTTGACGCACGCGCTGTGGCTCGGCCGCGCGAAGGCCAGCTGATCGAGCAGGCTTGTCAGGGCCTGCTTGGTGGCCCGCATCCGAGCCAGCCCTTCATCCGCATCGGAAAACCTGTCGATGCTGATCAGGCTGGAGCCGTCCTTGGTCACGCTGGCGTAGATGAAGTTCAGCCCGAAGGCGAAGATGTCGACATCGACGATGACGAGCCGGGCGGCAAACCGTCGGGCCTCGAGCGCCTGCGCATACTCCCGGCCTATAGCCGCGGCGAGCGCATCGACTTCGTACTGCAACCCGCCGTTGCTCATGCGGTTTTTCGTGACGGGCTGAAAGCCGGGATCGGATGTGACGATGACGGTTGCGCCAAGCGATGCCTCGAGGCTGCGCGTGATCGCCTCGAGGGTCCGCATCGGGATGTTGCCCAAAGCCACGATCGAGACCGGCCTGTCCAGCGAGAGCGCCGGCGGGACATACTCCGTCCAGGGGTTCGGCAGGCCGAGCAGCGTTGCTGTGTGGATGATGTCGCCCGCGTCAGATGGCGCGGCGAAGCGCGAGACATCGTGGAGATAGGCAGCCGCGAGCGCCCTGTTCGCGGAGCCTCCCGCCAGAGCTGTGTTTCGGACAAGCGCCAGCCTGGCTTCCAGCGGCTGCGGCTCGAACTGGAGGCCGCGCGCCAGCAACGCCGCAGCACGCTGGTGACGGCCGCGATCGGCCTCGATGGCGGCGAGCTCGACATAGATGCTGCCGCGGCCGTAGGGCAAGACGTTGCCCATCTGGTCCAGCCGCCATACCGCCGACCGAAGCTCCTGCTCCCGTTCACCCGGATCGCTCGACATCTGCGCAAGCTGTTTGGGCATCACCAACGAGACGAGCATCTGCTGCCAGGGCAACGCAAACGCGCCGATGGCCATCATCAGGCAGACGAGAATCTTGCGCAGCGACCAGCGTTTCATGACCTTGATCCTGGAACAGCAATGCTGAACGGCCGCTTTCCGGTGTCCTCGCAACAAGCCGGTTTTCGCTGGAATAGTTTCCGTCTGCTTGACGCTTTAGCTGCAAACAGGCTCGATACTGCGGATACGACGCCTGGTTTTCCCGGGCGCTCCACAACGGCGTTGGTGCACGGATAGCCATTTGTGGGCAGCCTTCGCTATCCACCGCGCGCCATAACCAATCTGGTTTGCCGTTGATGCTGATGACGCCTTCGTCCAGATGCCATTTGTCACCCTATTGCGGTGTGCGCCGGCGGATCTGGTTGGCAAAGTCATGGCCAAGCTTCCCGGCCCAGCACCGCACGGTCTCGTTGCTGACGATGATCCCGCGGACGGCCGGACAGTCCGCGACCATTCGCTGGCTGAGCGGACAGCGAAACTCCAGCCAGAGCGCTGGTGCGATGACCTCAGCAGGACAGCGGTCGCCTCGATGGCGGGCGTGTCGAACGTTATTCATCACACCGCAATACCGCGAAACGCTCTCCATCCCGTCAAGGTGACAGGGCCGTTCAGCCCCCTCTATGTGAGCCAAAACCGGATGGAGCCGAACCTTTCCGCCAGAACCTCAATCTGGCAGGGCCCGGCAATCGGTAGCAGCCCGCACAGGGCACCGGTCGTCATGAATTGACCGGCGTCGAGGGATGCGGCCCAACCATCGGACGCCCCAAGCCAAGTGAGCGCTGGGGTGATGGGATCGCCATCGGGATGCGAGAGCGGGCCAGAAAAGATTTCACGGCCATTCACCATCACCTGGCACCTTGGCAGCTCGAATGCGGCTAACTGTTCCAGGGGCAACGCGTCTCCCGTGACATAGCCGTAGTTGGACATGTCATCCGCAAGCAAGGCCAGGAACGGCGTGGACCGTACGTCCGTGAAGCGCGTCGCGCAGATTTCCACGCCGACGAGGAAGGCGTCGGCCGCCGCCAATAATCCGGCGCGGTCGATCGGGCGCCGGATTGGGGCGCGCAGCCGCACGGCAATTTCAATCTCGATCCCCAGCAGCCCCCGCTCGGGAGCGGCAAGCCGGCCCCCGCTCCGGATGACGCGGCTGCCCGCAATCGGCGCCGCGACAGGACCGAGATCAGGGCGCACCGCCACCTTCCATCCGGCGACATCCTCCCCCCTCGCCTTGAAGGCCTCGGCCTGGATCGCAAGCGCCGTATCGAGGTCAGCGGGCGCGAGCGTCACCGCACCTGCGACGGGGCTGTTTGAGGCGCGGGCTTGAAGGAGAGCCTGTGTCAGTGGGAGCATTGACGTGGAGCTTTCAGGAGGTTGCACGAGGCGTTGGTGCAGGGATGCTGACATGCGGAGCACTAACCCATCTTGCGTGGAATCTGCACGAACTTTGTAGGCGCCCGCCGTTGATGCGTCTGATGCGGGAGCCGGCCGTCTTGGCCGGTGAGCGGTTGCCGTATCGGTGCCGCTTCTCCCAAGCCACGCGCCCCTGAGCTGCAATCTCCGCCGCATGCCGGACGTTCAGCGGCTGCAGCAACAGATTTCCTTGAGCGAAAGCTTGGAGCCGGTGGAGATGGATGCATCGGGCGGAGCGTTGATGGTGGACTGGACGAAGGGATTTCGGAAGGCTGTCACGATCGAGACGCAGCGCTGCAGGGCGCATGCCGATCGAGAATGCTGGACGATCCGCTCTGGCTTTCGAAAGGGGACGCGGCTGTTTTCGGTGCGGTTTTCCTCACCCGTGTGCGAGCGGTGATCGACGTCCGGCATGACGTGTTCTGTCGCAGCAGCATAGCAACCGAGCTCGTCGGCGATGATGCGCCTGGGCTTAATGCCCTGCTCTTGCAGCAGACGGGTGGGAAGCTGTTTGGCCACTTTGGTGTTGCGGCGGATTCGCACGATTTGGTCGCGAACAGAGCCATCCTGGTCAATCGCCCTCCATCCGTCGGCCAGCTCAAGGATGAGGGCCAATGCTGCTGGCCCGATATCGTGATCACCACCTCGTCCAGATGCCAGACATCGGTTCGGCTGGCCGTCCTGCGCCGGGATCGCCGGGCATGGTCCGGACTGAGCTTCGCCGCCCGGCAGCGGATGGTTTCGTATGAGACGATGATACCGCGCTGCAGCAGCATGTCCTCGACCAGACGCAGGCTGAGCGGAAAGCGAACAGGGAGCCACACCGCATGGGCGATGATCTCGGGCGGCAAAAGCGAGGGCGCATGCAACGCATGGGACGGATCATCCCAGACCCGATAGGACGTCATGCCTCAACCAGAGTAACCCGACAACGCCCAATTGACAGCTTGGACCCATGCGTTAATATCGGAACCCAGTTCCGCTAATAACATCGGTGCGATGAACCAATCCGTAGCAAAGCGCGCGCTGCTCATCCTGGAACATCTGGCCGGAAAGGCGGATGGCGCAGGCCTGACGGACATCTGCGATGTCCTGTCACTGCCGAAAAGCATCGGCCACAGGCTCCTTTCCCTGCTGATCGAGGCCGGCTTTGTCGTGCAGCATGTTCAGAACGGGCGCTATGGACTGACCATGAAGCTCACCATGCTGGGACTGCGTCATTATGTGCGCAGCGGACTCGATGATCTTGCGCAGCCGATCCTCGATCGGTTGGCAGCCGAAACAGGCGAACTGGCGCGCCTCGCCATTGTCGAGAGTGAGCGGCTGGTCTGGGTCGCGAAGGCGCAGGGAGCGCGCTCGGGGCTGCGCTACGATCCCGACATCGATCACGACACCGGGCACGTTGTCGTGCTGCATGCGACCGCCACGGGCAAAGCCTGGCTTGCAACCTTGCCCGAGGCAGACGCGATGCGCATTGTTGCAGCGACCGAACTGCGGACGCCTCCGCGTTTTGGCCCGAATGTCGCGCTCGATCTCGAAACCTTCCGCCAGATGCTGCAAGCAACCCGCCTGGTGGGTTTTGGCGAGGCAGTCGAGGAAGGAGAGCCAGGGACGGCTGCGGTCGCCGTCGCGATCGTCGATGTCTCCGGCGTCGGAGGAGGAGCGGTCGTCGGAACGCTCAGCCTTGCCGGGCCGCTGCTGCGCTTTGGCCCCGAGCGGCGAAGCCTCCTTGCGGCACGGCTTGCCGGAGCCGCCAGGGAACTCGGAATCATCTGGCCCCTGCGCAATCGCCTCGGCACCGCATCAGCCGTTGCCCAGAAACCGGACAGCTCCGTTGTCGCCCAACAGGAAGAACATCATGCGCGCAAACGCGTCTCCGCACTTTGAAGGTCCGCTGGACCTTCCGAACGCCCGGTCGAGGTTCAATCTCCTGCCGTTCAGCGATGCTGATTTCGAGCGCGAGGGGCCGCGCGCCGACGTCGAATACCGTAATCTTGGCCTCGACAAGGCAACCGGCGGGCGGATCGGTGCAAAACATATTCGCGCCTTCAAGCCCTTCGAACGGGAGACGGGCTGGCACTGGCACGACATGACCGGGCATTTCGTCTATGTTCTCAAGGGCTGGATCACGTTCCGCTTCGAGGGCATCAGCGAGGCTGTGACCGTTGAGGCCGGCGCATGCCTCTCGCAGCCAGGCGGCGTACCGCACAATGTGATCGCACGCTCGGATGATCTCGAACTGATCGAAATCAACCTGCCGGCGCAATTCGGCACGTTCGACATGGACGCGCACAAAGCGGGGGTGGCGTGAGACAGGGTGCCATTCAGGGCAAGGCGATGCCCGGCCCGTGGCGCTGGCTCCGGCAGCGGGGCGGCATGATAGCGATGTTCATTGCGCTGTTCCTGCTCTGGGAGTTTGCGGTGAAGCTGTTTGGTATCAAGGAATATCTGCTGCCGCCGCCCAGCAAGATCTGGTCCGAGTTTCTCAAGCGCCAGAGTACCGTGATGACCGGAGCCTGGACCACCACCATCGAGATCATCGGCGGGTATCTGCTGGCAGTCGCGGTGAGCATCCCGCTGGCAATGGCCATTGCCTATTCCCGCTTTGTCGAGAATTCTGTTTACCCGATCATCGTGTTCCTGCAGATCATCCCGAAGATCGCGATCGCGCCGCTTTTCATTATCTGGTTCGGCTTCGGGCTGTTTCCAAAGCTGCTGATCGTGTTCCTCCTTTGCTTTTTCCCGATCGTGGTGTCGAGCGTTGCCGGCTTCAAGTCAGTTGATCCTGATGTGATGGATTTCGCGCGCTCCACCGGTGCGAGCCCCGCGCGCATGTTCTTCAAGATCCGCTTGCCACAGGCTTTGCCCGAGATTTTCACCGGATTGAAGATCGGTGCGGCGCTTTCCGCCACGGCGGCGGTGGTGGCCGAGTTCGTCGCCTCCGATCGGGGTCTCGGCTACCTGCTTCAGCAGTATAACGGCCAACTCGAAACGCCGATGGTCTTCGCCATCATCGTTCTGCTGAGCTTGATCGGGCTGTCCATCTACTATCTCGTCGAGTTGATCGAACGGCTCGTTATCCCCTGGCACGTCTCGCAACGCCCCACGGAGATGACCGGCCTCTAGCACCTGAAACGCCATCATCAATCGTCAAAAACGAAACGGGAGGATACAATGACCACCAGACGCATTCTCGCCAAAGCGATCCTTGGCCTAGCCGCGACCGTGTCGCTCGCGTTCAGCGCGCAGGCGCAAACGCAGACAAACGTATCGCTGCGCCTCAACTGGTATCTCGGCGGCCTGCATGTGCCGTTCTACTACGGCGTTGAGAAGGGATTCTACAAGGATGAGGGTATCAACCTCACCATCAACGAAGGCCGGGGTTCCGCAAATACGGTGCAAGTGGTCGCAGCCGGAACCGATACATTCGGCCTGGCCGACAGCTCCAGCATCATCAACCTGGTCTCGAAAGGCGGCGAGATAAAGTCGGTCATGAACATCCTGAGTTCGACCGGCTTTTCGGTTGTCTCGGCGGCCTCTGCCGGCATCCGGACCCCCAAGGACATCGAAGGCAAAACGCTGGCGGTCTCGCCGGGTGACCCTATCCGCGGCCTGCTCGAAGCCCTTGCGGCGCATAACAAGGTGGACATCAGCAAGGTCAACTTCGTGCAGGTCGATCCGGCCGCGAAGGTCGTGACGGTGCTCGAGAAGCGGGCGGATGGGCTGCTCGGCGGCGCCGATGATCAGTTCTTCCTGCTCAAGTACCGGGGCGTTGAGCCGCATGCACTTCGCTTTGCCGATCATGGCGCGAACATCGTCGGCATGGCGATCTTTACCGGCAACAACACGATCAGGTCCAACCCGGACCTCGTGCGCCGCTTCGTGAAGGCAACCAAGCGCGCCTGGGAGGAAGCGAAGAAGAACCCTGATGCAGCGGTTGATGTCGCAATGAAGGTGAAGCCGGATCTGAACCGCCAGTCAACCAAGGACCAGATGCTTGTTGATTTCGAGCTGATGGATTCGCCCAATGTGAAGGGGCAGACCGGCTTCGGGCATGAGAAGGATTGGACGCAGACGATCGAGCTCCTCAAGATGATGGATTCGCCCAATGTGAAGGGGCAGACCGGCTTCGGGCATGAGAAGGATTGGACGCAGACGATCGAGCTCCTCAAGACGTATCGCAGTCTCGAAACAAACCTGACCTGGACGGCGTTCCATACGAACGATTTCCTGCCCAAGTAACGCTGCCCAAGTAACGCTGCCCAAGTAACGCCGCTCAAGTGATACTGCCGAATTGAGGTTGGCCTTCATGACGCCTGACAGTCTCACTGAGCCGACAGCGGCGGGGCAACCCATGCCCCGCCGCCCGCCCGGTGTTCCAGTTGAAATCGCGGCTGTCAGTCAGGTGTTTCGCCGCGCCCAGTTGGAGACGCAGGCGCTTGAGCGCATCGATCTTGCGGTCAAGCCTGGCGAATTCGTGGCTGTGGTTGGCCCTTCCGGTTGCGGCAAGTCAACCCTGCTCAAGATCATCGCCGGACTGCTGGCGCCGAGCACAGGCAAGGTCGAGATCGCCGGCAGGCTGGTGTCCGGCCCGTATACCGATCTCGGCATCGTGTTCCAGAGCCCGGTCCTGCTCGATTGGCGCACCATTCTGGACAATGTCCTCGTCCAGATCGACCTGCGGGGAGGCAATCTGGCTGCCTATCGTGATCAGGCTCGCGCCCTGCTTGCTAAGGTCGGCCTAGCCGGGTTCGAGAACCAGATGCCGCGCGAACTCTCGGGCGGCATGCGGCAGCGCACGGCCATCGTGCGCGCCTTGATCCACGAACCCCCTCTCCTGATGATGGACGAGCCTTTCGGCGCGCTTGATGCGCTGACGCGCGAGCAGATGCGCATCGATCTCGAAAAACTCTGGCTCGAACGCGGCCAGACAACCTTCTTCATCACGCATGGCATCTCCGAAGCGGTGGCGCTCGCCGACCGCGTGATTGTCATGACACCGCGCCCCGGCAGGATCGAGCGCATCATCGAGATCGACCTGCCGCGGCCACGCCACAAGGCGGTGATCACAAGCCGCCGCTTCACCGACTATTGCGAGGACATCACTGAATGCTTCATGCGCCACGGCGTCATTCAGTACTAGAGCAACACGTAAAGTATTGAGGCCACCATGCTCAAGCGTCCCTATCACGGCGTGATCGCCGCTCCCTTCCTGCCCATGCTTGCCGATGCCGAGATCGATTGGCCCACCCTTGAGCGCTACATGGAATGGTTGGCCGGCCAGAAGCCGACCGGCATCGTCATGAACATGGATGCCTCGGAAGTGATCGCACTCAGCGAAGACGAGCAGGATCAGGTGATCCGCACATGCCTCGGCGTTCTGAGGGGGCGGGTGCCGTTTCTGTCGGGCATTGTAGCTGGCTCGACGCGAGCCGCCGCCGCGAAAGCCGAGCGCTATGGACGCATGGGCGTCCAGGGCTTTGCGGTCTTTCCGCCATTCCCGACGTTTTCGGGCGCGCCGGTGCCCGGCGAGATGATCTACCGCTACCACAAGGCCATCGCCGATGCCGCGCATCTGCCCATCATCTGCTTCCAGTTTCCAAAAGGATGGGGACCGGATTACACGCCGGAAATCCTGCGGCGCGTTGCGGAAATCCCGGAGGTGGTTGCGATCAAGGAGGCCTCTTTCGATATCGCTCAGACGCTGTCGACGATCGAGGTTGCGGCCAGCCTGCCTCGCACCATCGGCGTTCTCACAGGCAGCGACACCTTCATCTTCGAGGCGATGATGATGGGCTGCAATGGCGCCTTGATCGGCTTTGCCGGCAGCTTCACGCGCGAACTTGTCGCCATGAATGAGGGCGTCCAGGGTGGTGACATCGCGAAGGCGCGCGCGATCTGGCAGAAGATCGGCCCGATCGCCCGCCATTGCTGGCGTCCGCCGATCCGCGATTTCCGGCCGCGCATGAAGGAAGTGTTGCGCCTGCAAGGCCATTTTCCGGGTGCGGCCGTGCGCGAACCTCAGCTTGGCATAGACGACGCGGAACGTGCCGAGATCAAACGCCTGATGCAGGCGAACGGGCTCTTGCCATGAATGGCGCGGTTGCGATCTGGCATGACATCGCGCCGGAGGGGCTTGCCGAGTTCTATGCCTGGCATGGCGAGGAGCATATGCCCGAGCGCGTTTCGATCCCCGGATTTCGAAATGGCCGGCGCTTCATTGCGAGATCCGCCGACCTGCAATTCTTCAATCTCTATGAAACGGACTCGCCCGATATCGTCCGCGGATCGGATTACAAGGCGCGGCTCGACAGCCCGACCCCGCGGACACTTTCGGCCGTCAGATATTTTCGCCAGGTCGCTCGATCCTTGTGCCGCGTGGTTGCCTGCCATCGCGCTGCGGAGTCCGGCATCGCCCAAGGCGGGCTGGTCGCGACCCTGCGCTACGACATCGACGAGGCCAATGAACCGGCACATCTCGATATCTTTCGGCTTCAGATCATACCGTCTCTCGCCGAGCGCGCTGGAATCGCCGTCGTAAGCCTGCTGGTGGCCGATCGTGCGGCCAGCGGTTACGTCAATGCGGAACAACGCGCG
>JAPLOU010000061.1 GCA_026400535.1 Hyphomicrobiales bacterium
CTTGCCGGCAGGCGTGCCGATGACCTCGCCGACAAGGCCGCGCGGACGCCAGATCAACATCGCTGCCAGCATGACGCCAATCAGCACGATCTGCAGCGCCGCGCCGCGCGCCTGCTCCGATTGCGGAATGATCTGGCGCAGAACCGTGCCTGACAGGCTCCACAGCAGCCAGACCACCAGCGCGCCGGCGATCGCTCCACGGTTGTTGCCCGAGCCGCCGACGATCAGCATCGTCCAGATCTGGAAGGTGAGGATCGGCAGGAAATCCTCGGGGGCGATGTAGCCGACGAAATGGGCATAGAGCGCGCCGCCAAGACCCATCACCATGCAGCCGATGACAAAGCTTTGCAGGCGGACGGCGAAGGCGCGCTTGCCGAGCGCTTCCGCAGCGGTCTCGTCCTCACGGATGGCCCGCAGGACGCGGCCGAAGGGGCTCTTCACCAGTCTCTCCAGCGCGACATAGACGAGGCCGAGCACAGCCAGCGACAGGGCAAGATAAGCCATGTTCCAGGCGAGGCCGGTTCCGAGCAGGTCCTGAAAGGGCTTGGGAATGAACTGCAGGCCGAAGGGGCCGCCCGTGAGCCAGCGCGCGTTGAGGGCGACCAGTTGCAACGTCACGGCGACCCCGAAGGTGGTGATGGCCAGATAGTCATGACGCAGGCGCAGGGCCGCGGTGCCGACCACGAGCGCCACCAGACCCGACATGGCCATGGCACCTGCCCAGCCGGCGGCAACCGGAAGGCCGAACCCGCCCAGGCTGTCGGGATAGGGCGGTGCGGTTAGGATCGCCGAGGTGTAGGCTCCGACCGCGACGAACCCGGCTACGCCGACATTGAACAGCCCGGTGAAGCCCCATTGCAGGTTCAGCCCCAGCGCCATGACCGCGAAGATCACTGCAAAGCACAGGAAGAAGGTTGCGTAGGACAGGACCGGAACGAGATCGGCCATCAGTTGCGCTCTCCGAACAGGCCGGTCGGGCGCACAAGCAAGATGGCGATCAGCACCAGAAAAGCGGTGGCGGCGCGGTACTCCGCGCCGAACAGCGGGACCGACAGGCTTTCCGCCAGCCCGACGATGAGCCCGCCGGCCACCGCGCCGTAAACGCTGCCGATGCCGCCGAGGATGGCTGCCGCGAACAGGGGGAGCAGCAGGTCAAAGCCGAGGCCTGGCCGAATCTGCACCGTCAGCCCCGAGAACACGCCAGCGATGGCGGCGAGGACGGCGCCGATGACCCAGGCGGCCCGGATGACGGCCCGCACATCGATCCCTGTCAGACGCGCCAGCGCAGGGTTGTGGGCGGTCGCGCGCATGGCCTTGCCGAGCGTGGTGTAGGTCAGGAACAGGTGCAGCAGCACCACGGTCACAGCCGTGAGGGCCAGCACGAACAACTGGTCGGGGGTGATGCGCATGCCGCCCATGACATCGCGGGGCACCAGTCTGATCGCGATCTGGATCTCGCGGCTGTAGTAGTCGGGCAGTGTGCCATAGATGAACTGCAGAAGGTTGCGCATGGCCAGTGCAGCGCCGAAGCTGGCGATGACCAGCACGATCGCCGTGCCATGGGCGCGGAGCCGCTCGAAGAGCAACCAGTCAACCAGCAGCGCGAGCAGGGCGGTCATCACCGCGGCGGCGGCAAGGGCCGCCAGCAGCGGCCAGCCGAACGAGAACGGGCCGATCGGCTGCATCGGGCCGGCACCGCCGAGTGCCACGACGAAGCCGAGGACGGTGAGCGTCAGATAGGCGCCCCAGGTCAGCAACTCGCCATGGGCGAAATTGGCGAAGCGCAGGATCGAATAGGTCATGGTGACCCCGATCGCGCCCAGCGAGATGACGGATCCAACAATCAGCCCGTCAGCAATCAGCTGCAGCATCAGGCGGCCTTTCCCGCGCCGCCATGGCCGAAATAGAGTGCTGCGATTTCGGCGTCGGAGACAAGGTCCCCGCTGGGTCCGGTGATCCGGTCCTTGCCCTCGACCAGCACGGTGGCACGGTCGGCGAGCGCGAGGGCTGCCTTCACATTCTGCTCGACCAGCACGATCGTGACGCCCGTGGCGCGGACCTGCCTGAGATTGTCGAAGACGGCACCGACCAGCCTCGGCGACAGCCCTGCCGACGGCTCGTCCAGCATCAGGACGCGCGGAGAGGTGACGAGCGCGCGGGCGCAGGCCAGCATCTGCCGCTGCCCGCCGGACAGGCGTCCGGCCACAAGGCCTTTCTGGCGGGCGAGATCGGGGAACAGATCATCGATTTCGGGCAGGCGGCGGCGCTTGTCGACCTTCATGATCGAGGCGGCGAGGTCGATATTGTCCGCCACCGTCAGGTTGGCGAAGATGTTCTCGGTCTGCGGCACGAAGGCGAGGCCGCGGCCGATCATCCTGTGGGCCGGGACCGCCGTGATGTCCTCGTCACCAAGCATCACCGTGCCGGACAGGATCGGCACCAGCCCGGCAATGGCCTTCACCAGCGTGGACTTTCCCGCGCCGTTGGGGCCGAGGATGGCGAAGATCTCCGCCCGCCTCACGCTGATCGATGCGCCGCGTACGATCGGCAGGCCCGGCTCGTAGCCGGCGACAATGTCGTTGCAACACAGCGCCATCATGCGGCGACGCCGAGATAGGCCTCGATCACGCGCGGGTCGCGGGTGACCGTCGCGGCGTCGCCGGTGGTCAGGACGCGGCCCTGTGCCATGACGATGACCTTGCGCGACAGCGCCGCCACCAGATCCATGTTGTGCTCGATCAGGAGAAAGGTGACCCCCGAGCGGTTGAGCGCGGCGATCTTCTCGACGATGGTGTCGAGCAGCTTCGGATTGACGCCTGCGCCCGGTTCGTCGAGCAGGACGAGGCGGGGTTCTGCGGCCATGACGCGGGCCAGTTCCAGCAGCTTGCGCTGGCCGCCCGACAGGATGTGGGCTGGCCGTTCCGACAGGGCACCAAGGCCGACGAAGCTCAGCCAGTGATGGGCTTTGTCCCGGTTGGCCGCCTCCTCGCGGGCCACGCGTGCCGGGTTCAGCCAGGTGTCGAGCACGCGTTCACCGCTCTGGCCGAGCGGCGCGAGCATGACATTGTCGAGCACGCTCATCTGCGGGAATGGTCGCGGGATCTGGAAGGTGCGCGCCAGACCGCGCTGGAAGATGGCATCGGGGCGCAGGCCGTGGATGGGCTTGCCCTCGAAGCTGATCTGGCCCGAGGATGGCGGGAACAGCCCCGCGACGCAATTGAACAGCGTGGTCTTGCCCGCGCCATTGGGGCCGATCACGGCGGTGATCGAGCCGGTCTCGACGGAAAAGCTGACCTGGTCGACGGCGGTAACCCCGCCAAAACGCTTGGTGACGGCCTCCAGCCTCAGCATGGCAGACCATTGCGGGGCGGCGGAACGTGGTTCACTGTTGGCATGATGATCCAGGCGGGGAAGGACGTGACAACCGTGACAGATGATAGTTTCGAGCTTTACGATCTCAAGGTCGAGGTCGTCGCGCCAGAGGGTGCGCGGATCTTTTGTGGTGCACAAGTGGGAGATTTCTTCGAGCTCAAGGGCGAGATGCTCCATTTCCCGCCGGGTCAGGGCTTCTCGATCTACTCGCTGGCGGCGCTTCTGCCGCTTCTGCCGGCAAAGCAGCGGCCGTCCCATGCCAACGACTGGATGACCACGGACGCCGCCGTCGCCTGTCCCGATCCCAATTGTCCGACCCGGTTCCTGATCACGCGGACGGGCAAGCGCCGGTTCAGCCATGCCGAGACCACGGCCGTGCCCTTGACAGGTGAGGGCTGAACGATGCCGGAACCCCTGAAGGTCGAGCAGGCCAGTTTCGGGCCGGATTACCGCTTCCCGCGCCTGTTGCGCGGCGGCTGGCAACTGGCCGGCGGCCATGGCGAGGTGGATCACGCGCGGGCGATCGGCGACATGTTTGCCTTCGTCGACGCTGGCGTCACCGCCTTTGACTGCGCCGACATCTACACGGGCGTCGAGGCGCTGATCGGCGCGTTCAGGGCGCAACTGGCGCGGGAGCGCGGCGAGGCGGCGCTCAGGCAGTTGAAGGTCCATACGAAGTTCGTGCCCGATTGGGACCAGCTTGGTTCGATCCGGCGTGAGGATGTGGACAGGATCATCGACCGCTCCCTGAAGCGGCTGCGGACGGAGCGGCTCGACCTCGTGCAGTTTCATTGGTGGAACTACGAATCGGACGGGATGATCGACACCGCCTTGATGCTGAACGACCTCGCCAGGGCCGGCAAGATCGACCGGATCGGCGGCACGAACTTCAGCAGCCTGCAAACGGCGGCCATGATGGCGGCGGGCGTGCCGCTCGTCTCGATGCAGACCCAGTATTCGCTGCTGGATGCGCGACCCGAGCATGGCCTGACGGACCTGTGCGCGACAACCGGCCTCCAGCTTCTGTGCTATGGCACGGTCGCGGGCGGCTTCCTATCGGAGCGCTGGCTCGGACAGCCGGAGCCGCGCGAGCCCTTCGCCAACCGTTCGCTGGTCAAGTACAAGCTGATCATCGATGATTTCGGCGGTTGGGAACTGTTCCAGAGGCTGCTGCAGGTTCTGGCCGGCATCGCGCGCAAACACGGTGTCGGGCTGACCGCGGTGGCGACCCGCCATGTGCTGGACCAGCCGCATGTGGCCGGCGTCATCGTCGGCGCGCGCTATGCCGACCATCTTGACGCCAATCTCGCGGTTTTCCGTTTTGCCCTCGACGCTGCCGACAAGGCCGCCATCGCGGCGGTGCTGGCGGAGCGCACGGGCCCGCTCGGCGACACCTACACGCTGGAGCGCGACCGCGAGGGACGCCATGGCCGGATCATGAAATACAATCTCAACAAGGACTGAGCCCCATGACCGTTGCCGAGGCCAGCGCTGCGGGACGCGAGATCGTGGCGCTGCACGTCTTCTTCGATGGCTGGCTGTCCGGCCGTCTTGAGGCGGGCGAAGCGGTCTTCACTGAACTGCGCGAGGCGCTCAGTCCGGATTTCACCATGGTCGGCCCAACCGGCAAGCGTCTTGATCAGGCGGCGGTTCTTGGCTGGCTTGCCACCTCCCGTGGCAGCCGCGGGCCCGATTTCCGGATCTGGATCGAGAATGTCGGGTTTCTCTTGCGGCGGGGATCGGTTCAGCTGGCCTCCTATGACGAGTGCCAGCACAGCGCGGGGACGGACACGCGCCGGCGCGTGACCGTGGTTTTCGAGCAGAAGGACGGTGCGCGCAACGGGCTGGTCTGGCTCGCGGTCCACGAAACCTGGGTCGAGGCAGGCTGAACCGGCGCTTGTATCGCTTCATCCCGTATCGTTCTTCCCGCAGCGCGCTTGCCAAATGCGCTTGCCCGGGCAAGATTGGTTCCATCGCTGTTCCGCCGCTCAATGATCGGCTCCGCTGGAGGAAGTACCCCATGTCTGCGTCTGTTGGTCTTGCCCGCACCCTTGCCGCCTGCCTGCCGGCCCTCGCCCTGTCGGTGGCCCTGATGCCGCAGGCCGCGCAGGCGCAGGCCTGCACCACGACCATCGGCATGGTCGTATCGCTGACCGGTCCTGCCGGGCGCTTCGGGCAGGCGGCCTCGAAATCGGCCGAGCTGGCCTTCAAGGACATCAACGAGGCCGGCGGCGCCGCGGGCTGCACACTCGCGCTTGATCTGCGCGACGCCCAGAGCCAGGGAACCGTTGCGGTGGATCAGGCCCGCCAGCTTGTCGACCTGCGCCGTGTGCCGGCCATCATCGGCGGCATCATCTCGTCGGTGTCGATCCCGATCCTGACCTCTGTCACCGCCAATGCCGGCGTGGTGCAGATCTCGCCCGCCTCCTCCTCGCCGACCCTGACGCGCATCGCCAGCGAGGGGCAGTCCAAGGGCGTGTTCTTCCGCACAATCACCTCGGACGCGTTGCAGGGTGTTGCCGCCGCCAAGTACGCCATCGACCAGAACATGAGGGAACTGGCGGTGATCCACGTCAACAACGACTTCGGCGTGAACATGTTCAACGAGTTCCGGCGCGCCTATGAAGCGCTGGGCGGCAAGATCCTGTCGACAACGCCGTACAACCAGAACCAGCCGAGCTATGCGCCGGAAGTGACGGCGGCGATGAAGGGTGACCCGAAGGCGCTGTATCTCATCGCCTATCCGGGCGACGGCACCAACATTGCCCGCACGTGGATCAGCCAGGGTGGCGCCCAGACTTTCCTGCTCAATGACGGCATGAACAGCGCCGATTTCATCCGCGATGTCGGCCCACGTTTCCTCAACAACGCCTACGGCACCTCGTCCGGCACGGTGAAGACCCCTTCGACCGAGTATTTCGCGAAGGCCTATCCGGCGATGTCCGGGGGCTTTGACGCCAATGCTCCGGCCGCGGACCGGGCCTATGACGCAGCGGCCATCCTTGGCCTGGCCATTGCGCAGGCCGGCAAGGCCGACAGTGCGGCCATTCGCGAGGCGATCCGGAAGATCACCGGCGGGCCGGGCGAGGTCATCCACGCGGGGGCGGACAACTTCCGGAAGGCGCTGCAGCTCATCAAGGACGGCAAGCCGATCCAGTATGTCGGCGTCATTGGTGCCGTGTCGTTCGATGCCAACGGCGACATCACTGGTCCGTTCCGCAAGTGGCGGATCCAGGACGGCACTGTCACCACGGTTGGCGAGATGACCACGGACGAGGTCAACGCCGTCAAGGCACGGCTGCCGAAGTAAGGCAAGAGCCGTGTCCGTCCCAACTGTTCCGCCCCGGGTCGACCTCGCCCCGGGGCTCAGTATCCCGCGCATCGTCACCGGCCTCTGGCAAGTGGCGGACATGGAACGAGGGGGCACGCCTCTCGATCCGGACAAGGCCTCCGATGCCCTCGCTGCCTATGCCGCGGCCGGCTTCGACGCCTTTGACATGGCCGATCACTATGGCAGTGCCGAGGTCATCACCGGCAGGCTGTTTGCGCGGATCGCATCCGGCGAGATCAAGGCCGGCCGGCAGGGGCGTCCGCGCGCCTTCACGAAATGGTGCCCGCCGCCGGGGCCGATGACGCCGCAGATCGTTCGGGCGGGCTGCGGGACCTCGCTCGACCGCCTGAAAAGCGACTGCATCGACCTGATGCAGTTCCACTGGTGGATGTTCGAGCATCCCGGCTACATCGACGCCCTCACGGAGATGGCCGCCATGCGGGCCGAGGGGCGCTTCCTTCATCTCGGCTTGACCAATTTCGATACGGACCATCTGCGCCTGCTCGTCAGCCACGGCATCCCGGTCGCGACGAACCAGATCTCGTTCTCGCTCCTCGACCGGCGCGCGTCAGGTGCCATGAGCATGTTCTGCGCGCAGTCCGGCGTGAGGCTTCTGGCCTATGGCACGCTCGGCGGCGGCTTCCTCACCGATCGCTGGGTCGGCAAGCCGGAGCCGACCAGCGCCGACATACCGGACTGGTCCAAATCGAAGTACAAGCGCTTCATCGACCAGATCGGCGGCTGGGGGCCCGTGCAGCAGGTGCTGGCGGCATGCTCGGCCATCGCCCGCAAGCACGGCGTCTCGGTGGCCAATGTTGCCACCCGCTGGGTTCTCGAGCAGAGGGCCGTCGCTGCCGTGATTGTCGGCGCGCGGCTGGGCGAGCGCGAGCATCGGGCCGACAATCTGCGCCTGTTCGGCTTTGCGCTGGATGACGAGGATCATGCGCGGCTCGATGCGGCTCTTGCGCAGACCAGACCGGTCCCGGGGGATTGCGGCGACGAGTACCGCAAGCCGCCATTCCTGACCGCGTCCGGCGACCTCAGCCATCATCTCGCAAGCTTTCCCACGGTCTACGAGGCCGCCCCCGTGCCCGGCCGGCCTGATCGGCTCAGGGTCGATTCCGGCAGCGTCTGGGAGCCGCTCGCCGGCTACAGCCGGGCGATGCGAATCGGCGACCGCATCCTCGTCAGCGGGACCACCGCAACCCATGGCAGGGGAACAGTGATCGCTCCGGGCGACCCGGGCGCGCAGGCCACCTACATTCTCGACAAGATCGCAGCCAGCATCACGTCGCTGGGTGGCAAGCTGGAGGATGTGGTGCGCACCCGCGTCTACCTGGCCAATGCCGATGACTGGGAGCCCGTTTCGCGCGCACACGGGCGTTGTTTCGGTCAGATCAGGCCTGCCAACACCCTGCTTGAGGTCGGGCGCCTTGTTGGCGACTACCTGGTGGAGATCGAAGCGGAAGCCCTTGTGGCCTGACGCCGCATCCGGCACGGGGCCTGGTGCGTGCAGGCGCATCTGCTCAACCTGATCAAGGATCTGAGCGAGGCGACGGGACTGACGCTGCTGCTGATCAGCCATGACCTCGCCGTGGTGCGCCAGATGTGCGACCGTGTGGCCGTGATGCAGACGGGCAGGATCGTCGAGATGAACGACAGCGAGAGCCTGTTTTCTGCACCATCCCATTCCCACACCCGCGAATTGCTGTCGCTCATCCCGCGCATCGACCGCATTGCCACCAACACCTGACCGGAGAGAGCCATGGCCGACATTCTCATCACCAACGGCATCGTCGTCACGATGGACCCGACACGGCGGGTCATCGAGGACGGTGCGGTGGCGATCGCGGGGGACCGGATTGTTGCGGTCGGCACGACGGCGGAGGTCACGGCCCGGCACGGCGCGCCGAAGGTGATTGACGCCTCGCGCAAGATCGTGATGCCCGGCTTCATCGATGCCCATGCCCATGCAGGCCACGGCTTCATCAAGACACTTGGCGGCGGGCGCAATGACGAATGGTACAAGGCCTGCGGTTATACCTATACCCAGGGCTCCACACCGGCCTTCTGGCGCGCGGAGGCGCAGCTTGCGGCCGTCGAACGCCTGCGTTTTGGCGTGACCACCGGGGTTTCGCTGCTCGGCGGCGGCGATACGATCCTGCGCACGGACGATCCCACCTACGGCGACGCCCATTGCGACGGCGTGGCCGAGGTCGGGACCCGCTCCTTCGTGGCGGTGGGTTCGACCCGTCCGCCCCATCCGCTGACCTATGGCACATGGGAAGATGGCAAGGCCCAGACCTATCCGGTCGGTTTCGAGCGCCAGTTCGCGACCGTCCAGACGCTGATCAAGAGCTGGCACGGCAGCCATGGCAGGCGTCTCAACATCGCGCTGATCACGCCGACCTTGCGCAAGGAGCACCGTGCGGAGCTCTCCGCCGCTGACATGGATCTCGCCATGGCACAGGCCAGGCAGGTCAGCAAGCTGGCGCGCGCCAACGGGCTCGTGTTCACGCAGGACGGGCATACCGCAGGTTCGGTTGCCTTCGCCGACGAGATGGGCATTCTGGGACCGGAGGCGCTGCTCTCCCACTCGACCGGACTGAGCGAGGCCGAAATCGCGATCTGCGCCCGGACCGATACCAAAATCGCGCATAATCCGAGCGCCATCGCCTCTGTGCTGGCGCGCTGCCCGGCGATCGAACTGATGGATGCCGGGGTCACCGTCGCGCTCGGGTCGGACGCCACCGCGCCTGACCGCAACGGCGACATGTTCCGTCACATGCAGCAGGCGATGCATTACCACAAGACCTTCTTCAGGGACCCAAAGGTGCTGCCGCCTGGCAAGGCATTGGAGATGTGCACCATCGATGGAGCAAGGGCCTTGGGCATGGAGGCCGAGCTCGGCTCGATCGAGGCTGGCAAGAAGGCTGACGTCGTGCTGGTCGATCTCGCCCGCCCGCATATGTACCCGCTGCACATGCCGGTGTTCCGGCTGGTCTGCTTCGCCAACGGCAATGATGTCTCAACGGTGATCGTCGATGGCCGCGTGCTGATGGAGGACCGGCTGGTCAAGAGCATCGATGAGGGCAAGGTGCTCGACGCGGCGCAGGCCGAGGCGGAGCTGATGCTCGACCGCGGCGGCTTCCGCGATCTTCTGGAGCCATTGCCGACCTTCTGGGGGCATACGCGCGGCTGAGGCGAGGGGCCTGTGTTGCCACATTGTCTTCGGAGCCGCCGGCGCGCTACACAGAAGCCCGCAACAGATCGAGGCCAAGCATGGATTTCATCACCAAGATCGCCCGGGGGATTGCCGCCGTGCAGGCCACCGTTGGCTCGGATGAGCTCGGACCCCAGCAGCCGCTGGCGCTCGAGGCTGGCGGCACGCTGAACCTGCAGGCACGACGCAAGCGCGAGACCAGCCAGCGCATCATGCGGCTTGAAACCCCGCTCGGCGAAGGCCTGGCACGCATTGATCTGAGTGCGGCCGATGCGCGGGCGCTGGCGGAAGCGCTGACGGCCTTCGCCAACTCCGTGGCGGATGATGCCAAACCGGTTCCGGCCCTGCCCAAGACGCACGAGTGATCCATGCCACACTGGCTCTACAAATCCGAACCCTTCAAATGGTCCTGGGATGCGCAGGTGGCTGCGGGCGAGAGGGGCACGTTCTGGGATGGCGTGCGCAACCATTCCGCCAAGCTCAACCTGATGGCGATGAAGAAGGGTGATCAGGGCTTCTTCTATCACTCCAACGAGGGCCTTGAGATCGTTGGCATCGTCGAGGTGATCCGCGAGGCCTATCCGGACCCGACGGCCGCGCCTGGCGAGCCCTGGGTGGTTGTGGATTTGAAAGCCGTGAAGCCCTTGCCGCGCCCCGTTTCGCTGGCACAGGTCAAGGCGACACCGGCCCTGGCGAAGATGAGCCTCGTGACCTCCATGCGCCTGTCCGTGCAGCCTGTCACGGATGAGCAATGGGCGCTGCTCTGCAGCATGGGCGGCCTGTGACGCTTCAGACGGTATGACTTAGGGCCCCCGATGGCGGGTGCTTGCCGCCGACAAGCTGCTGCAAAACAACCCGTCAGTCATCATGCGGATCAAGGCTGCCGGGTTGACAGGCCGCGTCGGAGGACCTTGGTGCATCGAGGTGATCGGGCCTGGCTCGGGCTTTGCAACGGCCTCACCGGACGCGCTCTGACACGGGTCTTGCAAGCATCCTGTTGCGCTTGGCAACCGTGATGGGAACGGCGACCTCGTTCTACCGGGCTCTGAAAGTCCCGGATGTCAGGCGTCCGCTGTTGATCCGCTTGTTGCGGACGATGGCGGTTTCGACCCGTGAGCGCTTGTCGTGTCCGTAGCGCTTCTGCCAGGCCATTCGGCCACGGACCGCGATCCGTGCGGCATGACGCTCGCGCTCAGGAAACGAAGCCGCTTTCGAGCACAAGTGACAGGTTGTGGAGGAGACGTACACCGCCATAGCTCACCGCTAGCTCGTCAATCGGAACGCCGACCATGATGAACCCGCGTCAGCCTATCACTCGATGATGTCGGCAGGCACGCGCAGCTCCGTCTGTGCCTCTGCCAGCGGCTTGCCCTGCTCGGGGCTGAGCAATTGCGCGGCTGGCTCCAGCTGCGCCCGCAGCAGATCGGCCGCACGGCGCAAGATGGCGGACGTGCTCATGAACGGAAACGGCCCGCCAATGGGCAACGCCGTAGGCCGCTGCCAGCAAGGCCTTGTCAAGATGGCTTGACGTGGCGGCGGCCAGTTCGCCGACAATGGCTTCGCGGGCAGGGTCGATCACGGTTAGCCTCTCGCCGCCATGGCTTGGTCGCCATCCGCCAGCGATGAGCAAGGTCGTGCTGCCCGGGCACGCTCAGGGCGTGGCTTCTTTCGGGGTATGCAGCACATAGTATTTGGCGACAGCCACCGGCATGTCCCAGACACCCTTGAACCCGGCCGGCACGACGAAGCCGTCGCCTTTGCGATAGATCTCGGTCTGGCCACTGGCATCCGTCAGATGCACCTCGCCCTCGAGGATCAGGCAGAACTCGTCGCGCTTGTAGTCGACCTCGAGCCGGTTCGGCTTCGAGCGCCAGATGCCGCAGGCCAGCGCGCCGGTCGGGTCACCATAGGCCTTGGTGGCCGCCGTCAGCTTGTCGTCAGCCGGTGGCAGACAATCGGATGGCAGGATGCGAATTGAGGTGAGGTTGGGCACGGCAACTCTCCGTTAAGTCAGGGCAGTGATTTGATGGCTTTGGTGATCGCTCCAAACAGGATCGCGATCTCATTGGCTGTCATGATCAGCGGCGGTGAAAGCACGATGTTCTCGCCGCTGGCGCGAACCAGCACGCCATTGTCAAAGCAATGCTGGAAGACGGCCTGTGCCCGCCCGCCCTGCTCGCCCGGGGCTGAGGCGATCTCGATGGCACCGAGCAGGCCAAGATTGCGGATATCGACAACATGAGGCAGGCCGCGCAGCGCGTGGATGGCGTCCTGCCACAGGAGTGCCATCTTGGCTGAGTGCGCGAACAGGCCCTGATCGCGATAGACATCGAGCGTGGCGAGCGCAGCCGCACAAGCCAGCGGATGGCCGGAATAGGTGTAGCCATGCATCAACTCGGGCGCGCCGTCCGGCCCGGTCATCAACGCATCATAGATGTGGCGGCTGACCAGCGTCGCCCCCATAGGGACTGAGCCATTGGTGAGCGCCTTGGCAGAGCAGATGATGTCCGGCGTCACGTCGAAATACTGCGAGGCGAAATTGGTGCCCAGCCGCCCAAAACCGGTGATGACCTCATCAAAGATCAGCAGGATGCCGTGCCTGGTGCAAAGCTCGCGCAGGCGCTTGAGATAGCCCTTCGGGGGGGGAATGACGCCGGGCGCGCCGGAAACCGGTTCGACAATCACGGCGGCAATGGTCGAGGCGTCGTGGATGCCGACCAGCTGCTCCAGCGCGTCGGCCAGATCGGCGCCATGCTCAGGCTGGCCTTGGCTGAAGGCATTGCGTCTCTTGTCATAGGTCATGGGCAGATGCAGCGCGCCGGGCAACAGCAGTCCGAACTGCTTGCGATGCGCGCCCACGCCCGCCACCGAAAGACCGCCGAAGCCGACGCCATGATAGCTGCGCTCGCGCCCCACCAGCCGCTGGCGTGTGCCGTGCCCTATGGCCCGGTGATAGGCGAGTGCCACTTTCAGCGCCGTATCAACGGCCTCGGAGCCCGAGTTCGAGAAGAAGACACGGTCGATCCCGTCCGGTGCCAGCAGCGCAAGGCGGCTCGCCAGCTCGAAGGCCTGCGGGTGGCCAATGCTGAAGATCGAGCAGAAATCGAGCGTCCCCGCCTGTGCGCGGATGGCCTCGACAATCGGCTTGCAATCATGTCCAGCGTTAACGCACCAGAGCCCAGCCAGCCCATCGAGCAGCCGGTCACCATTCGCGGCGGTGAAATACATGCCGGAGGCGCTATGGACCATCTTCGGCTGCTGCTTGAAGCGGCGATTGGCCGTGAAAGGCATCCAGAGCTGGTCAAGATCATTCGGCGTGCGCATGGCGCGGCTCTTTTCCGGTTTTCGATACCGTGACCGATTTCAGTATTTTTAGATCATAAAAGACATTCAGGATGCAGACAAGCCAGAACTCAGCGCCGCAGCAGGCTGGACTGTGTGATGTGGCGGCGCATGAGCAGGCTCGCGACATCCATATCGCCGGCCTCGACCCTGTCGAGGATCTCGAGGTGCTGGCGGCAATTCACCCGCACGCGTTCGATGCCATAGGTCCAATCGTAGTTGCTGAAGCGCCGCAGGCGGGTCTGCTGCACCACGGCCAGATGGATGAAGCGATTGCCGGAGGCGAGCGCCAGCCCCTCGTGAAAACCGGCATTCATCGCAAAGAAGGCAATGCTCGCCGTCTCGGTCCAGGGCTCGACCAGCGCGCGCTCATGCTTCTCGCGCATCTGCGCCGCCCAGATCGGATCAAGGCGGAACCCCGGCTCCAGCAGGCCGGAAGGCTCGATCAGCAGTCGGAAGCGATAGCTCTCCTCGCGCGCGTCCAGATCATGCGGCAACGCCTCGAAGGACCAGCCATAGCCGGGCTTTCTTGCAACAATTCCGGCTTCCAGCAACGTGGCCAGCGCGCGCAGCACAATCTGGCGCGAGACGCCATAATGCCGCATCAGGTCCGCCTCCGAGACCTGATCGGGCAGTTGGCGATTCAGCCGGTCGCGTGCAACGGCGATGATGAGCTTGTTGTCGGCTGTATCATCCAACTCCGGCTGCGAGGCCGAATCGCCTTCCGGCATGCGCAGCAGGACAAAGCCTTTGCCTTCGGCGCTTTCGACAATGCCCAGGCGGGCGAGATGGGCGAGTGCGCCCCGCACCGGTGTGCGCGAGACATTAAGCTGCCGTGCCAGCGCCAGCTCGGTCAGCCTGTGACCGGGCGGCATGCCCGTGCTGCGGAACAGCATCAGCAATCGCTCGGCCAGATCGCGCTGCAAGCGGCTGGGCCCGGGCACCGATGCCTTGCGGGGCACAGCGTGTCCTGTGGCTGTTTTTCGTGTGACCATGCCTCATGCTCCTTGGCGGACCTGTTTCTAGCGCTGGAATTTTTGTCTTGCAAATTCATAAAATACTGCTTGAGTGATGAGCCTGCGAGGTAGTACCGGGATGGCCGAACCGTTTCCCTTCATCGAGTTGCGCGGCAGCGTGAGCGAGCGTGGCCTCGCCTATGGACGGCAGGCGGCCGGGCGCATCCACAAGGGCGCGCAGTTCTACCGCGAGCAGCTGGCGCGCGATGGCCTTGATGCTGCCGGCATCGAGGCGCTGGTCGAACAGCTTGTGCCCGGCATGGCCGCTTTCGATGCCTCCTATGTCGAGGAAATGCGCTGCATCGCCAAGGGCGCGGATGTGCCCTTCTCCACCATCGCGCTCATCAATGCGCGCACGGAGGTGCTGAAGCTCGCCAAACGGGTCAGCTTGGGCGAAGCGAGCCTGCCCGTCGATCCCGATCCTGATGGCTGCACGTCCGTCGTGCTGCTGCCGGAAGCCACGGCGAATGACCGCCTGATCCACGCCCAGAACTGGGACTGGAAGGTGGAATGTGCCGAGACAAGTGTGGTTTTGTCGATCCAGAGTGAGGGCAAGCCCGATATCCTGACCTTCACCGAGGCTGGCGGGCTGGCACGCTCGGGGCTGAACAGCGCAGGTCTGGCGATCACGGCCAACTATCTGGAATCGGACCGTGATTATACGCAGGTCGGCGTGCCGCTCGCACTCATCCGGCGCAAGGCGCTGGAATGCTCGCATCTGGCCCACGCAATCCATGCGGTTTACGTCACGCCCAAATCGGCCTCCAACAACGTCGTGCTCAGCCATGCCGATGGCATGGCGTTCAACTTCGAGTGCGCGCCGGATGAAAGTTTTCTGGTGCATCCCGTGAATGGGCTGTTGGTCCATGCCAACCACTGGATCAGCCCGATTGCACTGGGCAAACTGAAGGATACGGGCATCGCCACCGTGCCGGACAGTGTCTATCGCGACCTGCGCGTGCGCTCGCTGCTGGCGCCGAAGCTCGGACAAGCCACAATACGCGACATGCAGGAGGCGCTGTTTGATGATTTCCAGACGCCCTGGTCGGTCTGCCGCCCGCCGCGCCTGTCGCTGAACGACAATCTGAGCGCCACCGTCGCCATGATCGTGATGGAGCCGGGCGACGGCATCATGCAGGTGGCACCATTGCCCGCGCTGAACCGCACCTTCACGATCTATCGGCTGACCAAGCCCTATTCAAAACTGACCAGCCTTTCCACGAGACGCAAGACAGCCTGAGCCAAAGGCCTCTGGCTCTTCGCCTGAAGCCTATCATGTTCCAGCCACAGGAGATCAGCACATGGACAACCTGTTGAATGCCTCGATCCGCAAACATCTGCTCGGTGCCAGTCTGCTCGCAGCGAGCGCCCTTGCACTGGCTCCTGCCGCGCAGGCACAACCTGCGCCCGGCGGCGGCACCTTGCGCTCCATGATCAACGCGGACCTGCGCAGCACAGATCCCGGCGTCAACCGCGACCTGAACTCCGATGCCATCACCATGCACATGCTGGAGGGGCTCGTCGCCTATCGCGAGAACCTGACGGTCGGCCCCATGCTGGCGCAGAAGGTCGATCTCTCGGCTGATGGCACCACCTACACCTTCACCCTGCGCGACGGGCTGACCTTCCATAATGGCAAGCCGCTCACCTCGGATGATGTGCTCTTTGCCTGGAAGCGTTATCTCGATCCCGCGACACAATGGCGATGCCTCAGCGAGTTTGACGGCAAGGGCTCGGCGAAGGTCGTCGACATGCAAGCGCCAGACCCAAAGACCTTTGTGATCAGGATCGAAAAGCCGAGCGCACTTTTCCTCGGGCAGATGGCGCGTATCGATTGCGGCGGTTCGGCGATCTATCACCGCGACAGCATCGGCGCGGATGGCAAATGGGCCACGCCGATTGGCACCGGCCCTTACATGTGGAGCGAGTGGCGGCGCGGCCAGTCGGTCGATCTGGTCCGCTTCCCCGGTTACAAGTCGCTGGATGGCAAGCCTGATGGCCTGACCGGCGGCAAGGCCGCCATCGCGGAAAAGGTGCGCTTCATCATCATTCCCGAAAGCGCCTCGGCCAAGGCCGCGCTTTATTCCGGCGCCATCGACGTGCGCCCTGATTTTGCCGCGCGTGACCTTGATGAGGTCAAGGGCCGCGCTGACATCAGGACCGGCACGCATCCGACGATGGAGACCAACGGCATCCTGTTCCAGGTCAATGAGCCCATCGTCAAGGATGTGCGCATTCGCCGAGCGATCTCGATGGCGATCAACCGCGAGGAGCTGGTCGACACCGTGACCTTCGGCCTGACAAGGCCTGCCAACTCGATGGTGCCGCTGGCCAGCCCCTATTCCGGCCCCGTGCAGAAGGCGGAATGGAAGCGCGACATTCCCGGCGCCAAGAAGCTGCTGGCGGAAGCCGGCTACAGGGGCGAACCGATCAAGATGATCGTGACCAAGCGCTTCATGTCGCTGTTTGATGGCGCGGTCTTCGTGCAGTCCATGGCGAAGGAAGCCGGCATCAACATCGAGCTTGAGGTGCTGGAATGGGCCGCCCAGCTCGATCTTTATGGCAAGGGCACCTACCAGAGCATGTTCTTCAGCTTCTCCGCACGGCTGGATGCGGCCCTGAGCTATGAGATGATTGCCGGGCCAAAGGCGACACAGACCCGCAAGGTCTGGAACGATCCGGCTGCGGAGGCGCTCATCAGCCAGGCCATGGTCATCAGCGATGTGGCCAAGCGGCAGGCGCTGTTTGACCAGCTGCACGCCAAGTTCATGGAAGAGCTGCCGATGATACCGCTCTGGAACTCGGTCGACATCGCGGCCTGGCGCAGCAATGTCACAGGCTATACGACATGGGCAGCCTCAATGCCGCGCCTTTGGAATGTGACGATCAAGTGAAGCGCGTCATATGCAAGTGAAGCCAGGCCCATGACAGGCTACGTCCTGCGTCGGCTCTTGATGACCATCCCGACGCTGCTGCTGGTGTCGCTGGCGGTGTTCGTGCTGGTGCGGCTCATCCCCGGTGATCCCGTCTCGCTGATGTTCGGCGATGGCGGGACGCCGGAACAGATCGCGCGTGGCCGGGCCGCGCTCGGGCTCGATCAGCCGGTCTTCGTGCAGTTCTGGCGCTGGTTGACGAGGATCGCGGTTGGCGATTTCGGCAACACGATCACTGATGGGCAGGCCGTGCTGCCGCTGATCTTGGAACGGTTCCAGGTCAGCGCCAGCGTCGTGCTGGTCTCGGTGGCAATGGCGGCCGTTGTCGGCGTGACCATCGGCATCATTGCCGCCTGGAAGCAGGACAGTAAACTCGATGTCGGCATAGTCGGCCTGACCACGGTCATCCTCTCGATCCCGACCTTCTGGCTGGGCCTGTTGCTGCTGCTGCTGTTCGGGCTCAAGCTCGGGTGGCTGCCGGTGATCGGCTATGTGCCGATTTCGGAAGAACCCTGGAAAGCCATGCTCTTCCTGCTGCTGCCGGTGGCGACACTGACCTTGCATGAGAGCGGGGTCGTCACCCGCATGGCGCGCGCCAGCGACATCGAGGTGTTGCGGCTGGAATACATCACCCATGCCCGCGCCAAGGGCCTGAGCGAGGCGCGCGTGCTTGCCCGCCATGTGCTGCCCAATGCCTTCGCGCCAACATGGACACTGATCGGCCTGATCCTTGGCAACCTTCTTGGCGGCATTGCCGTGCTGGAAACCGTGTTCACGTTGCCGGGGCTTGGCCGGCTTCTGGCTGATGGTGTTTTCGCGCGCGATTATCCCGTGGTGCAGGGCTGCCTGCTGTTCACGGCGCTGCTTTATGTGATCGTCAATCTGGTGGTGGACCTGTTTTATCCCCTGTTCGATCCGCGCGTGTCAGCGGAATGAGCCGATGAAGCGGCGCATCAATTTCCTGATCGGATTTCCGATTGTCGCGGTGCTGGGCACGATGGCACTGACGGCCCTGTTCTGGACGCCCTACAGCCCGACGGGCACGCGCATCCGCAGCCGCCTGCAGCCGCCCAACAGCACGCATTGGCTAGGCACGGACGAGTTTGGCCGTGATGTGCTGAGCCGCATCATGGATGGCGCGCTGGTCAGCTTCCGCGTGGCGCTGGCCACCATGATCTTTGCGATCATCGTCGGCAGCCTGATCGGCGTCGTCACCGGCTATCTGCGCGGCTGGACCGACCGGCTCATCATGATGGTCAATGATGCGATGCTGGCCTTTCCCGGTATCCTGCTGGCGCTGGCGATCATGGTCATTCTCGGGCCGGGCCAGTCCAGCATCGTCATTGCGCTGGGCCTCGCCTACACGCCATCGGTGGTGCGCATCGTGCGTGGGCAGGTGCTGTCGCTGCGCGAGAAGGAATACATCGAGGCCTCGCGGATGATCGGCAATTCCGAGGTTTACACGATGCTGCGGCACATCCTGCCAAACTGCATCGCACCCATTGCCGTGCTGGGCACCAGCATGTTTGGCTGGGCTGTGCTGTCGGAAAGCGCGCTGAGTTTTCTGGGCCTGGGCGTGCCGCCACCGGCGGCCACCTGGGGCAATATGCTGGCCTCGGCGCGCGGCTAACGCTGACGCTGCTGGGCGTCAACCTCCTGGGCGATGCGCTGCGCGACTGGCTGGACCCGAGGATGGCATCGCGATGAGTGAGCCAGCCACGCTCCTGCCTTTGCTCGATGTCTTCAAGATGCGGATTGAAACCGGCACTGGCATGCCGATCATCCATGACCTCTCCTTCACGGTGGCGCGTGGAGAGTTCCTCGCCATTGTCGGCGAATCCGGTTCGGGCAAGACCATGGCGGCGCGCGCGCTGTTGCGTCTGCTGCCATCTGGCCTGGTTCAGACCGGCGGCGCCGTGCATCTGGAGGGGAAGGACATAACAACGCTGCCGGAAGAGCAGTTCCAGCCCTTGCGCGGGCTTGGCATGGGCATGGTGTTTCAGGAGCCGATGGTCTCGCTCAATCCGGCGATGACGGTTGGCGCGCAGATGGCCGAGGGTCTGGCCCTTCACCTGAAGCTGCCTTCTGCCGAGATCAGGGCGCGCTCCATCGCCATGCTGGAGCGCGTGGGCATTGGCGATGCAACGCGGTGCCTTGGCGCTTATCCGCACGAGTTCTCGGGCGGCATGCGGCAGCGCATCATGCTGGCCTCCGTTATGCTGCTGAAGCCGAAGCTGCTGATTGCCGATGAGCCGACGACCGCACTCGACACGCTGACGCAGGCCGAGGTGCTTGATCTCATGGTCGAGCTGGCGCGCGACAACGGCACGGCCATCATGCTGATCACGCACAATCTGGGGCTGGTGGCGCGCTACACGCAACGCGCGCTGGTGCTGGAGAAAGGCCATCTGGTCGAGAGTGGCACGACGCGCGCGCTGCTGAACGCACCGCGCGAGGACTACACCAAGGCGTTGATCGCGGCCCTGCCACGGCGCGCCCAAACGCCACCGGCACAGCGCACCGGCGAGGCTGTCGTCAGCGTGCGCAACCTCAGCGTCACCCATGCGGGCGCCCTCTCGCTCTTCCGGCGGCGCGTGCCAAAAAAGGCCGTCGATGATGTCAGTCTCGAGATCTATCCCCGCGAGGTTGTAGCGGTGGTCGGTGGCTCAGGCTCCGGCAAGACCACCTTGGGGCGCGCGCTTCTGCGGCTGATCCCAGCCTCGTCAGGCGAGGTGCATTTTGACGGGCAGGACATTCTGAAAGCGCCGCGCGCCGCTCAGCGCGCCTTCACGCTGGCCGCACAGCTGGTCTTTCATGATCCGTACTCTTCGCTCGATCCGCGCATGAGCGTGGGTGCCATCATCACTGAGCCGCTGCGCCATGTGCCGGGCCTTGCTGCGTCAGGGCATGCCCGCATTGTCGATGCTGTGCTTGATGATGTGGGGCTTTCGGGTTTTCTTTCGGGTTTTGGGCAACGCCTGCCGCACCAGCTCTCGGGTGGCCAGCGCCAGCGTGTCGCCATTGCGCGCGCGCTCGTGCGCCGCCCGCGCTTTATCGTGGCAGACGAGCCAGTCTCGGCGCTCGATATGACTATTCAGGCGCAGATCCTCGCGCTTTTTCGCGCGCTTCAGGCCGAATATGGCTTTGCCTGCCTGTTTATCTCGCATGATCTCGCTGCCATCGAGCAAATTGCCGATCGGGTCGTGGTGATGCGCGATGGCCGCATCATTGAGGAAGCGGCGCGCGATGATCTGTTCGACAATCCGCGCGAGGACTACACGAGGGCGCTCCTTGCAGCTGCACCAAGGATTGACTGGCAACCAGCCTTGACCAAAAGGGCCGCGCCATGACGCATGACGACTATGTCCAGATGGATGCGACCGCGCTGGCCGAAGGCATTCGCAAGAAGAGCTTTTCAGCCAGCGAAGCGCTGGACGTGGCACTGGCGCGGCTGGACGCCGTGAACCCGCAGATCAACGCCGTGGTGCACCGGGCCGAGGCTTTTGCCCGCGCGCAGATCACTGAGGGCCATGGCGATGGCAGCAGGAGTGGCTTTTTTGCGGGCGTGCCCTTTCTGGTCAAGGATCTGAGCCTGCAGGTGAACGGCCTGCCCATGACCAATGGCAGCGGCTTCTTTCGCGGCTATGTGCCTGACTTCGACAACACGCTGACCCAGCGCCAGCGCGCGGCAGGTCTGGTCATCTTCGGGCGCACGGCCTCGCCCGAATTCGGGCTTGGGCCCATCACCGAGCCTGCCAACCATGGGCCCTGCCGCAATCCATGGAGCTTGGGTCATCAGACCGGGGGCTCGTCTGGCGGCTCGGCGGCGGCCATTGCGGCGGGCATCGTGCCGATGGCTCATGCCACCGATGGTGGCGGCTCAATTCGCATGCCGGCTGCCCATTGCGGTCTCTTCGGCCTGAAACCAACGCGCGGACGCCTGCCCTCCGGCCCTGTGCTGGGCGAGGCCTGGAATGGTGTCGCCGTACCGCATGTGATCTCGCGCTCGGTGCGCGACAGTGCGGCTATGCTGGACCTGACCGCCGGTGCCTCGCCCGGTGATCCTTATGCCGCGCCGGGCCAAGGCCCCTGGTTGCCATTGGTCAATCGCCCGCCAAAGTCGTTGCGCATCGCCTTGTCCACGGTCACGCCTGCGGGCCTGCCTGTGCATCCCGAGGTGAGAGCAGGCGTTGAAGCCGCCGGGCGGCTGCTGGAAAGCCTTGGACATCATGTCGAACAGGCGCAGATCAGCATCGATCTTGACGAGATGTACCGGCATTTCTGGCTGATCTCCGGCACGAATGTCGCCGCCATCTTCACAGCTCGCGCCAAGGCATTAGGCAGGCCACCTGGCCCTGACGAGATCGAGCCCGCGACCCGCGCCATCATCGCGCACGCGCGCGCCGCAAGCGCCGAGGACTACGTGCGTGCGCTGCAATGGATGCATGCGTTGGGGCGGAAGATGGGAGCGTTCTTCGCAAGATGCGATGTGGCGCTGACGCCGGTCTATGCCAACCCACCGCTGCCTGTGGGCAGCCTGTCGATGCAGACGGCAGATTTCGCGACCTATTCCAACATGCTGCAGAATGAGCGGCCCTTTACCGCCATGTACAATCTCTCTGGCGGTCCAGCCATGTCCGTGCCGCTGCACTGGACGCCGGATGGCCTGCCGGTTGGCATTCATTTCGGTGCCGACATGGGCCGCGAGGATCTGCTGATCCAGCTCGCAGGTCAACTCGAACAGGTTGCACCCTGGGCACATAGGCGCCCGGCATTGGAGAGAAAGAGCAGCCATGCGAGCTGAGATTGTCGCCAACGCCGGATTGCCAGATCAGGATTTCGGCCTGTGGGGCGCAACGGCTGAACCCGTGCCACCGACTGCAGCGCTGCCGGGGGACAGGCACGCCGACGTCGCCATTATCGGCGCAGGCTATACGGGGCTTTCGACTGCATTGCATCTGGCCGAGCTTGGGATCAGCGGGATCTGTATCGATAGCCAGGAGCCGGGTTTTGGCGCATCCGGCCGTAATGGCGGCCAGGTGTTGCCGGGTTTCAAGCTTTATCCGGACCAGCTTGTCGAAAGATATGGCGAGGAGCGGGGGCATGCCATGGCGGCCTTTGGTGCTGGCATTGCCGATAGGCTCTTTGCGCTGGTGGCACGTCATGGCATCGCCTGCGATGCGCGCCAGAACGGCTGGGTTCATGCCGGTCACCATGTCTCGAAGCTTGCCGAGCAGCGCTGGAAGCATGACCAGTGGGCATCGCGCGGCGCCAATGTGGAATGGCTCGACAAGGCCGCGATCGCGCAGCAAGTGGGCTCGGAGGTCTATGAAGGCGGCTGGCTCGACCGGCGGGCCGGCACCGTGCAGCCGTTGAGCTTCGCCCGCGGTCTGGCGCGCGTGGCCATGGCCAAGGGCGCTGCCATCCACAGCTCGACACGCGCCCATGCCTTGCAGCGCGACGGCGATGGCTGGCGCATCAGCAGCAGCACAGGCACCATCCGGGCACGTCATGTTGTGTTCGCCACCAATGGCTATACAGGCCGCCTGCTGCCGCGCCTTGCTGGCACACTGGTGCCGGTGGACAGCGCGCAGGTGGCAACCGCGCCGCTGCACGAGGCGCAGCGCCAGCGCATTCTGCCCGTCATTGCCTGCGTCTCGGACACGCGTCGCAGTCTGCTCTATTTCCGCAGCACTGCTGATGGCCGGCTTGTGATGGGCGGACGCGGCGGCATCCTCTTTCGCACTGATGCCAGCCACTTTGCCAGGCTGGAGCGCGCCACGCACCTGATCTTTCCCGAGCTTGAGGGGACCCCCTTCACGCATCGCTGGGCCGGCACGCTCGCGGTCACCATGGACCACATGCCGCATCTGCACGAGCCCGAGCCTGGCCTGATCGCCAGCCTCGGATGCAATGGGCGCGGCGTCGCTTATTCAACTGCGATGGGCGAGGTCATCGCGCAACGCATCGCCAATGGCAACTGGGACAGCGCACCCATGCCGGTCATGCCGATCACGCCCATGCCTTTCGCCCCTTTCCGCCGCATCGGGGCAGCAGTTGTGGCGGGTTGGTACGGATGGCGTGACAGGCGGCAGGGACAATTGTGACGGCATTGTCATGTCTGGACGCCGCCCCTTGATCAAGGGTTGATTTGACGTGGCGCGAAGCTTGAGGGTGCTGTCATGTCTTCGGCCGTTGGACGCAGAGGTTTGGTCTGCTGGCCCTGACGGTATCCGCTTGCGGGTTTCAGTAAATCCCGGACATCGATTTCAGTCATTCGCGGACAGTCATATTGCGGTCACCCTCGATGGTTGTGCGCGGTGGTTGGCTGCGCCATCGGGAACCTCCATCGGATCCATTATGACCGCCCAAACACGGAATTCCTGACAGTCCCTCCGCTCTGCTCACGCTGGCTACGCGCAAGCCTCGCCAGCGGCATAGCGCGTCCTGTCGCACAGAAGCGCGAAGACGATCCTCGCCAGTTTGTTGGTCACTGCCCCGCGACCAGCTTGAACGGCTTCGCCTCCATCAGCGTGCTTGCCCATGTCCTGAGCGCATCATGGTGCTTTTGCCGGCAGTAAGGACAGCATGTGCGCCGACGACAAGCCGCTTGCGCAGATAGCGATTGCCCATCTTGGAGACGCGTCCCTGGCGTGCCTTGCCTCCAGATGAGTTCTGCCGGGGTGTCAAGCCGAGGAAGGCGGCGAACTCACGCGGGCCGGAGAAGACCGAGGCATCCTGCATACTGGCGGCGCTTGCCGAAGCTGTGACAGGGCCGATGCCGGGGATGCTGATCAAGCGGCTGGCGGTCTCAATCGTGCCTGGCAAGGATCTGGATCGTCCGATCGCTGCGGCCGATCTTCTCGTCGAGCAGAATGAGTCCGCACCAGAGGCTGCGGCGCGGCAATGCGTGCTCTCATGTTGATTGCCGCGCCGGCAGACGAGGACCACCGGGACCGCGCCTAGTGCCTCCGCCAGAAGCCTCTGCGGCAGGTCCGTATTCATGCCGCATCGCCGGCCAGCGCCATGGGCGTCGCGCCGTCCATGCATCCGATGATGGCGAGTTCGCGTTTGAGCGTGGCGAGGTCCATGTTCGCGATTGGGAGATTGACGAAGGCCGTCACGCGCTGGCTGAGCTGGCGATAGGCTGCCAGGAGAGCCGCGCGCTCCTCCGCCTCCGAGGCGCCCGCCTCGACCGGGTCGGCGATGCCCCAATGGGCGGCAAGCGGATGGCCTGTCCAAGCCGGGCAAGGTTCTCCTGCGGCCTGGTCGCAGACAGTGATGACGAAGTCGATGGGTTCTGCGCCCGGCTCTGCGAAGCCTGCCCAGCCCTTGGCCGCCAGCGCAGTGGTCGGATAGCCGAGATCGGCGAGCAACCTGATCGCGTTCGGGTTAGGATCCGGACCGGGCCGCGACCCCGCCGAGACCGCTTGGAAGCGGCCGCGCCCCTCGCGGTTGATCAAGGCTTCCGCCATCAGCGAGCGCGCGGAGTTCCTGGTGCAGAGCACCAGCACCCGCCATGGCTTAACGGTTTCTGCCGCTTCCGACCGGACTGGGAGGGAAGCGGCCCTGACGCCGCGTTTGGCCGGAGGGTCGAGATCGGCGGTGAGCTGGCCCGCGAGGAGCGCACAGGCGTTCGGCTCGGCGGCGTAGATGATCGAGCGTCCTTCGCGCCGTGAGCGCACAAGCCCAGCATCTTCAAGAGTGGCCAGATGGGTCGACATGGTGTTGTGCGGCACGGCCACAAGACGGGCGATGTCGCCTGCCGGTAGGCCGAAGGGACGGTGGCGCGCGAGGACCCGCATCGCGGCGAGCCGAGAAGGTTGCGCCAACGCCTGAAGCTGCGCCACCATCCGGTCTGCGTGGAGCCTCCCCGTCATCAGGCCATACGCCCTTCCTGAGGGTCGCTCATCCGGACCATGTCACGGCCGATCTGGTCAAGCTTATGCTGGAGGCTGACCTTGTCCAGCTCGCGGATGGGCAACGCCGTGAAAATCGAGATGCGATTGAACAGCATGCGGTAGGTGTCGGCGAAGGCCAGCGCCCGCTGCGTGTCGTCGCCGACGAACTTCACCGGGTCAGGAATGGGCCAATGCGCGCTCATCGGCTGGCCCGGCCACACCGGGCATTCCTCGTTCGCGGCGTCGTCGCAGACGGTGAAGACGAAGTCGAGGTCGGGCGCTCCGGCTTGGCCGAACTCGTCCCAGCTTTTCGAACGCATCTGGCTGACGTCGAAGTTCATGCGGGAGAGCAGGTTGAGCGTGAAGGGATGGACCTCTCCCTTGGGGTGGCTGCCGGCGCTATAGCCCACGAACTTGCCCAGACCCACCCGGCCGACGATGGCCTCGGCGGTGATCGAGCGCGCCGCGTTGCCCGTGCACAAGAATAGCACGTTGAATGGTCGATGCTCCACGACGTTTCTCCCTGGCATTATATCGATTGTTATCGACATAACGACTGAATGTAACAAGCCCGTGACGCTACCGACCCAAGGCCGTCGCCGGTTCTGCGTCTTGCGTCCGCGGCAGGGCCTGTGTTGCGATCCAGCAGGCAAGCAACATCGCTGTCGATCCCAGAAGGCATGCCTCGATCCCGCCCCACTGGTAGAGGAGCCCTGAGAGCAGCGTGCCGATGAAGCGGCCGGCAGCGTTCGCGGCGTAGTAAAAGCCAACATCCTCGGCAGCCTTCTCCGAGCCGGCATAGGCGAGGATCAGATACGAGTGGACGGACGAGTTCACCGCGAAGATCACGCCGAACAGGCACAGGCCAGCGACGAGGATGAGGTCGGGTCTGGGCGGGACGAGGCTCAACCCCCCGGCAAGCGCGAGCGGGATGAGCAGCAGCGCGAGCGACCACGCCCGCGCCGCCGGCACCTCGCTGGAGAGCCCATCGGCGCTGCGCCTCACCACGGCCGGCGCGGAGGCCTGCACCAGCCCGTAACCGATCGTCCAGAACGCGAGGAAGGCGCCCACCATGGGGAAGGTCCAGCCATTGGCGTAGAGAAAGACCGGTACGCCCACCACGAACCAGACGTCGCGCGCGCCGAACAGGCCGATGCGCGCCAGCGCCAAAAGGTTTACACCGCGGCTTTTGCCAAACAGCTCCTTCGCGGATTTGCTGGCCTTTGCCTTTGCCTTGAGCGCAGGAAGCGACAACACCACGCCGGTGAGGACCAGTGCCAGCGCGCCGGCCATCAGCCAGAGCGCGAGGCGGAAGCCAAACGCCTCGAGCAGCACGCCACCGAGAAAGAAGCCGAAGCCTTTCATGGCGTTCTTCGAGCCGGTGAACCAGGCGACCCACTTGAACAGCCGCCCTTGCCCGTCACCCTTTGCTTCGGCTTCAGTCAGCTTGATCGCGCTCTTGGCGGCGGTCTTGGTCAGGTCCTTGGCGACGCCGCAGACGCCTTGGGCGATCACCACCCAGGCGACGAGCAGCGCCGCCTCCCAGCCTGGGTTCATCGCGGAGAGGACAAGAAAGCCCAGGATCTGCGTCGACAGCCCCACGATCAGCATGCGCTTGACGCCGTGCTTTGTCGCGAGCCAGCCGCCGACCATATTGGCGAGGATGCCGGCCGCTTCGTAGAGCAGGAAGAGGAAGGCCAGCGTGAAGGGCGAGTAGCCGAGCTTGAAGAAGGTGAACAGTACGAGCATGCGCAGCGCGCCGTCGGTCAACGTGAAGCCCCAGTAGGCGGCCGTCACGATGGCGTAGTTGCGCAAGCCCGCGCTGGAGCCGGGCGCAGGGCCTGGCGCGGGAGCAGAGGCGAGGGAGGCGTCTGCCATTGTCAAAGGCCTTTGGCTTCGAGTCGGCAGGCGAGATCGACCATGCGGCAGGCATAGCCCATCTCGTTGTCGTACCAGGCGTAGACCTTCAGCATCGTGCCATCGGTGACCAGCGTCGAAAGCCCGTCGACGATGGCTGAACGGGTGTCGCCACGGTAATCCACCGAAACGAGCGGCCGCGCCTCGTAGCCGAGGATGCCCGCCAGCGGGCCGGCGGCAGCCTCGGCGAACAGGCCATTGACCTCATCGGTTGTCACCTCGCGGCGCATCTCGAAAACGCAATCGGTCAGCGACGCGTTGAGCACCGGCGCGCGCACGGCGTGGCCGTTGAGCTTTCCTTTGAGCTCGGGATAGATCAGCCCGATGGCGGTCGCGCTGCCGGTTGTGGTCGGCTGGAGCGAGAGCATTGCAGAGCGGGCGCGGCGCAAATCCTTGTGGGGCGCGTCCACCACGACATTGGTGTTGGTTGGATTGTGGATGGTGGTGATCTGTCCGTGCCGGATGCCGATCGCCTCGTGCAGCACCTTCACCACCGGCGCAAGGCAGTTGGTGGTGCAGGAGGCGGCGGTCACGATGGGGTGCCTGGGCGGCTCGTAAAGATCGTCGTTCACCCCCACCACGATATTGAGGACGCCGTCCAGTTTCACCGGCGCGGCCACGATCACGCGCTTGGCCCCCCGTTGCAGATGCCCGTCGAGCGTCTCGCGCGTCAGGAACTTGCCCGTGCATTCGAGCACCAGATCAACGCCGAGATCGCCCCAGGCAATATCTGCGGCGGCTTTATGCTCTGAAAAGCCAAGCCTCCGGTTGCCGATCACGATATGGTCGGCCCCCACGCCGAAGCCGTCGCGCCAACGGCCCTGGATTGAGTCAAACTCAAGCAAATGCGCGGTGGCGGCCGTTCCGCCCTTGATTTCGTTGAGATGAACGACGTCAAGACGGTTGCCGGCGCGTGGGTCATCGCCCGACCGTTCCGCCACACCAAAGGCTGCCCGCAGCGCCAGCCTCCCGATGCGGCCCATACCATTAATCCCGACCTTCATGGCGATATCTCCCGACAGATCGCCACGTTATCAGTTCAGCGTACGACAGTTTGATGACAGGGCGCCCTCACGGTCTGCGGCAAAGCGTCTGCCCAGTCCCTCCTTGATCGGAATGCTCCGCATGTTGGCCGCCGTGACCTCTCCGGTATGCTCCATTGCGCCGTGGTTGGTCACAATGTAGGCCACAGTGGCGAGCGCCCAGGCCTCGCCGTGCTGATCGCCTGATGGACCGGTTCAGGCCAGCATGGCGTCAAGAAGGGCGATGCCGTGCTCGCGCGCCAGCTCCTGACGAATGACGTCCGCGTTGCCGCCGTGGCGGAAAAAACGCTCGTGCAGCCAGTCCTCGAGACCGTCGAACGCCGTCTTGCGCGCCGGCTTGCGGAACGCTACCGCGCCGCCCTCGCGCATGGAGCGCCGAACCGTATTCCGAGCGCAGCCAAACTCCGTCGCCAGGCGCTTGGAGCCCCAGCCAAGCTCATGCAGCCGCAGCATCGTCGTCACCTCCTCGGCCTGACGCATCTCCTCCCCCCGCATTGCCCTCGACAACACGGGAAATTCTGAATTGATCGTCATCATCTGTCCCTCTGTTTCACTCGAGAGGGGGGTCAGTTCTACGTTTCGGCAGGGGGGCAGTTTTTCAGTTCGCGCGACACAAGGCCCGTGGTGGCGGCAAGCCTGCCGCTGCCCGTTGCGAGACCCCCACGGCCAGGATCCGACAGGCATGATTCCAAAGTAGCCCGCCCAAAGTGCGACGGCCCGCACTCTTGCCCGCAGCGGGCCTTCCGTATAGCCAATTGTCGATCAGCGAGAGTGCCGCTCAACGACCCGGGTCTCCCTCGGCAAAGGTCACATGCGGCCCAGGTTTGGGGACGAAACATGACTGACAAGATCTATCCGGTGTCGGCGGAGTGGGCCAAGCGCGCCCATATCGATCAGGCTGGCTATGAGGCGATGTATGCCGCCTCGGTCAACGATCCGGACGCCTTCTGGGGCGAGCACGGCAAGCGGATCGACTGGTTCAAGCCCTACACCAAGGTCAAGAACGTCTCCTACAAGCCCGGGGAGGTGAATATTGCCTGGTATGAGGATGGCATCACCAATGTCTCGTACAACTGCATCGACCGCCACCTCGCCAAGCGCGCCGACCAGACCGCCATCATCTGGGAAGGCGACGATCCGGGTGTGTCCAGGCACATCAGCTATCGCGAGCTGTACGAGAACGTCTGCCGCTTCGCCAATGTGCTGAAGCTGCATGGCGTCAAGAAGGGCGATGCCGTCACCATCTACCTGCCCATGATCCCGGAAGCAGCCTATGCCATGCTGGCCTGCGCCCGCATCGGCGCGGTGCACTCCATCGTCTTCGGCGGTTTTTCGCCGGACTCGCTCTCGAACCGCATTGAGGATTGCGACTCCAAGGTCGTGATCACCGCCGATGAGGGACTGCGCGGCGGCAAGGGCGTGCACCTCAAGAAGAATGTCGATGTTGCGGACCCGAAGGTCAAGGGCGGCATCAAGAAGGTCATTGTCGTCAAGCACACCGGCGCGACCATCCCGATGCATCCGGGCCGGGACGTCTGGTACCACGAGGAAGCCGCCAAGGTGACGGCGCATTGCCCGCCTGTGGAGATGGAGGCGGAGGATCCGCTGTTCATCCTCTATACATCCGGTTCGACCGGCAGGCCGAAAGGCGTACTGCACACCACCGCAGGCTATCTCGTCTATGCCTCGATGACGCATCAGTACGTCTTCGACTACCACGAGGGCGATGTTTACTGGTGCACGGCCGATGTGGGTTGGGTCACCGGCCACAGCTACATCGTCTACGGCCCGCTCGCGAATGGCGCGACCACGCTGATGTTCGAGGGCATCCCGACCTATCCGTCGATCTCGCGCTTCTGGGACGTGATCGACAAGCACAAGGTCAACATCTTCTATACCGCGCCGACGGCGATCCGCTCGCTGATGGGGGCAGGCGAGGAGCCGGTGAAGCGCACGTCGCGCAGGTCCCTGCGGCTTCTCGGGTCGGTCGGCGAGCCGATCAATCCGGAAGCCTGGGAGTGGTATCACCGTGTCGTGGGCGATAGCCGCTGTCCGATCGTCGACACCTGGTGGCAGACAGAAACCGGCGGCATCCTGATTACACCACTGCCCGGCGCCATCGGCCAGAAGCCGGGCTCCGCGACCAGGCCCTTCTTCGGCTGCAAGCCTGAGATCGTGGATGCGGATGGCAAGGTGCAGGCCGGCGCCTGCGAGGGCAATCTCGTGATCGCTGACTCGTGGCCGGGCCAGATGCGGACGGTCTATGGCGACCATCAGCGCTTCATGGAAACCTACTTCTCCACCTACCCCAACAAGTACTTCACCGGCGACGGCTGCCGCCGCGACGCCGACGGCTACTACTGGATTACCGGCCGGGTCGATGACGTGATCAACGTCTCCGGCCACCGCATGGGCACTGCCGAGGTCGAGAGCGCACTGGTGGCGCATCCGAAGGTCTCGGAAGCGGCCGTGGTCGGTTATCCGCACGACATCAAGGGACAGGGCATCTATGCCTATGTGACCCTGATGGGTGGCGAAAAGGCCGATGCTGAGTTGCGCAAGGAACTCGTGAGCTGGGTGCGCCGGGAAATCGGCCCGATCGCGACACCGGACCTGATCCAGTTCGCGCCGGGCCTTCCCAAGACCCGCTCGGGCAAGATCATGCGCCGCATCCTGCGCAAGATCGCGGAAGACGAGTTCGGCGCGCTCGGCGACACCTCGACATTGGCCGATCCCACCGTGGTCGATGACCTGATCGCGAACAGGCAGAACAAGAAGGCAGGTTGACGTGGGGTCGGCGGCGTTACCTGCCGCTGACCTTGACATAAATGGCGTAGAGCGAGGTCTGGCCGCAGATGTACAGACGGTTCCGCTTCGGGCCGCCGAAGCAGACATTGGCGACGATCTCGCCGATGGGCAGTGTGCCAAGATGGGTTCCGTCCGGCGCGTAGACGAACACGTTCGTTCCGGCCGACGTCCAGATGTTGCCGTCATCGTCGACGCGGAAGCCGTCATAGAGGCCTTCGGGGCAGGTGGCGAAAAGGCGCAGCCGCGCCGCGCTCTGACCGTCCGCGCCGATCTGGTAGGCCGTGATGGTGGCGGGCAGGCCTGGCACGTGCGACCGTCCCGTGTCGGCCACATAGAGCAGCGCCTCATCCGGCGAGAAGGCGAGACCGTTCGGCTTGACGCGGTCGGTGACCACGGCGGAGACATCGCCGGTTGCGGGATCGATGCGGTAGACGTTGGAGGCGCCGATCTCGCTGACGGCCTTGTCGCCCTCGTAATCGCTGTCGATGCCGTAGGTCGGATCAGTGAACCAGATCGAGCCGTCGGACTTCACCACGACATCATTGGGCGCGTTCAGCCGCTTGCCGTTCCAGCGGTCGGCCAGAACCGTCCGCGATCCATCATGTTCGATGCGGGAGACCGCGCGGCCGCGATGTTCGCATGAAATCAGCCGACCCTCCCGGTCACGGGCATGGCCGTTGTGATGGTTGCAGGGGCTCATGAAGACAGAGACCGATCCGTCCGTCTCGTCAAAGCGCATCACCCGGTCATTGGGGATGTCGGACCAGAGCAGATAACGTCCGGCCGGAAAATAGACCGGTCCCTCGGCCCAGCGGCACCCGGTGTGGAGCCTCTCCAGTTTGGCATGGCCAATGAGCAGCGCGTTGCAGCGTGGATCGTGAACAATCATGTCGGGCATGTCGGGTGTCCTGGTTGCGCGGGCGATCACGTTAAGGACGCGGCACCATCCCGCGCAAGGGCGAACGCCTCAGAAGCATCGCCAGACCGAAAGGGTTCCACCGTTCTGCTGCGCCGTGTTGCGGCCGGCGACCATCGCGACTGCGCCACCTGGACGAACCTGCCTTCCGAAACCTGCCAGACGATGCTGGTCTTGGCCTTGACGCGCGAGGAAACGGGCCGTGTCGCCTGCCGGGCGGAACAGGCTGTAACGATCTGGCCAAGCAGGGTGAGGGCCGGGTCGTGCTTCAGGCCGCGCGTCGGCCATGAACCCAGCACCGCCAGCCATCGGCCCAATGTGCCGTAGGGCATTGCAACGGCGACAGCCTCAGCTGAGCCAGCACGGGCGGATCAGATCACCGCGGTGGTTTCGATCTCGACCAGCGCCTTGGCCTCGACCAGCCGGACGACCTGAACCAGCGCCATGGCGGGGTAGTTGCGCCCGAAGGTCTCGCGATAGGCCTTGCCGATCTCCGGCAGGCTGGAGAGATAATCCTCAATCGAACAGACATACCAGGTCATGCGGGTGAGATGTTCGGGCCCCGCGCCTGCCTCGGCAAGTACCGCCAGTGTGTTCAGCAAGGTCTGGCGGACCTGGGCGGCGATGCCTTCCGGAAACGCACCCTTCTCGTCCCAGCCGATCTGCCCCCCGACGAAGACCGTGCGCCCCGACGCGAGAATACCGTTGGCATAGCCTTTGGGCCGTGGCCAGCCGGGTGGCTGCAGGATGATGTGCGGCGAGCGGGCGGCCTCAGCCGCCGCGCGCAGGGTGTTGATGGCGTCGCTCATGGGGCCGTCCTCGCGGGTGCATCCGTCTTCGCCATATGCCGAAGCTGAAAGCGTTGGAGCTTGCCGGTTTCGGTCCGTGGCAGGGCCTTCACGAAGGTGATGGCGCGCGGATACTTGTAAGGCGCGATGTCCGCCTTGACATGATCCTGGAGCGCTTTCGCCATGGCCCCGTCCTCCGGGTGGCCGGGCTTGAGGACGACATAGGCCTTGACGATCGTGCCGCGTTCCTCATCGTCAGCGCCGACCACGCCGCATTCGGCAACGGCGGGGTGCGTGAGCAGCGAGGATTCCACCTCCGGTCCCGCGATGTTGTAGCCCGCTGAGATGATCATGTCGTCCGAGCGCGCCTGGTACCAGAAGTAGCCATTTTCATCCATCAGGTAGGTGTCGCCGGTGACGTTCCAGCCGTTCTTGACATATTGCGCCTGCCGGCTGTCCGTCATGTAGCGGCAGCCTGTGGGGCCGCGCACTGCCAGCCGTCCGATCGAGCCGGGCGGCAGGTCACGGCCATCGGCGTCGATGACCTTCGCTTCGTAGCCGGGGACGGCTTTGCCGGTGGCGCCGGGCCGGACCTGATCGACCGTGGCTGAAATGAAGATGTGCAGCATCTCGGTGGCCCCGATGCCATCCTGCAGCGTGATGCCGGTGGCGGCCTTCCAGGCCTCGAACGTGGCCAGCGGGAGCGCTTCGCCCGCAGACACGCAGATCCGCAGCGAGGCGCAATCGCCTGGTGCCATCTTGCTGATGAGGGCCCGATAGGCGGTGGGCGCGGTGAAGCAGACGGTCGGCTTGAGCGCGATCATCGCGGCAAGAAGATCGTCCGGCGATGGCCGCTCGAGCAGGATCGTCGACGCGCCGGCCCTCAGCGGAAACAGCACGAGCCCCCCGAGCCCGAAGGTGAAGGCAAGGGGCGGCGAGCCGATGAAGCGATCGGCGGCGCGGGCTTTGAGCACATACGCGCCATAGGCGTCGCAAATGGCGAGAAGGTCTCGGTGCATGTGCATCGTGGCCTTGGGCTCGCCGGTGGTGCCGGAGGTGAACCCGATCAGGCAGACATCATCGGAGGCGGTGTCGCAAGGCTCGAAGTCAGCGGGCGCGGCGGCCATCAGGGCCGGCAGGGCCTGGCCAATGTCGACGATGCGCGCCAGAACCGGCTGGCCTTCGGCGGCGGCTTCCAGTTCCGCAAGCAGGGCCGGATCGCAGAAGGCGAGAGACACTTGCGCCTTGCGGATGATGAAGGAGAGTTCCCTGGCGCGCAGCATCGGCATGGTCGCCACAACGACGCCTCCAGCCTTCAGGACGGCCAGATAAATGGCCGCCAGCATCGGCGAATTGGGCGCGCGCAAGAGCACGCGGTGGCCGGGCTGGAACCCCAGTTCGCCGGTCAGCACCTGAGCGATGCGGTTCACCCTTGCCGCTGTCTCGGCATAGGTCCAGCTCTCTCCGTTCGAGCTGATCAGGCAGGGCGCGTCGCCGCGACCGGCAGCGAGGTGGCTGTCGAGCAGCGCACTCACCGCATTCAGACGCTCCGGGTATTGCAGTTCCGGCAAGGAAAAGACGAAGTCGGGCCAGAGCGCGGGCGGCGGCAGGTTGTCACGCGCGAAGGAATCGAGGTGGGCGCTGCGATGCATGCGAGCCTCCTAGTGCGCTGTCTTGCCGGCCGGGGGCAACGGGGCTTCACGCGCCGCAAGCATGGCGCGCGCGATGATGACCTTCTGGACCTCGGTCGCGCCTTCATAGATCCGCAGCGCACGGACCTCGCGGTACAGTTCCTCGACCTTGGAGCCAACCCTGACGCCCTCGCCACCAAAGATCTGGATGGCGCGGTCGATGACCCGCTGCGCCATTTCGGTGGCGAACATCTTGGCCATGGCTGCCTCCCGCGTGATACGCTGCGCGCCCTGATCCTTGGTCCACGCGGCCCTGTAGATCAGGAGTGCTGCGGCGTCGATCTCCGTTGCGCTCTCGGCGAGAGCGGCCTGGGTGAGTTGAAGGTCCCCCAGCACGCCTCCTTGCATCGGGCGGGTCGCGGCGCGGTCCAGCGCTTCGTCCAGCGCCCTGCGTGCGAGGCCAAGCGCCGCGGCACCGACCGTCGAGCGGAAGACATCGAGGGTCGCCATGGCGATCCTGAAGCCGTCGCCGCTGGCGCCGATGCGCTGGCTTGTCGCGACCTTGCAGTTCCGGAACCGCAGCGTCGCCAGGGGATGGGGCGCCGTCACATCGATGCGCCCAGCGATCTCGAATCCCGGCTGCCCGGCCTCGACGATATAGGCGCTGATGTTGCGGGTCCCGGCGCCAATGCCGTCGCGCGCAAAAACGATGTATTGATCGGCGATACCACCATTCGAAATCCAGGTCTTCTCGCCGTTCAGTCTGACGTGATCCGGTCCGTCTGCAACGGCGGCCGTTGACATGGCGGCGACATCCGATCCGGCATTGGCCTCCGATAGCGCGAAAGCAGCAATCGCCGTCCCGGCCGCCACGCCCGGCAGATAACGCGCCTTCTGGGCTGGTGTGCCGAACAGGCTGATCGGCCCGGTGCCGAGGCCCTGCATGGCGAAGGCGAAATCCGCCAGCCCGCCATGGTAGGCGAGGGTCTCGCGCGCGACGCAGAGCGACCGGACGTCAAGTTTCGCGCCCGGCGTCAGTGCCTCCGGAGCGCAGTTGGCGAGAAAGCCCGCCTGTCCCATCGCCGCAACGAGCTGCCTGCATGAGCCATCGGCGTCATGATGGTCGATCAGGTCTGGCACATGCGCTGCGGCCCATGCATTGAGGCCCGCCTGCAAGGCGCGGTGGCGATCATCGAGAAAGGGCCAGGCAAGGAAACTGCGATCTGCCATGTCTGTTCTCAATCACCGAAGAAAACGGGCTTCTGCCGAGCGGCAAACGCCTCATAGGCGCGACGGAAATCCTTTGTCGTCATGCACAGTGCCTGCGCCACCGCTTCTGCCTTGATGGCCTCCTCGATGCTCATGGCCCACTCCATCGCCAGCATCTTCTTGGTGATGTCGTTGGCGAAGGTCGGACCGGCGGCGATTTCGCCAGCGAGGGCGGTTGCATCCGCCAGAACGGACTCAGGCGCGCACAACCGCGTGAAGAAGCCCCATCGTTCGGCCTCCTCGCCGCCCATCACGCGGCCTGTGAACAACAGTTCCGAGGCGCGGCCATAGCCGATGATGCGGGGCAGCATGGCGCAGGCCCCCATGTCGCAGCCCGCGAGTCCGACCTTGTTGAACAGGAAGGCGACTTTTGCCTTGGCGGTGCCGAGCCGCAGATCCGACGCCATGGCGATGATGGCGCCGGCACCGACGCAGACACCGTCGATCGCCGCAATCACCGGCTGCGGGCAGGCGCGCATCGCCTTGACCAGATCGCCGGTCATTTCCGTGAAGCGCATCAACCCCTTGGTGTCCTTCGACAGCAGCGGCTCAATGATCTCGAAGACATCGCCACCGGAGCAGAAATTGCCACCGGCGCCGGTCACGACCACGGCCTTGACGGCTTCGTCATAGGGAAGATGACGGAAGAAGCCGGTCAGTTCGGCGTAGCTTTCGAAGGTCAGCGGGTTCTTCTTGTCCGGCCGGTTCAGCGTGACCGTGGCGATCTTGCCGTCGACCTGAAGCTGGAAATGATTTGCGCTGCGAAGCGGTGGTGTCATGGCGCAGTCCTGTGGCGGGCTGCCTGCATGGCGCTGCGGGCAGATATCTTGAGTTTGTCGAGCAGATGCATCAGCTGCTCGATGTCGCCTTTGGAGAGGCCCGCAAGCAGGCCGGCAATCCAGTCCCCATGTTCTCTGGCCATGTCCGAGAAGGCGGCTTCGCCGGATGGCGTCAGCGCCACCAGAACGACACGGCGATCGGTTTCCGAGACGCGGCGCTCGATCTGCCCGGCATCGACGAGCCGTTCGACCAGCGCTGTCAGGTTGCCGTTGCTCACCATCATGCGGCTGGAGAGCTGGCCGAGGGTCATGCCCTGCGGCGTCTTGTGCAACTGGGCCATCAGATCGAAGCGCGGCAGGGTGACGTCGAAGCGGGCCCGCAGGCGGCTGCGGATATCATCCTCGACAAGCGTGGTGCAGGTCAGCAGCCGAAGCCAAAGACGCAGTTCGTCCTTGTGGTCGCGCGGCCGCTCGCTCACCACGGTCTCGCTGTCGATGAACACCGGACGGTGCTGTTCCATCAGGTTGTTTCCCCGCCCGAGAGGCTGAGTGTGGCTCCGTTGATCCCGCCCGCCGCTGCACCCGCCAGATAGACCACTGCCGCTGCAACCTCGTCGGGGCTGATCAGGCGTCCCTGCGGGTTGGACGCCGCGAGCCCGGCTCGAATGTCCTCAGTGGGCCGCCCGGTCTTGGCCGCGATCGTGGCCACCGAAGCTGTCACCAGGTCGGTGTCGGTATAGCCCGGACAGATTGCGTTGACGGTGACGCCGCTCTTCGCCACCTCAAGGGCCAGAGCCCGGGTCAGGCCGACCACGCCATGCTTGGCCGCGACATAGGCCGACACATAAGGATAGCCCTTCAGCCCGGCCGTGCTGGCGATGTTGATGACGCGCCCGCCGCCGGCTGCAATCATGCCGGGCAGGACAAGGCGGGTGAGCACGAACACACTTTCGAGGTTGAGCGCCAGCATGCGCCTGACCAGCGCCGAATCGGTTCTGGCGAGGGGCGCCGTCTCGGCCGCACCGGCATTGTTGACGAGGATCGACACCGGGCCATGGGTCGCCACAGCCTTGGCCGCGGCCTCGGTGAGCGCCGCCTCATCGGTTACGTCCGCGGCGAGGCGCAACGTGCCATCCGCCGCCGCGTCCGGGATGTTCCATTGCCGTGCGATCAGGCTCAGCACCGCCCCTTCGGCGGCCAGGGCCTGTGCGATCGCGGCTCCAATTCCGCGGCTGGCGCCGCTGATCAGGGCATGCTGGCCGTGAAGAAGTCCATGCGACATCGGGCGCCTATCATTCACCCTGAGCGGGCTGATAGTTTAAGCTTAAAATAATCGCGCGGTGCTGCCAAGCCTTCGTGATAGCCTTCGTGGCCGCTTCAGGGCGGGTTCCTGTGCTGACGCAGACTGTCCGGTTGTTCGGCTGGCGAAGCGATCGCAGGTTGACCGTCTTCGGCTGCGGCGTGATACCTGCTGACCGCTCAGACCTTGGTGAAGCTGATGTCCCAAGCCTATCTTGTTGCCGGCGTGCGTACGCCGATTGGCCGCTATGCCGGTGCGCTGTCGTCTGTCCGGCCCGATGACCTGGCGGCGCATGTGGTCAGGGCGCTGATGGCGAGGCTGCCATCCGTTCCCGCGGCGAGCATCGACGACATCATTCTGGGCTGCGCCAATCAGGCTGGTGAGGACAACCGCAACGTGGCGCGCATGGCCGCGCTGCTGTCAGGCCTCGAAGGCGTGACGGGCACCACGATCAATCGGCTGTGCGGCTCCGGTCTCGACGCCGTCGGGCAGGCCGCGCGCGCCATTCGTAGCGGGGAGGCCGACCTGATCATCGCGGGCGGTGTCGAAAGCATGTCGCGGGCGCCCTTCGTGATGCCGAAGGCGACGGAGGCGTTCGCGCGCAGCAACGACGTCTTTGACACCACGATCGGCTGGCGTTTCATCAACCCGACGCTGAAAGCCGCGTTCGGCACCGATTCCATGCCGGAAACCGCCGAGAACGTCGCGGCCGCGTTTGCAATCTCGCGGGCCGACCAGGACGCCTTCGCGCTGCGCTCCCAGACCCGTGCGCTTGCCGCGCAGCGCTCGGGCCGGTTTGCACGCGAAATCGCGCCGGTCAGCATTCCGCAGCGCAAGGGCGATACGGTCGTCGTCTCCGACGACGAGCATCCGCGCGCCACGACGATTGAGGTGCTTGCCAGACTCGGCACGCCCTTCAAGAAGGACGGAGGAACCGTCACCGCCGGCAATGCCTCGGGCGTCAATGATGGTGCCGCAGCCCTGATGCTGGCGTCCGAAGCCGCCTGTACCCGGCTTGGCCTTGCTCCGCTGGCCCGCATAACCGGCATGGCAACTGCCGCGGTACCGCCGCGCATCATGGGAATTGGGCCTGCACCCGCAACGCTGAAGCTGCTCGCGCGCCTCGGCCTTGCGCTGCATGATGTTGACATCATCGAACTCAACGAAGCCTTCGCCGCGCAGGCCCTCGCGGTGACGCGCCAACTCGGACTTGCCGATGATGCGCCGCATGTCAATCCGAATGGCGGCGCTATCGCGCTCGGCCATCCGCTCGGCATGTCGGGCGCCCGGCTTGCGCTGACGGCAGCCACAGAGCTTGCCGCGACAGGCGGCAGGCGCGCCCTGTGCACAATGTGCATCGGCGTGGGCCAGGGCATCGCCCTGATGATCGAGGCCCCCTGAGGCGGTCACCCTGACGGTTTGGCGGTTGCCGCGCCGGGCCGGATCAGATATGCGACATCGTCGAAGCGTTGCACCCGTAGCTCAGCTGGATAGAGCGCTGCCCTCCGAAGGCAGAGGTCACAGGTTCGAATCCTGTCGGGTGCGCCATATTTTTCAATGACTTAACTCTACTGTAATTGTTTTGTATGGAATGAGTATGGAAAACAGGGGATCGGCTTACCTGCTTTTCCGCCGGCAACTCACGCTTTCATGATCCGCTAGAGTCCAAGCTCAAGATCAGGAAATGATTAGAAGGTGCGCACGCCGCGCGCGTCCATATCCTCGATCAGGACGAACAGGCCGCCCCGGCCACACAACACCCGCGTCAGCCAACTCGTTCACGCGCTGCTTAAAGCGCGACAGGGAGAACGGCCCTGCTTTCTCGAAGCTGTGCTGCGCGACCGGCGCGACGGAGCGATCGGAGACCTGTATCTCCTGACCGGAAGCCCCAAAGCACCGGCTTGAAAAGACCTGTTAAAAGTGCTATTTTTCGCACTCTAAAGGAGAGTTTTCATGGCTCACCGAATCCTCGCGGCGACAAGTGCCAGCGTTTCTGAATTGAAGAAGAACCCCATGGGCACCGTCGCTGCTGGCGAAGGCTTCCCGGTTGCGATTCTCAACCGCAACGAGCCCGCCTTCTATTGCGTGCCAGCCAAAGCCTATGAGGCGATGCTGGACCGGCTTGAGGATCTGGAACTGAACGCCATCGCCGACGCGCGCGAAGGTCAGACCATCCACAAGGTTTCGCTGGATGACCTATGAGCTCGCCTTTCTGGACGAGGCCCTGAAGGAATGGCGCAAGCTCGACAACGCGACGCGCGATCAGTTCAAGAGTAAACTTACCGAGCGTTTGCAGAACCCGACAATCCCCTCAGCGCGGCTGCATGGTGCAAAAGACCGTTACAAGATTAAGCTGCGCAACGCGGGGTATCGCCTTGTCTATCAGGTCAAGGATCGGGAGCTGCTGGTTCTTGTCGTTGCGGTCGGCAAACGCGAGCGCAACGAGGTCTATAAGTCCGCCGACCGCCGCAAGACCGATTGATCGCGATCACTGCTGCCAGTGCCGCGCGATCAGCGAGGGTACGCGCGCGGCTTGCCGCTTGGCAGAGCTCTCGACATCGAGCCGTTTTTTCAGGGCGACCCTCAGAAGGTAACATTGCTCCATGAGGCAATGCGCGGGGTCAACTTTGCGAGCCGATTGACACATCGCGCTCAGATACCCGATGTTCGTCGACACGTCGTCAACCTGACGGGACCTGGCAACTCGCGCCGGCGGAGATTGCCTCCCTGCTCGATCGGCAGGAGGGCGTGCTGCATGTCTGCGAGGCCGAGACGTCCATGATCCTCGCCCTCGAGCGGGCGGAGGTGGACGAGGACGTGCTGTCGCAATGCCGGGGCGAGTATGTTCCCGGCGCATCCGCCATTGCTTGCGTCAATCCCGGGATATATCACTGGCGGCAATTGGGGACACGCTCCCTCAATGGCGTGATCGGCGACGCAAGCACCGCAAGTGCCGAGAAAGGCGAGCGGCTTCTTGAAGCCATCGCCGCCAAGGTGGCCGGGGCCCTTCGCGCCCCCGCGCTCTGGGACACTCCGATCTAGATTGACGAGGAAACGACATGGGACATCCCGCAGCCGTCAGGCCATCAAGCGCGTTCACGACCGTGGACTATGACAAGCCGGGCAAGCAGATCGGCTTCGTGATGATCCCGCACTCGCCTCATGAGGACGCCTGGGGCGTCACGCGCGTCCCGGTCGGCGTCATCGCCAATGGCAAGGGCCCGACGGTCGTCATCGAAGGCGGCAATCACGGGGACGAATATGAGGGGCCGATCACTATCGGCGAACTCATTCGGGATCTCGACCCCGGCGAAGTGCAAGGGCGGCTCATTCTCATGCCCGCCGTCAACGCACCCGCCGCCATGGCGGCAAGGCGAACCTCGCCCGTGGACGGGCTCAACTTCAACCGCACATTTCCCGGCGATCCGCGCGGCACCATCACCGAGCAGATCGCCGCCTACATGACGGACCATGTCCTGCCACGCGGCGATGCTTTCATCGACCTGCATTCGGGGGGCTCCTCCCTCGACATCCTGCCCAGCGCCATCATCGAACCGACGGACGATCCGGAGCTTGCCAAGCGCAACGTCGCAGCGGTCCAGGCCTTCGACGCTCCGCTCACTGTCGTCATCAGCAATCTCGGCGAGCCCCGCACCGCCACCGCCGCTGCCTGCCGGGCCGGGCTTGTCACCGTCGGAACCGAGATGGCCGGCGGGGGCAAGGTCTCCCTCGACGCTCTCGCGATCTGCCGTCGGGGCGTGCGCAACGTTCTCGCTCATCTGGGCGTTCTGGAGAGCCGCCACGCATCGCCGCGGCGGGGCGATGGCCTGATCCTCGAACTGCCGGGCCCGAAGGCCTATGTCTTCGCGACGGTCAAGGGTGTGTTCGAGCCGTTTCATGCCAATGGCGAGCACGTGCGGGAAGGACAGCCCGCCGGGCGCATCCACAATATACTCGACCCCGGGCGCGAGCCTGAGACGCTGCACTATCAGGCCGACGGCATCGTCTACGGGCGCCGGCAGCCCGGCCATGTCGAGCCCGGCAATTGCTGTCTCGTCGTTGCCGCGCGCTACGAAGGAAGCATCGCATGATCGATCTCGCCGCCATCGAGGTTGCGCGCGAGCGCATCGCGCCCCACATACGCCGCACGCCCGTCATGGCCCTGACCCAGGCCAAGGATCCGCCCCCCGTTTCGGCGGACCTGATCCTCAAGCTGGAATGCCTCCAGGTCACCGGGTCATTCAAGGCTCGCGGCGCCATGAACCGGCTTTTGGGCGCGCCGGCCCACGAGGTCGCCGCCGGCATCGTGACGGCGTCAGGCGGTAATCATGGCCTTGCCGTCGCGCGCACCGCCTTCGCGGCCAGGACCAGCGCCACGATCTTCCTGCCCTCCAATGTGTCTCCTGCCAAGCTCGCCAAGATGAAGGCCTGGGGCGCCGACACCCGCATCGTCGGCGATGCCTGGGACGACGCCAACGCCGCCGCGCTCGCCTTCGCCAGGCAGACGGGCGCCGCCTATTTCCATCCTTTCGCCGATCCGCTCGTGGTGGCCGGGCAGGGGACGCTCGGGCTCGACATCATCGAGCAGATGCCCGACATCGACACCATTCTCGTCGCAATCGGCGGCGGCGGGTTGATTGCAGGTCTCGGCACGGCCTTCCGTGCCCTGCGCCCCGACATCCGCGTGATCGGGGTCGAGCCCATCGGCTCCCCCACGCTGAAGGCGAGCCTCGACGCTGGACGGCGTGTGAAGCTGCCGTCGATCTCGACGAAGGTGCCGACCATGGCATGCCGGGAGACGGACGGGCGCATCTTCGAGATCGTCCGGCAGACCGTGTCGGATGTCCTGCTCGTCACCGACGAGGCGATGGATGAGGCGTCCCGCCGCCTGTGGTTCGACACGGGGGTCGCCGCCGACCTCTCCGGCGCAGCCTCGCTCGCCGCGGTCCATGTCCACCGCGAGGCGCTGGCGGCAAGCCGTCGGATCTGCGTGCTGGTCTGCGGTGCGGGGCCGGAAGGGACGGTCTAAAGGCGTCAGCTCAACTCGTTGGAGATGTCGCGGCAGGTCGTGACAATCGGTGAAGAGCTGCAGCAGATAGGTCAGGATAACGTCGATCTCCACATTGCCAATATCGCGCGCGCCGGAGCGGGCTGCGACCTTGCGCAGGTCGTTGACGGAGAGCATCAGGACACCTCCTGCGATCGGCGGCGGGGCACTTCGGCCAGCAGGTCAGATTCTCGCGCATTCACCGCAAGACCCCACGCGGCGACAGCAGTTGCGCGCGCATCCTCGCCTTGAGCCAGGCCGGCGACTGGGAAGTCGCGCGCAAGGAGTGGCTGCAATGTAGTCTTATGCGCCGGCGAACAAGACAAGCGGGCCGATATCGTGATTGTCGGCAGCGCGTAGTGCGGTGACATACGCGGCGCGAAGTTCTCCGATGTTATGCAGACTGCTGCCGCCCCACGAGAATGGTTTCCCGCCCAGCCGCTCGATCATCAGATCAGCCATCAACCGAGCGTGACGACCATTCCCGTTTGGGAACGGATGGATGGCGACGATTCGGTGATGAAGCCGTATGGCGATTGCATCGGGCGGGAATGTCTGATGCTTCACCCAGTACCGCACATCATCCAGCATGGTCGTCAGTTCGGCTGGCACGCGATACCAGTCGATGCCGATGTTTCGATCCGTTTGCCGAAATGTGCCAGCCCAACCCCACACCTTCCCAAACATGCGCTTGTGTAACGTCTTGATGAAGCCTTCATCCAAGAGAGCTTCAGGATTGGCTCGACGGGTCTTTCGAGCCCATGCTGAACCCTCAATGATGTTCTCTTGCTCCGCTTCGTTCAGGTCGCGCCGATGCGTAATCCATGTCTGAAGAAGCTGCACTCGCTTTTCGGGCATGAGGGGGGTGGCATCATCGGGTTCCTGGAACAAATCACTCATTTTTTATCCCACAGGTCACGAAGCGCGACGTTGGTGCGAATGTAGTTTTCGATCCGCTCTTCGAGGTCAGCATCGCCTGTCTGCTGAGCTTCAAGTTTCATCGTGTGGGAGATACGCCCGAGATCACGCACGGCGATGGCGCGAGCGCGTTCGCTTACCGCGCTTTCCAATGCCTTGTTTGGAACAAGGGCGTAGACCAGGGTGCAATCAAGCGCTTCCGCCGCCCTGCGAAGCGTTTCGATTTTGACGGTTCCCGTGGCTTCGGAGCGTTCCAGCGCATCGGCACTTTGAGGGCTGATTCCAAGCCGCATGGCAAACTGGATGCGCGTCATCCCCAGCGCATCACGAATGGCGCGAACCCACCCCTTGGGCGGCACCGTGTACTGAGAGACTGGCTTCAAGGGCAGAAGCCGTTCATCGAGCCTTTGGCGGGCTTTATGGCGGGCATCTTTTTTCATATCATAGCCTGTTTTTCATCTCATAAAAACATACCACAATATGACGATTATATCAAATAAAACATATTTCAGTCTGTTTTTTCGATCTCTACCCATCTTAGAGCCAGCCTGGTTTCAGTTCGACTGGCCCCGTAAAATATTAAAAATACGAGAGATTTTTAACATGTCGATCTGGATATGCTAAATTCAAGCCGCACTGCTTACCGCTTCATGGTTCGTTGCCACTGGGATCGAAGCGCCTTGGGTTTCTCCGGCAGCAGCGTGTCCGGAGCTCCAGAATCGTTCTGATCGCGATGGAATTCCCGATGCAAACGCCGCAGTTGGACAGCTTCGGTCTGCCGAAGTCGCTTGATGTCCATCTGCAAGGCCTGTCGTTGCCGCAGGTGCTGATTGATCTGAGTTTGCCGTTCGGCACGGTCGCGGGGTGAGCTGGTGATGCTGACCCGTCCGGGAGCATCTGGTTCGCAGAGCCGGTGCCTGATCCCATGAGGGGATATCGCTTCTGCGGCGCGCATTTCACGTGCGTGTCACACAAGTTTTTTCAGAACGTCATGTCCCCGGAGCACATGCAGGGCGTTCGTTTGCGCACGTCAGGGGTCTCATGTCCGGCATCGTCATCGAGGGCGTCCAGAAATCCTTTGGCATGACGTCCGTTTTGCGCGGCGTTTCGCTCACGGTCGCTCACGATGAGTTCCTGTCGCTCGTCGGCCCGTCCGGGTGCGGCAAGACCACGCTGCTGCGGATCATTGCCGGGCTAGAGGCCGTCAGCGCCGGCACGGTCCAGATTGCCGGTCGCGAGGTCACGGCCTTGCGGGCAGCGGACCGCGATGTGGCCATGGTGTTCCAGAACTATGCACTTTATCCGCATCTCACGGTGCGCCAGAACATCGGCGTACCGCTGGTGATGCGGCGGCTGAGCGCGGTGGAGCGCATTCCCGTCGTCGGCAGGCTGCTTCCGGGCGTCGCGACGAAACGCTGTCAGATCAGCGCCGATGTCGTGACGGCCGCCGAGATGCTCGGCATTGGCGCCTTGCTTGAGCGCAAGCCTGCGCAGCTCTCGGGCGGGCAGCGCCAGCGCGTTGCCCTCGGACGGGCCATCGTGCGCCATCCGCACGCCTTCCTGATGGACGAGCCGCTTTCCAACCTTGATGCGGCGCTGCGCGTCACAACGCGCGCGGAAATCGTCGCGCTGCACCGGCGCGTCGGCGCGTCCACCGTCTATGTGACTCATGACCAGTCCGAGGCGATGACGATGTCGGACAGGGTTGCGGTGATGATGGATGGGCAGATCCTTCAGGTCGGCACGCCCGAGGCGATCTACACCAACCCTCAGGACCTGCGGGTCGCCTCCTTCATCGGATCGCCATCGATCAATACCTTTGCGGCGGAGATCGGCCCAGATGGCGAGGTCATGATTGGATCTGTCTCCAGTGGGCTCGGCTCCACCGGGACGGGCCCCGCCATACTGGCAATCCGGCCCGAAAACATCGCCCCTGCCGAAACGGGCATCGCGGCGCGCGTTGATCATCTGGAGTATCTTGGCGAGAGCCTGCTGGTCCATGCCCGCCTGCTCGAGGGCGATGAACTCGTGATCTGCCGGCTGCCTCCGGAGGCGCGGCAACAGCTGCGTCGCGGCGAGATGATCCGCCTCAGGCCCGATCCGGCAAAGGCGCTTCTCTTCGACGGCGCCGGACGCCGTCGTCCGGCCCAAGTGCGCATCAGGGATGTGGTGCATGGCTGATGTGGCGCTGTCCGGTTCCGCGTTGAACCAACCGCGCCTCGCGCGCAGGATGGGGGGCGACGCCGGCATTGCCTGGCTGCTCGCCCTGCCCGCGATCCTTGCCTACCTGGCCATGATCCTGCTGCCACTGCTGGCGGTGCTGGCGCTGGCCTTCACAGACTACGAGTTCGGCGCGCGGAGCTTCCACTGGATCGGGTTGGCCAATTTTGCCGACATGCTCAGCGATCGCACCTTCGCGGCCTCGATCCGCAACACCGTGATCTACTGCCTCTTCGTCGCACCGCTCTCGATCGGGATTGCGCTGGGCCTGGCTGTGCTGATTGAAGCGGGCTCGCGGGGCAAGGCCCTCTACCGCGCCGTCTTCTTCCTGCCGGTCGTGTCGCTGACCGTGGCCATGGCGACCGCCTGGCAGTATCTGCTGCATCCCAGCATCGGGCCGGTGAACGCGCTGCTGCGGATGGTCGGCGCCGGCACGCCGAACTGGCTCGGCTCGTCCGACTGGGTCATTGTCTCGCTCGGCTTCATCGGTGTCTGGGAGAATGTCGGCTTCAACCTCGTGCTGTTCCTGGCCGGGCTGACGGCGATCCCGCGCGAACTCTATGCCGCGTCCGAGATCGACGGCGCGCGCAGCGGCTGGTCGAAATTCTGGCTGGTAACCTGGCCGATGCTGGGGCCAACCATGCTGTTTGTCATCATCATCACGATGACACGCTCGATCCGCGTCTTCGACACCGTGCAGACTCTCACGCAAGGCGGACCGAACAATGCCTCCGAAGTGCTGTTGCGCACGATCTATCAGGAGGGGTTCCACTACTTCAAGTTCGGCTATTCGGCCGCCATCACGCTCGTGTTCTTGGTCATTGTGCTCGGCCTGATGCTGATCCAGACCCGGTTGATCGACCGCCGCGTGCATTACGGGTGATGTGATGCAGACCCGTCCGCTGATCAACGATCTGCCCCGCCTTGCCTTGCTGTCGCTCGCGGCTCTGGTGGTGCTTGCGCCTTATATCTGGATGGTGGCCGTCTCGGTGAAGCCGCAGGACGAGGTCTTCAAGGCCTCGCTCTCGCTGATCCCACAAAAATGGGCGCTGATCGAAAACTACGGCAAGGTCCTGAAGACGATCCCGATCTGGACCTACATCGTCAACGGTCTGATTGTCTGTTTTGGTATCCTGTTCTTCCAGGTTCTGTTTGCGGTCCCGGCGGCCTATGCACTGGCGAAACTGAACTTCAGGGGCCGCGAACTGGTCTTTGGTTTCGTCATGCTGGGGCTTCTTATCCCCTACCAGACGACGGCTTTGCCGCTTTATCTCGGCATCCATCAGCTCGGCCTGCTCAACAGCTACACGGCGCTGATCGCTCCCTTCACCTGCTCGGTGTTTGCGATCTTCCTGTTCCGGCAGTTCTTCCGCGCCATTCCCGATGATCTGATCAACGCAGCCCGCATTGACGGCATGGGCGAGTTTTCGATCGTCTGGCGGGTGATCGTGCCGAACGCCGTGCCGGCGGCGACGGCGTTCGCGATCTTCTCGGTCGTGGCGCACTGGAACGATCTGTTCTGGCCGCTGATCGTGATCCAGAAGGGCGATCTGTACACGCCTGCGATGGGCATCCTCGCTTTCCGCTCCGTTGAAGCGGGCGAGGATTACGGCGCGCTGATGGCTGCCGCGCTGCTGGTCACGGCCCCGCTGGTTCTCGCATTTCTGTTTGCCCAGCGCCGCTTCATCGAAGGCATTACCATGACCGGGCTCAAGGGCTGAGCCCGGCTTCAACCAGGAGGACCACCCCATGACGAAAGATATCGTGACAAAGGACATGCGCATCAGCCGCCGCCACACGCTGACCGTGATGGGCGGCGCAGCTGTCTCGGTCGCCATGCCCTCGGTCGTCCGGGCGCAGGCTGCCGAGATCCAGGTTCACTATTCGATGCCGGCGATCTTCAAGGAAGCGCAGGACGCCGTCATGGAGGCGTTCACGAAGAAGCATCCGGAAGTCAGGGCGACCTATGTCAACCCGACCCCGACCTATGAAGACGGCGCTCAGCTTCTGCTGCGCAACGCCGCCACCAACTCGATGCCGGAGGTCTCGTTCCAGGGCCTCAACCGCCTGCGCATGTTCGCCGAGCGCGGCGTTGCCGTCGATCTTTCGCCGTTGCTGGCCACCGAAGGCGATCTCGCCAAACTCGGTTATTCGCCGGCTATCCTGGGTCTTGGTTTCCACGCGAAGGTGCAGTGCGGCCTGCCCTTCGCCACCTCGAATCCGATCAGCTACTACAATGCCACGCTGCTGAGGCGCGCCGGCCTTGATCCGTCGAGGTTCCCGACCACTTGGGATCAGGTGATCGCTGATGCGCAGAAAGTGCGTGCGCTCGGTGACGGCAATGAGGGGATGTTCTTCCGCTGGCCTGGCGATGACTGGATGTTCTCGGCGCTGCTCTATGGCCATGGCGGACGCATGCTCAATGAAGCGGAAACCGATGTTGCTTTCAATGGCGCGGAGGGTCTGGCAGCGCTGCGTCTGCTCGACCGGATGGTCAAGGAAGGCGGCATGCCAAACTTCGCCGGTACCGCCGATCTTCAGGCTTTCAGCGCGGGCAAGCTTGGCATGATGTTCCGCACCACTGCGCAGGTCCGCTCGATCGCCAATTCCGTGGGCAGCAATTTCGAGCTCGGCACCACGGTCATGCCGGTGATCGACGCCCAGAAGGGCCGACTGCCGACGGGCGGCGCCGGTGCGATGATCACCACCAAGGACCCGCGCAAGCAGGAGGCTGCCTGGAAGTTCGTCAAGTTCGCGACCTCGGCCGAGGGCACAACACTGATGGTCAAGAACACCGGCTACGTGCCTTGCAACCAGCTGGCCATCGATGATCCGCGCTATCTCGGTGACTTCTACACCGCCAACCCGCTGTTCCAGGCTGCGACGAAACAGGTCCACCTCATGGTGCCGTGGTACGCGTTCCCCGGCCAGAACTCGGTGCGCGTTACCCAGGTCATGGTCGACAATCTCGCCCGCATCGCTGAACAGAAGGCGACGCCCGAGGCCGTTCTGGCAGACATGGCGACCGAGGTGCGCCGGCTCATCCCACGCCAGGGTTGATCACGACCGCAGCATCACATCCCATGAGGCGTCCGCGATCTGGACGCCTCATTTTCAGACTGTTATTGGACTGAAGCCATGATCACCCGCATAGCCCAGATCTCCGACGCCCACTTGTCGTCAGCAAAGCCTTTTTTTCGCAGCAACTTCGATCTTATCGCCGAGCACCTGCGCCGCAGCGCTCCCGACCTCATCATCAACACCGGCGATCTGGCCTTGGACGGGGCTGACAGCGAGGCCGATCTCGCCGAAGCGCGGGCTGCCCATGGTGCGCTCGGCACTGAATGCCACCTGTTGCCCGGCAACCATGATGTCGGCGATCACCTTGATGTCGCGCGCCGCCAGCCGGTGAATGCCGAGCGGCTTGAGCGCTATCGCCGCATCATCGGCCCCGACATCTGGATGAAGGACATTCCGGGCTGGCGGCTGCTCGGGCTCAATGCGCTCACCCTCGGGCTCGCCCTTGATGACGGGCGGCAGGACGACTTGATCCGCCGTGCGGCAGCCTCGCTGGCGGGGCGTTCCCTCGCGGTGTTCCTGCACAAGCCCCTTGCCGACACCGCCTATGACGAGGCGTTGAGCAGCAACCGCTTCATGACCCATGGTCCTCGACAGCACCTGATTGCGCTTCTCGGCGGCGCTCAGCCGGCCCTCATCTGCTGCGGACATGTCCACCAGTACCGTGACAGCGTCATCGGCGGCAGCCGCCACCTCTGGGCTCCCGCTACCTCTTTCATGATCAGCGATCCCTGGCAGCCCGGCTATGGCGCCAAGATGGTCGGCTATCTTGCCCACGCGTTTCATGCCGATGGCCGTCACCGGCATGATGTCATCGGCGTGCGGGACCTCGTGCACCATGACCTCGTCAACTTCCCCGAGGCGTATGGCGACGTGAAGGCCTGGGGCCCCGGGAACGCCTGAACCTTGCGCGATCCTCTCTCAGGCCGCTGCAGGCAACCGCGCCGGCCTCTGGATTGCGGCCATGGGCTTATGCACTTGCCAGGTGCCGACAGAGCAGCATTGCCGCGATGGCGGGCCCGCTCGAAAGAGCGGCGCGAGGTGGCCGTCCGTCCGGATCGAGCGCGCGAGGCCTGCCGACATTTCAAACGAGAACAAGACGGGCGGCGGCCGGCTCAGACCACAGATCACCTTGAGGAGCCTGTTATCCGGGTCACCTGTCATCACCACGTCACCCTGTTGTGGCTATCTTGGGGGAAGGCAGGGGCCGTGCGTCGCAGCGGACCGGCCTGATCCGCCATTTGATTGTTGTATCCCGTCACCCCGGACAATCCCCATGACCGCACATCGCACCTTGCCCGTTCTCGGCGTCGCCCTTTCGCTTGCAGGCATCCGCATGCACCGCGACTGGATCATGGCCAAGCAGCGTGATCTGGAGGTGCAGGATTTTTGGCCCGGCGACGTGCTGAACGGCGACTGGAAGCCGCTTGCGGATGAACTGAAAACAATCCTGGAAGGCCACACCGGCCGCCTTGGCATTCATGGCCCGTTCTGGGGCTTCAACATCGCCTCCAAGGACCCTGATGTCCGCGCCGTCGTGCACAAGCGCATGCACCAGGGCCTTGATGTCTGTGCCCATCTCGGCGCCACCCAGATGGTGATCCATTCGCCCTATTCCACCTGGGACTACAACAATCTCGATGACAATCCCGGCGCGCGCCAGCTCATGCTCGAACTGTCCCACGCCTCGATCGGCGACGCGGTGAGGCGCGCAGCCGACATGGGCGTTGTGCTGGTGATCGAGAACATCGAGGACAAGGACGCCCATATCCGGGTCGACCTCGCCCGTTCGTTTGAAAGCGAAGCCGTTCGGGTCTCGATCGACACCGGCCACGCAAATTACGCCCATGTCTGGACCGGCGGCCCGCCGGTGGACCACTTCGTGCACGCTGCAGGCGACCTGCTGCATCATGTCCATCTGCAGGACAGCGACGGCTATGCTGACCGCCACTGGAATCCAGGTGACGGCAACATCCGCTGGGCCGCCGTGTTCCGCGCCATTGCCCGGCTGAGCAGCAACCCGCGCCTGATCCTCGAAGTGCGCGACAAGGACACCGTCAGGGCAGGGGCCGATCACCTGATCGCGCTCGGACTTGCGCAGTAAACCAGCCGCCGCCTGACGCCGCTGTCATCACCGTGCGGTGCTGACTGGGCAGCGTTGAGATGATGGCGCCGGCAAGGCGGCCTGGGCCGGACAAGGACCCCAACCGTCGACACTTCGGGTGTTTGAACGAGCTGAGAGACGGTGATGACGGATTTTACTTGGCCCAGAAGCCGTCAGTCCGGGATGGCGGAGGCGTCAGGCGTCATCCCGAACATCGCCATTGGACAATCCGATGCGCCGCGCTCGGTCACCATCGTGGTGCCGGAAAAACTCCAACTCCCTGCGTGTTCCACGTGATTGTGGGCATCGGTTCCACGGGGTCATGGGCGGGTATTCCAGGTGATCACACTCAGCCCGGTGCTGACTATCGCGTTCACCACGCTGGCCGTCCCGGGTCTCGGCGACTGGCTTCGCAACAAGCTTGACCCAACCATGAGATCAGATGATGCAGACAGCTTCACGTGTCGTTGTGGTGGTGTTCGATGGGCTGAGGCCCGACATGGTGACGCAAGATCGCATGCCAAACCTGGCCAGCTTTGCCGGAGACAGCCTCTGGTTCCGTGAGGCACGTTCGGTGTTCCCGTCGATGACGCGGGTGGCGACATCCTCGATTTCGACCGGTGCTCCACCTGTCGTCCATGGCATCGTCGGCAACAACTTCTACTATCCCGACGTGACGCGCGACTTCGTGCTCGACACCTCGCTCGCAGAAGATGTCGCCCTGGCTGAAAGCCGGCTGAGCGGTCCCTTGATCGCGGCCGAAACGCTGGGCGACCGGCTGGCGGCCCATGAGAAAAGCTTCGCGGTTGTGCATTCCGGTTCTGCCGGCTCGACCTACGCGATCAATCCGCGCGCAGCCGCCAATGGCCACTGGACCTTCTCGGTCATGGGCCGCGATGCCACGCGCACACCAAATGCCGTCGATGAGATGGTCGAGCGTTTCGGCCCCTTGCCGCCGCGTACCTTGCCGCGCTTTGAGGAAACAGACTACGTCACCCGCGTCTTCAGCGAGCATGTCCTTGGCGAGATGGACCCGGATGTGGCGCTGATCTGGTTCAACGAGCCTGACACCTCGTTTCACTACAAGTTCCTCGCCTCCGACGAAACCGGTGCCATCATGACCGCTGTCGATGCGGCCTTCGGGCGTATCCTGACCGCGATCAGGGAGCGGCCCGATGCGGACGGGATCGCCATCATCGTTGCGTCCGATCACGGCCAGATTTCCAGCTCTGGCGTGGCCGACATCGCCACGCTGCTGGCCGAAGCCGGGCACAAGGTGGCCCGCGCCTCGTCTCGGGCCATCCATGGTGCAGACATCAGCGTCACCGGCGGCAACATGGGCGAAATCCGCATGGTCGACGGCGATATGGAGCGCCGGGACCAGATCGCGCGCTGGCTGATGCAACGCGACGAGATCGGCATGGTGTTCACCCCCTCGGATGATCCGGTACGCGGTGCTGTCGAGGGGACATTGTCAACCGCCCTGGTCGGGCTTGATCATGCCCGCCAGCCTGAACTGGTCTATGTGCTGCGCTCGGGTACCGAAACGGATGCGCACGGCCTGCCGGGCCTGGGCCTGATCACCGGAGGGGTCCCGGTTGGTGGCGGCATGCATGGCGGGCTCAACCGGCATGAACTGAACACCGTGCTTATTCTGGGCGGAGCGGCGCACTCCGGGCCGGCGCGTTCGACACAAGCACCATCCGGCGTCATCGACATCGCGCCGACGGTTCTTGATCTGCTGGGGATCGCGGCGCCGGCAAGCATGTGCGGGGCCAGCCTGATGAGCCGGCAAGCCCGCGATCACGCAGCGCATCTCGAGGTCTTCGACGCCGGCTTCGGCGCCTTCCGCCAGCGTTTGGGCGTCGTCCGACGGGGCCAGCACCTGTTTCCGGTCCATGGCGGGCGTGTAGACTGACTTGCGCAGGCTGCGCTGATCGGGCCAGATCGTGACGGTTGGTACGAATGAGCCGGCCCATGGGCGCGCCTCTCCCGAGCCCGGCTGGCATGGGCCTGCCCGTAGCTCGGGCAACGGCCGGACAATGCCGGGGATGCGCTCGGCGATCTGCTTGAGTATCGTCCAGATGCCGACGCCCTGCCGCACCATGTCCCAGAGCAACACTGCTGTGTCCCCTGCCCGGACGACGCGCGCTTCTGGAACAGGGTTGCCCGCACGGACGCGACCGACACCATCAAGGACAGCGCAGGTCAAGATCAGACGATTGCGCCCACCCGGCAGCTTCTGCGGCAGGCCGACACGGTGATGGAGACCGGCTGCGAAACGGGAACGACCACGCTGAAGCTCGCTCCAGGAGTGGCGCGCCTGGTTGCCCGTGAAATCTCAAGGAAAGTGATCGCCATTGCGCGGCCGAAGGCTCTGGCGCAGCCGTGCCGGAGTGCCGCGTTGCGGATTGGGAGCGCCGACCATCCGGATGGCGCCGTGCTCGCCTTCAATCTGCTGCACCTCGTTCCCGGCCGCGTCGCCCGCCGGCGCAGGCGCATCGCCGGCTGAAGCCGGGCGGACTGTTCATTCCGAAGATACAGGGCCTGTCGCCAATGAACCCTCTCATCCGAGCGATCGATAGCACGAAGCCAAGGCATGGAAGGCCAGCTTGGCTGTTGTCTTGTCGGCTGCGATCAGGCCCTTGCGATTGAAGCCGCGTTGGAAGCTGGTCTGGCGGCGCTCGGTCCTGAAATCGTACAGCAACCATGCCGCGAGACCCGCGACATAGGGGGTGGCCGTGATGCGGCTGAACTGCTGCCGGTAGAATTCGGCCTGCCAGTCCTCGGTGAACAGCACGCGGCCCGCGCCCCGATGGCCAGGGCTGCCGTCGGCCCCGGTTTCGCTGATGATCACCGGCTTGCCGGGATTCGAATTGGCGAGCAGGCGCTCCAGCCCCGAAAAACTGGGCTCATACCAGCCGAAATACTCGTTGAGCCCGATCACATCGAGATGCTCGGCCAGCCGGTCCTCGATGGTGAAGCTTTCGCGATTGATCAGGCAGGCCGCGCCGACGAGACGTGACGGGTCAAGACAGCGGGCGGTCTTTGCAAGATCGGCCATGAATGCCAGGCGGGCATCGGTGTCGGCGTTCTCGTTGCCAACGCCCCAGAGGATCACGCTGGCGCGGTTGATGTCCCGGCAGATCAGCTCGGACAGCTGGTTGCGCGCATCGGCCAGCGTGTCCGGATTGCCGAAGTCGATGGCCCAATAGACGGGCACTTCGGCCCAGAGCAGGAAGCCTTCTTCGTCGGAAAAGCGTGCAACCGCTTCGTGATGCGGATAGTGAGACAATCTCAGGAAATTGCAGCCCAGGTCGCGGGCGTGCTGCAGGCGGCGGCGGATGTCGGCTTCGCCGCTGACCTTGCCAAGGTCGAGGTCGTCTTCATGGACGCATACGCCCTTGAGCCAGACCGGTTCGCCATTGAGAAGGATCTGCGTGCCGCGTGCCTCGATGGTGCGAAAGCCGATGCGCTCCATCACGCTGTCGGTCCGGAATGCGAAGCAAACATCATAGAGCCTGGGTGTGCGGCAGGACCACAGCTCGGGCGTTGCGGCAACGGTGAGACTGCCCTTTCCGGCCTTCACCGCAATGGTTTGCGCAACGCCCAATGCGGCGATCGTGACGGTGGCCTCGCCGTCCACCATGCCGGACAAGGCAAGATCAAAGCGGATGCTGGTCCGGTCTGCCTGCAAGGCCGCACTGGCCTGGCGGATGAACACGTCCGGCAGGGGGACGAGCGCCACCTCGCGGTAGATCCCGCCATAGTTGAACCAGTCGATGTGATGCATTGGAACCCGGTCCGCCTGCCGCCGGTTTTCAACATAAACCTGCAGGCGATTGCGGCCTGCTTGAAGCTGGTCCGTGATCTCGAGGCAGAATGGCGTCGAGCCGCCACGATGCCCGCCGACATGGACACCGTTGAGAAAGACCAGCGCGACATAGTTGGCGGCGCCGAAGGACAGGATCGTGCGCTCCGCGCCGGCTGCAGGTTGCCAGTCGAACCAGCGCGTGTACCAGGCGCCGCCTTCGAAGTAGGTCCATTCGGGCTTCAGCACGTTCCAGCAGGAGGGAACCGGTACCGGTTCGCCCGCTTCGATCTCGTAGTCTCGCGGCACGGCCCATTGTGAGGGCGGGGTTTCGTCCAGCTCAAACCAGCGCTGACGCAGGCCCTCATCGAACAGGTCGAGCGTCATCAACCACTCGCCGTCAAGGGACACCGTCTGCCGTCCGGCCAGGGTGACGAGGGTGCCGCAATGCGCCAGAGCCCGGGCAAAGGGGCGCGCGTAGTCCTCGTCATGCAGATGGGCAAAGGGGTCGTCGATGTCCTTATGCGTCATGACGAGGCGCGCCAACTGCCGACGCGATAGCCGATGCCGATCATGCGGCGGAAACTCCAGGCCCAGCGGCCCGGCCAGAGCACATCGGCGATCATGGCGATGGCGATCCAGCGGAACCAGGTGGCAAAGGTGTTGGAGTGGCCTTGCGGCTCCTCATAGCCCTTGACCCAGCCATCCTGCCGGCGGATCCCCTCGCGAATGTCGCAGAAGCCACCATCCGGGTTCTGGAAGGCGAGCAGGGCCTCGAGCATGCGCGCGAGCCAGGCTTCGATGTCGGGGCGGCGATGGCCGGTCAGCCGCCAGCCATGGATCAGCACGTCGACGGCGTCGACATCAATGCAGGCGCTGTCGATCACGGGCGGCAGGGAGAGGCAGTAGTCGACGGCCTTGTCCTGACCTTCGAGCCGCTGCGCCTCGTGATACCAGATGTGGAAATTGTGCATCGAGCCTGCAAAGGCGTGCAGGAGGCGGACCCTGTCCGAAAGCTGGCCGACGCCCCAGAAACCGGTGGTCGGCTCGCGCAGACGGTCATGCCAGCCAGAGAGAATGTCGAGCGCGGCGTTGATCTTCTGCTGAAGGGGGCTGTCGCCGTCGCGGCGCAGAAGGAGCAGGAAGCTGGCCAGATTGACAATGTTGTTGCCCTCCTGCCAGGGGTCGCGCAGGTCCCTGTCGGCAAGCCAGGCCTTCAGCGTCAGTGGATCGAGCCACGGGATGGCAAAAGCGAGGTTGGGCCTGCGGCCCGGTTCGAGCGTATCGATGGCGCCGAGGCTGTAGTTGGTGACGTGCCAGTCGATGTAGCGCCAGGTCTCGTCGCGATCAGGCTTCTTGAAGGTGTTGGCGTCAGTCATCCCCGGTACACGGAAGCGCCCGTCGGCAAGCCGATGCGCTTCGAGCCAGCCTATGGCTGCAGCGCGCTCCTTGGTCTGCCAGTCCTCAAGCCCGCCCAGCAGATCGAGGCAGAGCATGCCGTTATAGGTGCCGGGCAGCAGCATCCCTGGCCAGATGGCCGGGTCATGCAGGGCGCTGATCCGCATGACGCCTCTTGGCTCTCCCGGGGCCTGCATCGTGCCGAGCCAGGCGAGCGTCCGGCGCCGTGCCTCGTCGATCCCGCTGGCCAGGCGGTCCGCCACTTCGATCTTCTTCAACATGGCGTCATCCCTTCACGGCTCCCGAGGCCATGCCAGCCATGACGCGCTTTTGCGCCATCAGGAACAGCACGGCGACGGGTAGGGTGGTCAACACGGCCAGCGCCATGATGCCCTGGAAATTCGAGCCAAGCTCGCTGTTCATCGACAGCAGGGCCACCGGCAGCGTGTAGGTGTCCGGCGTGCGCGAGACCACAAGGATCGGAAACCACTGCGACCAGTTGAGCAGGAAAGTGATCAGCGCAACCGTCGCGGTGATCGGAGCGGCCATGGGCAGCACGATCCTGAACAGGACCTGCGCCTCGCTGGCGCCGTCGATCAGGGCCGCTTCGATGACCTCGCCCGGAATGGCCCTGAAGAACTGCTCGAACAGGAAGAACTGGATCGGGCCGAGGGCGAGGAACAGAATAATCCCCGCATATGAACCCAGAAGGCCCAGCTTGAACATCACGAGATAGACCGGAATGACCAGCAGCATGTACGGATACATGATGGTCACCAGAAAGCCGTAGCGCAGGAGCCGGAACCCCGGCAGGTCTGGCCGGCGCACAAGGGCATAGGCGCCGAGCGCTGTGACGGCTACGGATAGCAGCGTTGACAGGGTGGTGATCAGGACCGAGTTCCAGGCGTAGACCGAGAGTTCGACGCCGCCGATCCGGCCGATTTCCGTGAAGATCGCGAGGTCGAAACGCTCGGGAAAGAAGCGCAGCGGATTGCCCATGATGGCGCGGGTCGGGCGCAGCGCGCTGACCAGCATCCACCAGTAGGGATACAGGAAGAGCGCGCTGGTGACGCCGGCGACGGCATAGGCCGCGATCTGCAGGAGGCGGTTTGGCCGCATGTCGTTCATCGGTTCGCACCCCGCTCGCCGATGACATAGGCGCTCATGGACATGACAATCACGATGCCGAACAGGATCGTCGCCATCGCCGTGGCCTCGCCGTAGCGGCCCTGATCGAAGAGTTGATAGGCGTAGTAGCTGACGAAGTTGGTCTGGTCATTGGGGCCGCCCTTGGTCATCACGACCACGACCGTGAAGGTCTTCAGGAACTGGATCAGCGCGTAGACCGTGTTGATGACCAGTGCCGGCCGCAACTGCGGCAGGATCACGTAGCGCCAGCGCTGCCATGTGGTGGCCCCGTCGATGTGGGCTGCCTCCTCAAGTGCGCGGTTGCGGATCGCCAGATTGGCCAGGAAGATGATCATGTAGAACCCGGCATGGTGCCAGAGCTCCGCGATCAGCAGGGAGATCATTGCCGTGTCGGCGCTGGACAGGCCGGAAAAAGCCGGAAGGCCGAGCATTTTCAGGAAGGCGTTCAGGGCGCCGAAGGACCGGTCGTAAAGCCAGCGCCAGACAACGTAGCCGGCGACGTCCGGCGTCACCACCGGCAGGAAGATGGCCAGCCGGAAGAACAGATTGCCTCGCTTGATCAATGCCGAGTCCAGCAGGATGGCGAAGCCGAGAGCGAAGGCAAGGTTGGCCCCCACCGACAGCGTCGTGTAGATCAGCGTACGCGTCAGTGAGGCGAGGAAGATCGGGTCTCCGAACACGCTGACATAGTTCGCAAGCCCGACATAGGTCGGGGTCGGTCTCAGGGCCGTTCCTGATGCGGTGAAGGAGACCTGGATCGACAGCAGGATCGGCCACACGCCGAACACGATTGTCAGCGCGGCGAAGGGCAACACGAACAGGTAGAAGATCCTGCCGCGCCATATTTCGTCCAGTGTCGCGCTCATGTTGCCCATCCGTGCCTGGAGCCTCCTCCACAAGCTTGGGTGCCGGCTGTGAAGACCCGCAAGGCGCTGACGCATGATCGAAAGAGGCGGGCCGGGAGCCCGCCTCGCGGGTCGATCCTCAGCCCTTCAGTTTGGCTGCAAGGTCCCGCATTTCCTTCGCGGTCTCGGCGATGAAGGCTTTCCAGTCCGCGGGTGGGTTGGCGATTCCCGACAGAAGCTTGCGATGGAAGGCTGCTTCCAGTTCCGGATAGAAACTGTGGATGGACTCCGGGAAGTCGTAGGCCACGAGCCTGTGCTCCGCCTTCGCGAAGTACTGCGAACGTTCCGAGAGCTTCGACACGTCGAGATCCTTGCGGACAGCCGCGCCGACATTCTCAAGCGAGGCCTGCTGGGCGGCCTTGGAGAGCATGAACTGGGCGAACTCGACCGCAAGTGCCTTGGTGGGCGAGTTCTCGGGCACCGCAATCCCACGCATGCCGCCGATCACCACTGCGTTCGGCCGATCAGCCGCGAACTTCGGCCAGGGGCCGGAGACAAAGTCGCCGTTGAGCACGCTCGCGCCATCCCACTTGCGGACGTTCCAGTCGCCGACGCGGAACATGCCGCCGCGGCCGCCCTCGATGACCTGATACATCTCACCGAAGGAATGGTTGATCGTGTCGGGAGCCACGAACTTGTAGGTCGAATAGGTCTTGAGGAACTCCTCGAGCACCTGGGCATGAGCCGGCTGATCAATCGTGATCTTGCCATCCGGATCGATGAGGGTGTGACGCAGGCCCGAGCCGAAGGTGAACAGGTCGAGCATATGGATGAGGTCGCGCGGCTTTGCGGCCTGCAGCGCCATGCCGAAGGTGTCCGCCTGGCCATTGCCGTCCGGGTCCTTGTCGCGGAATGCAGCGGCGAGGGTCTTCACCTCTTCCCAGGTATCCGGGAACTTGCCGCCATGCTTGTCGAGCCAGCTCTTACGGACGCCCAGCGCCATCTGGACGCGCTGGATCGGGATGATGATCTGCTTGCCCTTGAAGGTGGCGACGCGCAGGTCATCCTCGCCAAGGAAGCCCTTGTCGCCAACCGCTGCCAGCGCGGCCTTCAGATCCATGATCTTGTTGGTCTGGGTCTCGATGCGGATGACGCGTTCGTAGTTGTTGAAGATCAAGTCGGGTGCCGTGTTGGTGTTGATCGCGCTGATTACGCGGCCGAACCATTGATCGGTCGGAAAGCTGAGCGAGCGCACGGTGACGCCGGGTTTGGTCTTGGCGAATTCGGCGCCCATGGCCTCGAACCACTTGATGCCGTTGTCGCCCAGATCGTGCCAGATGGTGAGTTGCTGCGCCTTGGCCGGCAGAATGCGACAATGGCCGCGCCCGCGAGTCTTTTCAGAATTCCCATGTTCGTCCTCCCAGAGTGAACTGCCCCGCTTGACGAAGGGCTTGCTATTGGGGAAAACGTTTTCCCAATCCGGATGATAAACCGATGACCAAGAAGCCCGCAAGCGGAGATTCGAACCTTTCCGGAGGCGGCGCGATCGGGGAGGTCGCGCGCCGCGCCGGGGTATCGATCGCCACGGTGTCCCGCGTGATCAATGGCGTCATCAACAAGGCCTCGCCGGCGACGACGGCGCGGGTGCGCGAGGCGATCAGGGAGCTCGACTACCGTCCGACGAGCGCGGGCCGCGCGCTCCGGCAGAGGACAAGCCGCCTCGTGGCGGTGCTCGCCGCCAACCTTTCCAACCCGGCGATGGCGGCGATCTCAGCCTCGGCGGAGGCCGCGCTGCGCGATGCCGGGCTGGTGATGGTGCTGTGCGACACGCATGACCGGCCCGAACTGCAGGACGAATATCTGCGCGAGATGCTGGCGCAACAGGCACGCGCCATCGTTCTGCTCGGTGCCGTCGACAGCCCCAAGCTTAGGGAGCTCGCGAGGCTCGCGACGCCGCTGGTCTTCGTCAACCGCCGTAACCCGATCGGCCCGGGCGGCGCTTTCGTCGGAATCGACAATTGCCGGGCGGGGGAAGATGCAGGGCGCTGGGCCATCGACAGGGGCCTGTCCGCTCCCGCGCTGATCCATGCGCCGCTGTCATCGTCGGCCACGCGCGACCGTGTCGCCGGTATCAGGGCTGTGTTCGAGGCTGCTGGACTACCATTGCCCGACGCAATGGTGCTGTCGTCGGCGCATGGCGACCACCTGGAGATTGGCCATGCCGCAGGCCGCAGCCTGATCGCCATGGAGCGGCGGCCAGACCTCGTCATCTGCACCAGCGACCTGATCGCCTTCGGCGTGGCGCGCGCCTTCCGGGAGAGCCTTCCGGGTCAGCAGCTCCCCCGCATTTTCGGCTTCGACGATTCGCCGCTCAACGAATGGCTGGCTCCGGACCTCAGCTCGGTCCGGATCCCCTATCAGGCCTTCGGGCAGGCGATCGTCGCGACACTGCTGTCGGGGCAACCTCAGGGGGAGACCATCCTGCCGCACAGGATCATCGAGCGCGGTGGAGCGGGCGCCTCAGTTTAGGCAGTTCTGCCCCGGCTCCTCGCCGCTTCGCCCGTCTGTTCAGGGGCAAGGCTCAGCGCTGGAGCCGGAACTCCACTTCGCCGTTGTTGACGCCGACCATGAACGGCCCTTCGCGGCGGAAGGTGACGCATTTCTCCGACATCATCGCCATCGGCTTCATGCACACGCCGCCGCTGGCCGCCTCGTGCCAGGTCGGGCACAGGGTCATCGGCCCGCCCTCCATCTTGCCAGTGCCATCCGGGTTGAGTGTCAGCTTCATGGTGCGGTTCTCCTTCACCATCATCAGTGTCCACGGCTTGCCGTCGGTCACCTGCTTGATGATGGTGGGCTGGTTCGTTTGCGCCTGCAGCAATCCGCCCCCGGCCCAAAGCCAGGCCATGGCGATCGTGGCTGCGCGTGCCGATCGTCCGATCATGCGTGTGTTCATTGGGCGAGTGCCTGTCCTGCGTCGGGATTGCCGCCAGCCATGGGTTGGATCGCTCTGTTCAGCGCGGTTGTCGTCAGTCGTCCGTCTCCCATTTCGATGATGCGGTCCGCGAGCCCCAGAACATGGTTGTCATGGGTGACCACGAGGACCGACATGCCGCGTTCGCGGGCAAGCCGTCGGATCAGGGCGATCACGTCGCAGCCTGTCTTGCCGTCGAGCGCGCCAGCTTCGACCGATGGCGAGCTGCCTACCAGCAGCATGGCGTCGCTGGCCTTGAGAACCGCAAGACCATCCCGAAGAACCCTGCCAATCGCACGGCCCTGGAGATTGTCGAGAAAGTCCTGCATCTGCGGCGGACCGATCACCTCGGCCCTCTGCGCATCGTCTGGTATCTGGCGCGCTATCACGCCATCAAGCTCTCCGATGCTGGCGTTTATCGCATTCTCAAGCGCCACGGATTGAGCCGGTTGCCGGGAGGCACGCGCTTCCGCAAGATCCACACCAAGCGCTACGAGAAGCAGGTGCCCGGCCATCAGATCCAGGTCGTTGTCAAGTTCCTGACGTTCGATGGCAAAGACGGAAAGCCGGTCAGGCGCTATCGGTACACAGCCATCGACGACGCCACCCGTGTGTGCGCCCTGAAAATCTACGACAGGCACAGTCAGGGGAACGCCATCGACTTCATTGATACCGTGATCGCACGCGTCCCGTTCCGCATCCGCGAGGTCCGCACCGACAATGGCCGCGAGTTCCAGGCCAAGTTCCATTGGCATGTGGAAGATCAGGGCATCCGGCATGTCGACATCAAACCAGCGTCGCCCCAGCTCAACGGCAAGGTCGAGCGTTCGCATCGCACCGAGGAAAAGGCGTTCTATCAGCGGCTCACTTACACCGATGACGTCGATCTTGGCGCAAAGCTGGCCGAATGGGAGTGCATCTCCAGTTTCTCACGGACGCATGGTGCCTTCAACGGAAAAGCACCTTATGAGGCGCCAAAGAGCACGGCTATGACTGGGACGCTGGGATGTCTCATCAGCGCGCCGTCATTACAGTCTTTCTGATGCGGCCGCATGCGACAGCAGAGCAGCAGTCCGGGCGTGGTCAAGGTCCCGTTCGGCCTGCGGCGCGAGCGCCTGCCTATGCGGTGCGGCCGCCGCAGCGGTCAAGGTTGCCACGTCCGGAGGAACTGGCGCTCCTGTCACGCTTGGCTTCGGGTCCGCAGGCGGTCAGCGATGGCCCGTTGGGGCGTTGCCTGAAGCGCGGCTGGTGCCGGCTTGCCCATCCGTCGGACCTGCTGGCCTGCCGCGCGATGCCGGATGGTTGCATTGTCTACACCATCACTGATCTCGGGCCGGCCTGGCTGAGCGCGCTCAGGCCACCCGCGGGCGATCCTGACGCCGCGGCGGTCAGGCAGCGGCGCGCAGGGCAGGGGCCCAGGCGGCATACCAGCGCTTGAACAGCGCGAGTTGCTGGGCCGCGAACTCCTTCTGGCTGGCGGAGAGCTCATCGGTCGGATTGAAGTTGAGCGCGTACTCGGCATTCCCCTCCAGCACCATCAGATGCTTGAAGTAGAGCACGAGATCGACGCCCTCATCGAAGACCGAGAGGACATGCAGCGCGTCTTCGAGTTCGCGCGCCTCGCGCCTCGCGACCGGGTCGCCCGACTGCGCCTTCTCGCAAAGCCGGACAAGGTGCAGCACCTCGCGCGGCAGGACGTTGCCGATGCCGGTGATCGCGCCGGTCGCGCCGCAATTCACGTAGCCATGGAAGACCTCGGTATCGACACCGACCATCAAGGTCAGCTTGTCCGAGCGGTTGGTGATGTGCTCCGCCGCATAGGACATGGCCTTGGCGCTGCCGAATTCCTTGAAGCCGACGAGATGCGGATACTTCTCGTGCAGCGCGAAGAACAGGTCAGCCTTGGTTTCGAAGCCGTAATAGGGGCTGTTATAGATCACCGAGGGCAGGCCCATTCCGGCTTCGAGTATGCCGGCAAAATGCGCGTATTGCGCGGCGGCGGACGAACCGCGCGACAGGACGCGGGGGATGACCATCAACCCGGCGGCGCCGACCTTCCGCGCATGGGCGGCAAGGGCGGCCGCGCGCGCCGGGTTCTGTGCGCCGGTGCCGACAATGACCTTGAGCCCGGCCCTGACCAGGCGTTCGACGCCTTCCATGCGCTGCTCGTCTGTGAGGAGCGGCCAGTCGCCCATCGAGCCGGCATAGATGAAGCCGGACATGCCGAGGCCAGCGAGTTCCCTGCCCTTGCGCACCAGCGCCTCGAAGTCCGGCTGGCAATCAGGGGTGCAGGGGGTCATCAGGGCGGGCATCAGCCCGGAAAACACGGTGCGGCTCATGGACTAGGCTCCTGCGCGGGTATGGTGCGGATTGGCATGACACCCATGCCGACCGTTCGGGCCATCTTGTCCGACGCCGCCCGGCGAAGGTCAACAGCACAGCAGAGCGAAGCAGGGCTCCGAATCCAAGTTAACGGCGTGACGGTTTGAGAATATCGAGCAGGGTCTGGGGGGTCCAGCTGGCGCGCTTTCGCATGCGTTTGAGGGGAATGTTACCTCTGCCTTGGCGCAGGAGGTTGAAGGCGAAGTGACGGACGGCGGCCATGTTGGCGGCGCCATGGCCTCTCCTGAGGCGCGACATGTCGTCGTGGACGATGACGTCGAGGGTCCAGTTTAGCGTGTTCGCGATGGCCCAGTGGGCGCGGACTGCGGTTGCGGCGTCGCGTGCCGAGAGCGGTCCTGAT
>JAPLOU010000074.1 GCA_026400535.1 Hyphomicrobiales bacterium
CGAGACGGACGCAGCCCTGATCTGGATTACCCATGATCTGACCGTCATCGCAGGCCTCGCCCAGCGGGTGGCCGTGATGTATGCGGGCCGCATCGTCGAGACAGGCCCCGTTGACACCCTGCTCGATGCGCCGATCCATCCTTACACCAGGGGTCTTCTCGGCTCCCTGCCCTCCGCCGGCATTCCCGGGCAGCCGCTGGCGCAGATTCCGGGCGCGACACCATCCCTGGCGAGGTTGCCTCCTGGCTGCGCCTTCGCCCCACGTTGCGTTCTCGCCAGCGACGTCTGCCGCACGGCAGCGCCCGAAAGCCTGTCGCATGGCCTCGACCGGGCCGCGCGTTGCCATCACCCGCTTGACGCTCCGAAGGCAGCAGCCTGATGCCGACCCCTGCCGCCAAGCCCCTCGTCGAACTCAGGCAGGTCTCCAAGCGCTTCGTGAAGCCGCTCGACGCTGCTGCAAAACTGGCCAACATGATGGGCGCCAGCAACAGTGAGCAGGTCGTGCATGCGGTCGATGGCGTCGATCTTGCGATCAACGAGGGCGAGGTCGTCGGCCTTGTCGGTGAATCCGGCTGCGGCAAGTCCACGCTGGGCCGCATTGTGGCCGGCATCCACCAACCCAGCAGCGGCATGATGGACTGGGAAGGCCAGCCGGTGTCCAGCCTGTCGGGTGATGCCCGAAAATCCGCCACATTGGCTGTCCAGATGATCTTCCAGGATCCGATGTCCTCTCTCAATCCGCGCATGCGCGTGACCGACATTGTTGGCGAGGCGCCGGTGTTTCATGGCCTGATCGGCAAGTCCGAGCAGGCGAGCTATGTCGAGGCCGTCCTCGACCGTGTCGGCCTTGATCCGACCTACCGCCGCCGCTACCCGCACCAGTTCTCGGGAGGTCAAAGGGCGCGTATCGGCATCGCCCGCGCACTGGCGGTAAACCCGCGCTTTCTGGTCTGCGACGAGAGCGTCGCCGCGCTCGATGTCTCGATTCAGGCCCAGGTCCTCAACCTGTTCATGATGCTCAGGCAGGATCTTAGGCTGACCTACCTGTTCATCAGCCATGACCTCAGCGTCGTGCGCCATCTCTCGGACCGCGTGGTGATCATGTATCTCGGCCGCATCGTCGAAACGGCGCCGGCGACGGAGTTATTCAAGGGTCCGAACCATCCCTATGCGCAGGCGCTTCTGGCCAACGTCCCCACCCTGGCATCCCGCCACAAGCGTTTTGCGCCGCTGAAGGGCGAGATTCCCTCGCCTCTCAATCCGCCCTCCGGCTGTCATTTCCATCCGCGCTGCCCGATGGCAGGTCCTCGCTGCAAGGCCGAGCGGCCGGTCCTGCGCGAGATCGCGCCAGCCCATCTCAGCGCTTGCCATCTCAATGATGGCGGCGTCGGCCTCAGCTGAGCCTGCGTCAGGCGTTCTTGCGGGCCGAACCCGGCAAATCCTGCCGATCTGGCAGCGGAAGGCTGTCCGTCCTTGCCTGCAGAACGGCTTGTTTACCACCTAAACCATTGCAAGATAGTCAAAAAGCAACTGGCACGCTTACTGCACTCCTGACCCCATCACGTGTGCCGCGCTGTTACGCGGTCAATCTGGAGGGGTGCGGTAATGGGTGTCTTCGGCGCAATGACAACAGCGATGTCCGGGCTTCGAGCCCAGTCCTATGCGCTGGAGAACGTATCGGGCAACATCGCCAACTCGCGAACCGCAGGCTTCAAGCGGGTCGACACCAGCTTCGTCGACCTGATCCCAGACGCAGCGTCCGGCCGCGACCTCGCCGGCTCCGTGCTGGCCCGGTCCTCACTCACCAATTCGGTTCAGGGTGACGTCACGTCCAGTTCGATCGCCACCAACATGGCGCTCAACGGCGACGGCTTCTTCATCGTCGCGGAGAAGGCCGGCGAGGTCAACGGCCAGCCGAGCTTCAGCAAGACCAACCTCTTCACCCGGCGCGGCGACTTTGACTTCGACAGCAACGGCTACCTCGTCAACGGCGCCGGCTACTTCCTGAAGGGCCTCAGCGTCGACCCCTCAACCGGTGCGCCAACCTCGTCGGAGGCCGGCGTTGTCCGCATCTCGAATGAAGCCCTGCCCCCGAAGGCCACCTCGGAGATCGAATACGGCGCGACGCTGCCCGCGACGCCGCAGACGACCAACTGGGAGGCGCAGAACGGTGCCCCTGGCTCTGAGTTGATCGGCGGTGTTGCGAATTTCCCCGGCAGCGCGGCCATCTTCCCGGCACAGGTTGTGGCCTCCGATACGGCGGCACTTGAGGCCAGGACGATCCAGGGCGGCACAATCACGGCCTATGACACGCTCGGTCGCTCGGCTCCCGTCAAGCTGGCCTGGGCCAAGGAAGTCGCCGGCCTCGGAACAGACAGTTGGAGCCTGTATGTCCAGACGAACCCGACCGCCACCGGTGCCACCGCGATGTGGAGCCGCACACCCGGCAACTTCACGTTCGACGCCAACGGCAACCTGACCTCGAACGCCATTGCGACCCTGCCGCCGATCACCATCAACGGCATCACTCTGACCGGCATCCAGCTCAACGCCGGTGCCACCGGCAACAGCATGAAGCAGTTCGGTTCGGGCCTCAACGGCCAGATTGAAGCGAACGGCATCCGCCAGAACGGCTACGCGCCCGGCGTGCTTCAGCGCACGGCCGTTTCCGATGATGGCCGCGTCATTGGAACCTACTCCAACGGCAAGGTGGCCACACTGGCACAGCTGTTGACGGCCCAGTTTGCCGCGCCCAACGCGCTGAAGCGACTGGAGGGCGGCGCCTTCGCCGAAAGCGCGGAATCCGGCCTGCCCCTTGTCGGATCGGTCTCTGCGGGCGGCACGCAGCTCGTGGGCGGCTCAGTCGAGCAGTCAAATACGGACATTGCGGATGAATTCTCGAAGATGATCGTCACGCAGCAGGCCTACTCGGCCAATACGAAGGTCATCACCACCGCACAGCAGATGCTGTCCGACGTGATCAACATCATCCGCTGATTGCGGCAACCGGCTACGGAAAGGGCTGACAGATGGGTCTTGGCAATGTCATGAGCAATGCCCTGTCCGGCCTGCGGGTGACGCAGTCGGGGCTTGATGTTGTCTCGCAGAACATCTCGAACGCGGATTCCATCGGCTATATCCGCCGCCGGGTCGATGTCGTCGAGCAGCCGCTCGGCAACCTCTCCGGCCATGCCCGCGTCAATGGCGTGCAGCGCATGCTCGACAAGGTTGTGCAGCGCCAGCTCTGGAGCGAAACATCGGGGGCCGGTTACACCGCGGCCCGCGCCGACATGCTCAAGGGCCTCGACTCGCTCTACGGCGCGCCTGACTCGTCCAGTTCCCTCGGCGCAACCCTGTCACGATTCACCCAGTCGCTGCAGCAACTCAAGGGCGATCCGGCCAACTACACCCTGCGCACAAATGTGGTCTCGGGCGGCCAGGACCTCGCGGCCCGCCTGCGGACATTATCCGATGGGGTGCAGGAATTGCGGACTCAGGCTGAGAGCCGCCTCAGCAGCTCCATCACGCGCGTCAACGATCTGCTCGGGCAGATCAAGGGCGTTAACAGCAATATTCTGGAAAGCGCAAACCTGACCAGTGCTGTCGCGTTGCGCGATCAGCGTGACCGCCTCGTCACGGAACTGTCGGGCCTCATCGACATCCGCACCACCGAGGACCAGGCCAGCGGCATCAACATCTTCACCACCGGCGGCGTCACCCTGTTCATGGGCTCCAACCCGACGAAACTGACGTTCGAGCCATCCTCTGCGGTGGGCCCTGATCAGCTGTGGAATGCTGACCCCACCCTGAGCGGCGTCGGCAGCATCAAGGAGATCAACGAATTCGGCGTATCCGTCGACCTGATCGCCAGCAACGCCATACGGTCCGGCGAGATAGCGGCACTCGTCGAGATCCGTGACAGGACGCTGGTTGAAGCCCAGAACCAGCTCGACGAACTCGCCGCCAACATGGCGAGCGCGCTCTCTGACCGAGAGGTGGCCGGCACGGCCGTGACAGCCGGCACAGCGACAGGCTTTGATGTGGAAACAGCCGGGCTCTTGTCCGGTAACCAGATCACGCTCGACTACAGCGACAGCGCCACGGGCGCGAAGGGGCGGTTCACGCTGGTGCGCACCGACAGTGCGGCAGCGGTCTCGACGATTGCGGCATCCGGGCTCAGCTCGGCCGACAACCGTGTCGTTGGCATTGATTTCTCGCTTGGCATGGCGTCAGTGGTCACGCAGATCCAGACGGCGATTGGCTCAGGCTTCACTGTCAGCGCGACAGGATCCGTGCTCCGGATCGTTGATGACGGCGCAGGCAACACGCGCGACGTGACCGGGCTGACGGCACGTCCCACGACCACCACGTTCACAAGCGCCGCCCCCGGCGGCAGCCCTGAAATGCCCTTCTTCACCGACAGGGCAGCGCCGGGCGGCATCTTTACGGGGTCCTTCGAAGGCAAGCCGCAGACCAGGGGCCTGTCTTCCCGCATCGAGGTTAATGCGCTCGTGGTGCATGACCGCGCGCGCCTCGTCCAGTACCAGACCGGGCCGGCGACGCCGCAGGGTGACCAGACCCGCCCCGACCTGATGTACCAGCGCCTCACGACGCAGGTCCGGACCTATTCCCCCCAGACCGGCGTGGGCGGGACGGCGGCATCCTATCGCGGCACGGTGACGGATTTCGCCAGTCGCATCATCGAGACGCAAGGCAACACGATCGAGGGCGCCCTCAGGCTCGATGAAGGTCAGCAGATCGCCCTGAAGGCGATCGAGTCGCGCTTCTCCGAGACATCAGGCGTCACCATAGATCAGGAGATGTCGGATCTGGTGGAGCTGCAGAACGCCTACGCCGCCAACGCCCGTGTGATCTCCGCCGTCCGCGAATTGCTCGACGTGCTGCTACGGATGTGATGCACATGAGGACAAACCGCCATGGCCATTGACCCATTCATTCCCGGCTCGAACAGCGCCCGCAACAATGGTGCCCTGTTTGTCCAGATGCGCGCGCAGCTTGAAGACTTGCAGCGGCAAATCGGCACCGGCAAGAAAGCCGAGACCTTCGCGGATCTCGGGCTTGACCGCCGCACCAGCCTCGACACGCGCAGCAAGATGGCGACGATCGAGGGCTGGAACAAATCGATCGAGCAGGGCGATCTGCGCATCCGTTTCATGATGCAGAGCATCGACGGCTTCGCCAAGAACGCCTCAGACAGCAAGGGCTTTGCTCGCAGCGGGACCTACTCCTCGAACGCGAATGGCCAAGTGTCGGGGCAGGTGCTGGCCAGCGACAGGCTGTCGCAGTCTATCGACATGCTCAACGTGGATGTCGGCGGGCGCTACCTGTTCTCCGGCCGCAGCCATGACGTCAAGCCCGTGGAATCCTTCAGCGTCATTATGAAGGATATCGGCAGTTCGGGCCCTGCAGGCGTGAAGACCTTGATCTCGGAACGCCAGCAGGCCGATGCCGGTGTCGGCAATCTTGGCCGCCTGACCAACACACTGGCCGGCACCACCATTACACTGGCGCGCGAGGCATCCGACCCGCCCTATGGCTACACGATTGCTTCGACTTCGAGTACGAGCCCGAACATCGCCGCGGCGCTCGCGGCGGGGCCGCCCGCCAGCGCGAGCTTCAATGTCGCGACCAACCCGACTGCGGGCGACAGGATCACGCTGACCCTCAACCTGCCCGACAGCACCACGGTTGACATCACCCTGGAGGCGCGGTCGGCCAGCGCTCCCGGCGCCGCCGAGACCGGCTTCGTGATCGGCACCAGCGCGGCGGCCACTGCCGCCAACCTGCAGGCCTCGGTTACGGCAGCGCTGCAGAAACAGACCGCCACTTCCCTGGGAGTTGCCTCAGCGATGGTCGCCGCGCGCGATTTCTTTGCCGGCAGCAGCACCAATCCGCCCTTGCGTGTGCCGGGTCCCAGTTTTGCTACGGCAACGGCGCCGCCTGCGCCGGGCGCAGCGGGCGCAACCGTGGTCTGGTACAAGGGCGATGACAGCGCGGCGGTCCAGGCGCGGAACACCGCCAATGTTCAGGTCGATGAATCGCAAACCGTCGCAGCGGGCGCACGGGCCAACGAACAGGCCTTCCGAGAGGGCCTGACCTCGCTGGTGGTTTTCGCCACAACCATCTTTTCGACGAGCGATCCCAACTCGGCCGCCCGCCATGAAGCCATGGCGGACCGGGTCGGTACCGGCCTGTCGTTCAACAACATGCAGTCGCCAGAGCATATCGCCATCGAGATTTCGGCCGCCCAGTCGTCCATGAAATCCGCGACCGAGCGACACAAGATCTCGACGAACTTCCTCGAATCCGCCCGTGCGAGCGTCGAGGACTCCAATGACTCCGAGGTCGCGGCCGCCTTGCTGTCGATGCAGACGCGCATGCAGGCGAGCTACCAGACAACATCGATCCTCTCAAAGCTGAGCCTCACGGACTACCTGCGCTGATCGGTGAACTCAAGCGGCCGGTTCCTGCGTCTTGGCGGACAGCAGGCCGGAGGCGACGTCGCCCAGCGTGGGCGGCTCGCTCTCGACAAAGGGCAGCGGCCTGCACACCGACAGGGCAGCAAGGCCGAAACGCGCAGTCATCAACCCGTTGAGCACGCCCTCGCCGAGTTTCGCCGACAGCCTTGCGGCAATCCCCTGCCCGACAAGTTGCTGGATGACCGCATCGCCCGCTGCAAGACCGCCCGTGACCAGCAAATGCGCGATGCTGGCCCGCGCCAGCCGCATCAGGCCGAAAAAGCCCGGGCGCCCGCCATAGATGCGTGTCACGCTCATCAACAGGCGTGCACCGGCAAAGACGACAAAGACAAGATCGATCAGCGCGCGTGGGCTGACCGCCGTCACCACCGACACCTGCCGCGCCGCCCTGGCGATCTCGTCCGCCGCCAGCTTATCGAGCGGCTCCAGCAACTCGCGTTCGGCCAGTGCGAGGATATCGCGCGCATCGGTCATGCCGGGCAGCGCCGCCGCGAACCGCGCCCGTCCTGAGGCGGTCTCGGGGCGGCTCTGCTGTAATGCGACAAGCACCCCGCAGACGCGCCGGGCCTCGTCGCCGGAACGCGACACCAGCACAGCAGCGGCATTGGCCTTCAGCCGCTCGATCCGGCGTTCGCGCAGGAGATCGCGAACAAAGCGGATGACGATCACCATCATGGCGACCGCGATCACAGCGGTGAGCGCGATAGCGATCAGGCCGAGAACGTCGGAAGCGCGGATCGCGTTGATCACCGCATCCTGGGCCCACATCAGCACTGAAACGCTGGCAAGGCCCGCCAGCGATGTGGTGAGGACATAGGCCCAGCGCACGGCACGACTGCGTCGGGGCGGCACAGCCACACTCTCGGTCTCGCTGGCGTCGGCTTCCGGCACAATGGCGACCTTGCGGTCACTCGCCGCAAGCTCGCCGCTCGGCTCAAGCCGGAAGGCGCGGGGTTCTTCGGGTTTCACGGGCTTGTTCATGGTTCAGACCAGCCAATCGCCGATCAGGAAGTCGAGGGCGCGGTCAAGGCGCAGGTGCGGCAGGTGCGGCAGGCGACCGCCAGCATCCGGCGCCATCAGCGGGGGGCGGAACCGCGGCGCCCGCACCTGCCAGCGTTCGGCGTCGCGATCGAAGATGGCGGCCGGATTGGCCGGCAACTCGCCCGGATAAACTGCAGCATCGGTCTCGCCGTCGAAACTGTCCTTGCCGACCACCTCCCCGGCCTCAGGCGTCCCGGCAATCGCAGCGAGGCTCTTGCCGCGGTTCTCCACCCGCACCTCCTGCGTCGCCCGCACGGCAGCGATCGCCATGGCCCGCACATCGGCGCCGGAGCCCTCGGCACGCGCCCTCGCCCGCCCCACGATCATCTCCATGATGCGCTCCAGCTTCTCATGCTCGCTGTGGTGAACATGGTCTGCCTTTGTGGCGGCAAACAGAACACGGTCGATGCGGGGGCTGAACAGCGCGTTGAGCAGGCTGTTGCGGCCCACTGATAGCGCCGACAACGCGTCCCCGAGCGCCATCTCAAGATCCGCCAGCGCCGGCGGCCCGGCATCGAGCGCGGCCAGCACGTCGACCAGCACGATCTGCCGGTCCAGCCGGGCGAAATGGTCGCGGAAGAACGGGCGCGCCACCAGCGCCTTGTAGGCCTCGAAGCGGGCCTGCATCAGCGCTCCCAGCGTACCGGAACCAAAGCCCGCATCGGGCAGCACATCGAGCGGCGCGAAGGTCAGCGCGGGCGATCCGTCCAGATCGCCCGGCATCAGGAAGCGGCCTGGCGGAGTGACGGCGACCATTTCGGGATGCGCCCGCAAGGCCGCAAGGTAGCCCTTGAAGGCGTTCGCCGCATCTTCGACCACCACCTCATCCGCCTGCGCCTGCGGGTTCTGCCCGGACAGCAGCGACAGCCAACCCTGCGCCATCGGCAGCCGGTGCGCTTTTCGGGCGTCCGCGACGGTCCGCCGCGACCACTCGGCATAGCTGATGTCAAGCAGGCCCAGATCAAGCAGCCACTCGCCCGGATAATCGACGATATCGAGCGTCAGCGAGGATGGCCCTGTGCGCCATCCGCCCGCCCCGCGCTCGTAGTCGATCTCAATCCTCAACTCGCTGATCCGGCGCGTGGATTGCGGCCAGGCCCGTTCATCGCCGGTCAGGGACGCCAGATGCGTCTCATAGGGGAAACGCGGCACCATCTGGTCCGGCTGCGGCGACAGGCGGGCCCGGGTGATGCGGCCCTCCGCCGACGCCCGCAGCAGCGGCAGCCGTGTTCCTGTCGTCAGATGATGCACCAGCGCCGTCGTGAACACGGTCTTGCCAGAGCGCGCCAGCCCGGTCACGCCAAGCCGCAGCC
>JAPLOU010000058.1 GCA_026400535.1 Hyphomicrobiales bacterium
CTGCAGGCAATGGACTTGCACGTTCAGGATGGGGAGAACCCGTCATGGAACTCGCGCATCAAAGCTCTCTGAACCGATCTGGACCCTGTTCCTCGAACTGCATACCGGCCCCGTGGCGTAAGGCCACGATCAAAGGCCTGACACACGACCGATTGAAGTGCCCGCGTGTCAAAAGCCGCCAGAAGAATCCCCTTGCAAAACCGGGGGCATCCACACACGACGCATCGGCTGGGAGGAGTTCGACACCCTGACCGCACGCTTCCGACTGCCAACGCCTCGAACCCTTCGCACCTGGGCACAGGCTCGGATATGAAGCGGGCCCCTCTCGGGAAGAGCCGGGTGCGGCAAATCTGGCCTTCCGGATCTGTGAGGGCGAGAGCCAAATGGCTGAGCTACTCGACCGTCACCTTGGGAGCAGCTGCCGAAGGTAACAATGCCCAATTTCGGACAGTTTGCCACGATCAACCCTGTTAGACAAACGGCCTCTGAGCGAAGGGCAGGCTATGCGCATTCGAAAACTCACGCCAACGCGCACCATGCGCTTTTCGATTGTGATTGCCTCAGCTGTAGCGTGCCTGACCTAAGGCTCAAGCTGCGGAACCGGCAGCAAAATAGAAGCCTGCATTAAAATTGATCACGCCGGAAAAGGAGATTCACGTGAGTATCAATATCGTTTCTTTGGCAACGCAGTTCTTGACGCCTGACATGATCGCAAGGATCGCGTCCGCGCTCGGGGTCGACCAGTCGCTCGCCGGCAAGGCGATCAGCGCTGCTGTGCCGAGCCTTCTGGGAGGCCTCGCAGGTGTGGCTGGCACGCAGGATGGCGCGCAGAAGCTCTTCCAGGCGGTCACGCAGCAGCCTCCGAGCGTACTCGACAGCCTCGCTGGCATGATCGGCGGTTCGGGCCAGGCCTCGCTGGTCGAAAACGGCACCAAGGCGCTCGGCTCGCTTCTCGGACCCGCGGTTTTGTCGGGGCTGGGCGGCGCGCTGACCAAGTATTCGGGCCTGGGGGGCACGGCGAGTTCGTCCCTGTTGGGCCTCCTCGCTCCCGTGGTCATGGGAACGCTCGGCAAGCAGGCCAGTTCAGGGTCGCTGAATGCGGGCGGCCTGGCGAGCCTTCTGGCCTCGCAGACGACGAACATCAGTGCCGCTCTCCCGTCCGGCTTTGCGGACATGCTGGGCGGCACCGGATTGCTCAGCAGCCTCGGTGTGGGCGTGGCGGGCGCAAACCAGGCTGCGCGGACGGCTGCACAGTCGGTGTCCTCGAGCGCCGACCGCGCGGTCAAGCAGGCCTCCGGCTTTCCGGGCTGGGCGCAATGGGCCTTGCCTATCGCGGCAATTGCGGCCCTGGCCTGGTGGTTCCTTGGCAACAATGCCTCGAACGTAGCGCAGCAAGCCAAGACCGTTACGACCCAGGCCTCGCAGTCGGCCCAGACCGCGGCCGATGCCGCCAGGTCTGCCGCGACCCAGACTGCCCAATCGCTGCAGAATCTGGTCGCGGGCGGGGTCGACATCGGCTCGTCGCTCCTGAGGACGGTTGACGGGCTGAGGACCGCCCTTCAGGGCGTCAAGGACGTCGACACGGCCAAGGCCGCTTTGCCGACCCTCCAGGAAGCCACCGCCCAGTTCGATAAGCTCGGCGGCTTGGTGAACCAGCTTCCCGCGGGAGGCAAGACGGCTATTGCGGCCTTCCTGACCTCCATTCGGCCGGCGCTTGACGAGGCGTTCAACAAGGTCCTCGCAATTCCTGGCGTGTCGGCGGTGGCCAAGCCCACGATCGACACGATCAAGGCCAGGCTGGACGCCATGGCCAAGGCATAACCCCTGTGACCGTCCCGGCAGGCCTGCTTGGGACGGTCCAACCTGCTCTGATCGAGACATGGGAGAATCACATGGCGACGAAGGCTGATTTCACGGTGGATGAATGGAATCTGATCCTGGGCAGCCCCATGCTGACCGGCATGGCGGTGACCCTGGCGGAGCCGAGCGGCCTATGGGGCCTGATGCAGGAGGGCATGGCAAGTGGCCGGGCGCTCCTCGAGGCCAGAAAGGATCCGGGGGCGCTGTCACTCGTCAAGGACATCGTCGCGGACATGGAAACGGGAGACGGGCGCACAGCGGCCCGCGAGGGCGTCAAGGCCCAGCTCACCGCTAGAACGCCGGCCGAGCTCAAGGCGCAGGTGCTGACCACGTTGACGCGCGTCGGCGGTATCCTGGACGCCAAGGCGGGCCCCGATTCCGGGCCATTCAAGGCCTGGCTGAAACACGTCTCGGAGCGCGTTGCCGAGGCCTCGACAGAAGGCGGGTTCCTAGGCTTTGGCGGCGTCAAGGTGACCGAGGCCGAAAAGGCATCCATCGCAGATGTCGCGCGAGCGCTGAACATTCCCCAGATGTGAGCGTTTCACCAGGTTGTCCAGGCGGGGTGGCTCAGGGAGACCGGAGCGACCACACGTCTAGATTAAGCAGAGCACCGAATGAACATCCATCAGACTGCCCCCCCTGACGCCCGTTCGTCGAGAGAAGATGGCGAGCCGGTGATCATCGGACGCCTTTCCACAGCCCGGGCGGCGCTGGACCGAACGCTACAGGACCGCTCATCGCAGCCAAGGGTGATCCGGACCTGGGCCGCAGAGGCGCTGGCGGAGCTCATCATCCGGCTCCGCCGCCATCGTGTCTGCGGGCGGCATGTTGCGCAACAAACCGTGGCATTAGCTGCCACGGTCAGCCAGGAGTTGCATCGCCACCGGCTGTCGAGGCTGCACGCATGATCGCCATCGTGCCAGGGCCCTCTTCCGTCAGCGAAATGGTTCGGCAGCACCAGATGTGTCCTTGCGGGGAATTACGATTGCCAGCGACCGCCTCAGGGCGAAGGCGGTCAAAGGGCGAAACCGTCATGGATCCTCCAGTGCGCAGGGTTCAGACCCGTATGCGCAGACCGCATAGGAGAATCCCGACCCCGGATCTTCCGTGAGGATTGAACGATGAGCAACACGAATGGCTGCGTTAAAGCCATCTATCTTTCAAGGACAAAAACCTGTAGCTGGACACCCGCATTAACCTCCGGCCCTCAATGAAAGTGCTTGAGCCACCATGAACGTCTAAGAATCAAAACGAGAACGGGGCAGAATCAAATTCGCCGGTCCGGAAGCTTGGTGAGGAGTCCCGGAGGTTTTTGCGGGTGTCCAGCTGGCTCAACGCGCGGTCAAAGGAACAATGGCTTGCTGATAGAAACGACTGACCTTCAGGTAACATTCGACGCCGGTCCGCAGGGGCCTGTGATGTGTTTCATCCGCTGCGTGGTCCATCACGCCGCCGCCAAAACAATATCGAGATGCTAAAACGATAGTAATTCTGTCGTTTCGAGCCAGACAATTCGAAATCATATGGAAAATCCGGGTTAAATGGACGGCATGCGCTTGTCAAAATTGCCAAATCACGACATGCTTACTATCCCGACGGTGTTCGGGTGGGGAATGCCGGCAACCGTATCAAAGCTCGTTTTGGACCTTGAGCACGGCGGAGGCGGCAATGGAAACTGTATCGGCCGCCAGCACTTCCCCGGAACCTGGCGGAAGCTATATGTTCGCTCTATTTTACGGGGTCATCCGGTCAATTTGGGGTCAGAGTGAGCGGTGGCGGCAGGTCATTGTGCGACGGAAGATAACAGACTGGTGGAGGGATTCATGAAATCACAGCGCATTCTCTTGCTCTCGCGAGCAAGTCATTGGGCGCTTGGCTTCGCCATAGCGATGATGTTCGGGGGGGCGGCGGCGTTTGCGCAAGCGCCGCAAGGCGAGCCCGTCGCCGGTCAATCGTATGCGCAGCCTGCAGACAGCATCTTCAGTGCCGCCGAGCTCGACAAACTCGTGGCGCCCATCGCGCTGTATCCGGATGCGCTGCTTGCACAGGTCTTGCCTGCGTCGGCCTATCCCGTTGATATCGTTCAGGCGCAGCGCTGGATCGACAAGAACAAGGCGTCTGTCGCAAAACAGGATTTCTCCGGCATTGATGGGCAGTCCTGGGATCCGGCGGTCAAGGCGCTCGTGCGCTTTCCCGATGTCGTGAAGAAGTTGAACGATGATCTCGACTGGACGACAGATCTCGGCGACGCCTTCATCAACCAGCCGAAAGACGTTGCGGACGCGATCCAGCGCATGCGCGCCAGGGCTGACGCGACTGGAGCGCTGAAGCCGAGCCAGCAGCAGAAGGTGGTCAAGCGCAAGGAGAGCAATCGCGACGTTATCATCATCGAAAGTGCGAGCCCGGAGGTGATCTACGTGCCGGTCTACGATCCGGTTCAGGTCTACGATCCAGCCGCAAGCGCGGTCGCCGCGAGTCTTCTGACATTCGGCACCGCGGTGGCCATCGGCGCCGTCTGGAACAACAACAACTACTGGAACTGGGGCTCGGGCATCGTCTATCCGCCCGTGTGGCCGGGCTATCCTGCATGGCGCCCGCCATATTCCGGGTGGCGTCCGGGAATGCCGGCCTATCCGCCAGGCGTGCGTCCGCCCGGCAACATCAATATCGGCAACGATGTGAATATCGGCAATGTCAACATCGGCAACAGCGCCAACATCGGGAACAATGTCAGGCCATGGCGTCCTGATAGCGACCGCTATCGCCCGGGGCAGGGCAGCAAGCCTGGCCTGCGTCCGGAGAACAGCCTGGGCGGCCGCTCCGCGCAGCAGACCGCTCCTCGTCCGGAGATTCCAGCAGGGCTCCGTCCCGAGCAGCGGCCAGAGACGCGGCCCGCTTCTCGTCCGGAGGTGCCAGCAGGGCTCCGCCCCGAGCAGCGGCCAGAGACGCGGCCCGCTTCTCGTCCGGAGGTGCCAGCAGGGCTCCGCCCCGAGCAGCGGCCAGAGACGCGGCCCGCTTCTCGTCCGGAGGTGCCAGCAGGGCTCACGACCAGGCCCCCGCCCGTCGCAGGCCAAACCTGGCGGTGCCTTCGGAGGCATCGACGGGGGCCGCGGCGCCGCGCAGACGTTCAGCAACCGCGGCGGACAGAGTTTCAACAGTGGCCCGGCCATGGGTGCCCGGCCAGCCGCAGCCGCGCGGCCCATGGGTGGCGGCGGCAGAGGCGGTGGATTAGGTGGCGGCGGCGGTGGCCGTGGCCGCAGGGGTTGAGAGGGAGGACATGTCAATGACCCATCATCTGCACAGGTCCATTCTCGGATTTGCCGCTCTTCTCGGCACTGCGATCGCATTCGCCAGTCCGGCCTTCGCCCAGAAAGTGTATCCGAGCGCACAAGCGGCGGCGGACGATCTCATCGCGGCGGCAAAGTCAGGCCGCGACGGCTTTGTGACCGAAATCTTCGGTCCGCGCGGACGTCAGCTCGTGAGCACTGGCGACGCCGAAGAGGATAAGGAACGACTTGCCAAGTTCATCGAGGCAGCTTCCGAGAAGGTCGCTCTGGAAGACCGCGGCGATACGACGAGGATCCTGATCGTCGGCAGCCGCGAATTTCCTTTTCCCATTCCGATCATCAGGAAAGGCGACGGCTGGTCGTTCGATCCGGTCGCAGGGCAGCGCGAGATTCGCGAACGGGTCATCGGTCACAATGAGCTTGCTGCGTTAGGGGCCTGCTCCGCCTACATGGCGGCACAGAAAGATTACATCAAGGCCGACCGCAATGGCGACCGCGTGCTCGCTTATGCGCAGCGCATCATCAGCCGGCCGGGTCAGCGTGACGGACTTTATTGGGAGCCGCGATCACAGGCTGACGTCTCGCCGCTGGAGGGCGCGCTTTCGGACGCCGTCCGCGCCGTTCGCGGGGGCGTGCCGTCCTATGAAGGTTATTTCTTCCGCATACTGCGCGCGCAGGGGCCAGCGGCGCCGGGCGGAGGTCATGGCTATGTGATCAACGGCAACATGATCGCCGGTCATGCACTGATCGCTTATCCGGTGAAGTGGGGCGAGACGGGCGTGATGACCTTCATGTGCAGCCATCACGGTGATCTTTACCAGAAGAACTTCGGGCCGAACGCCACGCGTGCAGCATCGCGGATCAAGAGTTTTAATCCGGATGCGACCTGGAAACTTGTCGATTGACACCGCACAAGAGACAGCGCGGCGCGTTGATGCGCCGCGTCTTGCGGGACAATTGTTTTAAAGCTTCTCCGGCTCCTTGAGCTCCTGATTCGTGCGGCCGCAGCTATGCCGCACGGGTCCCTGTCCTGCGCGATTGGCCGGCGTTGCGCCCCGCCGTTGCTCTGCTGATGCCTGCCGGTCAGTGCAGGCTGCTTGATCTCACGTCTCTTGTTATCCTGCATGACGTCGTTCTGCTGGGCTCCAAAAGGTCTGGATGCCAGACGCCCGCGTTTGATGAATTTGATGCGGAAGATGGCCGTCCCGATCAGCGAGCTCTTGCGGTATCCGTGTTGCGGCTGCCGGGCCATTGGCCCGCGATCGGCAATCCGTGCTCAGTGCCTCTCGCGCTCGCTGCCGCGATCGGGTTTGCCCATGTCAGGGATCGAGGATCTGCCCGGCGGCATAATGATCCTTTGCGGCGATCGTCCAGATCTTGCCGCCCGGCTTGCCTGATAGACCGGCGCGGCACCATCGGAACCATCGGCGATACCGGCGCGGATGGTGCTGCGGGAACTCGCCACCAGCTCAGCGATCATCATGGCGTCGGAGGTCGCGTCATCGGTCAATGCGGGGGCGATGATCTTGTTGTCAGCGGTATTGACCGAGAGATGCAGCTTTCGCCAGGACCGGCGTGCTTCGCCATGCCTGGCCTTGGCCCATGCGCCTGCGCCAGGGAATGTGAGGCCGGTGCTGTCGATGACGATGGGGCCCTCGCGCACCGCATCGTCATAAACCCGTCGGTGCGGGCGTGACCCTCCTGCAAGATGATCCCCTGCTCCAGCCCGCAGGAGCAGCATGGCATGCTTGCGATGGTGCCCTGTCATGGCCGCGAACTCGTCGAGGATGCGGCCCTTCTCCACGCGCTTGCTGCTTTGATAGCGTTCCGTTACCGCCGCTAACAACGCATCGCGCGTCACCATACTCACCCGCCTCATCGCCGCCCCCGGTAGCAGATCCTGATGGGGAGCAGATCAGATGAGGCAACGATCGACCATCAGGGAACATTTCATGCGCGGCAATGCGCGCTGAAGCATTGATCGTCGCAGAGCAGCGAGCCGTGTGGTCGCCTTCGATGCGTGTAGCTCGCTACGGTCATTGATGGCGAAGCCGCGATGGCGTGAGACCGGCAATGGCGCCTGCGCGCGCCATTGCAGACAGGCGCCCGGCTTGCGGCGACTGGTCAGGCCGTTGGCCACCTCTGGACGCCACAGTTCCCGAACCACGGCTCCTCCTCCTCGCCGATAAGCGCACCGGACGGAATGGACGGCATGCTCTTCATCATATTGCTGCGGCAGTCGCTGTTTGGGTTGTCAGAATCTGAAAGGCCCGGGTTGCCGGGCCCTTTTTCCGTGTCAGGCGGTAGCCTTCGCCAACCTTCTGAAACCGGCCGCAAGATCCGCCTTGAGGTCCTTGTTTGACTCCAGGCCGATCTGCAGGCGGATGCAGGGGCCGCCGGGATCGAACTGCGTCGCCGTGCGGTACTCCGAACAGTCGAAGGGCACGGCCAGGCTTTCATAGCCGCCCCAGGAGAATCCCAGGCCGAACAGGCTCATGCCGTTGAGCATGGCCTCGACAGCTTTGTGCGGCACGGGCCTCAAGACGATCGAGAACAGGCTCGATGATCCCTTGAAGTCGCGCGTCCAGATTGCATGGCCCGGATCGTCCGGGAGTGCGGGATGCAGGACGCGCAAGACTTCCGGCCGCTTCTGCAGCCAGCGGGCCATCTCGAGCGTCTTCTTCTCCTGCGTCCGCAGACGCAGCTCCATGGTCCGCAAGCCGCGAAGGCCAAGCCAGACATCTTCCGGACTGGGGCAGCAACCGAAGGCAGTGAACGTGTCCCTCAACCGCTTCCAGCAGCGCTGGTTGGCGGAAATCATGCCAAGCAGGACATCGGAATGGCCGCCGAGATATTTCGTGCCAGCTTCGATGGCGACATCAACGCCACGCTCGTGCGGCGGGAACAGCAGAGGCGTCGCCCAGGTGTTGTCCATCAGCACGATGGCACCGTGGGCATGGGCCACCTCGGCGATGGCAGGAATATCCTGCATCTCAAAGGATTGCGAACCCGGTGCCTCCGTATGGATGGCAACGGTGTTGGGGCGCATCAATCTGGCGATATCCTTGCCGATCAGCGGATCGTAATAGGTCGTCTCCACACCCATTCGCTTCAGCACCGTGTCGCAGAAGTTGCGGGCCGGACGATAGACCGAGTCAGGCACGAGGAAGTGATCGCCTGCCTTCAGGAAGGCCATGAAGGCGATCGTGACGGCCGCGAGACCGGACGGGACGAGGACGGTCCCAGCGGCACCAGCAAGCTCGGTCCAGGCCTTTTCCAGTGCTTCTGTTGTCGGCGAACCCATGGTCCCATAGATGAAGCGGGCGTGATGCCGGTCGTTCAGGGCCGCGACGGTCGGCTTCAGGACGGTGGAGCCTCGATAGATCGGCGTGTTCACGAAGCCGAACTGTTCGTCCGGGTTGCGCCCTCCCAGCATCATCTTGGTTGTCAGGTCGAGCCGGGCATGCCGGGCAGTGGTCATCTTCTTCATCGGGCAGGTCTCTACCGGGAGGGATGGAACGGTGCCGTATCAGCGCCGACGATGGCGATCCGTCAAGTGGCCTTCAGACAAGACAGAAAGTCCCGCATCGGGTGCCGATCACTTTTCCGGGCCGCGCACCCATAACAAATTGCGAGCTTGTTTGGGCATTGGAAAGATTTAAACCGGTCCCGTAGACGCCTTCGACGTAACGCGCGAGCGTGAGACTTGCGTTCTGAATTGCGGTCGACACCGCACGCGCCATTTTTGTCTCGTTTTCGGAATCGATCGTTATCCCATGTGCATCAAGCGCCTGATGGGCGGCCCTATCGCAGGGTGGACCTGTTCGAGAATCGCCGGAAGCTGATGGACGAGTGGGGCACATTCTGCGAGGGAGGCCAGCCCGTACCGCCGTCCTGAATGTCGGAAAGCTGCACAGAAGCTACGTTGGGGCGCTACGCGATCACCAGCGAATAGCTCGTGCTTCTGCCCCCAGCAGCATCCTTGGCCAAAACGCCTCGCGCCATGTGTGGCGCGCGCGATGCTCAACCGTTCGGCAGCGGGGTGCTTAATCCCAGCGGAAACCATCGTTCATCATATAGAGATTGCGCAGCTTGCAAAAATCCGTCCGGAATTCCTCCGCACCGTAATCAGCCCAGCTCACTCTGAACCGTACAGTGCAATCACCGGCGTTGCTTTTCCAATCCATGCTCGCGTTCTGGCCCGGTCCAATCCGCAGCCCATCCAGCCAATTCGAACTCCAGGTTCCATTCTGGAACGTCTGGAAAGCTGTTATCGTCCACCCATTCGACCGGTTGTGGAGACGGAATGGGAAGTCACTCTGCGCGCTCGCTTGAAGCGGTATGAGTGACGCGGCGAGCACAATGAGCGCAAGTGTAGACCGAAGAGACTTCTGGTTAGACATAACAAACCTCATGATCCAGCATTTACCTGATGCAGCATCAAGTTCTTCAAAATCCAGTCTCGCGTCAATAAGCGAACGACACTCCGGGGCAGTGGGTCAAGCCGCACTTCCTGCCCGCAGCGCGACCACCTTCCGAGTCACCCTGCTTGTCAGATAGTCCGTCCATGCTGCCATCAACACACGGCGCTTCTCCAGCGCATCGCCACGCTGGTAAGCCTGTTCAGCTTTGTCGCCGATGACATGGGACATAGCTGCTTCGGCAACCATCACCGGATTGCCACCACGTTTCGCTTGCTATGGCTCCGGTGCGACGTGACACAGACCATCCCGATGCGTCGCTACCGGGAAGCCGCTTAGCCCATGGTAACTTAAGAACGTACCTGACGTGAGACAGGGAGCACCCCGAAAAACGGTCTGACGGTCCCTGTGGCGCGACCGTCGATAGGCCCCTGTCTCATGTCAGGGACCATTCTGTCTTGTGAGAGGGACCGTGCTGGGCTTGAGGTGAGACAGGGAGGTGGCGTGCGCCGCGGAATTCACCAGAGCCGCGTGACGCCACCAAAGTGCTGACAAATAGTGAGACTGAACAGCGTCTAGCTGGCCAAACGGCTTTGCCACTATTGATGCCTGCCCCCAAATGAAGCCCTCCGGTAGCGGTGGCAGGAGGTTCAAAGGAAAGCGGGGCGGCGGCGTAACCACTGTTTGGCTGAATTCAAACCAGGCCGTTTCACATTTGAAGTGCATCACCTGACGGATTATCGGGTGAGTGATGGGCCAGGTTTACAACCACCTCAGCGGTGAGGAACGCAATTTCATTCATCGGCATCTGAATGAAGGTCGGAGCTGTCGCTGGATAGCCGGGCATCTGGGGCGCTCTGGGCCGACCATATCGCGCGAGATCAAACGCAGTTCTGGCACGCTATGTGCTGAAGCAGTTGCGACTGCTCCGAGAAGAAGCGGAACTGCCAACAAAATCCCGAGCCTATGAAAGCCTGTTATGACCCGGCCCGGCTGGTCTTCCGTAGGCTTCCCATCTGACCGCTCCCTCTCCCCTTGAGATATGCGAGACTTTATGCCCGCCGAGCAAATAGAAAGCGATGCGGCATGAGAGCGAACCAGCCTGTCTCCGGCATGGTGATGACCATGGTGCTTCGCCGGATGGAGCTGACCGACATCACGGTCCATGGCTTCCGGTCCGCCTTTCGTGACTGGACGGCGG